>JACRCW010000127.1 GCA_016218805.1 Deltaproteobacteria bacterium | reverse complement strand
GAGGACTCGCCTTTGACCTCGCACGCAACAGATCGTTTCCGCTGACCTTTTTCAGAGCCACACGCCCTTGCCTCGACTCACGGCCCTCCGGAACGCAGCCCCCCTCTCAAGTTCCCAAGCCAGAATGCGATCGCCCTGCGGTGCGCAAGGACGCGGACACGCTGGAGGCGCTGGTTGACGACGCGCTGTGGCCGTATCCCAAGTACCGCGAGATGCTGTTCCACCGCTGAATCATGGCGGTGTCCTGCCCCAGGCGGGCCGGGAACGGTGGCCGTGGCCAACCCGCACGATGCGCTGTTCAAGTGGACGTTTTCGCAGCCTGACCGGGCGGCGGACGTGCTGCGCACCGTTCTTCCCGCGGGCCTTTCCGCCCGGCTGGACTGGTCGTCGCTGGCACAGGAACCCGGGAGCTTTGTGGACAAGGAGCTCGCCTCCCGCCACAGCGACCTGTTGTTCCGCGTCACCACGCTGGGCGGGGGTTCCGCGCTGCTCTACGTGCTGTTCGAGCACCAGAGCAGCGAGGACCCGCTGATGGCGCTGCGCCTGCTGCGCTATGCCGTGCGCGCCTGGGACCGCTGGCTGGCCGACCATGCGGATGCCACCCGGGTGCCCGCCGTCCTCCCGGTGGTCCTCTTCCACGGCACGGACCGGTGGCACGCCCCCACGGACCTGCACGCCGCGCTGGACCTGGATGCCGCGACACTCGGCGAAGCGCGCGCGCACCTGCCGTCCTTGCGCTTCATCCTGGAGGATCTGGGGCACGTCTCTGACGATGACCTCCGGCGGCGGGCCATGGCCTCACTGCCCACGCTGGTGCTGCTGGCCCTCAAGCACGCCCGCGGCGACGTGGACCAGGTCATTGGCCAGTGGCTGGACCTTCTGCAGCAGGTGGTCCACGCGCCGGCAGGCACGGATGCGTTGGCCGTGGTGCTGCGGTACATTATCCAAGTCAGCAGCCGCGTGTCGGTGGTGAGCCTCCGGGAAACGGCGCGCGCCCTGCTGGACCCACGGGTGGAGGAGGCCATTGTGACCGCAGGCCAGCAACTCATTGAGCAGGGACGCCAACAGGGCCTCCAACAGGGCCTCCAGCAGGGCGTCCAGCAGGGCGTCCAGCAGGGTCAGCGCGCGCTGCTGCTCACCCTCCTCAGCGCACGATTCGGCGAGTTGCCTGCGTGGGTCACCCAGCGCGTGGACAGCGGCGGGTCGGCGGACGTGGAGCAGTGGGCGCGCCGGCTGGTCTCCGCCGCGGCCTTGCAGGACGTGTTCGCCTGACCGGACGGCGACGTGCAGGCAATCCGTTGAACGGGTTTTCCAGGACTTTCCTTAACCAGCGCGCGCGCCTGCGGGGCCGGCCTTCACACCCGCACTGGCCTTGCACGGGCGGGCGCCGGCCGGGGAGACTCCTGCCGTGAGGCCAGGGTGAATGCCATGAACGGGACGCAGATCCGCGAGCTGTCCGGGCTCACCCGGCGGCTCCAGCAGCCGTTGACCCTGGAGCAGATGCTGCAGGCCATTGCGGACACAGCGGCGCGCGTGCTGGGCGTGGAGCGCGCCAGCGTGCGCCTGTTGGACCCCACCGGTCAGAAGCTGATTGCCACCGTGCGCGCGGGTGAGCCGCTGCATGAAAACGCGCTGGGCGAGTTTGAACTGGGGCAGGGTCTGGTGGGCTGGGTGGCGCGCCAGCTGGAGCCGCTGCGCCTGGGGGACGCGGAGAAGGACCCGCGGTTCCTCAAGCGCCCGGACCAGAAGGCGGCCATTGGCAGCTTCCTGGGCGTGCCGCTGGTGAGCGGGCGCGTGTGCGTAGGCGTGCTGTCCGCGGTGCACCCGGAGCTGGGGCACTTTTCTGACGAGGACCAGGACGTGCTGGAGCTGCTGGCGGGCATCTGCGCGCCGCAGGTGGAACTGGCGCGGCTGGCGCGCCTGTCCCAGGTGGACCCGTTGACCGGGGCGCTGAACCGGCGCGGCCTGGACCTGGTGCTCCCGGAGGGGCTGCCGCGCGCCAATGACGGGGAACCGGTGTCCGTCATCATGGTGGACCTGGATGACTTCAAGCAGGTCAATGACCGCTACGGCCACGCCGTGGGTGATGAGGCGCTGCGGCGCGTGGCGCTGGTCCTCTCCGGGCTGCTGCGCGTGGGTGACGGCGTCATCCGCTACGGCGGCGAAGAGTTCCTGCTGGTGCTGCCCGGCCTGGAGATGGCGCGCGCCATCCGCGTGGCGGAGCGGGCGCGCGCGGGCGTGGAGGCGGCGACGCTGACAGTGGGCGCGTCCAGCATCCGGCTCACCGTCAGCATCGGCGTTGCCGCCCACCGCGGCGGTGAAAAGCGCGACGACGTCATCCGCCGCGCCGACGAGGCGATGTATGCCGCCAAGCGCGCGGGCAAGAACCGCGTGGAAGCCGGCCGCTGAGGGCATCGCCGTGTTCGTGGTCCTGCTGCGCTACACCAAGCCACTGGCCGAGGTGGACCGCCTCATGGACCGCCACGTGGCGTTCCTGGAGCCGCACCTGCGCGCGGGCACCTTTGCCGCCGCGGGCCGGCAGCTGCCGCGCACCGGTGGAGTCATCCTGGCCCGCGGGCTGACGCGTGACGCCCTGGAGGCGCTGCTGCAGACGGACCCGTTTGTGCAGGAGGGCGCGGCCACGTTTGAGATTGTGGAGTTCCGCACCAGCCTGCATCACCGTGAGTTTGCGCGGTGGGCTGACCCGAAGACCCGGACCGTGGGCGGCTGAGCGCGTCAAACCACATGGGTTCACATGCATCGGACATTGCAGCAGCCCGGCGGCTTGGCACCATGCAACCTCCGCCGCGCGCGCGTGCCGCGCCGGGGGAAGCGGAGGCGCAATGCGAGCGGTCAGCATGGTGGCAGTGCTTGGGGTGTGGCTTGTGGGCTGCGCGTCTGAGGGCAAGCCGTGCGTGTCACATACCGACTGCGGCGCGGGACTCCAGTGCACCGAGTTCTTCCTGTGCCAGCCGCCGCAGCCGGAAGGCATGGACCTGTGCGTGGACGCCCGGCAGGGCCTGGGGCTGCACCCCGTGCGCGTGACGGACGGACGCTTCAAGGGTGACGTGGGCCCGTTCCGCGCGTTCAACCACGGCGCGTGCGACCTGGCCGCGTTCAACGACGGCAACGCGCTCACCGTGAACACGGTGGTCCCCTCGCCGCGCGGCCCGGCCATGACCATCTTCCAGCTGCAGGACGGCCTCACGCGGCCCGACCTGTATCCCGGCCGGACTGTCACGTTCACCGCGGGTGAGGGCGTGGTGCACGGCTGCGCGGAGTGGAACCGGTCCAACTGGAGTTTTGACCTGCCCTCGGACAGCGTCACGGTGACGGTCCGTGACGCGGCGGACGGGCGCGCGTGGATCTACGACTACACCGCGCACTTTCCCGGTGGTTTGGACCCCGTGTACGGCGCCTACGGTGCGCACGAGATCCGCGGGTCGTTCTCCGTGGAGCGCCCGGACTGACCGGCCCGCGTCAGGGTGCGGCTTCCACCGCCGGCGCGGGCTCCGCCGGCTGCTTGTCCGGCTCCGGCGCTGCGGCCTTCTCCTCGGGGGCGGGCGGCTTGTCCTCGGCGGGCTTCGGTTCGGTCTCCTTGGCCCGTGCGGGCTCCGGCTTGGGGTCCGCCGCCGGTGCCTTGGCGGGGGGCTCCGCGGCGGCGGCGGGCACCGCGGGTTTTGGCGGTTCTACGCGCGCGGGCTCGGTGGCCGCGGGCGCGGGCGGCTCCTGCGGCGGCACCGCTGCGGCCTTCTTCTGCAGCACCACCTTGAGGTCCGCGCCGGCATTGGGCACCACCGTCCGCACCACGTCGTCATACCCGTCCAGGCGGAAGGACAGCACCCGCGGCGAATCCCCGCGCGGCAGGACCACCTGCGCCGGGGTGGTCCCGCGCGGGATGGCGCCCTCAAAGACGGCCGCGCCGGGCGGGTCCGACGTCACGTGGATGGTCACCAGCAGGCCGCTGGTGGCGCCGGCGGGAACCTCCGCGGCGGGGCGGGCGGCGGCGGGGGCCGGGACCGGCGCGGCCTTTGCCCGCGGGCGCATGCGCAGGCCGTCCATGTCCACCACCACGCGGCTGTCCCGCGGGGCAGGCGCCGGCGCGGCGGGCGCCGGTGCGGCGGGCGGCGGCGGCGGCGGCGCGGCGGGTTCAGGCGCACGCTGCGCCAGGAACGCGCCCGCCGCGCCCAGCACCAGCAGGCCGGCTACGGCCAACGCCCAGCTCGGCACGCCCCCACCCGGCGCGGCCGGCCGCGGCAACTCTGAGGAGTCCGGGCCGCGCGTGCCGAACGAGATGGACCCCGCCCCGCCGTGGTCGTCCCGCGGGATGCCCCCCAGCGCGTTGGCGCCACCGCCGCCGCCGTCGTCCAGGAACTCGGGCAGGATGGCAAACTCCTCCAGCAGCGCCGCGTGCGAGGGGCGGGCCTCCGGCTTGCGCGCCAGCATGCGGTCCAGCAGCTGCTGGAACATGGGGCTGGCCGTGTTGTGCGGGTCCACCTCGGTCAAACGCGGCGGCGTGGCTTCCACGTGCGCCTTCAACACCGCGGCGTCGTCGCTACCGGGGAACGGCACGCGCCCGGTCAGCATCTCAAACGCCATCACGCCCAGCGCGTAGACGTCGCTGCGCGGTTCGTCCGCGGTGCCGGTTGCCTGTTCCGGGCTCATGTAGTGCGGCGTGCCGGTGACCACGCCACGCGCGCCCGGCCGCAGGCGCCCCAGCTTTGCCACGCCCATGTCCGGGATGGCCACGGCCTCAAGATCCCGGTCCGACACGACGAGCCGGATGGCCTCCGGCTTGAGGTTGCCGTGCATCACCCCGCCCGACCGCGCCGCGCTGAGCACCCGCGCGATCTTCATGAGCAGCGCGGCCGCGCGGTCCGGCCCCAGCGGGGCCTCGGCCTTGAGAAGGTCCCGCAGCGAGCGGCCCTCCACGCGCGTGTGCACCAGGAAGCGGCGTCCGTCGTCGGTGACGCCGCCCTCCAACAGGTCCGGGATGCCCGGGTGTGACAGCTCCTTGAGCGTGCGCACCTGGGCTGCAAACGCGCGCGCATCCGCCTCCGCGCGGCCCACCTCCGGCGGGAACACCGTGATGTCCACGTTGCGTTTTCCGTCGGTGGTGCAGCCCCGGTACTGCGTGCGGCCGCCGGAGGAGTAGGTGCGTTCCGTGACCAGGTAGTGACCGGCCAGCGCCTCCCCGGTGAGGTCATCATCACGCGCGGGTTCGGCCGGGTTCCGCTCCATGGGGGGCGCACGCTAGTACAGGGGACCCCCTGCAAGAAGGCGCCACGGCCGCGCGGCCGGTGGGCCCGGAGACGCCGCGGATGAAGGCATTCTTCAAGGACATGGACGCCGCTTCCATTGTGCGGGCGCTGGAGGCGGCCATGGTGGGACGCCGCCTGGGCGAGATCACCCGCATCACGCTGGAGAACGGACGCATCCGCGCCACGCTGTCCAAGCTGGGGACCTCCACGCTGACCTTCACCGCGCAGGCGCGGCCGGACGGGACGGAGGTCCACCTGGTGGAGGAGAAACTGGCGCTGACGCACCGTCCGCTGCGCAACGAGGTGAAGGACAAGTTTGTCCGGCTGGTGGAGAAGGCGGGCGGCGTGGTCACCGGCCCGCTCTGACGGCGCCTCAGCGGTTCCACGGAGGTGGCAGCAGGCGCCGTCCGTCGTCGCGCGGGACGTCGTCACCGGGCAGGCGGTCCCACAGCTGACAGGTGACCCGGCGGTGCCGCTGGTCCAGGGCCTCGCAGTAGTTGGTGAGTTTGCAGCGGCGGACCTCCGCGCCGCGGCCGGTGCGCACCTTCAGCCACCAGTCCGGGTCCGCCAGGCTCTGCCGCGCGCTGGCCACCAGGTCACACGCGCCCTCCTGCAGCGCGCGCTCCGCCAGCCGAAAGCCGACGATGCCGCCCGCGGCCACCGTGGGTGTGGCCAATCCCGCGGTGCGCAGTGCGTCCCGCACGCGGCGCGCCAGCGGGAGGTTGCGGCCCAGCGGTCCGTCACCGTCCACGCGGATGGTGGGCATGCACGCGTGGCCCGAGGGGCCGGTGTACGGGTAGGCGGCCTCACCGATACGCGGCTGCCGGGCGTCCTCAAACTTCCCGCCCCGGCTCAGCGAGATGAAGTCCATCCCCGCGTGCCCCAGCTCCACGGCGATGGTGCACGCGTCGTCCACGTCGCTGCCGCCCGGGATGGCCTCGTCACAGAGCATGCGGCAGCCGAGCACGGTGGACGGACGCAGCGCGGCGCGGCACGCGCGCAGCACCTCCAGCGGGAGCCGCACGCGCCCGGGGAGCCCGCCGCCGTATCCGTCACCCCGCGTGTTCAGCCGCGAAAGAAACGACGCCATGGTGTACGCGTGCGCATAGTGCAGCTCCACGCCGTCAAACCCGGCACGCTCCGCGCGCGCGCAGGCGTCTGCGAACAACTGCGGCAACACCTTGGGCAGCTCAGCGATGTGCGGCAGGTGCGTGTCCGTCACGCGCTCGCGGTGGCCCATGCGCAGCGCCTCAAGTTCGCGCGCACCAAGGATGTCCGCCCGCTGCGCCTCGTCCAGCGCGGCGAGGCGCGCGCGCACCTCCGTTTCCGGCGCAGCCTCCCAGTCGCGGCCGTCCCGGCGCGCCAGCGCGCGCCGGTGTTCCGGCGTGACAGCGAGAAACCGCTCAAAGAAGCGCGCCGGCTCTGGGCGGCGGCGGATGGCCAGGAAGTCAATGAGCTGGATGAACGCGCGGGTGCGCCCACCGCTGCGCTCGTGAATGACATCAGCAATGCGCTTCAGCCCGTCCAAGTAGCGCTCATGCCCAATGCGCAGCAGCGGTCCCGACGGGACGTCGCGGATACCGGTGGCTTCCACCACCACCACGCCCGGCTCGCCCGCGGCGAACCGCCCGTACCACGCCACGTTGTCGGCGGTGACCTCGCCCGCGTCCGTGGCGCGCCACGGCACCATGGCGGGGACCCACGTGCGGCTGCTGAGCGTGCAGGTGGGCGTCAGCGCCAGCGGGGAGAACAGCCGGGACCGCGCCGCCTCTTCCGGTGTCGGCCAGTCCTCGTCAGGAATGGCGTGCTTCACTTCTTCCCCTTGTTCTGCCCTTCCTGCGCCTGCCGCCGGTATTCGTCAGCCAGCTGCTCGCCGGACCAGTACGCCGCCAACTGGTACAGCGCGCTGTCCAATGCGCGCAGCGTGGCCAGGCGGATGGCCGTGGCGTCCTGCCTGGCCTTGGGTGAACTGGCGTCATGCGCCGCCAGCCCCGCAAAAGGCCCCGCAAACGCCGCCGCCAGGTGCTGGTTGCTCCGGTCCACCCAGGATGTGCCCTGGCCCGTGGCCTGCCCCAGCCGGCGCCCGTCCTGCACCCGGTCCACGACGACGGTGGCGTTGTAGACCGGTCCCTGGCTGACGGTGAGCGCCACCGAGCGGATCACCAGCTCACGGCCCTTGCCCGCCGCCTTGCCCCACTTTGCCTCCTCAAAATGCCGCCGCGCCACGTCCAGCGTGAACGTGCGCAGCCCCTCCGCCGGTGCCGGCGAACTGCCGCGCGCACGTGCGCCTCCCTGCGGCATCATCGGCGTGGGCTCGTCCGGGAAGCCGTCCACAAACCGGACCGTCACCGGCGCCGCCAGGCGCGCGCTGGAGGGCCCCTGCAAGGCCCCCGCGGGAACCGGCGCATCGGCAAGGGGAGGCGGTTCGCCGGCAAGGGCGGCCAGGAGCAGGAGCGTCGGCGTCATGGCCGCGCTCCTAGCACGCGCGGACTGGGCCCGCCGCTGGACTCCCGCGGGGTGTTGGACCAGATATGCGCACCCCTTCCATCCCCCCACACAGGAGTCGCGCCGCATGTCCCGCATCGCAGTCATCGCTGGAGACGGAATCGGAGTGGACGTCATCCGCGAGGGCCTCAAGGTCCTCCGCGCAGCCGACGAGGCGTTCAAGCTTGGACTGGAGATCAAGGAGTTTGACTACGGCGCTGAGCGCTACCTCAAGGACGGCGTGGCCCTGCCCCCCGGCCAGATGGAGGACTTCCGCAAGAACTGGGACGCCGTCTACCTGGGCGCCATGGGTGACCCGCGCATCCCGGACATGCGCCACGCCAAGGACATCCTGCTGGCCATGCGGTTTGAGCTGGACCTGTACATCAACCTGCGCCCGGTGCGCGCACTGGATGACCGGCTGGTCCCGCTCAAGGGTAAGACCGCCAAAGACATTGACATGACCATGTTCCGCGAGAACACCGAAGGGCTGTACGCGGGTATGGGCGGCATCTTCAAGAAGGGCACGCCCGACGAGATTGCCACGCAGGAGGACATCAACACGTTCAAGGGCGTGCACCGCATCTGCAAGGCGGCGTTCGACTTTGCGCAGAAGCACGGCAAGAAGAAGGTCACCATGGCGGACAAGCACAACGTGCTCCGCTACGGGCACGACCTGTGGGAACGCGTGTTTTTCGATCTGGCCAAGAGCTATCCCGGCATCACCGCCGAGCACATGTTTGCCGACGCGCTGGGCATGCAGCTCATCAAGGCGCCGGAGAACTTCCAGGTCATTGTCACCAACAACATGTTTGGTGACATCCTCACCGACGTGGGCGCCATCCTGCAGGGCGGCCTGGGTGTGGCGGGGTCCGGGAACATCCACCCCGGCCGCGTGTCACTGTTTGAGCCCATTCACGGCAGCGCGCCCAAGTACGCGGGCAAGGACACCGCCAACCCCGTTGCGGCCATTGCCACCGCGCAGATGATGCTGGAGTTCCTCGCTGAGGATGGGCCGCGTTCCGCGCAGCTGGGTGCGGACAAGCAGGGCCGCTACAAGAAGGCCGCCGCCCGCATTGAGGAGGTTGTCGTCGAGGCGATTCGGAAGGGTAAGACCACCAAGGACCTGGGCGGGACACTGGGCTGCGCCGCCACCGGGGACTGGATGGCTGCGGCGATGAAGGGCTGAAGGCTCATCGCGACAGCTCGCCGTGCACGGTGGCGAGGAACCCCTCCATTCCGGTCACCCCGTCCACCACCACGTCGGTCCACGCCGACAGATCGCCCGTTGGCGGGGTCCGCTCCACGGCGCCCGCGGGCACCACGCCCAGCTGCACCGGCGGCAGCAGCCACGTGCCGGTGATGCGCCAGGTCTCCACGACGCCCGCGCGCCGCACGCTGAGGTCCGCCAGTCCGACGGCGGGGGTCCAGCTGAGCGCGTCACCCGTCACCGAGAGGGTGACCGTGGTCTCCGCGGATTCCGGGTACAGGTAGACGGTCCAATCACCGGCGGGGTCCTTCACGTCCAACCCGCCGTACCACCGGCGCCGGGTGCCGCCGTCCTCGCTCCATGCCGTCACGCGGAGCTCCGCGCGGTCGCGGAAGGGGAGGCGCAGCAGGAAGCGGCCATCCCCGTCGGTGATGGCCTCGCGCACGCACGGCGCAAACGCGCACGCGTCCACGTACGCGTGGAACCCGAGCCCCGGGTCTACGACGAGGACCCGCGCGCCGGCTGCGGGTCCGCCGCTGGCCAGCAGCGTGCGGCCGGAGAGTTCTGCGATGTGCACGGCTCGTTCACCCGTCGGATGTAGGGGAACGCGGCCGAGGTCCGCGCAGCCGATCGAGGGTGGCACCAGCGCAATGGGGTCTGAGGCGCGCCGCGCTGTTCCGTTCAACGCGGTGACCGTCACACTGCCGGCGCCTTGGGACACCGTGAAGCACGCGTGCCCGTCCACATCCGTGGCGACCGGGGTGAACACGTCCAACGGCAGCGCGCCGCTCAGCGACGCCAGCGTGCCCGGGAGCGGCACGTCCGCCTCGTCCGTGAGCCACGCGCAGACGCACCCTGAGGGCAACCCGTCCCATGCGAACATGCACTTCCCCGCGGCCATGCGCCCCGACGCGAGCACCACGCTGGACGCGTCTGCGGAACCCAGTGCGGCACGCTCGGCGGGCGTGAGGGATGTCCCGTCGACGTGTTGGAGGTCCCCTGGGCCGGCAGGCGCCCACCCGGGATCGCCGTCAGCACAGTACACAGCCAGCGGCGTGCTCGCGTTGGCCGCCACGCGGTGCCATGCATGGCGCGGGACCAGGACGCGCACGTCCGCCGCCGCATCCAGCACGACGAAGACCAGCGGATCCAGTACAGACCCCGCGAGGAGCGGCAGGCCGATCCGTGCTGGCTCATCCACCGGCGAAAGGACCATGGCGCGCATGGTGGCTGGTGGCCCGGCGGGCTGATTGACCAGCAGCGCGCGCGTGCGCAGCGTCCAGGCGCCACCGCGCCAGACCAGGTCCTCCGGCGGCAGGCTCACCAGGTCCAGCGGGATGGTCAGGCCCGGTGCCACGCCGGTTGAGCGCCACGTCGGATGCGGGCTGGCGTCGTCAGACAGGCCCACCCACGCGGTGCCCGGCCAGGGCACCGGACCGCACACGGAGTACCGGCCCAGCTCCGCCTGTCCAACAAGCTGGATGAACTCGCCCGTGCGGTGCGCGAACGCGTTGAGCCCGCCGGAGAAGCCCTGCACGGGCACGCGGTCATCCACTCCGGCGACGGCGACCTCTCCCGAGATGGTGACGGTCCCATCCGCCGTGCAGTCAACCGCCGCCCACCCGGAGCTGCCGGAACCGCCGTCGGCTGGTCCTATGATGTCCGTGCCGGTGCAAGCGGTGGCGGCCAACGCGAGGGGGACGAGAAAGCGGGACACAGCGATGGCCTCCGTCAGTCGCACAGCGCCGGGCGGTCCACGTTGCGCGCCACCAGACGGATCTCTTCCGCCAGTTGTTCGCCCAGCAGCACGCGCTCACCGCGCTCCACGTCGGCCTGGGTGAAGGAGCCGTCCACGTCGCGCGCCACCCACTCGGTGGAGTCGTCGTCGTCCAGTGCCAGCTGGATCCCGTCAGCCAGCAGCTGTTGGCGCGACAGGGTGAGGAACCGGTGCGGCGCGGCCGTGGACGTTCCCGCGTCCTCCCCAATGACGATGGGTGGTCCGTCGCCCCACAGGGCCACCACATCCGGCCCGGAGCCGTCACGATCCCAGGGTGCACCCCCGCGCGACGCTGCAACCGTCACCACCGCCAGCGCCACGTACATGAATCGGGTGTCGGACGCTTCGGTGAAGCTGAACCGCAGATCGTCCACGTGGCCCAGTCCCTCGACGATCAGCCACCCGTCGGCGAGTTCCGTTTCGGTCGGCCGGAACGTGGTGCGTGGAAGAATCGGCTCGCGGGTGCCGGTGTCCACGGCGCGGAAGTTGAAGGACGGGTGCGCCCGCGCGCGCGCGTCCTCGTTGTTGAACTGGCAGCACGGCCCCCGCTCCACGTCCCAACCCGCGTCCGCCGCAGCGCCATTGATGCCCATCAGGAACGGGGTCCCCGTGTCACACGCCAACTCAACGAACACGCGCGGCATCCCGCCGTCCGGCCGCCAGGGCTCGCCGTTGATGGTAGGCGCCGCGCGGAATCCGTCCACGCAGATGGCCGGTGCTTTACCCAACCCGCAATCATGCCGGCACGACGTGCACGACGTGCCAAGCAGCCCGGCCGACGCCACCAGCACCACGACACGCCACGGCTCCGTTGTGGTCCACCCCATGCGCCACGCTTAGTCCGCGCCCGTGGCGGCCTGCCATGTTCCCTCGGGTAACGTTGCCACCGTCGGGCGCGGGATCTATCCGGTACGCGTCCGGGCACACCGCCTGAGGAGTTCCCATGACCCGCTCCGTTGGCACCTCACCGCAGCACATTCCCATCACCCGTGATGCATTCAAGCCGGAGGACTACGCGTCCGTGCCGGGCAAGGTGGCGGAGACCAACAGCCATTCGCCGGAGAAGCTGGAGCAGGTGTGGCGCCAGGTTGCGGCGGATGGCTTTGTCTCCCGTGACGAGGGCCGCAAGGTGGAACGGGCGGTGGTGGCCAACAGCTTCCTGTTGGACCGCGGTTTTGCGCCCAACACGGTGGAGGCCAAGTTCATTGCCACCAAGCTGGCGGACCCGTCCGTGAAGCTGGACCCGGGCGTGCGGGCGCGCTTTGAATCCGTGCTGGCCGAGCGCGAAACGCGCATGGACCGCGGCACGGTGCTGACGGGAACGTTCAAGCACGCCGACAAGCTGCACACGCTGACCGAGGGCGTGATTGACCTGCCGTTTGAGGAGTTTGTGAAGAAGATGCCGCCGGACCGCTGGGGGCCCAACCTGGCGGAGTACCGCGGTGGCGAGGTCAAGGTGACCGCGCGCGACGCGCAGGGCCGGGTGACCGAGCAGCGCGAGCGCATGGTCACCGAGACACCGCTGAGCAAGTACCTGCGGCCGCTGTTTGGCAACTACGCCAATGACATGACCAAGGTTGAGAAGATTGTCTACGACGACAAGAACCGCACCGTGGCCGTGAAGTGGGAAGTGCTGGCCTCCGACAACAAGACCACGCTCATTGACATGGGCGAGCTGCGGTTCTCCGCGCGCGGCGGGAAGACCAAGGCGGAGTTTGAATCCGAGCACCGCATTGACACGTTCCCCGGGACGCTGGAGACCATTGAGAAGATCCCGGTGCTCAACCGCGTGGTGCAGGGCGCCACGGAGACGGTGATGCGGGACTTCTTCGCCGCGTGCGTCAAGCGCTACCAGGACGTGGCCACCGGGGCGGAACCGGTGCGCTGAGTCGGCGTCAACCACCGTGCGCGTGCCGGTCGCCGTTGCTCGCCTCGCGGATGAACGGCAGCGGATGTTGCCTAGGGAATGGATTCCTTGGCGGCGCCGCGGGGCTCGGCTGACTGTCGCCGAGGATCTCACAGGGAGCGGGCTTTCCGCTGCGGAGCGGTCCTGGTGGCCACGCGGTAAAAGGGTGTTACACTTATGCCGGTGAGATTCACATGGGACAGCCGCAAAGCCTTGGCCAACCGCGAAAAGCATGGTGTCTCCTTCGAGGAGGCGGTCACGGCATTCGAGGACCCTCTGGGGGCCTTCTGGCGAGACCTCCTGCATCCGGAGCGGATGTTGCTGGTGGGCATTTCGGAACAGCAGCGGCTTCTGGTTGTTGTCCACGTCGAGGTTGCGGAGGATGCCACTCGCATCATCAGCGCACGCAGGGCCACGCCCCACGAGAGGAGACGCTATGAAGAAGACACCTAAGCGGAGGACCATCAAGGACCGCGGTGGCCCATCCAAGAAGTCCCTTGAGGAGATCCCCGAGATTGATTTCAGCAAATACCAGCGGGTTCCCAACCCCTACGCTGCCCGCATCGCCGAGGAGGGCTACACCATCAACGTGACCACAGGCCGCCCCAAGAAGGGCCATGAGACCGGGCCCACCATCCCGCGATCAATCCGCTTCCCGGCCTCTGTGTGGGAGCGCCTTGAAGAACGCGCCAAGGCTGACGGCATGACGCTGCATGCCGCGCTCCGCGCCGCGGTCCTTGCCTGGATTGGTGGGCGACCTCCACGGCATCAGCACGCCAAAGGCTGACTCTTTGCGCCCGCTTTTGCCCTCGTACTGGCGCCTGTTGTCTTTCGCGGCGGGCGTGCAATCAAGCGCTACCAGGACGTGGCCACCGGGGCGGAACCGGTGCGCTGACACCCAATCATTCAGTGTGGCGGCAGCATCTTCCCGTTGGGGAGCATGTCCGGTGACGGCCGCTCCCCGCGCTGCGCCATCCTGAAGCGCTCACAGCGCCCGGAAGTCGCCGTGGCGTTAATTGGTCTGCCACACGGCAAGCGCGCCGCCCAGCTGGAAGCGCGGGAACAGCGGACAGTGCTGGATGTTCGGGCAGTCCTGAGCTTGGGTCATGTGGCCTCCGGCCTCCCCCGCACGTTCCATGACCACACATAGCCGGGCATTCCCCCGCGCCTGCCCATCACGCTGGCACAGCCATCGCTCATGGCACCAGGTAGTCCAGGCTCAACCCGGTAACAAACCGGAGGTCGTTCAGGTGCTCGTACACCAGTGTGACCTCACCGTTGGCGGCCACAACGCCGGCCCCCGCCTTGAGGTTGGTGTACTGACTGATGGTGGCGCTGCCCCCCAGCCAGTTGTCGGGCTCCCAGCACCGGCCGCCACAGCGCCCCAGGTCAATGCGGCCGTTGCCGCCCGCCACCATGACCAGGTCCCCGTTGGCGGTACCCAGGACCGCGGCGCTGGGCGTGCTGGTGTCCTCGAACGCGACGGACCCATTGAACCAGACCTGCTTCCAGTCTTCCGCGCCCAGGCACAGGGTGCCGGCCGCGGGTTCGGAACACAGCGCGGCCTGGCGCCGGAGCCACGTGAAGGCAAGCGCGCCTGCGGAATCCACCTGCAGCCGCATGCGCCCGACGATCTGGCCGCTGAGGCCCGCGGCTGGCGGGTACATCCAGGCCCCGGCGGTCCAATCCGTGGTCGCGTCGCATCCGCTGGAGAGCGCACACCGCCACACTTGAATGCCCGTTTGCGCGGTCGTGTTGTCGCCCAGGAGCATGGCCCAATACAGCGCCGTGGACGTGAGTGCCAAAGAACCGCCGCCGTACCCGTGGGGCCAGGTGAGCGTGGTGAAATCGGCAGCGGCGTCACACAGGGTGCTGGTGGCGCAGACGCGGTACTGCATGTCGGTGGAGCCGCTGGTCGTGAAACTCTGCCAATGCGCGTCAAAGGCCAGGAAGACGCGGGAGGACGTGGCCGCAATGGAGAGGTATTCGGGTTGGCGCGAGGGGCTGGGTGGAGCCAGGTAGACGGTCACGGCGGTTCCCGTGGTGCCCAGCGCGCATCCCGAACTGAGCGTGCGGCGTTCCACCTTCACTTCGCCGGGACCTTCATGGGCCCACGCGACATAGAGGTGCGTGGCGTTGGCGGCGGCGGTCACACTGTTGACGTTGGCGTTGCCGGCGCTGCGGACGGGTTCAATCTCCACGTCGTTCCAGTTGGACGCCTGGTTGCAACCGCTGGACTTGGCGCAGGCGGAGGCGTGCACCGTGTCACCCGGCCCCGCGTAGGCCACCACGTGGCAGTTGCTGTTCGCGGAGTATTCGTACGCACCCCGCGAAAGCGTATTGAGGACGACGCTGCCTGCGCCCTTGACCGTGAAGGTGGGGAAGGCCACCGAGCGGTCCAGGCCGGCGGCAGCCACCAGCGTGCCGGAATGAGGCACGCCGTTGACGTTGGAGACCTGCGCCGTTTCCACGGCACCGCCGGCCACCGCCAGGGACTGGTCAAAGGGAGCCAGCGGTCCCACGGTGCTGTACGCAATGCTGTAGCCATCCACGCTGCCCGCCGCCGCGGAGGTCCACCGCGCCACCAGGCCGCCGTTGACAACGTCCGGCAACAGGGCGCGTTGCAGGGGCGCCGGCGTGGCGCTCTGCAGGATGGTGGAATCCGCCGCCGTGCGGCTGGCCAGGATGATGGGGTTGCCACCCACCAGGGCCAGCGGTGCACCGCCGCCGTTCACGTTTCCCACGCTTTCCACCGGTACGCTGTCCATCGCCCAGGAGAGGGGATCCATGCAGTCGGCCGCCTGTTCGTTGCAGCGCGCGTAGTAGACATCCCCCTTGATCCAATCCCGCACGGCCAGGTGCAGCACCCCCGCCCACCACGCCACGCCGGGCAGGCGGCTGGACATGCTGCTGGGCGTCACCAGGTCCACCGGCCCGGTGAACTTGGCGGCGGTGTCACACTGGCGGTCCCGCGTGGCGCTGCCGGTGAAATCACACCGCCACATGCTGAGCGCGTCCGGGTCGGTAATGCCACCGATTTCCCGCGCGGCGAATACGTACAAATGACCGGGGGTCTCCAGCAGGCGGACCATCACCGGGCCCTCCACCGGGAGGAACGCGCCCACCCACGGCGTGGACGACGTTCGACATCCCTCCGCCATGGCGCAGGAAAGCACCGCCACCCCCGGTTGCGTCCCATTGTTGGACCGGTAGGCGGCAAACAGGTGATTCTGGCCGAACTCCAATGCCGGGGGATCCAGCAGGCCCGTCCACCGCCACGCCGGGTCCGCGTTGACCAGCCGCACCGGCCCCGTCCACTCGATGGCCGCGGCGCAATCCCGCGCCAGCGCGCAGGTGTGGAGGGTGAAGGTGGTGCTGTCCTCGTGATACGCCACGCCCACAAGCTGCCGGTTGGCGGACGCCGTCAGGTGCCGGCTGACGGCGTTGGCCGGCCCGAGGGCCCGGTAGGTCCACGACGGCAGGTCAGGCACGGCGGCCAGGTTGCTCCGGGTGGCGTCAAAGCGCAGCGCGTGCAGCGAGTACGCGGACGCCGCATCCTGCCACGCCTGGAACACGAACAGCCCCTGTGGACTCACCACGAGGTTGGAGATCGCGCGGGCATTGCTCGTGGCCGGGATGCCGTCCAGGGTCTGCAGGTCACGCTGGGTGTGCTGCAGCGGGCCCTCGCAACGCCCGGCGCGCGCGTCACAGACGTCAAACGACGTGGGCCCCTTGTTGCTGCCATGCGATAGGTTGGCAATCACGAACCCGCGGTAGGAAACCAGTGGCACTTCCAGCAGTGTCAGGTCGGGCAGCGGTTCGCTCTGGAGGCCCACCATGGCGCTGATGGCCGGTGAAACCGCCGAGGGGTTGCCGGCCGCATCCAGCGCGGTCACGCGGAAGGTGAGGTTGGTGTACGGCGGCAGGCTCTCCAGCCACCCGTCGCTCAGGGAGAACTCCGCGGACGCCTTCACCGTGGCGCCCTGCAGGGCCTCCAGCCGGTAGTGCGTCACCGCGCGCGTGCCTCCGCCGGGGGCCGGATCCGTGCTGTCACTCCAGTCCACAAAGGCCGACGAGGTGCGCGCGCCCACGCTGCGGATGACCACCGCAGCGGGAGGCGTGCGGTCCAGCTCAATGCTCGCCGAGGTGGAAACGGTGTGCCCGGCGTCATCCGCGAGGTCCGCCACGACGGACTGCGGGCCCTCCGTGTCCGCGAGCAGGAAGGTGGCCGGTGCCGGCAGCGGCAGGAAGGCGCCCGGCGTCTGGCCCGCCAGGGTGAGGCGGTAGGTGGTGGCGCCATCCGCCGTCAGCGTCACGGGCACGTTCTGCGTGTTGGTGACCGGCGCGCCCTCCTGCAGCAACAGCACAGCGCGCGAAGGCGGCACCGAGTCCACGGTCACGGACGCCGAGTAGCGGACGGATTCGTTGCCGGCCGCGTCACGGTACTTGACGTACACGGTGCGCAGGCCTTCTCCCGGAGCCAGGAACCACGCCAGTTCGGGGCCGAATGGCCGCCATTCCGAGCCGACGAAATCATCACGATTGGCCACCAGCACCTGGACCGCGTCCACCAACAGCGAGGACCCGCAGCCCGGGTAGCCGGTGTCGCACACGTCTTGCGCGCCCAGGGTGAGCGTCACCGCCGAGGACTGGCTGAACCCGGTGGCGGAGATCTGCAGTTGCGTCTGCGCCGGGGGCCGCCGGTCCAGGTAGATGGCGTCCGTCACCGCCTGCAGCGACGTGTTGCCCGCACGGTCCACCAGCCACACGGAAACCGTGCGCTCCCCGTCGGTCCCGGGGCTGGGGACGTCCACGTCGTTGTAGGTCCGCGTGAACGGCACATTGAGCGCACCGGTGGGCGTGCCCGTGAACGAAATCAGTGCGCGCGCCAGGCCGGAGAGCGCGTCCGCGCCGGAAACGTCCACGCGCACCTTCCCGGTGAGGCTGCGGGAGAAGGCTGCACCCAGGTCCAGCGTGACGCCCGCCTGCAACGGGTCCGGGGGCGTCTGGTCAAAGACAATGCTGGCGGTGGCGGTGTTCGTGTTCGGTGGAACGGTGACATACCGGACGTAGATGACCCGGGTGCCCTCGGTGGTGTCCGCCAGCGGATGCGTGACGTCCACGTTGTTCTGGAATGACCGCGGCGAGGCACCCGCGAACGTCGGGTCCTCGCTGGCCAGGAACTCCACCGCCGAGGCGTGGCTCAGCTTCAACCGCAGGGTGGGGTTGTTGGTGAAACCCTCCCGGTCGTTGATGATGAAATCGCCGCCGCCGCTGGCTACCAGCGTGGCATCGGGGACGGTGGTGATCGCTCCGGCGGTGACCGACTGGGTCCCCAGGTTGGCGCGTCCCCACCCGGCCTTCTCCGCGTAGAGCTGGTAGGTCCCCACCGGGAGCAACGCCAGCGTGTAACTTCCCGTGTCACTGGTGAGGGTGCCGTGCGTGTTGGCCGCGTTGTTGACGTCTGCGGCGCTCACGCCAATCCACGAATGCACGGATTCACCCACCAGCAGCGCGCGCCCCACCAGCGTTCCGCGGCCCAGGGGCAGGGTGACGTTGCCCAGCGCCGTGGCCGCGCCCGGACCCACGCTGGCCACGCGCTCCACGGATGCGTAACGGGCCGCCGCCGCCCCCGTCATGCTGAACGACACCTGGGCCAGCCCAAAGGGCACCCCGGACAACGCGAACGAGCCATCCGCCGCCGGCGTAGCCTGCGCCGTCCCGCCGACGAGCGCGACGCTCACCTCCACCACGTTGCCCGTTCCCTCCAGCACCACGCGCCCGGTCACGCTCCCGCGGGTCACCAGCGTCACGCTCGTGGGGAGAATGGCCGTGGGGTTCCCTGCCGCGTCCGCCAGCTGCACGTACAGGTCCTTGGTCCCTTCACCGTCGCTGAAGGCGAACTCGGTCTGCGGCTGGTAGGGGACCCATGGCACCCCCGTCAGCGCGCTGGCGTCACCCAGGCGCATCCGGTCCGCGCCGTCCGCTTGGATGGTGACCGCAACCCGTGGCGCGTGGATCACGCCGCTGCCGTTTCCCACGGTGATGACCACGTTCTCCGGTGGCAGGGAGTCCAGCGTGATCGTCGCCGCTTCGCTCTGGGGCGGCGCCGGCGTCACGTGCCATGACCCATCGCGCACCTGCACGCGCACGCGCTTGGTTCCATCCGCCGGCAGGAACGCGGTGCTGATGCCCATCCGGTAGGCCCCCCAGGGCGCGGTGTTGACGTCCTGGTCGCACGTCTCGTTGTCCGCCGCATCCACGTCACACAACGCGTAGCGCATGGACAGGTCGGGGGAGAGCAGGTCCTGGGCCAGCACCAGCAGCCGCGTTTGGGGCTCGGTGGTCCACGCGGCGCCTTCGTTGAGTTGCACCAGGTTGAGTTGGGGCGGCGTGGCGTCATGCGTGAGGGTGAGCGAATAGACGGTGGACTCGTAGCCGCAGCCATCCGTGAACTGGAAGAAGTGCTCCTGGGAGGCATCCGCCGGAACGGTCAGTGCGAACCCGTTGGCCGCAAACGCCTCCGGCGCGGGTGGCCCGCCGTCCGGGACACCCACCCAGTGACGCGCCTGCCGCGCGTAGGCCGCGTCCACGTGCACCGTCACGGTGGCGCCCGCCAGGAACCAGTGGACCGGGTCCTGGCGCACCACCTCTCCCAGCCCCGGCGCAAACGCCGCACGCGTGGCCGCCAGCCCCAGATCCGCCACGGGGGCCACGGCATCTTCCTCGTTGACTGTGACCTCGGGCGCGCACGCGGTGGAACCGGCCCGCACCGCGAATCCCGGCGCGGAGGCCCGCGCCTGGTGCGTCCCCACCGGGACGCCGTCCACCCGGAAATGACCGGCCGTGGTCAGCGTGGACAGCGTCCGCCCGTCGTCCAGTTGCAGTTCCACCCGCGCCTCGGCACCCGGCCCCACACCCACCACGTCACCCTCCACAGCGCCGAGCGCACGCTGCGGGGACAACTCCAGGTGCACCGAACTTCCCGCGCGCACCACCGCGCGCGTCTCCAACCGCTTGTAGGCGGACCGCGTGGCCGTCGGCGTCAGCCCGCCCGCATAGGTCACCGTGACTGCGTACGTGTCCGGTTCCAGGTCGGAGACCTCAAATGACCCGTCTTCCGCCGGTACCACACCGCCTTCGCCGCGGCCCAGGTCCACCCGCACGCGCGAGAGGTCGTTGAGCCCGTCGCGATCCACCAGCGTCACCCGGCCGCTGATGCTCCCGCGGGAATCCGTGCGCGGGGTGGGGCAACCCGCCAATCCACCGGCAACCACCAGCAGCAGGCACCGCCGTCTGATCAGCATGCGTGACCTCCGGGGCAACAGTGGCGGACGAGTGTGGTGGAAGCAGTGTGGCGCCGCAATGCGGTCGGGCGCGGCGGTGGTAACTTCGCGGGAATCCGTTGCGCGCGCGCCAGCGCGACGGTGGGAGCAATCTGGATGCGGGTGCAGGGCCTCGGCACGGACAAGGGTCTTGGGTGCGGGCTGGTGAAGCGCGCGTAGCCGTCCGAAATCCGTTGGGGTATCCCATGCAACGGAAGGTGAGGGAGCAGATGCGAGGACTGTGTTGGAGCGGACCTTCATCAGAAGGCGGCCGGGAAGGCGCTCGCCCGAGGCGAGGGCATCAATGAGCAGTCCTGGAGAGAATGGCGGAGGACACCGATGATCATTGACTACGTCACCGAGGCGCTGCGCCGTGCGCACTACCAGCTTGCGGACGGGGAGTACTGCGGAACGGTCGCCGCGCTGCCGGGCGTCATTTCCACGGGCGTGACGCTGGAGGCGTGCCGTGACCAGCTTGCGGAGGTTGTGGAGGGCTGGGTGCTGGTGCGGGTGGCGCGCGGGCTGCCGGTGCCGCGCCTGGGTCGACGCACGGTCGTCGTGAAGAAGGCCGGTTGATGCCACGGTGGGGACCCGTCAGCCGGCGAGAACTTGTCCGCGTCCTGCGCGCGCTCGGGTTTGATGGGCCGTTCAGCGGCGGACGCCACCAGTTCATGGTCCGCGGGGATCGGGTGTTGACGGTGCCCAATCCCCACGCGGGCGATATCGGCCTGGGCCTGTTGGGGATCGTGTTGAAGCAGGCTGGCGTGAGCCGGAAGGAATGGGATGCGGTCCCCTGACCCTCCGCGGAGACGGCCGTTTGGGCGCGGCTTGTTCTCGCCGTGCAGGCTCCACTCATGGTGGCCAAGCGAGCCCGGCCCCGCCGGGCATCACCAGCTCCGTGACCCGCTCTTGAGCGCCCGTTCCCCAAGCGCGCAGGGACGCACCGTACGGGGGGGCACTTCTACAGGCACCCGCGGTCGTCGTGGACCACTGGCAACGGCGGTCGCGTGGCGCCCCGGGCTTGCCGCGCCGTCAGCCCATCACGCGCAGCAGCGGGTTCTGTCCCGGCGGGGGCGGCGGCTCTTCGCGCGGGGAATCCACGGCGGCGCGCGCCACGTGCAGCGCCACGGTGCGCGCAATCTCCACAAACGCCCTGGCCGCGGCCGACGACGGGTTGCGCAGCACCACCGGGGTACCCTCGTCACCGCCCTGGCGGACGGGCGTCTCCAGCGGGAGCCCGCCCAGGTAGGGCACGCCCAGGCGCGTGGCGTTCTTCTCGCCCTTGCTGTCAAAGATCTCGTGGCGCTTGTTGCACCCGTCGCACACAAAGAAGCTCATGTTCTCCACCAGCCCCAGCGTGCCAATGCCCACCTTCTCAAACATGGCCTGGGCGCGGCGCACGTCTGCCACGGCCACGTCCTGCGGCGTGGACACCAGCACCGCACCGGCCACGGCAATCTGCTGGCTGAGGCTGAGCTGGATGTCACCGGTGCCTGGTGGCAGGTCCACAATGAGGTAGTCCAGCGGTGCCCACCCCACGTCCTTGAACAGCTGCATGCAGGCGTTGGCCACCATGGGGCCGCGCCACACCATGGGCGTGTCCGGGTCCGTCAGGAAACCAATGCTCATCAGCTTGAGCCCATGGCGGTCCAGCGGCTCCATGGTCTTGCCGTCCTTGGACGACACGCGGACGTTCCCGGCCAGCCCGAACATCATGGGAATGGACGGGCCGTAGATGTCCGCATCCAGCAGGCCCACCTTGGCGCCGTCCTGGGCCAGCGCCACGGCGATGTTGGACGCCACGGTGGACTTGCCCACGCCGCCCTTACCACTGCCGACGAGGATCACGTTGCGCACGCCGGTGACGCCCTGCTTGTTCCAGGCGCCGCCGCCCGCCGCGCGGATGCTGGCGGTGACGGTGAGCGCCACCTCCGCGTTGGGCGCGTATTGCGCAATGGTCTCGCGCACGGAGGTCTCCAGCTCCGCGCGGTGCGGCGGCTGGTGGGAGTGCAGTTCCAGCGCCACGGTGACCTTCTCCGCCGTGGCGTTCACCTCGCGCACGGACCCCAGCGCGGCCAGCTCCCGCTGCATGTCCGGGTCCTGGACCTTGCCCAGCGCTTCCTTGATGGCGGCGGACAGCTCACCGGGGGCCACGTTGACAACCGGCTCCTTCTTTTCCTTCTTGCCAAGGCCAAACATCACGGGTTGCTCCTCCGGGGCGCAGCGGTGTGGGACGAGGGGAGATAGGGATCCGCGCCAGGCCTGTCAAACCGCGGGGGCAACACCGCACCACCGGCGGGTCACACGGGCCGCGCAACGGGGCTCGCCGGAAGCCCGGGGAGACCCAAAGCGCGCGTCAAGGGGCGCGCAGGAAACCGGACCCGGATCAGACCCGGGTCACGCAGGGCCATTGGGCTCGGGCGAACCGCCGCCTCCTGGCTCCTCCTCCTCGCCGCCGCCGGTGGCGGCATCTGCGTTCAGGTCATCAAAGAACAGGTTCTGCAGCCGGCGGTCCCGCGGAAACAGGCCGGCCACGCCCGCGCACGCCATGGCACGCGCCAAACCACCGCTGCCCCTCACTGCGCGCCGCACGCGGCCAACCCACCGTTGTCCCGGACCTCCAGGCTGACTGCGAAGGCGGTCTGGTTGCCCGCGGCATCCGCGCAGCGTCCCCGGAGGACGTACGTTCGGTGGTTCGGATGCTCCGCGCGCAGAACCGCGGACAGGGCCCCGGTGATGCGCGCCTCCTCGTCGTCATGTTCGTCCGCGTCCTCCCCGCGGGGATGACCATTGTCGTGATCGTCGTCCTCGCGGTCATCGTCCTCGTGCCCTTGGTCCCGGTCCATGTCCTTGCCCGTTGAGTCGTTCTCTTCATGGCTTTGATCATGGCCGTTGTCACCGCGCCCGATCACGTCGATGGCGTCCAGCCAACACGCCGGCACCGGTGTCACCGCGTCAAATGCAATGATGCTCAGCACGACAGAAACGTCCCTTTCCATGGGCGGCAGGAGCACCGGAGGGTTTGCCAGCGCCGATAGAATCACCGGGGCGGTCCCATCCACCACCGTGACCTGCATGGATACCGTCGTGGTGTTGCCCGCACGGTCCCCGGCAATGAAGGTGACAGTGGTGGTCCCCGCCGGGAAGACCGCAGGCGCGTCATGGCTGACCACCGGCGCGTCGTCGCAGGCGTCAAAGACGGCGGGCAGGGGGACCGCGAAGGGTGTGCCCACCGGCGTGGTCTGCTCGAGCACAATGTCCACCATGGGGGAACTGACAACGGGGGCGCCCACGTCGTGCACGCGAACAATCAACTGCGCCGTTCCGGCGTTGCCCCAGGGATCGGTCGCCGTGAAAGTCACCACCGTGTCGCCAGCCGGGAACAGCGCAGGTGCATCGTCGGTGATGGACAGCGGCGCGTCACGATCATCCGTGACAGTGGGCGCGGGGAGCGGAACCGTGACCGGGCATGACGCGGCTTCCACCTCCTGCAGCGCCGGCACGGCGACCACCGGTGCGGTCACGTCCCGCGGCACCACCACCACGAACTGCGACAACTGGGTTACGCGCGCCGTTACAGTGCCGGCGGCCACGTCAAAAGCCAGCGTTCCGTTCTCCCAGCCGTCCGCCGTCTCGTGCAGCAGCGCCAGGGAACCCAGTTCCAACGCGGACAAGCCTGAGAGGTCCACGCTGAGCGTGACCTGGATGGACCCCTGCCACTCCGCGGTGGACGTGATGTCCAGGAAGGCCGTGAGCGGCTGCGCCCCGTCGGGAAGCGGCACATAGGGTTCCTGCGAGGCGGTCGCCTGCGTCACGCCCTCCACCAGCACGTTCTCAAAGACCAGGTGCGCCGCCAGCGAGCCCACGTTCGCCGAGATGTTGTCCGGACCCGGGAACGTGTTGGCGGCCAGCGTGGGTTCCCACTCGACGACATAGGCATACGCCTCGCCGCGGTCGTACACGGACCTGGGCGGGCCGTGCCACAACCGGCCAGTGCCGTCCTGGATGAACGCCGCGTGCGTGCGCGCCTCCGCCACCACCGGTGAGGCTGCGAACAGCGCCTCGTCCACGAGGCTGCCGTCAATCCACGTGAAGTTGCCGCCGGCCGCCGCTTCCGCGCCTACCCATGCCCGGACCTCCGCGCCGAAGGTGCTGGTGATGAAGTCCAACTCCGCCCGGTCCGCAATCGTGGCCAGGTGCCCGGTCGCGCTCGCCTGGTCAAAGTGCAGCACATCGTGGGATGCCAGCCGCAGCGCAGCCCGCCAGTCCAGCCCGGAATCCACCTGGACAAGCTGGTAGGCGTGGCCATCGCTCCGGAACACGGGCCCGCGCGAGCGAGCCGACACCCGGTGCAGCAACACACCCTGACCGGTGAGCCGCAGCGTGTCCTTTTGGGACAAGTCCGCCGGCCCGCTGCGCGTTACCTCAAAGCGGTACGTGGGCCGATAGCGCGGGTTTGCCACCGGCAATGCAAAGTGCTGCGTTGACGTCGAGAAGCCTGGACCGAGCATTTCAAAGTCAAGGAAACCGCCGGCGCTGCTGAAGGACACATCCAGCGCAATATGCAGCGTCTGGGAGCCCAGGCTGTCCCATCCCAGGTCCACCTCCAGCGTCTCCGGGTGGTCGGCCGGGAACTGTGCGTAGGCCATGCCCGTGGTGGTGGACCCTGCCGCAAGGTGCGCGGCGTAGGTTGTCTCGTCGTAGAATTCGTCTGACGAGGAATCCCCAAGGCCCCCAGCCACAGCCGCCGCAAGCTGTTCCACGGCTGCGGTGTCATTCACGTCCGGAGCGGTGCCGGGGGCGTAGGTGTCCACAAGCGGGTCATAGGTGTGACCAAGGTCCTCCTCGTGCGTGCCCTCAATGGTGATGCCCCCCGGACCCGCGCGGCTTGCCCGCCATGCGCCCCCCTCTGCGAACGACAACTCCGCCACCGCCGCCATGCGGTCCCAGAACTCCGTGGTGATGTTGCCGCCACCCGTCGCGGGCACGGGCAGGTCCTTCTGGTAGTCACGCACGCGCGGATCAGTCAGCACCAGCCGCGCGTTCCTGACAATGCCGCGCATGATCGCAAAGACCGGGTCATCCACGTACTCCTGCGCCAACTGCATGGAGGCGCGCTGCGGCGGATTGGGAAGTTGCGACGGCGGAGTGCCGGTGTTGGCCGGACAGGACGGGTCCAGGGGATACCACGCATTGAGGCCTATGTCGGTCCAGCCGTTGTCCGTGAAGTTGCCCGGCCCACGCAGCGGGGCGCCGCCGGCACCAACGAGAATGTCCTGCCCGAACAACGTACCCTGCGGGAAGCTGAACGCCGGGAACCCCACTCCGCCGCCGAAATACCTGACAACCTGGGCCGGGTTGGTGTCCCTCACGTCCAGGAACTCCGCCCAGGCCGTCGTGTGGGTCGTGGGCATTGTCGTCATCACTGCGGCGCTGGCGGGCTCGTCCAACGCGGCGGCCGCCAGCGTGTTGTAGTTCCCCAGCGCGAATTGCGGGCGCGACATGCCCAATGCGTTGGGCAGGAGGCATTGGGTCATCGCCGGATTGACCTGACCCATCGCGGGATTGTTGACCAAGCAGCGCGGGGCCGGGAACGTGTTCATGGGAAACCCCAGGCGGTCGCCCATGAAGATCAGCGTGGCGCGATCCAACGCGTCGATCACCGCCGGTTGTGCGGCAAAGAAGCTTGTTCCCGCCTCGTTACGCCACCGGGTGAGACGCGCGTCGCGGGTGAGGTAACCCCCATACACCCACGGGCGGGGCGGGTCGGCAACGGCCATGTCGCCAAAGGCGTCAATGAACGTCGTCCGCACGGTTGCGTCGTACCAGAGTGCCGCATCACGGCCGGTGTTGCCCAGCACGTTCAACGCGTGTGACGTGACCAGCCCGCCCCGGCTCCACCCAATGAGGTCCACCGACACGTTTCCCCGGCAGTTGCCCGCGCCCGCCATCCGTGCGCGCGCGCGGTCCACCTGGTCAGCCACCTCGTTGGCGAGGAAGGCCCCCGCGCGGTGTGACCCCGCCGAGTAGGGAGCGCGCGACAGCAACTCAAGACCCGCGCCCAGTCCAGACAGTTCCCACCGTACCTTGGCGCCCAGGTTCATGTAGCCCGGAGGGCAGGGGATGGCGGTGAACAGGATCGACTGCGGCCAGTAGTCCTGCGGAGTGGTTGCCCGGCCATCAGGCCGCGTCACACCGGTGGGCCCATACACCGCCGGAAACGGGCGCCCGGAAACGATCGGCACCGGCAATCCCATGGAAACACACAGCGGCAACAGCAGCGCCGCACCGAGCATCCACGCCGCGCGACTTGCGCTGACCAGTTGCGCGCCTTCAGCGGTGAGTTGCTCCCAGTGCACCGAGGATGAACCCCAGTCCACAGGGCAGTCTTCAGGGGTCCCATCCCCGGGGCGGCGGTTGCGCTCGACCATGGGAATGAGGTTGTCGCTGATTGCGGCTTGGTAGGCGTCGCCTTCCGGGAACTCCGGCACCGGAATGAGAGGCGGCGTGACAAACGCGTTTCCCACCTGCCCGGGAGTGATGAATGTGAGGAACGTCTTGCACGGCTGCGGACGCTGCTTGATGACGACAATGCGGCCGGTAGCCAGGTCGGCGGGGGTTCCGTTGCCGGTCCACGCTCCGCTGGCCGCAACATCGAGCAGGTTGTCACCGTTGAAATGGTCAACGACCAAATCAGTGAGGGTGTCGAGGTCGCCATCAGCAAGCGTGAACAGGAGCACTTGCGCGCCATCACGCGTGAACCAAGCTGCGAACCTCCCCAACTCCGTGCCAATACGCCCGTTGAGAAGGACGTCCAGTTCCGCGCCCGGGCCTCCGCCCTTCTGCGCCTCCAACACCGCCAGGTCCATTGCGCCGTCGTCATCGAGATCTCCGAACGCTGCCCGGCTGTGGGTACCATCCAGGAGCGCTTCAACCGGCATCGCGAGCATCGGGTCCGTGGCCGCTGCGGCTGGAGGCCGGAGCCAGACGTCGGCGGACCGGAACTCCCATGAAAGGAAGCCGGTCATCACATGGGAGTACACCCGCATTCGCTGTGCGTTTGTTCCGGTTTCCTGACCGGAAACGAGCGCCGTCCATGCAGGGCTTTGGTTGTCGGCGGCAAGCGCAGTCACAGCGACGGTGAAGAACGTGTTGAAGCGGTGGGTATCCAGGTCCCGCGTTGCAAGCTGATGCGCGCCGGGGGCGCAGCGGAAGGACTCGGAAGGGAGGCCGGAAACGGAGACCAACACGGCACGCCCCGGGGTTGAGCCCACCGCGGCGGTGAGCGCCAGCACCTGGTCTGGCTGCTCGACGCCAAGCTCGTCCCAGTTGAGACCATTGCCACCGGCAGGCGCACGCACCGCTCGGGCCACGCCACCAAAGCCGGGGACTGGAAGGACGATGTGGTCGAACGAAATCGGTGCACGCCAGAGGAACAACTCAACGCCCGCCGCGGTAACGGCTGCGAGGTCGTCCTGGGGCCGCGCCCCGCAGCCGAACGGACCCATGGCTCGCTCCGCCCGTTCAAAGTCCCCAACGACCAGATCCACGATGGGGGCGTCCGAGGCCACCCGGATGGCGGAGGTGATGTATTCCACACGATTGGCTCCCATTGTCGCCGGGAAGACGTCCATACCCGCTTGGCCGGCGAGCGCGGCGACGACGTCGGGAATCCCGTCGCCCGTGACGTCATGTGCAATGGCGCGGGAGTACTGGATGGCGGTGGAGCCGGGGAGCATTGCGGCCGGCGTGTTGATCGGGGACATGAGAAAAGAAGCAGTGCCCGCGACGTTCGACGACAGGACGAGGCCAGACGACGCTCCGCCATTTGCAGTCGCGCCGAGGTCGGCGGTTCGCGGGAGGCTTCTCCCAGATTCCAAGGAGACCAGCGCGCCAAGTCCTACACCGGGCAGCGCGGCCCTTCCGGGAGCAGGCGCATCCCAACGCACTTCTGGGGTGCGTTCGGTCACACCCGCATGGGCTGCAAAAGGCTGGGCGTGAGCGGGGCTGGCAATGCAGCAGCAGGCAATCGATACGACAAGACTCGCGCGGGCAGCCAACGTCATGGGATTGCTCGTGGATGAAGAGCATCGCTTTGCCATGTTGTTCCCCTTTCGACAGGTGACGTATCCATTTGGCTTCACTCTCGTCGGCGTGTCGATGGACAGCCGACGTCGACCCCACAGCATGGCCGATAGGACGGGTCGCGCAGGTAGCCGTTCTCACAGATGATGATCTCCCCTCCGATGGTGATGTGTTGTGCCCAGCCTTCAACGTACACGTCTTCGAGGCCGCCGTTCGCCCAGACCTCAAGGTTGCCGCCGACGAAACGCAGCGATTCCAGACCATCCAGGCGTGTTAGACTGGTATTTCGAATTGAAAGTATTCCTTCCACGCGCTCAAGGGTAGGAAGGTCAATGGTCGTCCCCTCCATCTGGGTGACGTCGAGCGTCCCCCCCACCGCTCGTAAGACCGGAGCGCCTACTCCGTGGCCGCCAACAAACTTTAGATCGCCGTCGACCACTTCGAGGCTGGTGAATCCAGTCATACGAAATGTGCCCAATTCCGCGGTTCCCACCCGCGTGAGCGAGCCAAAACCGCTGACCTGTCCGTTCGTGCCGACATATAGCCAGCCGACCTCTTCAAGGTGGTGGAATGAGTCGATATCCAATCTGACCAGATCCAGGAACAGCGTACCGACGGACCGGAGTTCCCTGAACCCGGTGATCCGGCTGCCGTGTGGTCGGGTAAGCCATACCGTGTTTGCCGTCTGCAGGTTCGGGAGGAGGTTCACGTCCGCCATGGCGGAGCTATCGTCGTGAATCGTGACCTCGGACATGTGCTCGAACGAGTCAAAAGCCTGGAAACTGGTGTTCCTCCCGGTCACATCCAGGGTGCCGCCCACGCGGCAGTCCTTCAGCCGCTGCGTCTTGGAGTCCCCCACCTCCCGGGCGCCGTTGCCTGCAGAGAGCGTTACCTCGTCATCGTGCAGAATCAGCAGACCTGGGAGTTGACCGTCCTCCCGGCAATAAACGAGGAGTTGATCCACCAGCCACGGACAACTCACAAGGCACGGCAGCACCAGAATCACCAGCAACTTGTTCAAGCGGTCACCCCACTGGACGGCATCCTGGCGTGTGATTCCGGTCCTGTCCACGCCGACGCGGGCTGACCCTGCGGCAGGTTGGCGGGGACACGGCAGTCACAGTGGCCAGGTCGCCTTGGGGGCGCCCGCCGACCGAGCACCCGCCGAACACACCGACAACGCTGCGACCGGCACGGCCACTGCACCTCTGCTTGGTTTGACAGCAACGCAGCGACGGTGCCTGCGCGACGCCGATGTGCAGGCAAGCCCCCTGGGGCGCGCCGGAGCTCCTCGCCGGAAGCCCGGGGAGACCCAAAGTGCGTCAAGGGGCGCGCAGGGAAACCGGGCCCGGTTCAGTTGCGCAACGGTGGCGCGCCGGGCTTCAATGGGGCGGTATGGACGTGCATCTCCTCGGCGGGCGGCCGCTCTACTTCCCGTTCCTGTCTGGGATCCTGGACTACGACTGCCCCAGCTGTGACGCGCGCTGCTGCAAGGGCGCGTCGCTGGGCATTGGCCGCAGCCGCGAACTGGCCGCGCTGCTGCACATCAACCCGGCCATGGCGCTGCTGGCGGGGGACGCGTTCCCGGCGGGGGCGCTGCCCACGCTGGACACGGTAATGGAGCAGTGCTGGTTCCTGGACGCGCAGAACCTGTGCCGGCTGGAGAAGAACGCGGGGCGGGAGAAGAAGCCCGCGGGTTGTCGTCTTTACCCGTTCAACCAGTTCCGGCTGGCGGACCCGTTTGTGGTGGTGATGCCGCACTTCCATTGCCCGCTGCGCGTGACGGATGAACCCGCCAGCCACGGCCGCAACAGCCATGACGAGCTGGCTCTGGAGATGCACGTGGTGGGCGTCCCGCGTGACGGTCACCCGCCGCTGGCGGTGCTGCCGGACATGGCGTGGACCGACGTGATCCCGTTGGAGCGCACGGTGCGGGACCTGGGCGCGGCACACCTGCGCGCCACGGACTACGCGCCGTACGCGGACCTGCAGGCGGACCAGACCAGCCGCGCGCTGGGTCTGCCGCGCGGCGTGCGGTGCACCACGCTGCGGCGCCGCGTGGCGGGTTTCCTGGGTTACGGGGAGGGCTGGGCCACCCCGCCGCTGGTGCGGGACCTGGTGGCGCTGACGCCGTACCTGCGGCTGCGCGTGGCATCCGTGCCGCGCCAGCAGGTCCCGCAGGTGCTCACCGCGCTGGGCGTACTGTCCGGGATTGTGGAGGCCATGCCGGGGACGCGCATGACGGCGCGCACGGTGGTGCAGCTGATGGAGCGGCGCATGGGTCTGCTGGTGGCGCTGAGCCACCTGCTGGACAAGCCGCGCCTGTCCGAAGGCCACGACGCGGAGCCCATGGCCAAGCGCGCGCGGATGCTGTCCCGGCCGCTGGCGGACATCATCCTGGCGCTGGATGACAACGCCCACGCCGCCAATCCGGAGACGCTGGCGGACATCCTGGGCGGCATGCCCGCGTTCCGCCCGCCGCTGACGCCGGAGGCGGTGGGTGTGCTGATGCGGCTGGGGCGGTACTTTGTGGATGCGGTGGACTTTGTCCCCGGGGCCACGGACTGAGCGGGGGAGGGCGCGTTGGCGGAGTTCGGACGCTACGAACTGGTGGAGCGTGTCGCGCTGGGCGGCATGGCGGAGGTGTTCCTGGCGCGCATTGCCGGGCCGGACGGCTTCCAGAAGGAGGTGTGCATCAAGCGCATCCTCCCGCAGTTCAATGAGGAGCCTGACTTCGTCCGCATGTTTGTTGACGAGGCCAAGGTGGCCGCGAAGCTGCAGCACGCCAACGTGGTGCCGGTCTTCGACTTCGGGCAGGTGGAGGGGACCTACTACATTGCCATGGAGTATGTGCACGGGCGGGACCTGCGCACCATCATCCGCCAGGCGTTCCACGCCGGCACGCCGCCGGGTCCGTGGCGCGCCGCCGCCATTGTGGCGGACATGTGCAAGGGCCTGCACTACGCGCACACGCGTGAAGGCATGAACCTGGTCCACCGCGACATCAGCCCGCACAACGTCATGCTGAGCATGGGTGGCGAGGTGAAGGTGATGGACTTTGGCATTGCCAAGGCGGCCGACCGCATCACCCACACGGGCACGGGGATCATCAAGGGCAAGATCCCGTACATGGCCCCGGAGCAGGCGGCCGGCGCGGAACTGGACCACCGCGTGGACCAGTTCGCCACCGGGCTGGTGCTGTATGAACTGCTCACTGGCCGGCGCGCGTATGACGGCCCGGACCCGGTGGCGCTGCGCAAGGCGCTGGAAGGCGCGGTGTCTCCGCCCAGCCTGGCCGTCCCGGAGACCCCGCCGGAACTGGACGAGATCTTCCTGCGGGCCACCGCGCGTGATCCCGCCGCGCGCTTCCCGGACATGCGCGCGCTGGAGCGCGCGCTCAGCGGGCTGGGTTACCGCCGCGCCCCTGACGACGACGAGCTGGACCTTGCGCGGTACATGAAGGCGCTGTTCGGCACCGGCGCGCGCCAGAAGACCGCGGTGATGCCCGCGGACATGACGCCGTCCGCGCCGTCTTCCGTGGCGCCGGCGCCGGCCACCGGGCCGCGGTTTGCGGGGGTGGAGGCCTCCCTGCCCACGGCGGCCAGTGCGGATGTGGTCCCCGCGGAGGGCACCCCGGCCCCGGAGCCCGCGGCCGCGCCCGCGGAGGCGCCGGAGGTGACCCTGACCGCCCAGGGCACCCCCACGCCGCTGGCACCGCCCACTCCCAGCGCCGTGCTGCCGCCGTCCGCGGTGGCCACCGTTCCGTCGGAGAGCGCGCACCCGGCGGGTTGGGCCGCGCCGCCGTGGTGGCAGGTGGGCGGCGTGGCCGTGGTGGCCGCGCTGCTGGCGCTGGGGACCGCGGGGCTGTTGGTGCCGCGGTTCACCGCCAACCGCGCGGCGGCGCCCACCCAACCCCCGCCGGCAGCCGCGCAGCCCGCACGCCACGCCGCGCCGGAGCCCCAACCGGCGGACCCCATCCCCGCCGCGGCCGCGCCGCAGCCCGCTCCGGCCCCGCCTGAGCCCGCCCCGCCTGGCCCCTCCACGGCGGCGCCCGCGCCGGCCCGGTCTGAGCCACGGCCGGAGGAACCCACGGAGCCCCGCCCGGCACGCGGCCGCGGTGTGGTCCGCGTGGTGAACCAGGCGGGCTGGGCGCAGGTGTGGGTCAAGGGGAAGATGGTGCTGGCTGAAACCCCCGGCTCCATGGAACTGGAGGCCGGCCGCCACGCCGTCCAGTTCCGCAACCCGGAGACGGGGCAGTCCGCGCAGATGACCGTCACGGTCAAGGCGGGCCAGACCGTGCGCGTCGTCAACCCCCTGCAATGAACCGGCGCGCTGCGCCCCACGCCGCCGGATGGGCACAGGCGTTGACACTCCTCGGCGCGCGCCGCTAGGGACCGCTCGCTTTTTCGGTGTCCCCGTCGACGGTGGAAGCCGTTCCACCGGGAGGGGGGCGCCGCAAGGACTGCCCCATGACGCGCTCGCGTTTTTCCCGCGGTCTCCCCGTCCTCCTGCTGGCCGCCGCCGTTGGCTGCAACGGCGGCAGCTGCCAGTCGCCCATTGATTTCCCCAAGCCGCAGGAGCCGGGCATTGCGCTCAGTGGCGAGGTCATCATTGACGCCGCGCTCAAGCCGGTGCTGCCCAAGCCGGCCGCGCCGCTGCCGCCCATGGACGAAGTCGAGCCCAACAACCCGCCGGGATTCCAGGTGCTGGGCAACCTGGTGCCGGACCAGGGCGGCTATCTGGTGCGCGCCAGCCTGGATGCCGCCACGGACCTGCGGGACCGCTTTGTGTTCCGCCTGACCCGGCCGGGCAGCGTAACGCTGACGCTGACCGCCACCTCGGGCGGCGGTGCGGTCAACACCTTCCTCGTCGACGGGGAACAGATCGCGGACGACAACAGCAACGTGATCGCGTTCGACGTGCTGGACGGCAAGGAGAAGACCGCCATCTCCCGCGTGCTCACCAAGGTGGGCTCGCCCTACCTGGTCCACCTGCGGTTCGCCAATGACGCCGGCACACTGGGGTACACGCTGCAGATCACCGGCACCGCCGGTGTCATTGTGGGCAACATCTACGTTGGCGCCTACGCGGACGAACGCCCCGCCTACCAGCCCGACCCGCTGGGCAACCCCAAGAACGCGCGGGGCGGCACGCTGGCGGCGCTGGAGGGCGTGCTCACCCCGGAGGGCCACGCGCGCGCGGTGTTTACCGGCCTGCAGGTGCCCGCCAACTCCACGGTGTGGCTGTTTGCCTACGCCGACAACGACGGCAACAACAACTCCGCGCCGCTGAGCTTTGCCGCGGGCGCCCCACCCGCGCCCCCGGACTTTGCCATGACGGCCGCCGTCCGCCTGCAGACCCGCGGCGACGACATCCGCGACCTCCGGCTGGTCATGGACCGGCCCATCACCGACGCGGACTGGGACGGCGTCTCCGACCTGGATACGAACGGCGACGGCATCCCCGACGACAACTGCCCCACCGCGGCCAACACCGACCAGGCGGACCAGGACCAGGACGGCGTGGGAGACGCGTGTGACAACTGCCCGTCTGTCAGGAACGCCGCGCAGGACAACACGGATGGCACCGGCAAGGGTGACGCGTGCAACCAGGATCCCACGGCCGCCTGCCCGTGGCTGTACGGCTCCGCGCTGGCCGCCTGCGCGGATGACCGTGACGGTGACGAGTACGACGACTACGGCCTGGCCTGCCCGCTGGCCGCGCCGTGCCCGCACGGCGAGCTGGTTCGCGTGGTGGTGGACACCTGCCCGGCCACGGCCAGCGCGGACATATCCGACAACGACGGCGACGCGCTGTTTGACGGGTCCGGGGCGTTTGCGCACAACGCCGGCGGCAACGCGTGCGACGACGACGACGACAATGACGGCTTCACCGATCCGGGCGAGGGGGGCCTGTTGCCCTGCACCAGCGGCAACCGGGAGGGCTGCTCAGACAACTGCAGCCTGCTGGCCAATGCCGACCAGGCGGACACGGACAACGACGGCGTGGGGGACGCGTGTGACGTGTGCCCGGATGACAACGACCCCGACCAGGCGGACACCAACGGTGACGGCGTCGGCGACCGGTGCACCAACGACGACGACGGGGACGGCCTGTGCGACGTGGCGGGCACCGCCGACACGACTTGCCACGGCGTGGACAACTGCCCGTCCGTCCCCAACGCGGATCAGGCGGACACGGACGGCGACGGCGTGGGTGACGCGTGTGACAACTGCCCCGCGCACGCCAACGGCACCGGCGCCGGCGCGCAGGCGGACCAGGACCATGACGGCGTGGGTGACCTGTGCGACCTGTGCCCCGCCTCCCCGGACGCCGACCAGGTGGACACCGACACGGACGGCCACGGCGACGCGTGCGACCCGGACGCCGACGGCGACGGCGTCCTGGACGCCAATGACAACTGCCTGGGACTGGCCAACGCCCGGCCGGCGTGCAGCGGTGATTCCGACTGCACCGCGCTGGGCGCGGGCAGCTGCGCGGGCGGGACGTGCACCGGTCAGGCGGACGCGGACCAGGACGGCTTGGGGGACGCGTGCGACAATTGCGCTGCGGCGGGCAACAGCGACCAGGAGGACGAGGACGGGGACGGGGTGGGGGACGCGTGCGACGACTGCCGCCGCGTTCCCAACCCCCCGCCGGCCTGCGCCACGGACGCGGACTGCGCGGGCGCCGGCACCTGCGGCCCCGGGGGAGCCTGCACCCAGCAGCGCGACAGCGACCGCGGCCTGGGCGAGGCTGCAGATGGACTGGGTGACGCGTGCGACGCTGACGACGACGGTGACGGCGTGCCTGAGGACGGCGATCATTCCGGCACCGCCGGGGATGCGCCCTGCTACTCGGGGACCTCCGCCAACTGTGATGACAACTGCCCCGTCACGGCCAACCCCGACCAGTTGGACGGCAACGGCAACGGCCAGGGTGACGCCTGCGACGACCCGGACGTGGACCTGGACGGCGTGGTGGACATCAAGGACAACTGCGTGGGGCTGTCCAACCCGCCGCCCGCCTGCACGGGCAACGAGGCCTGCGCGCAGCTCAACGCCGGGGACTGCGGCGCGGACGGCTACTGCACGGGCCAGGCGGACGCCGACAGCGATGGCGTGGGGGACGCGTGTGACCGCTGCCCCACCGTCACTGAGGTGCTCATGGCCTGCGCGCAGGATTCCGACTGTGCGGCCGCGCACGCCGGTATGTGCCGCCAGGGGAAGTGCAGCGGCCCGTCCGACCAGGACGGCGACGCCATTGGCGACGCGTGCGACAACTGCGTGGCGATGGCCAACCCCGGCCAGGAGGATGCCGAGTCCGACGGCGTGGGCGACGCCTGCGACACCGACGACGACAACGACGGGCGGCTGGACGACGCGGACAACTGCCCGCTGCGCGCCAACGCCAACCAGGCGGACAGTGACCGGGACGGAGCCGGCGATGCCTGCGACATCTGCCCCGGTCGGCCCAACGCGCGCCCGTCCTGCGGCACCGACGCGGACTGCGCCCATGCCGGTGGCGCATGCCTGTCCGGACACTGCAACGGCCAACTGGACTACGACGCCGACGGCCGCGGCGACGCGTGCGACAACTGCCCCGTCACCGCCAACGCTCCGCCCACCTGCGGCGGCGTGGCGGACTGCCTGCAGAACGGCCGCGCCTGCACCAGCGACGGGCGCTGCCTGACCGGCACGGACGGTGACGAGGACGGCGTGGGCGACGCCTGTGACAACTGCGCCGAGGCGGCCAACACCGACCAGGCCAACCGGGACCGTGACAGCGAGGGTGACGCCTGCAACACGGCGCACGACGCCGATGGTGACGATGTGGCGGACCTGCCCAGCACGCTGGGCGGTCCCATCCTGGATAATTGCCCGTCCGTGGCCAACCCGGACCAGGCGGACGCTGACGGCGACGGCCGCGGCGACGCCTGCGACCCGGACAGCGACGGAGACGGGGTCAATGAGGGTGACGGCCTGGTCCCCTGCCGCAATGGCAGCACCACCAGTTGCGATGACAACTGCCCGGGCGTGCCCAACCCCGACCAGGCCAACCAGGACAACGACGACCTGGGCGACGCGTGTGATGACGACGTGGACGGCGACGGACTGCCCAACGCCACGGACAAATGCGCCGGCCAGCCCAATGCGCGCGTGGTGCTCCCGGTGTACGTGGAGGCGGAGGCGGTGGCGGGCGCCAACGACGCCACGCCCGAACTCATCCCGTCCGCCGGCAGCAGCGGCGCCCCCACGGCGCTGGCCATGCATGAGCGCGTGAACGTGGCCGGGTCCCTGCTCAATGACGCGGCCGAGACCGCGGACCAGTACCAGTTCACGACCGGCAGCGCGCTGCCGTTCCTGCTGCTGCTGTCCGAGGACGCCGCCGAGCCGCGCGCCGGCGCGCTGGCGTTGGACGCCACGCCCGCGCCGGTGGAACTGGACGTGGGCACCTGGGCGTTCCTGGTGCCGCAGAACACGGTGGTGACCGTCACGCTCACCCGCGGTGACGGCATCAGCGGCCAGGTGGACTACACGCTGTCCGTCCTCAACGGCGGCAACCTGGACCTGGACGGGGACGGCGTGGCGGACGCGTGTGACAACTGCGCCACGGACGGCAACCCGTCCCAGGATGACCTGGACAATGACGGCGCGGGCGACGCGTGCGACGCGTGCATGGTGGGCGCCAACTGCGGCGGCCTGGATGGCGACAACGACGGCGTGTGCGACTCCGGCGCGCCGTCCAACCCGCGGTGCGCCCGCGACGCCGAGGGCAACCGCCTGGCGGACAACTGCCCGTCAGACCCCAACCCCGCGCAGGCGGATGCGGACGGGGACGGCCGCGGGGACGCGTGTGACGACAACTCGGACACCGACGCCATCCTGGACGACGGCGACGGCAGCGGCACGCCGGGCGATCATCCTTGCACCGGAGGCGCCACCACCAACTGCGACGACAATTGTCCGGCCATCCCCAACGCGGACCAGGCTGACCGCGACGGTGACGGCGTGGGTGACGCGTGCAACGCCGCGCTGGACCTGGACGGTGACGACGTGGCGGACTCCCTGGACAACTGCGTGATCCTGTCCAATCCCGCCCAGGAGGACACGGATACCGCCACCCCCGGCGGTGACGCCTGTGACAGCCAGGACCCGGACAATGACGGGATCTGCGCGGACGGCGCCACCGCAACCCACTGCGCCCAGGGCGCGGATGGTTCGCCCCGGGTGGACAACTGCCCGTTGGCGGCCAACCCCACGCAGGTGGACACGGATGATGACGGTGACGGCGACGCGTGCGACCCGGACGACGACGACGACGGTATCTGCGATCCGGGTCAGGCCACCGCGGAGGCGCGCTGCACCGGGTCCGACAACTGCCCCCTCATACCCAACGTCACGCAGGTGGACACGGACCTCAACGGCACCGGTGACGCGTGCGAGTCTACCGGCCCATACCTGCCCAGCCTCCCGGAGTCCGAGCCCAACGGCAGCGGCATTGGCGAGAACCTGGGCGTGCTGCCCGTGGCGGTCCCCGTCATCCTGGACGGCACCAACAACGGGTTGGAGCCCGGGGTGTTTGGCGCGGCGGACGTGGACATCTTCACCTTCCTGGTCCCGGTGGACGGCTGGCTCAGCCTGCACGCCACCTGGAACGGCGGTGATGATTACGACGTGGCGCCGTTTGCCACGCCGCCCGGCCTGGCGGCCTTTGAGGCCTGGTTCAGCGGCGGGAGTGACAACGGCGGCTACCTGCCCGCGTTGGGCGCGGACGGCAGCGTGCCGGGCTTCAGCGCGGATGCGGGCGTGGAGGACGTCACCATCCCCGTCACGGCGGGGCAGCGCCTCTCGGTGGTGGGCAACGGCTACACGCCCAATGTCGCCTGGCGGATGAGCGTGATGCTGGTGCCCGTGGAATCCGAACCCAATGACGCGGTGGCAGGCACCGCCTTCCGCCTCTACCCGGGCGAGCCCATCACCTTCCGCGGCACCAACCGCGACGGTGCCGCGGGCCTGTTTGGCAGCACGGATATGGACCTGCTGCGCGTGGAGGCGCTGGCCGGCGGGCATTTGGCCATTGCGCTGCGCTGGGGGCATGCCGGGGATGACTGGGATTTGCTCCCGTTCACCGGGCCCGCGGACCTGGCGGCGTTTGACGCCAGCGTGCAGGCCGGCACGTACGACGGCGGCGGCATCCTGACGTTGGACGGCGCCTCGGTCACGCCCGGCGCGGATGATGTGCTGCTCCCGGTGACGGCGGGCGCGGTCCTGGACCTGGTCATCCTGGGCTACGCGGCCGCGGACGCACCCACCTACGAACTGACCCTCACGCTGCAGCCCTGAGGGGCAGGCGAACGGAGCGAATCACATGGCAACCCGGTCGAACCTGCTCGGACGGATGGGGACGGACATGCGGAACTACGTCAAACTCGGGGTGGCGGTGGCGCTGGTGGTAGCGGGCGCGGACGCGCTGGCCATCACCACCACGGGGCGAATCAATGGCGCCGTGGTGGATCCCACGGGGCTGCCGGTGGAGGCCGCACGCGTGGAGGTGACCAGCCCCGCGCTACAGGGCAAGAAGGCCGTGGCCACCACGGCGGACGGCGAGTTCCGCTTCACGGAACTGCCGCCGGGCACCTACGCGGTCAGCGTGACCGCGGAGGGCTTCCGGGACATGCGCCAGGAGGGGATCATCGTCACCATCGGCGGCACCGCGCAGGTGGACGTGGTGCTGGAGCCGCCGGTGGCGGAGACGCAGGAAACGGTCGTGGTCACGGCGCGCCCCACGGTGGTGGACACCGAGCGCACGCAGATGGGCCAGTCCATCAACCAGTCGTTCATGGCCAACACGCTCATTGACCGGGATTACCAGTCCGCATCGTTGATGGTTCCCGGCGTGCAGGACGCGCCCAGCGAGGGCGACTCGGACGCCCGGGGCAACCCCGTGGTCCACGGCGCCAATCCGTTCAGCAACCAGTACCTGCTGGATGGGATCAACATGACCGACCCCAACAGCAACACCTTCTCGCGCAACCTCAACTTTGACGCCATTGAAGAGGTGGAAGTGCTCACCGGCGGGCGTGACGCGGAGTACGGCGGTGCCATGGGTGGCGTGCTGAACGTGGTCACCAAGAGCGGCGGCAACAAGTTCACGGTAGACGGCTCCATCTATTACCAGCCGGACACCTCGGAACTGCGCCGGCGCAAGCTCCTCAGCGGTGATTCGCGCTTCCTCCCGGAAGGCCTGGGCATCTACCGGAAGGATGACCCCATCTCCGAATACCAGTCCATGCAGGCCAACCTGAATGTGGGCGGACCCATCATCAAGGACAAATTGTGGTTCTTTGTGTCCAACCAGGTGGTCTACAACCAGGCGTCCGTTGGCCCGCGTGCGTTCCCCGGTGCCGGGGGCGTGCCGCGCGAGTTCCGCGGCTACTACGGGTTGGCCAAGCTGACCTACCAGGCCACGCCGTGGCAGCGCTTCCAGGTGCTGGTGCAGGGCGACCCCACGTCCATCCTCAACGAGCGCCAGGACCCCAGCGTGCACCCCGACGCGGAGGGCACGCAGATGCAGGGCGGCGGACTGCTCAGTGTGTCGTCGGACACCAGCATTGGCGAGCACGTGCTGTTGAAGAACAAGTTGGCCATGTTCTCCTCGTACATCCAGGTGATGCCGGCCAGCGGTGACTTTGACACGCCGGGCCGCAGCAACCAGTCCATGGGCACTGACACGGAGAACTTCAACCAGTTGTACCGGGATACCCGCAACCGCCTGCAGTATTCGCCGCAGCTGGTGGTCCTGTGGGACCGCGTGCTCGGCAGCCACGAGACCAAGGTCGGCGCGGACCTGGCCCTGTCGTGGCAGCGCATCTATGACTCGCGGCCCGGCGGCCGGTATTACACGGATACCGGCGTCGTTGATGATCCCAACCTGCCCGGCACGCCCTTCTATGAGACGCGCGTCATCGCGGCGCAGGACGCGTTCATCAACGGCGACACGATGGGCCTCTACGTCCAGGACATGTGGAAGCCGTTCCGCAGCCTGACCATCCGGCCGGGTCTCCGGTTTGATTCCTCGCGCATGCGCAATGACCACTCCGCACCTGACGAAGTGCTGGCGGACCCGCAGGTGACCGGCATGGACAAGTGGTTCGGGGCGCAGAAGGACGGGCTCAAGAGCTTCTTTGATTCCACGGTGATTCATTTCAACGTGTTCTCGCCGCGGTTTGGCATTGCGTGGGATCCGCTGATGGACGGCAAGACGGTCCTCCACGCCGGCCTCAACCGCTACACGGACACGGGTTACCTGTTCTTCCCCTCCGCCGTGGGGCGCAGCAAGCGCGAACGCCGCTACGAGTACAACCCCGTCACCGGCAAGTACGATATCCCGTCCACGGAAAGCGGCGGGGAGAGCGGATTTGTGGTCAAGAATGAACTCAGCGGGTTCAACCCGTTTGAACTTCCCGCGGCCAAGGACGTGGACCTGTCCCGGCCCTGGGCTCCTCGCGTCCAGGGTTGGGCGCCGTTGCAGATCTTCACCGGTGAACACGTCCCCAAGACGGACGAACTGGTGGTGGGCGTGACGCGGGAGATCGTGGAGAGCGTGTCCATCAACGTGGACGGCATCCTGCGCTATTACACCAACCTCTACGACGACACCGAGACCAACCTTATCTGGAACGCGGACGGCTCGGACGCGGTGGACGGCCGCAATGGCAAGAAGGACTACATTTACAGCCTGGGCACACCGGACGAGGCCTACCAGATTTACTACGGCTTTGATGTGTCCCTGCGGAAGTACCTGACCGACCGGTTTGAGGGCTTCATCAACTACGCATTCGGCGTGAACCGCGGCACCACCAACGCGCCGTTCTCCGTGGCCTTTGACCGGGAGAAGCAGTTCCCCTACCTGTTCGGTTTCCTGGAGTTTGACCGGCGCCACATCCTGCGCATTGCCGGCTATTACCACCTGCCGCTCGGTTTCACCGTGGGCGGCATGTTCAGCTACCTGTCCGGTGCTCCCTACAACAAGCTGTACCTCAACAACTTCTACGGTGACTACACGGACATGCGCGCGCCGCGCGGTTACGACCCCGATCACCCCGGCCGCGAGCTGCGCATGCCGGACCAGTTCCTGAGCCAGGCCCGCTTTCAGTGGGATGCCGAGGAACTGACCGGCCTGAAGCTGTCCCTGATCACGGACGTGGACAACGTGCTGAATCTGCGCACGGTCACCTCCTACGAGCAGCGCAACCTCCCGGCGGGCAGCCCCACGCAGTACGGGCAGGTCCTGGGGCGCAGCGCGCCCACCAGCTTCACGTTCGGCATGCGCTTCCAGTATTGATTGCTCCCGCATGTTTGATGGATTCGGCCGTTCGCGCGAGAAGCTGGGCCGCCGCCGCGTGGCGGCGTCCGCGGCCTCCATCAGCGTGCACGTGGGCGTGATTGCCCTTGCGGTGCTGGTGACGGCGGGCAGCGGCGTGGTGGAGAACGTGGTGGTGCCGGTAGTCTTCTACAATGCGCCGCCGCCGCCCCCGCCGCCGCCACCGCCCCCACCGGGAGGCGCGCGCAAGAAGAAGGTGGCCAAGGCCCCCACGCCGCAGCCGGACGTGATCCGCGCGCCGGTGAAGCAGGAGAAGCCGGAAGAGAAGCCCAAGGAACCGGACCCGCCCAAGGAGGAACCGGAGCCCGAACCCGAGGAACCCGACGAGCCGGAACAGCCCGGCGGCCAGGAAGGCGGCCAAGTGGGCGGCGTGCAGGGTGGCGTGGTGGGCGGGGTGGTGGGTGGGGTATTGGGCGGGAAGCTGGGCGGCGTGCTGGGAGGTGAGGGCAACGCACCACCGCCCCCGCCGAAACCCGCCTTCAACCCTGACGTGCCGACGCGACTCACCAAGGAGGACATACCGGCCCGCGTCATCAAGAGCACTCAGAAGCCGCCCATCTACCCGCGGCTGGCGAAGGAACAGCGCCTGGAGGGGCGCGTGATGTTGATGGTGGTGCTGGACCGTTTTGGCAACGTGGCGGACGTGAGGGTGCTGTCAGGTCCCGCCCTGCTGGCCGCAGCAGCTGTGGAGGCGGTCAAACAGTGGAAATACGAACCAGCCCGCACGAAATCGGGCGTCGCCAAGGCGGCGTTCGTCCCGCAGCCCGTAGACTTCAGGATAACTGGACAAGGAGGCTGAGCAACCATGTCATTTGATTGGGGCGAAATCTGGGGTCATATGGGCTGGGTGGCCCGCGCGGTCCTGGCCACGCTGTTCATCATGAGCGTCTGGGCCGCCACCATTGTGAGCGAGCGCTTCCTGCGCTTCCGCGCCGCGCGCGCCGAAAGCCTGAGATTCGGCGAGGAGGCGTCCAAGCTGTTCCAATCACGCCTGTTTGCGGACGTGGTGACCGCCGGTGCACGCTACCCGCGCAGCCCGCTGGCCACCGTGGTGGTCAGCGCCGTGAACGAGCACCAGGAGGGCCTCAAGGCGCATGAGGCCGGTGCCACCTATGACATTGTGGAAGCCGCGGAGCGCGCGGTGGACCGCACCGTGGAGATGGAGCTCAGCCGGCTGCGCCGCGGCCTGGGCGGACTGGCTTCCATTTCGTCCAGTTCGCCGTTTGTGGGGTTGTTTGGGACCACGTTTGGCATCATCAACAGCTTCCGCGCCATTGGCGTGTCCGGGCAGGGGGATCTGGCCACGGTGGCGCCCGGCATTGCGGAGGCGCTGGTCACCACGGCCTTTGGCATCCTGGTGGCGCTGCCGGCCGTGTGGTTCTTCAACTACTTCATGGCGCGCGTGGACGTGTTCGGCGTGGACCTGCGGCACGCGGGCAGCGAAGCGCTGGACTTCATCATCAAGAACATGGGCCGGCGGGACGCGGAGAAGACCGCGTGAAGGCGGACAGCACCGGCGGGCTTCGCAGTGAACTCAACGTCACCCCGCTGGTGGACGTGGTGCTGGTCCTGCTCATCATCTTCATGGTGGTGACCCCGCTGATGCGCAACCGCGCGCTGGAGCTGCCGCGCGCCTCCGCGGTGGAGGCGGTCAAGCAGAACCCGGCCCCGGTGACCCTCACCATCAACGCGGACAAGACGCTGCTGCTGGGCAGCGAAGTCCTCCCGCGCGAGCACCTCCCCGCCGTCATGGGGCGCGTCATTGCCGCCAACCCGGACATTGCCATCCACGTCAAAGGCGACCGGCGCCTCAAGTACAAGGACGTGAAATCCGTGCTGGATGACCTGCACAAGGCGGGCGCGCGGCGCCTGGCCCTGGCCGCGGCCGAACAGAAGGAGGAGTGAGCCATGCAGGTGGGGAGCACGGGCGGCCTGCAGAGCGACCTCAATGTCACGCCGATGATCGACGTGGTGCTGGTGCTGCTGATCATCTTCATGGTGGTCACGCCCAAGAATGACCGTGAGCTGCCGGTGGTGGTCCCGGAAGAGGTCACCGCCCCTGACCAGCAGCCCCCGCCGGGGGATGAACCGTTGGTGGTGGAAGTGGATGAAGCGGGCGCGCTCCGGTTCGCGGGCGAACCGGTGCCGGACCTGGTGGAACTGCGCCTGCGCGTGACCGAGGCCGTGCTGGCGCGCAAAGAGAAGGTTGTGTTCCTGGAGGCGCATGACGACGCGCCCTACGACACGTGCGTCAAGGCCATGGACGCGGCCCGCAAGGGCGGCGCGCGCCACGTTGGCCTGATTTCGCCCCAGCCCGTGGTGGCGGTGCCCGGCGCACCGCCTTCACCCGCGCCCGCCCCCTGAACAGTCACTCAGGGCGGGCGGCGGGTGGAGGTCTCTCCACGTCGGAGAGGTCCGGTCTGTCAGGCGATCACGGGCACCAGCTCTTGGCCGCGTCCATGGCCATCTTGCAGCCGTTGGCCAGGCCCGCCTTGCCTTCCGGCGTGGCCGCTGCCTGCTTCCAGGCGTCCTTGGTCTGCTTGAACGCATTCTCCTGCGCGGCCTTGGCCTCGGGGGCCATCTTGCCCATGCAGCCCTGCACCTTGGCGATGTAGTCGTCGCATTCCTTCACGCCGATTTCGCCACCGCCACCGCCGCCACCGCCACCACCGCCGCCGCCAGCTTCCTTGTTGCAGCCCATCACCGCGGCGGACGCCAGCACCAGCGCCAATGCAAGCTTCTTCATCGTCGTCTCCCGTTGGTTGAACTCCGGCTGGTCTGGCGCCGGAGGGTGGTCATCCTCGCCGCATGTGGGCCCCAGGAGCAAGCTTTCGTTCCAGTGTGACCCGTCTCACGGGCGGGGGATGACCGTCTGGATTCACATTGTCTTTCAAATAGTTGCTGACGAGCGCGGCGCGGGCCACGCAACGCTTGACCATAGATGTATGGTCAGTTACACGGCCCCCGCGTCACGGAGCCTCCGTCTCGCCGCGTTTGTCCAGATGCCAGGGGAATGGGGCCATGCCTCGCAAGAAGATCAGCACCACCATCTACATCACCCCTGAGCAGAACGAGATGCTCAAGATCCTCAACGACAAGACCAAGGTCCCGGTCTCCGAGTACATCCGCCAGGGCATCGACCTGGTGCTGGAGAAGTACAAGGAGCAGCTGCCCGGGCAGCTGTCTTTAACGGACCTCAAGTAGCGCGCCCGCCGACGTTGGCGCGCGTCCCCCGCCGGGGCGTTGGCATGTGACGCGGTGCTCGCTACAAGGGCGCCCCCCCCGGTTCACGTCACGTTGGGAGCAGGCAGGATGGACCAGTCGCACATCAGGAACTTCTCCATCATTGCCCATATTGATCACGGCAAGACCACGTTGTCAGACCGCATCCTGGAGACGTGCGGCGCGCTCACCAAGCGCGAAATGGTGGACCAGGTGCTGGACAAGATGGACCTGGAACGCGAACGCGGCATCACCATCAAGGCCCAGGCGGTGCGGCTGCGCTACACCGCGGACAACGGCAGCGAATACGTCCTCAACCTCATTGACACGCCGGGCCACGTAGACTTTGGCTACGAGGTGTCCCGCAGCCTGGCGGCGTGCGAGGGGGCGCTGCTGGTGGTGGACGCGTCCCAGGGCGTGGAAGCGCAGACACTGGCCAACGTCTACCAGGCGCTGGACAACAACCTGGAGGTGGTGCCGGTCATCAACAAGATTGATCTGCCCGGCGCGGACGTGGAGGGAACCAAGAAGCAGATTGAGGACACCATTGGCCTGGATGCGTCCAACGCGGTGCCGGCCAGCGCCAAGGAGGGCAAGGGCATCCATGAGATCCTGGAGGCCATCGTCGCGCGGGTGCCGCCCCCCACGGGTGACGAGAACGGACCCTTGCAGGCGCTGATTTTCGACTCGTGGTTTGACAACTACCGCGGCGTGGTGGTGCTGGTGCGGGTGGTGCACGGGAAGATCCAGAAAGGCACCCGCGTGCGGCTGATGCACAACGCAAAGAACTTCCAGGTGATGGAGCTGGGCGCGTTCCACCCGCACCCGCGTCCCATTGATGTGCTGGGGCCCGGCGACGTGGGCTTTGTCGTCGCCAACATCAAGGAGGTGTCTGACGCGCGGGTGGGTGACACCATCACGTACGACGACAACCCCGCCAAGGCGCCGCTGCCCGGCTTCAAGGAGGTCAAGCCCACCGTGTTTGCCGGCATCTACCCGGTGGAGGCGGAGGACTACGAGCAGCTGCGGGACGCCATCCAGAAGCTGCGCCTCAATGACAGTTCGCTGGCGTATGAGCCGGAGACGTCCACCGCGCTGGGGTTTGGGTTCCGCTGCGGGTTTCTGGGCCTGCTGCACATGGACATTGTGCAGGAGCGCCTGGAGCGCGAGTTCAACCTCAACCTGCTCATCACCGCGCCCACCGTGGTCTACAAGGTCATCACCGTCACCGGCGAGACGCTGATGGTGGACAACCCCTCCAAGATGCCGGACGCCACCCGCATTGACCGGTTGGAGGAGCCCATCATTGAGGCGCGCATCCATTCGCCGGCGGAGTACGTGGGCGCGGTCATCAAGCTGTGTGAAGAGCGCCGCGGCCGGCAGAAGGGCATCCAATACGTCACCGCGCAGCGCGTGATCATCACCTACCACATGCCGCTGGCGGAGGTGGTGTTTGACTTCTTTGACAAGCTCAAGACGCACAGCCGCGGTTACGCGTCATTGGACTACGAGTCTGAAGGCTACCAGCCGTCTGACCTGGTGAAGCTGGACCTGATGGTCAACGGCGACACCGTGGACGCGCTCAGCACCATTGTGCACAAGGAGCGCAGCTACCAGCGCGGCCGGGACCTGTGCGAGAAAATGAAAGAGTTGATTCCCAAGCAGCAGTACCAGGTGGCCATCCAGGCGGCCATTGGAAACAAGGTCATTGCGCGGGAGACGCTCTCCGCGCTGCGCAAGGACGTCACCGCCAAGTGCTACGGCGGTGACATCACGCGCAAGCGCAAGCTGTTGGAGCGGCAGAAGGAAGGCAAGAAGCGCATGAAGCAGGTGGGCAGCGTGGAGATACCGCAGGAGGCCTTCCTGGCGGTGCTGAAGGTCACGTGAACGCAGAATCGGACAAGCCCGAGGTTTCCCCCACCACACCGGTCCCGCCGCCGCGCGTGGACCCCTCCGCCCCGGCCGCGGCCAGGCCTGGGGCCGCAGCCAAGGACCGGCAGCCCAAAGGGTCAGACCGGTACACGGTGGGGCAATGGGTGGCGCTGCTGCTGGGCGGCGGCGCCAGCTGGCTGTGGCTGCGGCGCGGTCCGTCCGACGTGCTGACCGGGGCCGGCGGGGCCATCTTCCCGGTGCTGGTGGTGATCACCATCCTGTATTTTGCGGTGGCGTGGCTGGGGCCGCTGCTGGACGAAAACCTGCTGGACCGCGGCAACGCCCGCAAGCTGCGCGCGCGGCGATTTGGCTGGCCGTTCCTGCGGGACGTGGCCCGTGCGCGGGACCGCGCGCAGCGCAAGCTCTCCGTGGACGCGCTGGGTGCGCTGGACCGCGGCATGGACGCGCTGCAGGACGCGCTGGAGGCGGAGGACCCCGCCGCCATGGAGGAGCGGCTGGCGGAGTTGGAGCGCACCAGCGACGAGGTGCTGCACCGCAAGCGCAAAGGCATTTTGCGTGATTTTGCCGAGAGCATCGGCGGGGCGCTGGCCATTGCGCTGCTGCTGCGCATGTTTGTGCTGGAGGCGTTCAAGATCCCGTCCGGGAGCATGATTCCCACGCTGGAGATTGGGGACCACATCTTTGTCAACAAGTTTGTGTACGGGGTGTCCATCCCGTTCACCAACCCGCCGCGCAAGCTGTTCACCTGGCGCGCACCGCAGCCGGGGGACGTCATTGTGTTCATTGCCCCGGAGCCCGCCACCAACGCCGGCGAGGACTTCATCAAACGCGTGGTGGCGGTGGCCGGCCAGAAGGTGAAGCTCAAGGACGGTGTGCTGCACGTGGATGGGAATCCCTACCCGCGGGAGGGCGGGCAGCCGCTGCAGTATGAAGACGGCGCGGATTGGGGCGGCTCCATGGTGCGGCGCACGGCGGCGCACTACGTGGAAGACACCGCCGGGGTGAAGCACAGCGTGCTGTACCAGGACTTTGGCGAGCACGATTTCCCGACGGGGTTGGACTACTCACCTGTGGTCAAGGGTGTGAAGTGCAACGCGGAGGAGTGCGAGATCCTGCCGGGCTACGTGTTCTGCATGGGCGACAACCGCGACAACAGCCAGGACAGCCGCAAGTGGGGCGCGGTGCCGCTGCAGTCCATCAAGGGCCGCGCCATGTTCATCTGGATGAGCGTGCGCCCCGCGGAGACGCGTGACGGATTCCCGTCCATCCGCTGGAAGCGCATCGGGACCGGCATCAACTGAACCGTCGTGGACGGAGGCAACCATGGCACGGGCGGAACGTTTCCTTCAGGCGTGCAGGGGCGAGCAGGTGGATGCGCCGCCGGTGTGGCTCATGCGCCAGGCGGGCCGCTACCTGCCGGAGTACCAGAAGGTGCGCGCGCGCACGGACTTCCTGGGCCTGTGCAAGACGCCGGAGTGGGCCGCTGAGGTCACCCTCCAGCCGGTGGACATCCTGGGCGTGGACGCGGCGATCATCTTCAGCGACATCCTCATCCCCGTGGAAGCCATGGGCATGAAGCTGGTGTTTGACGACCACGGCCCGGGTTTCCCGGACCCCATCCGCGACGAGAAGGCCGTGGACGCGCTGACCATCCCGGACCCGCAGGACCGGACGGGGTTTGTGCTGGAGGCCATTCGCCTCACGGTGAAGGCGCTGGGCGGGCGCGTTCCACTCATTGGGTTTGCCGGCGCGCCGTACACGCTGCTGAGTTACATGGTGGAGGGCGGCAGCAGCCGCAACTTCGAGAACACCAAGCGCATGATGTACACGCGCCCGGACCTGGTGCACCGCGCGCTGGAGAAGATCACCGAGACGCAGCTGCGCTACCTGCGCGCGCAGGTGGCCGCCGGTGCGCGCGCCATCCAGGTGTTTGACAGCTGGGGCGGGCACCTGGCGCCGGATGATTTCCGGGAATTCGCCGCGCCGTATGCCAGGCGCATCCTGGACGGGATGAAGGACGCCGGCGTGCCGCGGATCTACTTTGTGTTGGATGGGGGCACGCAGTTGCCGGAGATCCAACGCTGCGGCGCGGACGTGGTGGGGTTGGACTGGCGCACGCCATTGGGCTGGGCCCGCTCCGTGCTGGGCGAACGGCAGGCGGTGCAGGGCAACCTGGACCCGTGCGCGCTGCTGGGCAGCCAGGACACGCTGCGCCGCAAGGTGAAGGGCCTGTTGGATGACAACGCGGGGCGCCCGGGGCACGTGGTGAACCTGGGCCACGGCATCCTGCCCATGACACCGCCGGAGCACGCACGGGCGTTCGTGGAAATGGTGCACGAGCTGGGCGCCCGGCCATGAAGCGCGTGGTTGTCGTGGGCGCGGGGTTGGGCGGGCTGGTGCTCGCGCACCGCCTCCGCCGCGACGCCGCTGGCCGCGTGGAGGTGGTGCTGCTGGAGCGCGCGGGCCGCGCGGGCGGTGCTGTCCGCTCGGAGTGGCTGGACGGCGTGCTGTGTGAGCACGGGCCGCTGACGATCCCCGGAGACGCGCCCGGGTTGCGGGCGCTGGTGGACGAGACGGGCCTGGCGCGCGCGTTCCGCCCTGCGGCGGAGGCGGCGCAGCGGCGGTGGGTGCTGGGGCGCGGGCGCCTGCACGGCTTCCCGGCGGGGCGGGGCGCGCTGTTCGCGTCGGGGATGCTGTCGGTGCGGGGGCTGCTGGGGCTGGACCGCGCCGCCGGCGCGCCCGCCGGGGATGAGACGCTGCGGGACCACGCGGCGCGCCGCGCGGGCCGGCAGTTTGCGGACACCCTGGTGGACGGTTTGGCCGCGGAGGCGTTTGGCGGGGAGGCCGCGGCGCTGGACGCCGCCACGTGCGTGCCCGCGCTGCGCGAGCGCACCGGCCGCCTGCTGGACGCGGTGCTGCCGGACGGCCGGCAGACCCTGCACGCGGGCCTGCACTCGTTTGACCTCGGGATGCAGGTGCTCCCGGACGCGTTGGCTGCCGCATTGGGGCCCGTGCTGCGCCTGCGCACCGGGGCGCGGGCGGTGCGCAAGCAGGCCGCCGGCTGGACGGTGGCGCTGCAGGGCGGGGACGCGCTGGTGGCGGACCACGTGGTGCTGGCCACGCCGCCTGCGGAGGCCGCGGCGCTGCTGGGGCCCGCCCTGCGCGATGACGCCGCACGGTTCCTGCGCGGTATCCCGCACGCCACGGTGGACGTCCTGCACCTGGTCCTGCCGGAGGCGGACGTCCCCGGCGTGCTGCGCCTGGGCACCGCGGCGCCCGTGCTGGTGCCCGGGGCGGAGGCCCGCGCGGCGGGCACCACGGTGCTGGGTGTGACGCCCACGCGCGCGCTGTTCCCGCACCACGGGCCGCGGGACACGGTGGTGCTGCGCGCGCTGGCCGGCGGCGCTCGCGGCGGCGCGGAGGAACCGCTGGATGAGGCGCTGCGCCGCGCCACGGACGAGGTCACCCTGCTGCTGGGCCTGCGCAAGGCGCCGCGCCTGCTGCACGGGACGCGCTGCCGCCAGGCGCTGCCGCAGCGCGCGCCGGGCCACGCACACAGCGCCGAGGCGCTCCAGGGGGCCCTGGTGGCCTGCCCGGGGGTGAGCGTGATGGGAGTGGGCCCGCCCGGCCTGGGCGAGGCGCTGCGGGAGGCGGGCGCCCTGGCGCGCACACTGATGACCTGAACGGGACTCGATTGGGTTCCGCGATGGCCCGGGGCCATTGGCTTCAGCGGCGGGTCCCAGCCCGGGCCGCCCCGGGCCACCCGTGAGAGTTGGCGGGTGCCTCCGGGAGGCTCCGGATGGGTCCGTCAGAGTTTGCGGGTGCCTGCGGGATCCTCCGGATCAGCCCGTCAGGTTTGACGGGTGCCTCCGGGAAGCTCCGGATTGGCCCGTCAGGGTTGGCGGATGCGTCCGGGAGGCTCCGGATGGGTCCGTCAGCTTTGGCGGATGCGTCCGGGAAGCTCCGGATTGGGCCCGTCAGAGTTGACGGGTGTCTCCGGGAGGCTCCGGCGGCCTCAACCCGGCGTGCCCGGCTGCGGTTCCGGCTCCGCGACGCCGTCGTCGTCCGCTTCGCCGGCCAGCTGACGGTTCCCCTTGGCAAGCTCCGGGTAAAGGCTGTCAATGAGGATCTCCCGGCCCCACCACCCATGGCGCGCACCGGATGCACTGCGATCAAGTTTGGTCACCAGGGGACCTCCGACAAGGTTGGAATGAAGGCCCGCCCGGTGGTGGCAACCGCGTAGATGGGTCAAGTTGGAATGCGGCGCAACGCGTCACGTCCGTGGGTGAGTGTGGGTTTGACGTGCAGAATGCGGCACGCGGAGGATGTCCCGCGGAGGTGGGGCATGCGGCCGACAAAGGGTGCTTTTGGGCGGTGGCGTTCGGACTGTCATTGCGGTGATTCTGGCGACCACCACGTGCAGCCGAATGGATGGCGCGCCGGCGTCCGCGACCAGCACCAGCAACGTTGGGCCCTCCTGCACTCCGAATGGGTTGAAATTGACGCATGGGATCACGAGAGCATGGTTGGCAGCGGCGGGCAGAGTCCGCCGAACTTGGCATAGGCCAGCGCAATGAGGGCTTCGGCGGAGTGGAATCCGAAGGCAG
>JACRCW010000129.1 GCA_016218805.1 Deltaproteobacteria bacterium | reverse complement strand
TGGGCTCCCCCGCGCACTCGGGGATGGACCCTGTCCGTATCGACACCCGCCACGCGAGCGCGTGGCTCCCCCGCGCACGCGGGGATGGACCCTGAGGTGCCCCGTGTCTCGCTCCCGTCTGCGCGGCTCCCCCGCGCACGCGGGGATGGACCCGTGGCCGTCAGTACGTGGGTGGTGCTGTCCTCGGGCTCCCCCGCGCACGCGGGGATGGACCCCAAGTTCGCGGAGCACCTCCTTGCGCGTCTGTGGCTCCCCCGCGCACGCGGGGATGGACCCGACGTCGCCAGCCGATTGCTCAGCTGTCCGTAGGCTCCCCCGCGCACGCGGGGATGGACCCCCGTCGGCCACCCAGGACGACGCCTATGCGCTGGCTCCCCCGCGCACGCGGGGATGGACCCGCTCCCTCCCGTGGGAACCCCGCGAGCGTGACGGCTCCCCCGCGCACGCGGGGATGGACCCGGTGGGGCGACGCGGACTATTCGCTGGCGATGGCTCCCCCGCGCACGCGGGGATGGACCCCTTTCTGTGACGGCCCTCCGAGGTCGCTCACCGGCTCCCCCGCGCACGCGGGGATGGAACCCGCCGTCGCGCTCACCGTCACGGACGCGGCGGCTCCCCGCGCAGGCAAGGCATCTACTGGCGGTCGCCGACTTTGCGCCACGCCCGTTTCTCGCCGCGCCGCGGTGGATGTAAGAAGCGCGCATGGATGAAGCGACCCGTCAGAGAATCACTGAGCTGCGGCAGAAGGGACTCAATGCGCGGGAGATTGCGCGGGCGGTGAAGCTGTCACCTTCCGTGGTCACCGAAGTGATCCGGCAGTTGGCAGCGGCGCGGGGGCCGGAGGAGAAACCACCGGCATACCTGGAGTGCTACGTGTCCAATACGTGGCGCCAGGAGGTGGCGCTGCGGGGGCCGCCGCAGTTGGCGCCGCCTGATTGGCAGCCGCAGCCGCCCAGCGGCATCCCCAAGCTCATCCAGATTGCCGTGGTGGCGGGAGACTCCCCGTCCCTGGTGGCCGTCCACGTCTTCCTGGTTGACCCGGGTTGCCTGGGCGTCAAGAACTGCTTTTCCCGGAAGCGCTTCACGCCGGGAGAAGTCCGGGCATTGCTGACGCACATTGAGGAGGGATCCGGCCAGACCTGGGAGCGGGTTTCGCTCGCCACCGTCCGAGAACTGGTGTTTGGCGCGGTCGACTTTGCGCGCTCGCTGGGGTTTGAACCGGTGGACGGATTTGCGCGCTGTGCCGGCGTGCTGGGGCCGTGGGCCGGTCCGTGCGTCTTTGCGTTCTCCCGCGGCGGGAAGCCGTTCTATGTCAGCGGCCCGCACGACGACGTCCCCCGGATCATGCAGACGCTGCGGCGCTCCGTGGGCGAGGGCAACTTTGACTCCGCGGCGATAATCACCTGACGCCGTCATGGGCTGCGCGGATGCCGCGCCACGCGCCCGCATGGTAGGGCGCGGTCCATGACCGCCCAGATCATCGACTTCGCGCGCGGCGTCATCCGCCAGCAGCTGGAAGGCGCCACCACGCTGCCGCAGCTCAGTGATCTGGCCACCAGGCACGGATGGAGTGCAGCGCTTGAGCAGCCCTGGGCGGTGCTGGGGAACGATGACCGGACCGATCCCGCCGTCATTGGCCTGCTGCGCGAGCTGGAGACCGCGACGGGCGTCCAGACGCTGGCGGAGCTGTGCCAGCGGGGGAAGGTCCAGGGGACCCTGGGAAACCTGGGCAGCCCCGCGCTGCGGGACCGTCTGGTGCAGGCCGTCAAGCGCCACGTGGAGCGGGCAGCGGCCCCCGATGCGCCCCCCGCGGCGCCGGGACCTGTGGCGGCCAAGCAGAGCGCACCCCGCGGCCCCATACCGGAGGACGCGCCGCAGACGCGCGCGGAGTTGGAGCGGTGGGCGGAGGCGCACGGCATCCGGGAAACACTGGACCAGGCGCTGACGTCGGTTCTTGGCCACGAGGGGCGCCCCTTCTACGAGTTCCTCAGCTACGGAGCGAACCTCCATTCCCGCGCGGCGGACGCGCTGCTGGGACGGCTGATGCTGCCGCTGTGGGCCGGGAAGGAGGCGCCGCGCGCGCTGGCGGCGGCCACCTGGCGCGCCTTGCAGGCGGAAGCCAGGGTGGTGGAGCAGGGGGCTGCCGAAGAGGCGCAGCGGGCCGCACGCGGCGTCCCGGAGACGCTGGACGCGGTGCTGAGGGAGTTCCTGGAGCGCGTGGCGGAGGCGCGCGCGCGCATTCGCGAAACGGCGCGTCCGCGGCCCGGGGCCGCCCTGATTGGCGCTGCGTTTGACGGCGAGGGCGACGCCCTGCTGGCCATCAGCCTGCAGTTGAACGGGACCCGCCTGCCGCCGGTTCACCTGCCGCTGGGACGGTGGCGGACGCAGCCGCTGCAACCGGTGAACGCCTGGACCCGGGAGCGGCACCACACGGGTGACGCGGACGGGGTGCGCGCGCTGGCGGCGCTGGACGCGCTCCACGACTTCATTGTCTCCCAGCCGGCCGACCCGAAGGTCACGGCGCTGGCGGACTTCCTGCGCACACCCGCCTGGAGCCGCACGCTGCGCCAGCTCCGCCGGGCCCGCGAGGAGTTTGAGACGGCGCGCGCGCCGCGCGAGGCGCTGCTGTCCTGGCGTGTCCAGGCGGCGGAGGACGGCGTGATGGACCTCCGCCCGGTGGTCCACAAGCGCATCAAGAAGGGCTGGTCCGCCGGCGCCGCCGCGGTGCCGGGAGACCGCGCGCTGCTGGAACTGCCGTCACTGACCCCGCTGGAGCGGCGCGTGCTGGAGAAGCTGGCGGCCTCAGAGCACAACCCTCAGCTCTCCTCCGAGCAGCGCCACGCGGCCCGGCTGGAGACGCTGGAGCTGCTGGTGGGTCACCCGCGCGTGGAGCTGGCCGCGCTGGAAACGCCGCAGCGGACCCCGGTGGAACTCCGTCACGGTCGCCTCACCCTCGTCGCCACGGAGTGCGGTGACGGCGCCATCCGGTTGTCGCTTGCGTTGGACGGGCAGCCGCTGGATGCGGCACGGCTGGGGCTGGATGAGCGCACGGCGGACAGCGGCGAGGTCTTTGCCGTGGTGGAACCCGCCGAGAAGCGCATCCGCATGGTGCGCATTGCGCCGGATGCGCAGCAGATGCTGCGGGTGCTTGCCCGCCATGAGACGGAGTTTCCCGTGGACGCGCACGCGGAGCTGCTGGCGTTTGCGTCCCTGGTGGAAGACCGGCTGCCCATTGAGCTCCCGCCCGGGCTCACCGGTGACCAGGTGCCCGCGGACACAACGGTGGTGGCGCGCCTGGAAGCACTGGAGGGCGGGGTGCTGTCCCTGAGTTTCCTGGTGCGGCCGCTGGCGGACGGCCGCGTGTTCCGGCCCGGCGAGGGCGCACCGGTGGTCTACGGCACCCAGGGCGACCGCCGCGTCCACGCGCGCCGTGACCTGGACGGGGAGGCGCACCGGGTGCGGGAAGTGGCGGCGTCGTTGCCGCTGCCGCCGGAGAGCGAGGATCCGCGGTTTGTGCACACCCTGGCGGCGGGCGAAGAGGCGCTGGACCTGGTCAGCGCACTGCAGGACCGCGCGGGGGCTGACCTGGCGGTGGAGTGGTCCCAGGCGCGCTGGCGCGTCAGCCGGCGCGCGCGGTTGAAGGACGTGCGCGTCCAGGTGGCCCGCAAGCGGGACTGGCTGGGCGTGCAGGGTGAGGTGGAGGTGGACGGCGTGCGCGTGGCGGTGGCCGCGGTGCTGGATGCCGTCCGCCGCGGCCGCCGGTTTGTGGCGGTGGATGAGCACACGTATGTGGCCCTGGGGGACGAGCTGCGCGCGCGCATGGCGGCGGCGGCTGACCACGTGCACGGCGGTGGGCCGGACGCCCACGTGGGCGTGGCGGGCGCGCTGGCGCTGCAAGACCTCAAGGCCGAGCTGGGCGAACTGCGCGCGGACCCGGCCTTTGCCGCCCTGGTGGACCGCGCCCAGCGCGCGGGCGAGCTGGCGGTGGCTCCGTCAGGCCACCTGCGCGGGGTGCTGCGCGACTACCAGGTGGATGGGTTTGCCTGGCTGGCGCGGCTGGCGGCGTGGGAGGCGGGCGCGTGCCTGGCGGACGAGATGGGCCTGGGCAAGACGCTGCAGGCGCTGGCCCTGCTGGAGCACCGCGCACCGCTGGGCCCTGCCCTGGTGCTGGCGCCTACCAGCGTGTGCCGGAATTGGCGGTCCGAGGCGGAGCGCTTCACGCCGGGGCTGCGCGTGTCGCTGTATCGCGAGACGCCGGATGGCGACCGCGAGGCCGCGGTGGCGCGCGCGGGCCCCGGGGACGTGCTGGTGGTGAGCCACGGCATGGCCGCCCGCGAAGTGGAGCGGCTGGCGGCGCGGGAGTTTGCCACGCTGGTGGTGGATGAGGCGCAGGCGCTGAAGAACGCGGCAACCAAGCGCGCGCGGGCAGCACACCGGCTGCAGGCGGGCTTCCGCGTGGCGTTGACGGGCACGCCGGTGGAGAACCACCTGGGCGAGCTGTGGAGCGTGTTCCGGGTGGCCTTCCCCGGCCTGTTTGGCAGCTGGGATGAGTTCCGGGACCGCTTCGCCGGGCCCATTGAAAAGCAGCGTGACGAGTCACGCCGGCGCGCGCTGGGCCGCCTGTTGCGCCCCTTCCTGTTGCGGCGCACCAAGGCGCAGGTGGCACCGGAACTCCCACCGCGGACCCAGACCACGGAATACGTGGAGCTGACCGCCGCCGAACGCCGCCTCTACGAGCAGGCCCGCCTGGCCGCCGTGGCGGAGATGGGCGGCCTGGCCGACGAGACCGAGGCCCGGGACCAACGCTTCCAGATCCTGGCGGCGCTGACGCGCCTGCGCCTGTGCGCGTGCCACCCGCGCCTCTATGACGCGGAATCCACCGCGCCCTCCGCCAAGCTGACGCGCCTGATGGAGATTGTGGATGAGCTGTTGGAGAGCGGGCAGCGTGCACTGGTGTTCAGCCAGTTCACCAGCCACCTGGCGTTGGTCCGCGAACGCCTGGACGCACAGGGCATCCCGTACCTCTACCTGGACGGCCAGACCCCCGCGCACCGTCGGGACGAGCTGGTGAAGACGTTCCAGGCCGGCGCAGGCGGCCCGCTGTTCCTCATCTCGCTCAAGGCCGGAGGCTCCGGGCTGAACCTCACCGCCGCCAGCTACGTGCTGCACCTGGACCCGTGGTGGAACCCCGCGGTGGAGGACCAGGCCTCGGACCGTGCCCACCGCATTGGCCAGGACAAGCCGGTGACCATCATCCGCCTGGTCGCCCGCGGCACGGTGGAGGAACAGATCCTGTCCCTGCATGAGGACAAGCGTGCCCTGCTTTCCGGCGTGCTGGAGGGAAGTGACGCAGTGGCGCGCCTGTCGCCCAAGGAGCTGCTGGACATCATCCGCGCCGGGGACCGCGCCCTGGATGACGACGACGCCGACGAGGACGGGCCCGCGCCGGCCGCCGGGGGTTGGCCCGCCGCGCTGGGCGGCTCGGCGGAGCGTTTCAACGCGCAGCTGGACGCGCTGCTGCAGACCTCTTTGGCCACCACGGTGAGCCCCGCCACGCCACGCGCCTATGACCGGTCGCTGCGCCGGTTTGCCGCGTACGTGGCGGGCCGGGCCGCGCTCGGGGGCGCGGCGGAGCTCGCGCTCAGCACGCTGGCCAGGGATTACCTGCAGGCCGTCAAGGACGGCGCCGTTGACGCACCCGCCAGCGAGTTCGGCATCGCGCGGTCCGCGCTCAAGCGCCTGGCGGCGTTTGTGGCGATGGGTTGAGCGCTGCGCCCTTCGCCCGCGAGTGCGGGTCCCTCATGGCCCCGCGGCGCACCCTCACCGCGGGGCGAACGCGGGGGATCTTGGGTGTGTCCCGCATGGTCTACTCCGTGCGCCCCCACCCCAGCCCTCCCCCCGTCGCCACTGACTGACGCCATGGATGGCATGGACCAGCGAGGGCGGGGGGAGGGCGGGGGTGGGGGGCAGCCGTTGATCGTGTGGGACACACCCGGGATCTTCACCGGGCGCACCACCGCCCCTCACCGCAGGCGGTCCATGGACCTTCAGGTTCGCGCCACGTCTTCACCCACGTGCCAGCCCAGCGCATACACGCTCAACTGCGGCGGCACGCCCACGCTGGTGGGAAACAATGACGCGTCCGCCACGTGCAGCCCCGCCACGCCGTGCCACCGCCCGCGGCTGTCCACGGCGGCGGTGGCGGGGTCATCGCCCATGGGGATGGTGCCCATGGGGTGCACCGCCACCAGGTCCGTGGTGAATGGCCGCAGCTCCAGCGCGCGCAGCGCGTCCACCTGCGCCGCGTTCTCCACGACAATGGCCGGCGACGCGGGCACCACCACGCGGCGCGCACCCGCCGCGAGCAGCAGCTTGGCGCAGGCCCACAGCCCGTTGACCAGCTGCGCGCGGTCCGGTGCATCCGGCCAGTAGTCCAGGCGCATGCCGGTTTCCCCGTCGGTGCGGACGGTGCCGGTGGTGTGGTCATGCAGCATGGCGGTGAACACGGCCAGGTTTGCGTAGCGCTTCATGAACGCGCGGTGCGGCGGCCCCAACCCGGGGACCATGGTGGCCGTGCCCACCGGGTGCGCAAACGCGGGCAGGATCCACGTGCGCTTGCCCGCGTCACCGCCCTCCAGGTCCAGCCACTGCGTGCATTCCACCGTCTGCGGAATCCCCGCCCACGCGTTCACCGGCGCGTCAAACTCTCCCGCCGCCACCACCGCGGGATGGATGCGCAGCGTCTGCCCCACGCTGCCTGGCGGGTGCGGCAGGCCGGAGCGCAGCGCAATGAGCGCGGAGCGCGTGGCGGACGCGGACAGGCACACCCGGGATGCTTCCACGTCAATGACGCGCTCCCGTTCCGGTCCGGCGGGCCCATCCACCACGGCGTCCACACCGGAGACGCGGGTGGCGTCATGGCGGACGCGCAACGCGTGGGCGTGCGTGATGACCTCCGCCCCGGCGGCCAGCGCGCGCGGCAGGAGAATCTTGGCTGCGTTGTTCTTCGCGTCAAAGGCGCAGCCCACTTCGCAGAAACCGGCGGCCACGCAGCCGGTGCGGTTGTGGCTCAGCCCGCCGGCGGTCCATCCCAACGCACTGGCCCCGTCCAGCAGCAGCCGGTTGTGCCGGTTCCACAGCGGCTCCGGCACGGCGGACACCTCCAGCAGGCGCTCCATGTCGTCATACAGCGCGGCCCAGCGCGCCAGCGGCAGGTGCTCCAGCCGCCGCGTGTCCAGCCACTCCTGCAGGATCCGCCGCGGCACGCGCTTGCACAGGTTGAGATTGTGCAAGGACGAGCCGCCCACGCCGCGCCCCTGGTGGATCTTCACCGCGCGGTCATGCGTGGTGCGCGTGCCCGCCTCCCAGAACAGCCGGGGGAACATGTCCTCTTCATGCTGGTTCATGTCCCGGGGAGAGATGTGCGCGCCCGCTTCCAGGACCACCACCTTCAGGCCCGCTTCGGCCGCGCGCACCGCCACGCCCATGCCCCCGGGCCCTGACCCGACGACACACAGGTCCGCCTTGAGCCGCAGAGGCGATGGGAGCGTGCGCGCGTCGTAGATCATCGCGCGCTCCCGGGGAGCTTGCCCGGCGGCGCGCGCCAGCTCTCCGCCACGTGCGGCGGCCGCATGTCCGGGGAGCGCGGCATGAACGGCCCGGTGTACCCAATGGCCCGCCATGACGAGTCCGCCTGGTAGTGGCCCATGGCGCACAGGTCGCGCACGCCGCGCGGCACCTGCGCCACTTCGCCGGGGAGATCCTGCAGGCGCTCCAGCAAGGCAAGGCGCTCAGGAGGGGGCAGCCGGGAAAAACGCGCCAACGACAAGCCCACCACCGGCAGCAACTGCTCCAGCGCGCCCAGCATGAGGTGAATGTCGTTCTTCATGGCCGGCGTGGTGGACACCAGGAAGCGGTCCACCGCGCGCACCACGTCCGCGGCGGCCACGCCGTCCTCCGCCAGCGGGAACAGCGCCTCCGCGGCCGCGGCCAGCACCTCCGCTTCACGCGGGCCCAGCACCGCCCCCTGCCACCCCGCAAAGCGCGCGTAGCCCATGGCGCGCCACCCGACGACGGCGCCCGCGGCGGTCACGGCGGACCCCCACAGCAGCGCCCGCCGCCCGCGGTTCACGGGGGCCAACGCGCGCGCCAGCCGGCGCGGCAGGCGCGCCTCCCAGTCCGGCGCCACGGGGCCGGGGACGCGTCCACGCGTCGTGTTCCAGAACACCGGGGGCGCTGCGGCCGGCGCCGTATCGTCAACGTTACGGGGCGGGGCGGCGAGTTCCCGCAGCAGGGCGGCAAACGCCTTGCCCGTGTAGACCGGCTCCATGGGCAGCCCCAGCGCGCGCGCCTCCTCCACGGCGGCAAGCGAACGCCGCGTGGGATGGCCGTACGCCCGCCCCAGTTGGCCGCGGATGATGTGCAGCGGAACGGGCGGGTGGTCATCCACGCCGGGCACGCCGGCCGCTCGCAGCGCCCCACGCGTGGCCTCCACCAGCGCATGCAGCCGGGCGGCGGGCGAAAACACCCGCTCCACCGTGGCCACCGCGCGCACCTGGGTGCGCATCCCGGCCAGGCCCAGCCCCACCGCCAGCCCCGCCGCCGTGCCCCCGCTGCCAAACGCCACGTACACCGCCGACGGCGCCTCCATGCCGCGTTCCCGCAGCTGCGCGGCCAGTTCCAGCGCGCCGCGCACCACGCCCACCGTGGCCTCCGCACAGGACGCCCCCGGCGGCACCACCACCGCCTCCCCCAGCCGCGCGCCAAAGATGAGCGCCGGGTGCCGCACGCCCAGCTCCAGCCGTGAGCCGTAGTACGCCAGCCCCGCCGCACCGGAGACCGTGTAGCGGAGGTTGTCCAGCACGCCTTCGCTCACGGGCTCAGCGAACAGATGCGCATCCACCCTGCGGCCCAGCATCCGCGCCGCCTCAATGAGCGCCACCAGGTGACCGGACCCAACGGCGCCCACCGACGCGTAGGACGCCGCGCCGGCCCACGGCGGAGCCGCCAGCAGGTGGTCCAGCTTGCGCATCTTGGTGCCGCCAAAACCCGCCGTCAGCGCGTCATCGCGCTTTACCAGCACGGTGACGCCCCGCACCGCCACCGCCTCCAGCGGCGAGGCCGCCGCCACGAACCCCGCGCGCGGAAGGCCTTCCAGCGCATCCAGGGTCAGCGCCACGTTGCTGCCACCTCACCGGAACGGGAAGAAGAACAACTCGCCGGAACCCAGGGACTTGCGCGTGGTGGTGGACGCAATGCTCTCCGTGCCGCCGGTGAACATCACCTGCCCGGAGGTCAGCCGCGTGGTGGCAAACCGGTGGCGCGCGTCCACCATCAGGGGCACCGGCGCCGGCCGGAACGGCGTGGGTCCGCCGCCCTGCGCCGCCAGGCGCGGCAGGATTTCGGCGCTGACGGGGAGACTGTCAGAGGTGAGCACCTCAAAGCGCCCGCCGGCGGTCATCACCATGTTGGTGCCGGCTGCCAGGAAGAACGCCTGGTGGCCCCAACGCGTGCGGTTGCCCTGGGGCCCGGTGACCATCCGGCTGGCGGGCGCGCGGCCCATGTCCATGATGGTGCTGCCGGCCACCGCCTGGCTGCACTCGCCATTGGTGCCAATGGGACTGGTGCAACCGCCCACCACCAGCACGCACTCAAAGTCCGCCGGGTGGGTGGGGTCCAGCAGCGTGCAGTCCTCCGTGGGGAGCGCCACCGCCGCGGGGTGCGTGACGCCCTGCGGGAGCTGGTCCGTCACCGGCTTGAGCAGCCCCGCCTGCGACCCGCCCCGGAAGATCTCCACCTCGCGGATGACGGCGTTGCCGTCATCACCGCCGGCAAACACGACGAGCTCACCCTCCAGCGCCGTGGCGCTGTGGAACGCGCGCGGCTTGTCCAGCAGGGAGTTGGTGAGCGGGGTGATCACACCCGTTGCCACGTCATAAATCTCCAGCGCCGCCACGCGCGGCTGGCCGTCCGCGCACGTGTCCGCCAGCGCCGGGCAGCGGCCGGCCTTGATGTCCTGCGCCGTGAGCGATCCCTTGCACCCGCAGCCGCCGCCAATGATCACGGACGTACCCGAGCGGGTCAGCGTGGCGGTGTGGTTGAAGCGCTTGATGCGGAAGGCGGGCGGGCCCAGCTGCGTGATGGAAAGGCTGGCGGGGTCCAGCACAAAGCTGACCGCCCACGGCGCCACGTCACGCCCGTCGGCGCCGGACTGCACAATGCCGCCCCAGACCAGGATCTTGCCGCCCGGCAGTTCCGTGGCGGTGTGGAACGCGCGGACAAACAACGGCTGGAACTCGGCGGACACCTGGCCCACGGCGGATTGGTACGTGCCGGTGGAGGGGTCATAGATCTCCAGCGCGCTGTCCTTGGGGACAAACGTCTCCGCGCCGTCCTGCTCCGCGTAGGTGAGCCCGCCAATGATGTAGACCTTGCCGGTGGCGCTGCTGAAGGTGGCCGTGTGGCTGTGGCGCGGCCGGCCCATGCTGCTGCAGGTGCTGCCCCCCACGTCGGTGGTGGACGCAAAGCTGTTGATCTTGCCCACCGGCACCGCCACGGTTTCCGTCTTGTCCTTGGGATATGAGCGCGCGGCGGGAAACCGGCTTTCCTCCGTGAACGCCTTGAGGTTCATGGGCGCAGAGGCGCCCACCGCGGAGGGAATGCCCTCCACGGCGGCGGGATCCTCGCCCGGGTAGCCGTTGATGAACACCACGGTGCCGTCCGAAATCTCCAGATTGGGCAGGCTGGCCTTGCCCTTGCTGCGCGAGCCCTGGATGGTGGCCTCCGTGCCGTCCGCGGACACGACGCGCAACTGCATGATGCCCACGCTGTCCAGCGCGTCCTGCTGGTCACACGGGAGGACGGCCTTCACGCGCACCGTCAGGGTCGGCCGGAGCATGTCGCAGCCGGAGGCCAGCAGCACCGTACCGGCAAGGAGGATGTTCTTGGCGTGCATGGTGTGTCTCCCTCTCATGGCCAGGTGGCTTCCACGGTGGCGGACTGCGGCGGGGTCAACAACAGGAAGCCGGCGGTGCCGCCGCCCACGGCCGCGCCCGCCACCAGGGTCACCGTCACCAGGGCGCCCACCACCACCGCCGCGCCAATGGCGCCCAGGAACAGGGGGTTGAGATAGAAGGGTCGCTGGGTCTTGTAGTCGTCGCGCATGGCCACGGATTTGCCCGCGGAGTCCTTGCGCACCTTGGGTTTCTTGGCCTCGTCCTCGGTGCCAAACGCCCGGCGCCCGCCGCCCTCGTCCTCGCCGCCCTCTTCTCCGGCCACCTTGCGCTCACCCGGGTCCCGCGCGGCCTTCCCCTCCGGCACCGGCGGGCCGATGTCGATCTCCGTGATGCCCTTTTCCTCGCCGGCCTCCACGCCACGCACCACGGGGCTGGCACCGGCGGGGAGCGGTTCCCCAAAGTCCTTGATGCGCTGGCCCACCTCTTCCACCAGCTTGAAGGCCTCAACGGAGGCGGACAGCAGGTCCAGGTCCAATTCCAAGTCCACCAGCCGGCCCACCTTGCCGTCCTCCACGTTCACCATGAAGGTGGCCACGGTGATGCCGGTCTCCTTCTTCTGGACCCCGCCAAACAGCACAAACGCCGCGCCCTGGGATTTGCCCAGTTCGCGCGCCGCGCGGAACGCCGCCTCATCCACCAGGTTGCCCGCCACGGCGTTGGCCACCGGCCCCAGCCCGCCGCCGCCGGACCGGCCGCCGCCCAGGTCCGCCGTGATCTCCACGGTGCCCTCGGGTTTGACGTCCACCACGGCCGCAAACACACCCGCGCCCTCCTTGACCACGCGCAGGTAGTGGGCACCCGGCACCGCGTTGGTGAGCATGGTGGGGGCCGCCCCCACGCTCTTGCCGTTCCAGAACACCTCGGCGCCGGGGACGGTGGCCTCCACGCGGACCTTGCCGCGCGGCTGGCGCAGCGTGCGCCGCCACTGCTGGTCATACACGCGCAGGAACAGCGGCCAGTACTCCTTGGGATCCAACTTGAAGTCCGGGTCCAGGCGCGCGGCCGCGGCCAGGTGGAGCTGGGCGTCATCCTCCATGCCGCGCTTCCACATCGCCACGGCCACGTTGATGTGCGTCTGCACCACCGGGGACACGTCCGTCAGCGCGGCGCCGCCGGCTTCAAACTGCTTGAGTGATTCGGTCAGCGTCTTGATGGCCGGGTCAAACTTCTGCTTCTGCACCTGCTTGGCGCCGGCCTGGGACAGCGTCAGCGCCTTGTCCAGGGCGGCCTTGGCCTGCTCTTCGGCCTTCTCGGCCGCGGCGGCGTTGGACGTGGGCGCGTCACCCGCCTCCTCGGCGGCCTCCTCGCCACGGGACAACGTGAACGCGTCCGCTCCACCCAGCTCCCCGGCAAGCATGTTGGTGATCTGGGTGCACAGCTCAGGGGTGGCCTGCCGGGCAATGGGTTGGTAGGGGAGCAGCCGCACCTTGGGCCCGCCCTCCGCGCGCGCGAAGGAGCCGGCGCAGAGGACCATGAACAGGGCGGTGAACCACGGGATGGATGGGCTTCGGATGGCACGCATGGGCGTTTGTGGCCTCCGTGGTCAGCGAGGCCGACCTTGGGCACAAGGGCGTGCGTGCCTAACACACGCCACGCTGCACACAAAGCGAATCAGCTGGGCCGCCCTGTTCCTGGCGACGCTGACCGGGCCGGGCCGGGCGGCGGATGGGGGTCCCCCGGTGCCCGCCGCGGTGCCGCCCGCCGTGGAGGCGTGGCACGCGCGGGGGCTGGGCGTGGCCGCGGCGGCGGCGCCCCGGGCGGCGGTGGAGGCGTGGGTGACGGCGGAGCCGCGCAACCCGGAGGCGCTGTCCCTGCTGGCGGAGGCGCACTACTGGACCGGCCTGCAACTGGCAGACGAACGCGCCCCCGAGGCCCAGGCGCGCGCCGCCTACGGCCGCGGGATGGACGCGGCGCGGCGTGCGCAGGCGGCGGCGCCCCAACACCCGGGGGGCTGGTTCTGGGAGACTGTGAACCTGGCCAAGCAGGCGGAGATTGACGGCATCATCCGGTCCGCCAGTCTGCTCCCGACGCTGCGGCGCCTGATGGACCGGGCCGGGGCGCTGTCTCCGTGCTACTTCCACGGCGGCGTCAACCGGTTCTGGGCGGCGGTGGTGATTCGCACGCCGGAGTTCCTGGTGCGGTTGCAGGGCCGCAGTTCCAGCAAGGACGGCGAGGAGCAACTGCGCACCGCGGACCGCTGCGCGCCGGACTTCCTGGGGAACGCGCGTTTTCGGGCGGAGCTGCGCGTCAAGGAGGACCGCAAGGCGGACGCCCTGGCGCTGCTGCGCGCGGCGCTGGCGCGTCCACCGTCCGCGGACCCGGCCGTGGAGGCGTGGAACCGGCATGAGCGCGTGCTGACACGGCAGATGCTGGCGCGGCTGGGCGCACGGGAGTGAGGCGCGCCATAGGCGTCAGGAGTCCAGCGCCTGGCCCACCACGTCCGCATTCACCGTGCTTCCCGCGCCCAGGCGCGGCGTCACGTCCACCCGCTGCGCCGGCTTCACCGCCACGACCAGCGACGTCGATTGCGCGCCGGTCGGCTGGAGCGTTGCCCCTCCGTGTGACGTCCCGCGTACCGGCGCAGCTGATCGGCGAGTCGCTGGGCTGTTGCGGGGATCTTCTGCTGTCGCCCGCGGCGGCTGCACGCTTCACCAGGGCGTGTGCGTCAGGCAGGTCCGCGGACAACTCCGCCACCCGCCTGAGGCACGCGGTGATGGCTTCCGGGCTCATGTCAACCACGTTCCGCCTCCCTCAGCTTCTGCACGTCCACCAGGTCCTGGGGGCGGCCGGCGGCAAGCTTCAAGGTGATGAGTCCTTCACGGGACACCACCTGGATGTGGTCATCTTCCCACGGCAGCCGCACACGCGCGGCCCACACCGCATCCAGGGGCGGCTGGGCCAACAGCACATCCAGCATGAGGGGCATGCCGTCAATCCGTTTGGTGCAGCGTTGAATCGTGATCCCGCTGGAGGCAAACGTCATCGGCAGCGACTCGAAGATGAAGCCACACTGCTCAGCCGCATTCTTGATGGCGGGAATGTCGGCGGGTCGGGCAAGGATGTCGATGTCCTTGGTGGCTCGCGCGTACCATGCACCGCCAGGGCCAGGCCTCCACACAGCGCATGGTCGATGTGCCCGGCGCGCAACGCCGTCACCAGGGCTCGCCACGCGCCGTAGAGGTCCGCCATGTGGGCACGTTGTGCCGCAGGGACAACCGCCCCGCAAGCGAGTTGTGCTCGAGGGTATCCAGCGTGCACCCCGCGTTGAAGCATGGTCCTCGCCGCGGGATTCACCGCCCGCAAACTCGCCGCATAGGACCTGCGCTCAGCCCGGCGTACCCGCTGGCGCCGTGGCGGGTGGAGTCGTGGTGGGGCCATCCACCATGCCCGGTGGAACGTCCTCCTGCTGCACGCGCTTGCGCGTGAGCACGCGCGCCTCATTCAGCGTTGCCAACCCATTGCGCGCTGACCTCCTCAACCGCTTTCCGCTGTGCCGGAGCAAAGGAACAGGGACTGCTGCACCAGGATCTCCACCGAGTCATCCGCGCGGTCCAACATCAACGTCAACTCCGCCCGGCACCTGCGCGTGTAAATTGCCCGCCCGCGCCGCCTCGCCCTCCCTCCCCGAAAGTGTCTCATTCAATGAGACACTTTCCAGGCGGCACACCCCGGCCCGGCCGCACCAGCAGTATGCGAACGCGACGGGATTGCATCGCGGCGCCGCCGCGCGCCCGTCAACGGCGTTGCGGCCGCGGGAACCGCTGGCGGGCGTCCCGGTATGACGACGCGGCGGACCCCGCCGCGCGCGGGTCGCAGCGGGTCGGGCATCGCGAGCGGGCGCAGGGACTCGGGTCGGGCTGGGCTTGGAAGGGTGGTGGAAATCGGTCGCGCGTGTCGGGCGGCCGCGGCGGTTGGGAAGGACCCTCCATTCCCCCGGAAAGTGTCTCATTAAATGAGACACTTTCCAGGCAGCACACCCCCGGCCCCCGCGCCGGTACCGCTGCGTGTTCCAGGGAACTTCCCCCTCCCCCAGCCCTGGCCACACCGTGCCCGCGGCGTCCCCTGGACGCGCAGTGGGCGTCCCGCCTTTGACGCCAAGCCGGCAGGTGCGTGAACGGCCCGCGTCGCCTGTTGGTGGTGTGCGCGCGCACGTCGCCACCCGCGCCAGCCCCGCAAGAAGACCAGAGGAGACTGAAGCCCTCGGGGGCCCCGTGCATGTGCCCTCCCAACCGCCGGACCGGGGATCTGGCGCTGGCGCGGGCCGTGGCTCAACGCTACAGCCCGCGACCATGCTCGAAAAACTTGGTGGCTGGGGGGGCGCGGCAGCGTTGGGGGCGCTGCTGCTGGGGGCCGGAGCGCGTGCGGAGGCGCCGCCCGCGTCGGACACAGCCCCCCCAGCCGCGGCCGACCCCGGCCCTGGGGACCCTGCAACACCGGCCCTTGTGCCCGTGGAGACCGTGCGCCTGGAGGACCTGCTGCAGCGGGACATCCGCGGCGGTGAGGTGGGCGGTTACGGCTTGCGCCTGGCCGAACAAGGCCTGGTGGTGGAGCTGCATGGCTTTGTGACCGCGGAGGCCACGGCGGACTTTGCGGACGTGGGCACGCGGACGCTGGCCCTGGCCCAACCCGCGCCCTGGTCTGAACGCCAGAAGCAACTGGGCGGCAGCTCCCATTTTGAGCTGCACCACGCCACCACCATCCTGCGCGCCAGCGTGTTGGATCGTTTCTACCCGGAGTTTGCCGTGGAGTGGGAGCACTCCGGTTTTGAGGTGTACGTACCGTGGGGCTACGTGGACATGAAAGCGTGGGACTGGCTGGTGGTGCGGGCGGGCCTGTTCCCGGTGCCCATTGGGGCGTTCAACGAATACCTCTACCCGGACTTCCTGCGGCGCACCGCCGCGGCCCCGCTGGTGACGCGGGTGGTGATTCCGTCCATCTGGTCCGAATCCGGCGTGCAGGTGCGCGGGCACTTCCCGTTGGTCAGCGGCGTGGACGTGAACTACGCGGCCTACGTGGTCAACGGCCTGGAACAGGCGGACAAGCGCCTGGACCAGGGCGAACAGGACAGCGTGGTGGCGGAGGGCGGCGCCATCCGGTCCATGCGGGGCAACCACTTTGACCGCAACCACCCGGACAAGGCGGTGGGCGGGCGGCTGGGCGTGGGGCTGCCGCGCGGCCTGGCGCTGGGAGTGTCCGCGTACACCGGGGCGTACACGGTCAACGCCCGCCGGCGGCTGACGCTGCTGGACGGGGACCTCACGCTGCAGAACGGGCCGGTGACCTTCCGCGCGGAGGCCGCGCTGGCGCACCAGGAGGTCTCCGGACTGCTTGGCCCGGGGCCGTTGTTCAACGCGCTGGTGTCCGGCGGGGCGTACGCACTGTTTGCCTACCGCATCCGGCCGGCGCTGGAGCCGTACACGCAGGTGGACGTGGTGACGCGCGTGAGCACGCGGTCCCGCGGGGCGGACTTCTGGCGCGGTGTGCCCGGCGCATCCCAGTTCCGGTTGCTCAGCGGCGTGGTGCTCTACCCGCTGCCGGTGAAAGCCCCCCGCACCATGCTGAAGCTGGAAGGCGCCACCGCCCTGGATGACCAGGGCCGTCTGGACCTGGGGCTGTTTGCGCAGGCGGCGGTCGGGTTCTGACATGGCGGCGCGCCTGCTGGCCGGGTTGCTGTTGGCCACCGTCCCGGCGGGGGGCCTGCCGCCGGACGTGCGCGTCCTGCTGATGGTCAAGGTGCTGGCCTACCACCGCGCGTTGCCGCAGCGCGCGGGTCCCACCGTGGAGATTGGCGTGACCTGGCGCCCCGGTGATCCGCAGTCCGAAGCGGAGGCCCAGGCCACCCTGGAAGCCCTGGCCGCCCTGGCCAGCCGGCTGACGCTGGTCAACCGGCCGTTCCGCGGGGTGCCCCTGGCGTTCCGCAGCGCGGAGGCACTGGAGGAGGTGGCGGTGCGCCAACGCGTGGTGGCGCTCTACGTGTGCACCGGGCTGGAGGATGACGTCACCGCGCTGAGCAGCGTGGCGCGGCGCCTCAGCATCGCCACCTTCACGGGCAGCCGGGAACTGGTCCGGGGTGGGTTGGGCGTGGCCCTGTCGGAGCGGCGGGGCAAGCCGGGACTGTCGGTCAACCTGGCCGCCGCGCGGGCGGAGTCCGTAGCCTATGACGCGGAGTTGCTGCGCGTGGCTGAGATCATCCGCTAGTCCCGGCCGGCATCCGGCGCGCCGCCGTCCTCCGGGGCGGGCGCGACGGCGGCCGGCGTGCCGCCATCTGGGACGGGCGCGGCGGAAGCCGGCGCCTCCAGCAGTTTCATGATCTCCGCGTATTCCGGCTCGGCGCGCAGCGGGTCCAGGTCAGGGTCCTTCTCCATGGCGGCCGCCTGCGTGTATCCGTTGAGCAGCGCAATGCGCAGGTACTTGAGCGCCAGCGGTTTCTTCCCCTCCACCGAGTAAATGCACGCAATGTTGTAATACGCGTCCCCAAAGTCCGGGTTGGCCGTGAGCGCCTTCTTGTACCAGTCCAGCGCGTCGTCGTACGCGTCGCGCGCGTAGAAGGTGGCGCCCATCATCGTGTAGCCCTCGGCGTAACCGGGATCCGCGCGCAGTGCCGCCATCAACGCGGGCCGCGCCGCTTCAAACTGGCCGCCCTCCATCAGCTTGTACGCCTCCTGCCCGCGCCGCAGCGCCTCGGCCCGGTCCGCGGGTGCACCGGAGGTCGCCGCGTCGGGGTTCCAGTCGTCAAACTTTGCCGCCACCTCCGCCTCCGTGGCCGGCGCCGCGGCCGCCACCGGCGCGTCCGGTGTTTCCGTGGCACCCTGCTTGCCCCGGGGCGCCTTGTCCGGCGCCGCGGCGGGGGCCTGCTTGCCCTTCACCCGCGCGGCCCGCGCCACCGGCGCGCCCTTGCCCTTCTTTCCCGCCACCCTGGCCAACGCAATGCCCTTCCCCTCCAGCGGGAGCTTGCACGCCTTGTTCTTCAGTTGGACGGCGCCGGACAGCAGCGCGCCACCGCGGGCAATCAGCAGCACCACAAACGCTTCCTGCACGCCGCAGCCCTCGGTGCACACGGTGAGCTTCCCCGTCACGCTGTCATCCATCACCGCGCCCTTGAGCACCGGCTGGCCCTTCTTGTAGCCGCACGGACCGCCGTCACCGGCCGCCACGGCCACCACGTTGCTGCCCTTGCGCGTGATCGTCATGTCGCCCAGCGGCGTCTGGTAGGTGCCGCCTATGGCGGCGCGCGCGCTTCCCTCGACGACGATCCACAGCACCAGCCAGGTCCACCTCATTCTTGCCTCCCACACAAACGCGGCGCAGGCACAGCGCGCCGTCTTCCGTCAACCCCGCGCATGCAGACCGCGCGCGGAGCATGGAACAGCCCGCGCTGGAAAATGCAACCGCCCCATACCGGCCGCCGCGCGCTTGCCCGGCGATCACGCAGGCCGGTAGCGTGCCGAACGTGATGCATCACCGCAGGGGACGGTGAAGCGCAACAGCAACGGGAGCGGCGGGCATGAGCGGACGGAAGGTCGGGAGCGTGACGGTGACGCTGGCGGGACAGAAGCTCAACATCCGCAGCGAGCACGCCGAGGCCCACATCCAGCAGCTGGCTGCGTACGTGGAGCGCCACGTCAAGGACCTGCAGCGCGTGAGCAAGCCCAGCGTGCCCACCCACCAGATCGCCCTGCTGGCCGCCATGAACATTGCGGATGAGCTCTTCAACATGCAGAGCGAGGGCAAGGAGTTCCGCGCCAAGGTGGCGCACAAGGGCGAGCACCTGTTGCGTGCCATTGAGAACGCCCTGGCCAGCCGCGCCGCACTGCTGCGGGACAGCGAGTTGCCGCACGCCTCCCACGCGCGCGAGGCCAAGGCCTGATTCCCGGCAATACCCCTGAAATCCCCTGGCCCGCGGACCACCTGCCGGCTGACAAGGCGGCGGCGCGGGCCCGCGCGCGTGAGGACGCTCGCCGCGCGCGGGCGGCGGGAACGCCGGGGGATGCCGCCACGCGTTGCCTGCTGGCGGCCGGGGTGCTGCCGGCGCACGGCCTGGTGGCCGCGTACGTTCCGCTCCCCACCGAAGTCCCGCTGCAGGCGCTGTTTGCGTTCCTGGGTGCGCGCCTGGCGCTGGTGCGCACGCGGGCGGACCACGGCCTGGCGTGGGTGACCTGGGACGGTGCCGCACCGTTGCTGCCGGACGCGCTGGGTATGCCCGCGCCGGCGGGGCCGCCCGCCGACGACGCGCAGGTCACCGCGGTGCTGGTGCCCGGACTGGCGTTCAGCGCGGACGGGCGGCGGCTGGGCCGGGGCAAGGGCTGCTATGACCGGACGCTGGCGCGGATTCCCGCGGCGCTGCGCGTGGCCATCACGTGGGAACACTGCCTGTACGCATCCGTCCCCACCGCCGCGCATGACGAGCGCGTGGACCTGATCATCACCGCGTCCCGGCAGCACCCCACCGGTGCGCGGCCGGCGCTCATTCCACGGTGACGGACTCAATGTAGACGGGGGCCACCGGGACATCCGGCATGCCGCCCGCGTTGCCGGTCCGGGACGCGGCAATCTTGTCCACCACGTCCATGCCCTTCACCACCTTGCCGAACACCGTGTACCCGGGCTTGCCCACCTGGCCGTCCAGGAAGTTGTTGTCCTTGAGGTTGATGTAGAACTGGCACGTGGCGGAATCCGGGTTGGACGTGCGCGCCATGGCAATGGTGCCACGCAGGTTCTGCAGGCCATTGAGGCTTTCGTTGGGCACCGGCGCGCGCACGGGCCGATCCTTCATCTTGTCATCCAGGCCGCCGCCCTGGATCATGAAGTTGCTGATGACGCGGTGGAAGATGGTCTTGGTGTACTGCCCGTCCTTCGCGTATTTCACAAAATTGTCGACGGACAGCGGGGCCTTCTTGCGATCCAATTCGAGCTCAATGACACCCATGGACGTCTTGATGACGGCCTTGACGGTGGGCTTCTGTGTGTCAGGCGCGGCGGCGAGTTGGAGTGCAAGGGCAACGGGGAGCAGGGCAAGCATGGACACCTCCGGAAGGGGGCGCCGGTGTAACCGCAGTCCGCCCGGGCCGCCACTGCCGGCGGGGCGGCGCTAGGATGCGGCGCGTGCGGACCGTCGTCACCGTGCTGGCGCTGGTGTTCCTGGGGTGTCCCGGGCTGCCCACCGTGGCGTGGGTGGACCCGCGCGCCCCCGCGCCCGCGCACGGCGGCGCCGCGCAGGACGCCGGCCCCCGCCCGGACGCGGGCAACGGCGTGGGACCCACGTGCTTCCCGGAGATCTGGCACCCCGAGCTCATCAACCCCGAATACGACCCGTTCCACCCGCGCGTGGGGTCGCACTGCCTGGGGACCAACCACCAGGACATCCGTGACGTGGAGCGGCTGGTGTTCCTGGGGGATTCGGTCACGGCGGGCACACCGCCCACGCTCCCCGCGCAGCTGTACCGTGCGCGCGTGACGGAGGGCCTGCGCGCGCGGTTTGGCGCCGGGCTGGAGGTGTCTGACTGCAGCCGCGTGGGCGCGCGCTCGCGCGATTTCTTCAGCGGGGACAACGCGCAGCTGCCGCCGTGCTTCCCGCACGCCATCGACTCGCGGCGCACGCTGGTGGTGTTCACCATGGGCGGGAATGACTTTGCGGACATGACGCGCGCCGGCAGCGCGGGCGCGCCCATGAGCGAGATGCGCCCGCAGGCGGAGGCGACGGTGGCGGCATTTGAGGCGGCGTTGCGCTGGCTCAAGGACCCGGCGCGGTTCCCCAGCGGCAGCGACGTCATCTTTGCGAACATCTACGAATACACCGACGGCACGGGCGACGTGCTGTCCTGCCCCGGCGCGCGCCTGCTGACCATCACCGAACGCTGGCCGGACGGGCCGGAGATCCTGCTGTGGACCAACTCGCAGCTGATGCGCGTGGCGGTGGAGACCGGGGCTGACCTGCTGTTCCTGCAGGAGACCTTCTGCGGGCACGGCTTCCACAACACGGACAGCGCGGCGCGCTGCTACCGCGGCCCGGGGACGGAGCGGTGGTTTGACCTCACGTGCATCCACCCCACCCCCACGGGGCACGGCGTGCTGGCGGACATGTTCCTCGCCGTCGTGGACGAATGAGCTGGACACCACCCGTCAGGGCAGCTTGATGGTGACCTGCAGGCCATCGCGGGCGCCCGGCGGTTCGCGGTCCAGCGTTGCCGTGGCCTCCCCGTCCGTCACCTTGGACACGGTGGCCGGCAGGGACTTCCCCCCCAGCACCACCAGCACCGCCGCACCCGCCGCAAGCTTCTGGCCCTCCGGCACCTTGAACGCCACGGTCCACGCCGGGGTCCCGCCGCCGGTGGTCAGCACCAACGCCACGGTGCCCTTGGATGCGCGCTTGCCTTCTTCCGCCGTCAGCTCCGCCAGCGTCCCGTCCGCGGGTGCGGTCACCCGCAGGCTGCTGGCGCCCGACTGCGCGCGGTCCAGGTCGGCTTTTGCCTCGGCCAGCGCTTTGCGTGCGCGGTCCGTGTCCTGCGCCGCCACCACCTCCTTGAGCTGGTTGTAGACCTCGCGCGCGGTGGACAGGCGCCGCATGGCCTCCGCATCGTCGTAGGTGAACAGCACCTGGCCCTTCTTCACCACCGCGCCCTGCTTGGCCGGGATGTCCCGGACGCGCGCGGTCAGGGTGTGCTTCACCTCCAGCCGGCCGGACGCGTCCGCGCCGCCGGGCTGGACCAGCAACAACGTCCCCATGATCTCCGCCGCAGCGGCGGGTGCGGGCGCCGGGTCCTTCTCCCGGGGCGGCGGGGTCACCAGCGGTGCGTCCGCGGAGGCGGCGCGGCCCTTCACGGCCGGCGGTGTGGGCGGCGGCACGTCCTTGGGAAGGTCCGTGGGCGGCGGCGTGTCCCCCGCGGGCGCGCTCTCCTGCGTGCCCAGCAGGCCGTCCAGGAATCCCAGGTACCAGGCGGCGCCGCCCGCCGCGCCAAAGAACAGCAGCATCCCAAACGCCATCCACGGCCACACCGAACCGCCCGGGTCCCCGCGCGCCGCCTCCTGCGCGGCGCGCCGGGTGGCGCTGGTGAGCCGCTCGGTGGTCTCCGCGGCGGCCGGCGTGGCGTCGTCCCCGCCCAGCGAACGCGACTCAAAGCCGAGCACCACGTTGCAGATGCGGATCTCGTCACCGTTCTTGAGCACGGACTTCTTGACGGGCGTGCCATTGACCAGCGTGCCGTTGCGGCTCTCCGCGTCCAGCACCACGTACGCGCCGTCTTCCAGCGTGACCTTGCAGTGCACCTTGGAGACGCCGGGCTCGTTGTCCAGCACCAGGTTGTTGGTGGGCTCGCGGCCAATGGTGAAGGTGCCCGCCCCCAGGGTCCAGTTCTTCCCCTTGAGGCTGCCCTTGCCCACCAGGCGTGCCACCGTCCCGGTGTTGTAGACAAACAGGACGGTACGCTCGGGTCCGCTCACTGCCTCACCTCACTTCGGCGCGCCGCCGCCCTCAGCGCCGGGTTCTCCGGCGTCCTGGGAGACGATGACGAAGTCCACGCGGCGGTTCTTGGCGCGCCCGGCCTCGGAGTTGTTGGGCGCCACCGGACGCTGGTCACCAAACCCGGCGGCCTCCAGGCGTTCCGACGCCACGCCGTTCTGCACCAGGTAGTCGCGCACAGCTTCCGCGCGCGCCTGGCTGAGCTTCTGGTTGTAATCAGCGTTGCCGGTGTTGTCGGTGTGGCCCTCCACGCGGAGCTTCCCGATCTGCGGATTCTTGAGCAGCGTGTCCACCACCTCGTCCAGGATGAAGGACGCCGCCGTCAGCAGGCGCGCCTTGTTGAACTCAAACGGGATGGTGCTCTTGATTTCGATCTTTTCACGCGTGAGCGTGGTGAGGCGTTTCTTGGGTTCCGGCTTGAGCAGGAAGGACTCCGCGGTCTTCACGCCCGCATCCGCCACCACGTTCTTGCCGCTGAGCAGGTAGCCGTCCGCCTTGGCCACGGCGTTGTACTTGCCCGGCGGGATCTCCGCGCTGCCGGTGCCGTCCTTGGCGTCCACGGTGACCGTCACGCCGCGCGCGTCGGTCAGGATGATGGTGGCGGGGACCGCCTCGTCCTTCTCATTGACCACGGTGGCGCGGAAGCTGGCAAAGCGCGGGTTGGGCTTGAGGCGGATGTCCAGCGTGACCGTGCGGCCGGCAAACGTCTCCGTCTTCACCGTCGCGCTGTCGTAGTCGGGCGCCTCCGCGGTGATGTCATAGATGCCCGGGTCCATGAAGAAGGACTCGTAGGTGCCGTCCGCGTTGGCCAAAAAGCGCGGGCCCTGGCCCGGCAACCAAAGCCGCGCATCCGGTACGGGCTTGCCGGTCTTGTCATCCAGCACGCGCCCGGCAATACGGCCGCCCGCTTTCACCGCGGGGACGCTGCGCACCGTCTCAATGCGGCGCTCCACTTCGCGCACCTCCACCTGCGTCTCGGCGACGAACGGGCTGAACGCGTAGGACACGCCCACCCACGCGGCCCACGGGACCTGCGTGGCCAGCCCGTCCACAATGGTCCAGCGCCCGCCCACGGTGAGGTCCAGCGCCACGTCAAACGCAAGCCCGCGGCCCGGCGTGATGCGCACGCCCGGCGTCACACGGGAGGGCCAGGCAATGGGATTGAAGAACGGGTTCTCCGGGCCCACGGCGCTCTTGCCGCCCACCTTCGCGTCAGCAAACGAATGCGAGCACTCGCCCCCCGTGCCGGCGCTGGCCGCCACGCACTTCCACGGCGCGGGCACGGGCACTTCTCCGGTGTACTCCAGGAACGGCGTGGCAAAGGGGAGCGGAATCTCCACGGCGGCGCCGTACATGACGCGGTCCAGGTAGTTGTAGTCCAGGCCCACGGCGGCCAGGTGCCCCTGCGCACCGGTGAGCCAGCGCCCCGCGCCGTCCGCAATGCCGGGCTTGCGGATGCTCTCCTCCACGCCCCACGTGTTCTGGAAGCTGTAGCCCGCGTTGAGGTGCGCGCGGAACGGCCAGCCGCGGACTTCGTAGAAATCCACCGTGGCCAGCGCGGTGGGGACCAGCTGGAAGTTGTCAAACTGCGGGCCCAGCGCGCTGTTGCGCGTGGGCAGGTAGAAGCGCCCGTCCACGCCAAAGCTCAGCGGGATGGGAAACACCCACGCCAGCGGCTTGGACAGCTTGAAGCGCTCCGCCAGGCCGGCCGTCCACACCACAATGGGCAGCGACAGCTTGGCGCTGCCTCCCAGGTTTCCCGTCGACACCAGCACGCGCGGGAGGGACTCGCTGTTCTCATTGGCGGAGGCGGTGCCCGCCAGTGAGAGTTCAACGCCGGGGGTGGGCACCACGCCGCCCAGCAGCCATGAGCCGTCCAGCACCGTGGCGCCAAACGTGCCGGAGCCGGACATGTAGCCGTTGACGTAGTGGTCGCAGCTGCGCGCGCCGTCATAGCGGGCGCAGTCCGTGATGAACGGCGTGACGACGGGCAGGAACTCGCGCGCGGTGTAGAACGCGCGGCCGTGCAACCCAAAGTCAAAGTAGCCGGCCTTGCCCGGGTTGGCGCTGTTCACGCGCATCACGCCGGTCTGGCCCCACAGGTTGGGACTGCGGTCAGACACGCGCGTGTCCAGCCAGGACTGGTTGAGGCCCATGAACCCGGCAAACTTGCCTTGCTTGGCGGCGTCACTGCCGGTGTCCACCGTCTGCGCGGAGAGGACCTTTTCGTCCTTCACGGTGGACCCGGGTGCCGGTGCGGGGGCGCCGGCGGGCGCGGGCGTGCTCTGCGGGGCCGGGGCGGGCGCGGGTGACGGCGCAGACTCCGCCCACGCCTGCGCGGAGGCGATGCAGGTCGCCAGCCACACCACCCCACCGCGTCTGTCCATTCCACGCCTCCGCAGGCAACCCCGGGGCATTGTGCCCGTGGGCGGGGGTGGTGCGTCAACAAAACGGCCGCGCCGGCCTCCGGGCCGGTGTCCCACATCCCCCCGTCGCCGTGCTGGAGGCGCGGTGCCTTGCGAGGTACATGCACCCGCACCCCACGCGGGCGGGAGGACGGACGCCGGATGGCCACCCAGGGAAAGCTACGCACGGCGACAATGGCGTTTGAGGAGGGCGCGCTCCGGCAGGCCGCCGGGGGCACGCCGCACATCCTGCAGCCGCGCGCCACCTCCTCCGGTGTGCCGGTGCGCGTGGTGCACCAGCCGGACCCGGAGCAACTGGCGGACGAGCCCTTCCTTTCCGCGGTGGGCTTCCCCGGCGAGTACCCCTTCACGCGCGGCATCCACCCGACGATGTACCGCTCCCGCCCGTGGACCATGCGGCAGTACGCCGGCTTTGGCACCGCCGAGGAATCCAACGCGCGCTACCGCTTCCTGCTGGCGCAGGGCCAGACGGGGCTGTCAGTTGCCTTTGATCTCCCTACGCAGATGGGGCTGGACCCGGATCACCCGCGCGCCGCGGGCGAAGTGGGCCGCGTGGGCGTGTCCATTGCCACGCTGGGGGACATGGAGACGCTGATGCGGGACATCCCGCAGGGTGACGTCAGCGTGTCCATGACCATCAACGCCACGGCGACGACGCTGCTGGGGCTGTACTGCGCGGTGGCGCGGCAGCGTGGGGTGGACTGGAAGACGCTGGAGGGCACCGTCCAGAATGACATCCTCAAGGAGTACATGGCGCGCGGCACGTACATCTTCCCGCCGGCTCCGTCGCTGCGGCTCACCACGGACCTGTTTGCGTTCTGTGCCAGGGAGGTCCCATCCTGGAACACCATCTCCATCAGCGGCTACCACATCCGCGAAGCGGGCTGCACGGCGGCGCAGGAGCTGGCCTTCACGCTGGGGGACGGCGCGGCGTACGTGCAGGCGGCGGTGGACCGCGGGCTGGACGTGGACGAGTTTGCGGGCCGGCTGAGTTTCTTTTTCAACGTGCACAACCACTTCCTGGAGGAGGTGGCCAAGTTCCGCGCCGCGCGGCGGATGTGGGCGCGCATCATGCGGGAGCGCTTCCGCGCCAAGAACCCCCGCTCCTGGATGTTGCGCTTCCACACGCAGACCGCGGGGTCCACGCTGACCGCGCAGCAACCGGACAACAACGTGGTGCGCGTGACGCTGCAGGCGCTGGCCGCCGTGATGGGCGGGACGCAGAGCCTGCACACCAACAGCCGTGACGAGGCGTTGGGCCTGCCCACCGAGGCGTCCGCACGTCTGGCCCTGCGCACCCAGCAGGTCATTGCGTATGAGAGCGGCGTGGCGGACACGGTGGACCCGTTTGCCGGCAGCTACGTGGTGGAACAGCTGACCGACGCGCTGGAGGCGCGCGCGCGCGCGCTGCTGGAGCGGGTGGATGCGCTGGGGGGCATGGTGCGCGCCATTGAGCAGGGCTGGCCGCAGCATGAGATCCAGGATGCGGCCTACCAGGCGCAGCGCGCCGTGGAGGAGGGGCGGCAGGTGGTGGTGGGCGTGAACCGGTTCCAGGCTGAAGAGGTCCGCGTGGCGGCGCTGCAACTGGACCCGGCCATGGAGCGCGCGCGCGTGGAACAGGTGCGCGCGTGGCGCGCGGCGCGGCCGGCGGCGGCGGTGGCGGATGCGCTGCGGCGCCTCGGTGACGGCGCGCGGGGTGATGCCAACCTGGTTCCGCTCATTGTGGAAGCCGTGGCAGCCCGCGCGACGCTGGGCGAAGTGGCGGACGCGCTGCGCGCAGTGTTCGGCGAGCACCGCGAGAGCGTGGTCCTGTGAACGGGGCGGAGGTGTGACGTGGTGACGTCCTTGTTGTGGGTCTCAGTCATGTGGATGGCCTCCCAGGAGCCGGCGCCCCTGGAGCCAGCACCGGCCCCAGCGGCGGAAGCGCCACCCGCCCCTGCCCCCGCCCCCGAGACCACGCCCGCACCGGAACCGGAACCGGCGGCACCGGAACCGGCCGCGCCGGCCCCTGCCGCGGAGCCCGCACCGGTGGCCGAGCCGGCACCACCCGCCGCGGCGGAGACACCGCCCGCGCCCGCAGCAACGCCGCCCCCGGAGAAGGCGTTCAAGGAACCCAAGAAGCAGGTGAAGCCGCCGCGCGCGGGGTGGTCCTGGACCGGCATCGCCGCCGGGCTGAGCGGGGCCGCGGTGTTCGCCGTGGTTTTCGTGGGCGGGGTGGCCCTGCAGGCGCTCACCATCTACTTCTGGTACGACCAGACCAAGGCCGACCGGCCTTACGCGCAGCGGAAGTTCGCGACGGACCGCGCGCGCTATTCGCAGTACCTCTCCGTCGCCATCATCGGCGCGGGCCTGGCCGGTTTCTTCGGCAGCCTGACCGGTGCCACGTACGCGTTCGGGCTGGGGAACCCGGACCCCAAGACCGCCAAGGACCTCTGACATGCACACGCTTGCCTTGCTGGGATGGCTGATGGTTGCGGCGGGTGCGCCGCCGTTTGAAGGCGTGATTGAGATGAAGATGACGGGCCGCTCCGGCAGCGGTCAGAGCCTCATCCAGATTGGCAAGCCGGGCGTGCGCACTGAGTTGCGCGTGGACGTCCCGGGGCGTGCGGGCGCCATGACCATGGTCATGCTGGTGAAGACCGCGGAGCCGGACAAGGTGTACGCCATTCACGACGAGCGGAAGGCGTACACCGAGATTGACGCAAAGAAGGCGCGCGCCACGGCCGCCGCGCGGCTGGGCCCGCATGAATACACCGCGCGCAAGGTGGGCACTGAAAAGGTGGGCGCCTGGCAGTGCACGCACGTGGTGGTGACGCACGGCCCCACGGAGACGGACTACTGGACCTCCAAGGACATCCTGGACTTTGACACGTACATGCGCAGCGCCCAGGAACCGGGCGCGGACATGGGGGCGTTGCAGAAAGCGCTCAAGGGCGCGGGTGCGGAAGGCTTTGTGGTGAAGATGGTGCAACGCCGCGGCGGCGCGGCCGCCATGACCGTGGAGCTGGTGCGCGTGGAGAAGAAGGCGCTGGACTCGGCAATGTTTGAGGTTCCCGCGGGCTACACCAAGCAGGAGGGGCCGCTGGTCCCTGGCGGCCTGCCCCTGGAGGCGATGGACCCGGAGAAGCTGCGGGCCATGACGCCGGAGCAGCGCCGCGAGCTGTTGGAGCGGATGAAGCAGGGGATGCCGCCGCCCAAGTGAACCGCGGCGGTCACACCGTGAAGCTGCGCTGGGCCAGGCGAGTGCCGGACGCCGCATGGAAGGTGACAATGACCTTCCGCGTGCCGGGGTCCAGGTCAAAGGTGGCGTAGTTGTCGTCGGGCGTGGCCCACTCCCACAGCGGCGGGTTGAGGGTGGACGCCAGCACGTTGCCCGTCTGGGCCCCGGGGCCAACCAGGAACTCAAGCTGGTGTTCGCCCGGGTTGCCCGCCGCGCTCACCCAGCCAATGGTCGCCAGGTGGAAGTCACCGCTCACCCACAGCACGCCGGTGACCGGTGTCTCATCAATGAACCGCAGGATGGCGGTGCGTTGGCTGGGATAGCCCTCCCAGCGGTCACCCCTGGCGACGTCAAACACCGTTGGGAAGTTCCCAATGGGCACGCTGTTCATGATCAGTTTGAACACGCACGGGCTGGTGCGCAGCCCCTCCTGCAGCCAGCTCATCTGCGCCGCTGAGAGGTACTCCGCGTTGCCGCTGTCACGCGTGGACGGGCGCCGTTCACCGCGGCAGTCCAGCACAAACACCTCCACGGTGCGCCCCCACCGGAACGAGCGCCACAGGCGCCCGGGCACCGTGGGATGCGGGCGGATGGGCAGCGTCTCCCAGAACGCCTGCTGCGCGGTCACAAACTTCGCGTAGCTCACGTCCTCCGGCGTGAAGTCGTTGACCACCTCGTGGTCATCCCAGGTGGCGTAGACGGCGGTGGCTTCGCGCAGCGCGCGGTATTCCGGCGTGCCCAGGTTCTCCGCCCACTTGGCCCGGTACTCCACCAGCGTTTCCGCGCCGTCGTTGTAGGACGTGTCACCCAGCAGCAGGAACGCATCCAGGTCCGCGCGGCCAGCGGCGTGGCCAATGGTGCCAAAGTTCCGCCCGTTCTTGGTGCAGCTTGTTGCGCCCAGCAGGAGGCGCTCCTCGGCGTCCTCGGCAATGGCCGCGCGGAACAGGCCCACCGGGCTGCGCCCCACGGGTGCGCCGTCCTCCAGCTCCAGGAAGACGTACGCGTAACGCGCACCGGGGCTGAGCGTCACGACGTCAAACTTCACGTACGTGTCCTCCGCGGCGACCTCCGCGTCCGCCACGCGGATACCCGGCGAACCGTCCGCGCTCTCCCACGCCAGCAGCTTGAGGGTCCGGAAGCCCGTGTACTGCGTCCACAGCATGGCGGACGTGGGCGTGGTGTCCCCGGCGGCCACTCCCAGCGGCCACACCGACGTCAGCGGCACATCCTGAACGTTGACGGGCTGGCCCGCGTCCGGTGCGGGCGGTGCGGCGTCGGGCACGGCCGCATCGGCCGCGTCCGCGGTGCCCGCGTCTGAAGGTCCACCCCCGTCAGCAACCTGCTGTGAGCCGCCGTCACCTGTGGTGGACAGGGGCCCCGCGTCTTGGCCTCCCTGCGGTCCGCGGGTGGGATTGCACGCCGCGGCGATTCCGACGCTGGCGGCACTGGTGAGGAGGAAGTCCCGGCGCGACGTCGTCATGCGGGCCTTGTGCCGAACGGTACGCGAGGAGTCAACGTGGCGCCGCGTCACGCGGGCTGCACGAACACCACGCGGTAGCCATCCGGGTCGGTCACCACGGTCTCGCGCGTGTGCCAGGGCTGGGTGCGCGGACCGTCAACAGGGGCCCCCGTTTCCCGTGCGCGCGCGGCCAGCGCATCCACGTCCGGACAGGTGAAGCACACCAGCACGCCCGCACCGCGCGGCCCCGGAAGATCGGCCCCTGGCGGGGTGCGGACCACGTAGAGATGCGCGTGCTCGCCAAAGCGCAGGTGCACCAACACACCGTCACGGCCCGCGTCCGTGAACCCCAGCGCCCCGTAGAACCGCACCGACCGTTCCACGTCCGCGGCCAGCAGCTTCACAAACGCGGGCATCGGCGACGACGTCATCACTTGCCCGGCAGCTTGGGAGCCAGCGCTTTCACGCGCCGTTCAATGTCGGGGTCCGTGATGAGGTTCACGCGCACGCCTTCCACCTGCAGCACTTCGCGGATCTGCTGCTCCGTGAGCGAGTTGGCCTTGCCCAGCACCTTCTCCAGTTGTTCCAGCACGCGCGTGGTCTTGGCGGAGGCGCCCTTGAGATCCGCAATGGCCGTGCGCAGCTCTCCCAGCGCCTGTTGGGTGGTGTCCAGCGTGGCGGGTGCGCGCGCCAGGGTGTCCTTCAGCGCGTCCTGCGGGACGGCGTCAATGAGCGCATCCACCTTTTCCGTGGTCTTCTGCAACCGGCTGAGCAACTCCGGCGTGCGCGTGCGCAGGTCCTTGAGCAGCATGCGCGCGTCCTGGCCGCCCTCACCCAGCGCGTTCTGGCCGGACTTCACCAGGTCACTGGCGTCCTTGATGAGCCCGGTCAGGTCCCGGCTGACCTGCCGCATGTCCGCCGTGGCCAGCACACCCTCCAGCCGGTCCACGGACGTGCGCAGCGCGGGCGTCATGTCGTTGAGGCTGGTGACCAGCGCGGCCGCCGCGCGGATCACCGTATCAATCTCCACGGTGGGCACGTTGTCCTTCACGGTGGAACCCGCCGGCAGGCGCCCCGCCTCCGGCGTACCCGGGTCCAGGTCCACGTATTTCTCGCCCAGCAGCGTGCGCGCACGGACCGCCGCCTTGGCGTCCGTATGCACGGCCAGCCCGGGTTCCAGCAGCAGCGTGAGGCGCGCGGCCTTGCCGTCCACGCGGATGGACTCAACAATGCCAACATTCACGCCGGCCACGCTGACGCGGTTGTCCCGCTGCAGGCCCAGCGCGCTGTCCATGACAAAGTCATATGACACCGCGCCCACCGGCGCGGTGCTGCCCACGCGCAATGCCAGGGTCACCAGCGCCGCCACCACGACGAGCGTGAACAGTCCCAGCATGACGTCCTGCCGCCGGTTGTCTTCCACGCGCGCCTCCTCAGGTTACCGCGGGCCAGCCGGCCCCGTGGCGCTCAAACGCCGCCTGCACCAGTGACAACATCGGCGCGGGGAGCGGACCGTACTCCAGTGCGGCCACCGCCGCCCGCAAGTGCGCTGCACTGCGCGTCCCCACCAGCACCGCCGCAACCCCCGGCTGGTGGACGGCAAACCGCAGCGCCAGCTCTTCCCAGGCAAGCCCCATCCGGTTGAGCTGCATGGCGCGGTGCCGGTCCCAGTATTCGGCCAGGTCCTCCTCCGGCGGCCGGGCCGCGTAACGCCACGGCGCCCCGCCCAGCGGCCGCTTCACAAGCACGCCGGCTCCCCGTTCCGCCGCGGCGGGACGGAGGCGCGCGCGCGCGGACTGATCGTAGATATTACAAGTGAGCTGAAACGCGCCAAACGCGCCGCTCTGCATGGCGTATTCAAGCGCGCGCCCGTCACCGGCGTATCCCGCCACGCGCACCTTGCCGGCCCGCACCGCGCGGTGCAGCGCGTCGGTGCACTCACCGCGCACCAGGACGTCCAGGCTGCAACTGTGCAGGTACACCAGGTCAATGACGTCCGTGCGCAGCACGTCCAGCGCGCGCTCAATCCCCGCGGTGACACAGCCGGCCGTCCAGTTTTCATGACCCGGGATGGCATAACCCACCTTGGTGGAGAGGATGACCTCCTGGCGGCGGGAACACAGGTGCCGCCCAATGCGCTCCTCCGAGAACGCGTAGGAGCGCGCCGTGTCCACCAGGTTGACGCCGAGTTCCAGCGCGGCGTCCAGCAGCCGTGCCGCGTCCGCGTCTTCCAGCGGCGCGTCACCCAGGTGGGACGCACCCAGCCCGATCACCGGGACCAGCAGCCCCGTCTGCCCCAGCGCGCGGTGCGGCATCACCATGGCGTCACCCCACCGGCGGGAGGTCCTGCAGGCGCCGCACGCGCGGCACTTCGCCGGAACGCCCGGCCATGGACTGTGCCAGCGCTTCCGCGGCCCGCGCAGTGGTGAAGTACGCCACGCCACGCTGCAGCGCCTCCCGGCGGAGCGTGAAGCTGTCCACCTGGTCGGCGGGTCCGCTGGTCGTGTTCACCACCATCGCAATCTGACCCGCGCGGATGGCATCCACCGTGTGGTGTCCACCCTCGCGCACCTTGTTGACCACCGTGCAGGGAACCCCTGCGGCCTCAATCACGCGGTGCGTCCCCCGGGTGGCCATGATGGCGTAGCCCGCACCGTGCAGTGCCCGCGCCACCTTGACGGCCACGGGCTTGTCCTCGTCACGCACGCTGATGAACACCGTCCCCGTTGGGGGAATGACCTGTCCCGCCGCCAGCTGGCTCTTGAGGAATGCGCCGGCAAAGTCATCCGCCATGGCCATCACCTCGCCGGTGGACTTCATCTCCGGTCCCAGGATGGTGTCCACGCCGGGGAAGCGCAGGAACGGGAACACACTCTCCTTCACGCTCACCACGCCGCGCGGCCGCGGCTCCTTGACGCCCAGCTCACGCAGCGTGCGGCCGGCCATCACCTGCGCGGCCAGCTGTGGAAGCTGCAGGCCCACCGCCTTGCCCACAAACGGGATGGTCCGTGACGCGCGCGGGTTGACCTCAATGACAAACACGTCGCGTCCCTGCACGGCGAACTGCGCGTTCATCAACCCCACCACGCCCAGCTCCATGGCCAACGCGCGCGCCTGCCGCCGCACCTCGTCAATGATGTCCGCGGGCAGGGAGAAGGGTGGGATGGCGCACGCGGAATCACCGCTGTGGATGCCGGCCTCCTCCACGTGTTCCATCACGCCGGCCACAATCGCCTCGTGCCCGTCCGCCAGCACGTCCACGTCCAGCTCAATGGCGGATGACAGGAAGCGGTCCACCAGCACCGGGTGCTCGGGTGAGGCGTCCAGCGCGGCGCCCACGTACCGGTCCAGGCCTTTCTCGTCGTACACAATCTCCATGGCGCGTCCGCCCAGCACGTAGGACGGACGGACCATCAGCGGATATCCCAGCCGCGCGGCCAGCACGCGCGCCTGCTCCAGCGTGTGCGCCGTCCCGGACGGGGGCTGCTTGAGGCCCAACTTGTCCACCAGTTCCGCAGAGCGCTTGCGGTCCTCCGCGCGGTCAATCGCGTCCGCGGAGGTGCCCAGGATCTTCACGCCGTTGCTGAGCAGCGCCCGCGCCAGCTTCAACGGCGTCTGGCCACCGAATTGCACCAGCACGCCTTCGGGCTGTTCCACGCGCAGGATCTCCAGGACGTCCTCCAGCGTGAGCGGCTCAAAGTACAACCGGTCCGACGTGTCGTGGTCGGTGGAGACGGTCTCCGGGTTGCAGTTGAGCATCAGCACTTCAATGCCCATCTTCTGCAGCGCCATGGACGCGTGCACGCAGCAGTAGTCAAACTCAATCCCCTGCCCGATGCGGATGGGCCCGCCGCCCAGGATGGCGATCTTGCGCCGCGCCGTCGGGAACGCCTCGCTGCCGTCCACCGGCTTGCCGGCGCGGTACATCGGCGTCTCGTAGGTGCTGTACAGGTACGGCGTCTGCGCTTCGAATTCGGCGGCGCACGTGTCCACGCGCTTGAACTGCGGGTGCACGCCCAGCTCCCAGCGCCGCGCGCGCACCGCGTCCTCGCCGCCACCGCAGACCTCACCCAGGCGCCGGTCCGAAAAGCCGTGGGACTTGATGTGCCGCAGTTCCTCCGCGCTGAATGATGACAGCGCGCGCCCGCGCAACGCCGCCTCCTCAGCGACGATGGCCTTCAACTCCGCGAGGAACCACGGGTCAATGCCGGTGAGCTCATGCGCGCGCGCCACGGTCATGCCCTGGGTGAACGCGCGCGCCAGCAGCCAGGTGCGCTCCGGGTTGGGCCGGCGCAGACAGCTCTCCAGCTCGTCGTCACGGACGGGAAACGCGCCGGCCAGGCGCGCGTCGCGGCGGTGTTCGCGGTCCGTCTCCAGTCCGTAGCTGCCCACCTCCAGGCTGCGCAGCACCTTCTGGAACGCCTCCTTGAACGTGCGCCCCATGGACATCGCTTCGCCCACGCTCTTCATGGACGTCGTCAGTTCCGGGCGCGCACCCGGGAACTTTTCAAACGCAAACCGCGGCGCCTTCACCACCACGTAGTCAATCGTCGGCTCAAACGCCGCGCGCGGTGAGGGCGTGTCCTCGCTGCGGGACACGCCGCGGCGGCCGCCCTTGGCCTCCGGGTTCACAATGGCGTTGGGAATCTCATCCAGCGTGTAGCCCACGGCCAGCTTGGCGGCGATGCGCGCAATGGCGAACCCGGTGGCCTTGGAGGCCAGCGCGGAGGAGCGGGACACGCGGGGGTTCATCTCAATGATGACCATGCGCCCGTCACGCGGATTCACGCCGAATTGCACGTTGGACCCGCCCGTCTCCACGCCAATGGCGCGGATGCAGCGGATGGCACCGTCACGCATGCGCTGGTACTCGCGGTCCGTCAGCGTGAGCGCGGGGGCCACGGTGATGGAATCACCGGTGTGCACACCCATGGGGTCCACGTTCTCAATGCTGCAGATGATGACGACGTTGTCCTTGCGGTCGCGCATCACCTCCAGCTCGTACTCCTTCCAGCCGATGACGCTCTCCTCAATGAGCACGCTGTGCGTGGGGGAGACGGACAGCGCGTAACGCACCATCTCATCCAGCTCCGCGGCCGTGTGCGCAATGCCGCCGCCCGTGCCGCCAAGCGTGAAGGACGGCCGCAGCACGGCGGGGAGCCCCGTGCTGCGGACAATCTCGCGCGCCTCCTCCACCGTGGTGGCCACGCCGCTGCGGGGCAGTTCCAGACCCGCCTTCTGCATCAGGTCCTTGAACAGCTGCCGGTCCTCCGCGGCGCGAATGGCCTCCAGGTTGGCGCCAATGAGCTTGACGCCGTGTTTCTCCAACACGCCGGCCTCGGCCAGGGCGACGGCGAGGTTCAGCGCGGTCTGCCCGCCCAGCGTGGGCAACAGCGCGTCCGGCTTTTCCCGCGCAATGATCTGCTCCAGGAACGGGACAGTCAGCGGCTCCAGGTAGGTGGCGTCCGCAAAGTCCGGGTCGGTCATGATGGTGGCCGGGTTGGAGTTCACCAGCACCACGCGGTAGCCCTCCTCCTTGAGCGCCTTGCACGCCTGAGTGCCGGAGTAATCAAACTCCGCGGCCTGGCCGATCACGATGGGCCCGGATCCGATGATGAGGACCGTGTGGATGTCTTCGCGGCGTGGCATGGGCAGCGCGCGTAGCAAAGGCCACCGGGTGCAGCAATGGCGTTCCGCT
>JACRCW010000128.1 GCA_016218805.1 Deltaproteobacteria bacterium | reverse complement strand
TGCTCGCGGTCACCCTGGGCCAGCAGCACGTCCCCGTCCGCATCCCGGGCAATGACCACGTACTGCAGCGTGAGTGGCGCGTCCGTGGACATCTGGGCCGCGGAGAACTCCACCTCCGGGCCGCGCGGCGTGGCCTGGAAGGGCAGCGTGGCAAACTCCCCCGCCGTCCCCACCCGGTACTCCAGCGTCATCCCGCGGATCCCGCCCAGCGGGTCTTCCACGTTGAGGCGGATGGGCAGCGGCGTGCCGCCCTTGTGGTCCTTGGGCGCATCCACCACCAGCTTGATGGCCTTCACCAGCTTCTGCCGCTGCGCCTCCTTCACCGCGCGCCGGATCTCGCCCTCCTCCGCCTGCACCTTGCGGAAGTTGCCCGCCATCTTGGGCGGCGTGTCCGGCGGGAGGTCATAATCCGGCTTGATACGCAGCAGCAGCCGGTAGGCGCGCTCCGCATCCGCCCCCCGGCCCAGCACGCTGGCCGCACCGCCCTGCAGCATGAACGCCTGCGCGCGCTGCTCGTCCGTCACGTCCCCGCGCGCCAGCACCGCGGCCGCGCGCTCGGCGCACACGTCGTATTCGTCCGCCTCACATGCCTGCTGCGCCTGCGCCAGCAGCTGCGCGGTGGGCACACCCTCCGTGCTCACCGGCGCGCGCGCCGGGGCGGGCGCGGGATCCGGCGCGGGTGGCGGGGCGGGCTCCGGGGCGGGTGCGGCCACGGGCGGTGGCGGGGCCTTGGCGGGCGGCTTGCGCGGTGCGGCCGACGCGTCGGCAATCCATGCGCAACCCAGCAGAAGCCCGCCGGCGGCCCAGCACGCGTACCGCTGCCGCGTTCCCATGGTGCGCAAACATGGCCGTCCGGGGCGCGCAGCGTCAACGGCCCGACGGGGGATTGTTGTAGGGAGCGCGCGCGTGTGGCATTCGATCCGGCTGGATGCTGCCGCGCTACGGGTCCTACGAGACGATCAACCGCCTTGCCGTGGGTGGCATGGGCGAAATCTTCCTGGCGCGCCAGGTGGGCCTGCACGGGTTTGAGCGGCTGGCCATCATCAAGACGCTGCTGACGGACACGGACGAAGACGAGGACCGCGTCAACATGTTCCTCACCGAGGCGCGCGTGGCCGCGCTCCTCAACCACCCCAACATCGTGCAGATCTGGGAGGTGGGGCAGGAACAGGGGACCTACTACATCGCCATGGAGTACGTGGACGGCGAGACGCTGGCCCGCATCCTGGCCGCCGCCATCAAGCGTGAACGCCACATGCTGTGGCCGTTTGTGCCCATTGTGGCCGCGGCGGCGCGTGCGCTGCACCACGCCCACACGCAGGTGGACACGCGCGGCGTGCCCATCAACCTGGTGCACCGGGACATCAGCCCGCAGAACGTCATGGTGCGCCGGGATGGCGTCACCAAGGTGGTGGACTTTGGCATTGCCAAGGTGGAGGGGAGCCAGCACCGGACCGCCACCGGCGTGGTGAAGGGCAAGCTGGCGTACATGGCCCCCGAGCAGCTCAAGGGGCAGTTTGTGGACGGGCGGACGGACATCTATTCCCTGGGCGTGGTGCTGTGGGAGGCCACCTGCGGGCGGCGCCTGTTCAAGGGCGCCACGGACATGGAGATCATTGCCCAGCGCGTCAGCCCCACGCCGCCCCCGCACCCGCGCACCATCCTCCCGGACTATCCGGCGGCGTTGGAAGCCGTGGTCATGCAGTGCCTGCGCGAAGACCCGCTGGAGCGCTTCCAGACCGGGAACGAAATGGCCGATGCGCTGGACGAGGTCTACAAGCTGGCGCCCCAAGGCCAGACCATCCCCATTGACCGCTACGTGGAGGAACTGGTGGGCGAGCAGGTCCGCGCGCGGCGCACCACCAGCACCGCCGGCACCGTGCCCATCCGCGCCTACCCCACGCCCGGTAACACCCAGGCCGGCACGGCCGAACGCCCCGCCCCGGGGGCGGCCACCCAGGAAATCAGCCAGGGCGCCATTGTCGGGCCGGTGCACGCGTCGCTGGTGAGCGGCCCGCACGGCGCCTTGACCGCGCCGCCGCAGGTCACCGGCGGCCACGTGATGACCGCCAGCGCCATCACCGCGGCGCCCCCCAAGTCCCTGCTCCAGAAGCTCCTCCCGCTTGCTGCCGGGCTTGCGCTGGCCGCCGGCGGCGCGGGCATTGCGCTGGTGGCCACGCGCCCGCCGCGCTCCATGCCCGCCCCTGAGTTGACACCCGCTCCGGCCCCCGTGGCCCCGGCGCCCGATCCCGCCGCTCCCGCTCCCGCGGCGCCAGCACCCGTGGCGCCCGTCCCGGCCGCTCCACCGGCCCCGGACCCGGCGGACCCGGCGCCCACGCCGGCGGACCCCGGCCGGCCACCACCCCGCGGTCAGCGCCCTCCCCGGCCCGCCCCGGCCGCAACCCGGCCCGCGCCCGCCCCCGCAGCGCCGGCTCCCGCGCCCGCACCCGCGCCCGCGGCCGCGCCGCGCACCGGCCACCTGACGGTGAGTTCCAAGCCGTGGGCCACCGCCTCGGTGGACGGGAACATCATTGGCACCACGCCCGTCTTCCAGGCTGAACTGGCCGCCGGCAACCACGTCCTCACGCTGGTCAACGACGCCAAGGGCCTGCAGAAGACGGTCAACATCACCGTCAAGGCCGGTGAGGTCACCAAGATCAAAGTGGACCTGGAGTAGGCCCTCCACGGCGGCTCCCACCCACCTCCATGGCGGCACCCACCCGCCCCCGCGCCGGCACCCACCCACCTCCGCGCCGGCACCCACCCGCCTCCGCGCCGGCACCCAGCCACCTCCATGCCGGCACCCAGCCACCTCCGCGCCGGCACCCAGCCACCTCCATGCCGGCACCCAGCCACCTCCATGCCGGCACCCACCCACCTCCGTGCCGGCACCCACCCGCCTTGGTAGTCGAAGGGGGGCGCCTCGTAACCAAATGTAGGTGGCTGGGCCAGTCTGCGGCCGGCGGGACGCCGGCCCCACAGGTCATCTTCCCCCAGAAGGTGTCTCGCTTCCGCCGCCGAATGGGGCCCGCTGAGCGCCAGCCCGGCTGCCTTTCAGGGCAGCTCCGCGCGCTGCAGCCGCACCAGGAAGCCCTGACAGGCGTCCAGCACCCACGCCACGCGGCCGTCCGCCGCCAGGTCCACGTCAGACAGGCAGCGCGTGACGCTCTCCGGGTAGGCGTCCCGCGGCGCCGCGCCGTAGATGGTCCCCACGGTTTCGCCGTCCTGGCCGGACACCACGTTGGACGGCGCCTGCGGGCTCACCACGCGGATGGCGTAGGCGGAGGTGATGAACAGGTTGCCCTGGGCGTCCACCGCCAGGCCCCGCGGGCTGTCCACCGGGAAGAACCGCGCCGGCGCGCCAATGCCGGAGGCCGCCGGGATGCCGTCCCCAATGACCGTGCGGATGCTCCCGTCCGCCAGGTTCACCCGCCGCACGCGGTGGTTGCCCGTGTCACCAATGTACAGCGACCCGTCCAGGCCCAGCGCCAGACCCTCCGGGCTGTCCAGCGCGGCGTCCAGCGCCGGGTAGGGCACCTCGCCGCCGCCGTCAGTCACCGTGGGGCCTTCACCGCGGAAGCCGCGCGCGTGCCGTGCGTTCACCAGCGTGGTCACGCAGGTGCCCTCGTCCGGGGCGTCCACGCGGATGGCCCGCACGTCATGGTTGCCCGCTTCCGCCACGTACAGCACCCGCGCCACGCCGTCCCACGCCAACGCCGTGGGCGCGCGGAACCGCGCCGCCGCCAGCGTCCCGTCCACCGCGCCCGGCGTCCCCACCTGGCCCGCGTACGTCCGCGCACGCCACGTGGCCGGGTCCGCCAGGTCACCCAGTTCCACCGCGCGGATGGTGTGACCCTCGCGTTCGGACACGTACAGGATCCGCCCCGCCCCGTCCCACGCCGCGCCGCTGGCATCCTTGAACAGCCGCGTCAGCCGCGCCTCCGTGACGCCTTCCAGCGCCGGCGTCTCATGGCGCGGGTGACCCACCACCGTCTCCATGAGCTGCCCCGCCAGGTCCACCTGCCGCACCCGCCCGCTGCGCCCGTCCGCCACCCACAGGCGCGCGGGCTCCAGCGCCGCCAGCGCCGCCGGGCCAAACAGTTCCGAGGTGACAAACGGCCCATCCCCCAGGTGCAGCGTGCCCCCCAGCGTGGTCAGCGTGCCGTCCACGTCAATCCGCCGCACCAGCCCGTTGCTGTAGTCCGAGATGAGCAGCGCGCCGTCCGCCGCGAACGACATGTAATACGGCCGGTTGAACGTCCCCGCGGTGGCCGGTCCCAGGTCACCGCCAATGCCCGCCACGCCGGTGCCGGCGTACGTGGTGATGATGCCGGAGGACGGCCCGCCGTCCGGCAGCACCGGGCTCACCTTGCGCACCCGGTGGTTGAACGTGTCCGCAATGAACAGGTTGCCCTGCGCGTCCACCAGCACGCCGCCCGGCCCGTTGAGCTTGGCGGAGGTGGCCGGGCCGTTGTCCCCGGCAAAGCCGGGTTCCTGGCTGCCGTCACCGGCCAGCCGGCGCATGGTGCCGTCCAGGTCAATCATCCGCACCACGTGCGCTTCGTCATCCGCCATGTACACGCGCCCCTCCGGTGACACGCGCAGGCCGTAGACGTGCGGGATGTGCGCATCCACCGCCGGGCCGTCATCCCCCACGTAGTCATCAAACGCGGGGTCCCCGGCCACCGTGGTGATGGTGCCCGCCGGCGTGATCTTGCGGACCACGTGGTTCTGGCTGTCCGACACGTAGATGTTCCCCGCCGCGTCCTGCCCAATCCCCGCCGGGTAGTTGAACAGCGCCTGGGTGGCGGGCACGCCGCTGGCCGGGGCGCCGGCCACGCCGCACCGGCCCGCCAGCGTGCTGATGATCCCGGAGGGTGCCACCTTGCGGATGCAGTGGTTGCCGGAATCACTGAAGATGATGTTCCCCTGCGGGTCCACCAACGTGCCGTCGGGAATCTGGATGGGCGCCTCGGTGGCGGGGACGCCGTCGCTTTCATAACCGGCCTCGCCGGTGCCCACCGCGGTGGTGATGCCGCCGTCAGGGAGGATGCGGCGGATGCGGTGGCCTTCATACTCCGGGACGTACAGGCTGCCGTCCGGGCCCACCGCCACGTCATTGGGGCCCTGCATCCACGCCGTCAGCGCGCTGGTGCCGTAGCCCGCGTACACCGGCCCGGACAGCCCCATCATGGTGCCAATCTTGCCGTCCACGTGGTCAATGCGGCGGATGGTCTGGTTGAGTTCTTCAGACACATAGATGTTGCCCAGTTCATCCGTGGTGACCCAGCGAGGGAAGTTGAGCTGCGCGGCCACCGCCAGGATGCCGTCCTCCGTGTAGCCGGGGTTGCCATCCCCGGCCACGGCGCGGATGAACTGGCTGCCGGCCTCCACGCGGCGCACCCGGTTGCCCGTGCCCTCCGCAATGAGCAGGGACCCGTCCGCCTCCACGCACAGGCCGCTGGGCGCCGTCAGCTTCACCGTGGTGGCCAGCCGGTCATTGAAGTCAAACCCGCTGGTACCGTTGCCCGCCACCGCGCGGATGAACCCGGCGGCATCCACCTTGCGCACCCGGTCGTTCTCCGTGTCCGCAATGAACACCTCCGCGCCAAACAGCGCCACGTCCACCGGGCTGTCCAACTGGGCGCTGATGGCGGGCTGGTCATCATTGTTGAACCCGGCGGTGCCGGTGCCGGCCACCGTGGTGAGCAGGCCATTGAGCTCCACGCGGCACACGCGGTGGTTGTTGGTATCGGCAATGTAGACCTCGCCGGCTTCGCTGACGGCCACGCCCTGCGGGGCGTTGAGCCGGGACGCCGTGGCCGGGATGCCGTCCGGGTCCAGGCCCGCCGTGCCAATCCCCGCCACCGTGGTGATGAGCCCGGAGCGGTCCACCCGGCGGATGCGGTTGTTCTCCGTGTCCGCAATGTAGAGGTTGCCGCGGTCATCCAGCGTCAACGCAAAGATGCCCGCCAGCTGCGCGCTGGTGGCCTGCACGCCGTCACCATTGAAGCCGGACACGCCCGTGCCCGCGGCGCGGGTCACCCGCCCGGTGGCCGCCTCCAGGCGCCACACCCGCCCGGGGCCCCAGTCCGCCACGTACAGGTTCCCCGCCCGGTCAAACACCATGTCCTCCGGCACCGCCAGCAGCAGGCGGTCGGCGCGGCTTTCGTGCTGACCGGCGCCCACCAGCACCTCCGCCGTCCACGCCGTCCGGTGGCAGGCGTGGCAGCCGTCGTTGGCGTTGTCATTTCCGTCGTCACACTGCTCGCCGTACGGGTTGACCACGCCGTCACCGCAGGGGACGCACCCGGCGGTGGGGTTGCAGGAGAACGCGGCGCCGCCGTCCTGCGCGCACACCGCGTGGTCCACCGTGTAGCGGCACGCCCGGTCCGCCTCCACGCATTCCACCTGACTCACGCAGGCAAACGCGGACGGTGGGCACGGATCCGCCCGCGTGCACATCCCGCGGTCACAGCGGTCCACGCCGTTGCACCAGGTCCCGTCGTCGCAGTCCGGGTCCAGCGTGCACGTCTGGCTGAGCACCAGCGTGAGCGACACGCCGGCGCGCGGCGTCAGTGCCACCTGGCCGCGCGCGCGCCCCAGCGCGTTGCCGGAGGCATCCAGCGCGTCCACCTCCACCACCAGCGTGCCTTCCAGGCCCTCAGCAATGACGGCGTACCGGACCGGGAAGTCCAGCGCGGCGCGCGGCGTGCCCTCCGGCAGCTGTGTGGAGCCGGAGTGGTCACCCACGCGCGCCACGGAGCGGATGCGCCAGGCGGCGCCCGGGCTCACCGTGCCCGCCTCCAGCGTGATCACCGCGTGCGTCTTGGACGTGCCCGGCAGCCCAAAGTGCACCGACTGCACCGCGTCCACGGGGGAACAGGCGCCAGCGAGTCCAGACAACAGGACCGGGAGTAGCCAACGGATGCGCGCGTTCATGCCCCGGAGCGAACCACGCGCCGCGCGCACCCTGCAACCGGGCGGCGCCCGGGGCCCGCGCGGGCGCTCAGCGGCGGGGGCGCAGCAACTCGCGCCGCCCCAGCGCGGGCGGCGCCAGCCCCGGCAGGTGCTCCCGCGCGCGCTGCAGCATGGGAAGGTCCGCGGGCGTCCAGCGGGCGCGCGTGGCCTGCACGGTGCGCGGGCGGGGAGGCTGGCCGGGGACGGCCTCGCGCAGTTCCAGGGGGACCACCTGCGGGCCGGCCAGCACCAGATCCATGCCCCCCACGCTGCCTTCCGCCACAAACAGGCACATGGACGGCAGGTTGTCCGGCACGGTGGCCGCGTACCGGAACCAGGTCCGCCCGCCCACCACGCGGTCATCCCCCTCCATGTACGGCACCGCCCAGGTGACGCCGGGGGTGGAGCCCAGCCAGGCCTCGCCCACGCGCACCGTGATCTGATCGGACCGGTAGGGTTTGCCCGCGTCGTCGGTGAGGGCGCCCCACACCTCCACCAGGAACGGCCCGCGGCCACCGGCAAACATGGCCAACGCCGTGGGCTTGCCGCTGCCGGACCGCACCAGCACCGTCATCCCGGGCGTGCGCGACGGCGTGGCCCGGTCAAACGGCAGCGTGTAGGCGCCGTTCATCCCGCCGCTGGTGGTCTCCAGCCCAAAGAACGACATGCTGGACGAGAACAGCCCGGTGAACAGGGGATCCTGGAGCAGGTTGAAGGCGGAGGTGTCACCAAACAGCGGCGCGTTCTCCGCCACGGTGCGCAGCGGCGGGCCCGCATCCGGGACCACCACGCCGGCGTCGCTGCCGCCGTCCGCGGCGCCCCCCGCGTCAACGGTCCCCGCGTCGGGGCCGCCGTCGGTGGCGGAGGGCGTGGTGCAGGCGGCCAAGGCGGCCGCCAGGGCAAGCAGGGGAAGCGTGGCGCGCGTGTTCATGGCGTCTCCAGCAGCCACGCGCGGGCGCGGGCAAGCATCGTGTCGCTCCCGGACAGGCTGTCCGACAGCTTCTGCGTGATGACCTCGTCAGGGGGCACACCGTGGCCGCTTTCATAGCGCGCGGTGAGCAGCAGCTCCGCGCTGTCCGCAAAGCGGGTGTCATGCACCTGGATGGAGCCGCCGTAGTATTCGGAGGCCAGCAGCGGCGGCAGCGTGGTGATGGCACCAAACGCCCCCGCGGTGCGCGTGGGACCAAAGATGCGGAACCCCGGCCGCCCCTGCAGCAGGCGCGGCGCGTAGTCATTGCCGCTGATGTCCGCCGTGTTCAGCCAGGCCACCTTGGCCGCGGACGCGCTGGCCGGTGCGTCCCAGGTCTGCACCCCCATGGTCTGCGCGCACGCGTCCAGGCCCAGCTCGTCGGTGGAAGAGGCCCCCAGACAGTCCGCCTGCGTATCAAAATAGCCAATGGGATCCGTGGACTGCCACGGCCGTCCCACCCCCAGCCCCACCTGCGGACTGCCGTTGTCCCGCAGCTGGTGCAGCAGGAACTCCACGCGCTGCAGGTAGCCGCCGTTGCCCAGCCGCGTATCAAACAGCAGGAACTGCGGCGCGCCCGCCAGTGACTGGCGGATGGCGTCATCCCACGGAGTGTCCGCGGCAAAGCCGTCAAACTGGATCGCCGTGATTTCGCCCACGCGCTCGTGGCTCACCACGTCTGAGCCGTCATCCGACGGTGGCGCCAGGCTGGACACGGAGTTGCTGAACCGCCCGTCGCACGAGGCGGGCTGCACCGCGCCGGCCAGGGAGCCCGCCGCCAGCACCGCGGTCCGGACGGGCTCGCCCACCGGGACGGTGACCACGGTGGGGTTGGCGCAGTCCGTGGCCGAAACGCAGCGTTCAAACTCCAGCGTGCCCGCCCGTGCCGACAGCATGCCGGGGAGGTCCAGCACGTCATACGGCTGGTCCGCGCCCGGGTCCGAGGGAACGTTGCGCCCCATGCGGTCCGCGCGCGCCAGCCAGGTGGCCAGCGGTTCACCATCCACGCGCACCAGCACGTCACCCACGCGGAGGGTGGACCCCACCAGGCTGGACCCCGCACCGGTGCGGAACACCGTCACGCCCAGCCCGCCGCCCCGCAGGTCCAGCTCCGTCAGGCCCAGGCACACCCCCAGCGCTCCGCTCTGCTGGCTGCCCATCGTTGACGGGACGCTGCTGTAGAACTGGCCGTACTGCATGGGCGGACCGGTGTGGCCGTCCCGGAAGAAGTTCACCGCCTCAGACACGCCCGCCCAGAACTCCCGCGGCGAGTCCATGCCCACCAGCCCGTCCAGCCGCGCCCGGAAGTCACCCCCGCGCGCGTTCACCGCGCCCCGGTTGGCATGGAAGCGCGAAAAGATGTGTCCCAGCCGTTGCGTGTATTGCCGCCGGTGCAGCTCCGTCTGCGGCGCTGCACCCCACACCGCGGCGGCATCCACGCAGCGGCCGTAGATGCATTCGCCCCGGGTCCCGCACGCGTCTTCCACCCTGGCCATGGTGCACGCGGCGTCCGGCACCAGCCGGTCACCCACGCGGCGCACCTCCAGCGCGTCCAGCGTCAGGTTGCCAAACCCCGCGGCCAGCACCAGCCGCCGCAGCGGCACCCCCAGCACGGAGGCATCCACCGGTCCGGTGGTCACCTCCACCCAGTCATCCGACGTGCGGCGCCCGCTCCAGGTGGCCTGCACCATGGCAAACCCGAACCCGTCCGACCCGTCCGACGTGGACGAATACAGCGCGTACAGCGTGCCGATCACCGAGTCCGCCCGCGTCCACGCGCTCACCTGCACGCGCCCCTCCAGCGTGGGCAGCTCCACGGACAGGTAGGCGGGCCCCGGGTCCCGGAAGGACTCCCGGACAATGCGGTAGTAGCCCGTCCCTTCCAGCTCCGCCCCGTCGGCAGCCACCACGTGCGCGTTGAGGTCACCCAGGTCCGACGGCAGCGGCGCCATGTCCTGGTCATACAGGCGCGCCCCGTGCTCCATGAGTTCCTGCGCCCCGTCAAACGTCAGCGCCAGCGCTGCGTCCGCACTGACGTGCAACACGCCGCGCGTATCAAACGTCCCGGCGCGCGCCGGCGCGGCCAGCGCCAGTCCTGAAAGGACCCATCCCAACCTTCGCCAAGCCATGCTGCCGCCTCCGGGGTGCCCAAAGAAGGGCGAGGTGTGCTGCACGCGCCGCGCCAAGGCAAGGGCCGCATGCGGGCGCGGTTTCCCCCGCCGCTGGGGTGCTGGCGTTAGCGGCGTGACGCTGTGCGTGCGCGCGCGGTCAGACGCGGCGGAGGGTGAGTTCGGTGACCTCAGCCGGCACGCCAATGCGAAGCGGGAACCAGTGGCCGGTGCCGCCGGAGACGTACAGGTGGCTGTCCTCGCGCGTGTACAGGCCGCGCACGTACTTGAACATCCGGCCCTGCATCAGCGGTCCCAGCGGCGCCAGCTGCCCGCCGTGGGTGTGACCAGCCAGCGTGAGCTCCACGCCGCGCGCGCGGATGGTGTCAAAGTTGTCCGGGTGGTGCACCAGGCACAGGCGGAAGTCCCCATCCGCCAGGCGGCGCGTGGACTGCTGGACGTAGGACACCAGCTGGGGGGCGTTGAGGTCCCATTCGCCCGGCACCTGCGCGCTGTCCACGCCGCTGACGTGGAAGCGCGCGCCCTGGACCTCCACGTCCACCTCTTCATTGGCCAGGACGCGGAACGCCGCGCAGCGCCGCCCGGCGGCCAGCACGCGGTCCCGGCCCGCACCCACGTCATGGTTGCCCATGATGAAGAAGCGGCCGTAGGGCGCCTTCACGCGCGCCAGCACGTCAAAGCACGCGCGCCCGTAGTCCGCGTCATCCAGCAGGTCCCCGGTGACCGCCAGCAGGTCCGGCGGGTCCGCGTCCAACAGCTGCACCGCCTTGACCAGGTGGTCCAACCCCAGCGCCAGGCCAATGTGCGCGTCTGAGATCTGCGCAATGCGCATCCCGTCCAACCGCCGGTCCAGCCCGCGCACCGGGACGTTCACCCGCAGCAGCGTCGGGCGCAGCGTGCGCGCCTGGTCCAGCTCGTCCACCATGGCGCGGACGGGCGGCAGAGCCAGCAGCCCCTGGAAGAATTCACGGCGGGAGAACATGCCAGCGCGCAGCGTACCGGGGCGTTGCCCGCACGCAAGGAGCATTGACACCCGCCGGGGGCGCCCGCTGAACTTGGGGCTCCACGGAGGCCACACGCCATGCGGTTCCCCCTTGTCCCGGGCCTGTCCACGCTCTTGCTGTCCACGGCCTGCTACGTCACGCCCAGCGTGGACGCGGGGCCCGCTTGCGCCACCACGGTGTGCGGCTGCTACGCCCGCGTGCAGCTGGCCTTCACCGGCCAGGTCATGGACAACACGGACTTCCGCTGCCTGCGCGGGAAGCTGGTGCGCCTGCGGGATCGGGACGGCACCGTGGTGGCGGAGGCCACCACCGGCTCCGCCGGGACCTACCACCTCAACGGCGAGGTGGAGCGCTCGCTGGGGTGCGGCGGGGGCGACCCCGTCATCCGCGATGACCCGGAGCCCGGCCAGAGCCTGCCCACGTACGCCTACCTGCCGCGCCGCACGGTGGTGGACAGCAGCAACGAACAGGTGGACCTGCTGCGCGTCCCCTACGGCGTGACGGACGCGGGCACCACGGCGCCGGCGTTGTGCCTGCCGCCCCCGGCGGACGGCGGCAGCTGAGCCGACGTCCGCCCGCGCCCGTGGTGCGGAGCCCCGTCGTCGTCATCAGTCGGGTTTTGCGGCAGGGCGTCCGTGATGTGGACCCGCGGGTTGGGGCCTGTGCGGGTCCGGTCAAGACCGGTCCCGGCGGGTCGGCGATGTGAGTCCGGGTCCGCGGGTCGTGTGGCCGTGACGGTGGCCAAGCCTGGCCAAGCCCGACGACCCGCACCACCGCGTTGACAAGGTCACCGCTGAGCGGCGCACGGGACTCAGGCCTATTGGTCCAGTGCCTCGCGTACGCCCTGCTCAGGTGCGGTGACGGCGTTGGTGAACCTCACTCGCAGCTCTGGCACACCAATGACCAGGAGGACCTTGGCGGCGTGGCGGACGTCAGGATCGGGGTCATCCAACGCACTGCGGAGCCGGGCCCGCGTGTCAGGGTCCGCCAACTTCTCCTGGAGGCCCAGGTGACCGTCCGGACGGGAGTACCGATCATGCACCAGCTGCGTCCACTCGGTGCGGGCGTCCAGCCCCAGGCGTGGCACCAGCGCCTTCCACTTCCGCTCGCCGGCGCCCAGCGTGTTGAGGTCCCGCAACAACATGCGCAGCGGAAGCGCGCGCAGGTCGCGCGCCCGGGTCCACCCGGCGGAACCCACGGTGAACGGAATGACCAGCAGCAGACCCACGCCCGCCCACAGCCACGCGTTGGACGGGGGGCCGCGTCCCGCCTCACGCCGGAAAAGCTGCACCAGCAGCACCACCAGCGTCACCGCCGCCACCACCGAACCGACGATGGCGGCCACCAGGAGGATGCCCTCCCCACGGTACTCGTTGCGCCCGGCGGAGCGCCCGTGCCGGTCCACTTCCATCATCACGACCATGACCAGCCAACTGACGCCGAGGAAGACCAACCCGGCACCGCCGAGCCGCACCAGGACGCCCCAGCCCAACGGATAGCCGGCGGCGGCGACCAGGCAGCACACACCCGCCACGGCCACCACGCCGAAGAGGAAGAAGTGCGCCGCATCGAGGTGCGGCCAGATCCAGTGGCTCATGGGGGCCTCCGTTTGCGGCAAGCGCCGCAGCGGATCAGAAGTAGCCCAGCGCCGGGTGCAGCACGAACCGGCGCTGGATTTCGCCCTGTTGCAGGCCCAGGCCGCGGGGTCCGTCCAGGAACCCGAACCCGATGTCAATGATGAGCGGGCCCACCGGCGTGTTCACGCGCAGTCCCACGCCCGCGCCGGCGGAGAACTCCGCGGGGTTGAAGTTCTCCCACGCCAGCAGCAGCTGGCCCGCGTCCAGGAACAGCCCGCCCTCCCACGGCCCCACAATGGGAAAACGCAGCTCCGTGCGGACGTTCCAGAAGCCGTTGCCGCCCTGCGAGGTCAGCGGGCGCTGCGCCAGCCGCCCGGCGGGGTCGTCCGACGCCAGCACGCCGTCCGGCGTGAAGCCGCGCACGGAGTCACTGCCGCCCAGGTAGAAGCGCTCAAACAGCGGCACGTAGTTGGACACGCTGGAGCGGAAGTCCCGCATCTCCGCGCGGGCGCGGTCATCCAGCGGCAGCGGCGAGTCCTCCAGCGGGGTGTTCTTGTCATCAATGGGGATGATGCTGCCCACGCGGCCGCTGATGGCCAGCGTCACGCGGCGGGTGAGCGGGAGGTAGCCGTTCACCGCGCCGGCAAAGCGCGCAAAGGTGCTGCGGACCGGGCGCTGGTTCTCCGCCAGGTTCCCGGACAGCGGGGTGGCGCCGTAGAGCACGCCGCCGCCCAGCACCAGGTCCGCGCTGCCGGTGACCAGGTAGCCCGCGTGCGGGTTGAAGATGTTGTCCCGCCCGTCCAGCACCACCGGCAGGCGCAGCGTCCACAGGCCCAGCACGCCGTTGTCCTGGCGCGCGGTGAGGCGCAGCGGATCATCCGCGCAGGTGCGGCCGGTGGTGTCCGCCGCCGCGGAACCGCTCAGCTGCACCTCACAGCGCATGCTGGAGACTTGCAGGCTGGTGGACGGCGAGGCCGACGCCCGCAGGTACTTGAACGAGGGCGCCTTGGTGTCCAGCGTCCAGATGACGCCCCCCTTGGTGAGCGTGAACGCCAGGCGGTTGGCGCGGACAAAGATGCCTTCCGCGCGCACCCCGGATTCCAGCGGCACAAACGGCAGCCGCGGGTAGGCCAGGGATGCCAGCGCTTCGGCCTCCGTGAACAGCGCGGGGCGCACCACGTTCATCACCGGGCCGGGTACGGTGGGCGGCGGCGGCACGCCCAGGCGCGCCGCGGGCTCCGGGTAGGGGAGCGCCGCGTCATCAAAGCGGCCAATGAGCTTGTCCAGCTGCTCAGGGTTCTGGAAGAAGCCGATGAAATACGTGGGATACGGCCAGTTCACCCGCACGTGACCGGAGGTGGCCATCCCCAGGCCAAACAGGTTGCGGTAGCTGCCGCCCGCATACAGCCGCGGCCCCTGCTCCGTGGACAGGCCAATGCGCGTCTCGCCGTCCCCGTAGTTGCGCTCCCGGACGTCCACCAGGACGGTGCGGGATTCGCCGGTGTCCGCGGGGTCCAGCGCCACCGTGACGCTGGAAAACAGCCCGGTGGCCAACAGCGCGCGCCGCGTCTCCTCCACGTCATGCGCCGTGAACAGCGCGCCGGGCCGCAGCGTCAGCCGGTTGTTGATGAGCAGCGCGCGCGTGGCCCGGTTGCCGCGCACCACCACGTCCCGGACGCGGATGCGCGGACCCTCATCCACCACGTACACCAGGCCCGCCTGGCTGCGGTCCTTGCCGTACACCACGTCATCCGTGACGCGGGCAAACGGGTAGCCCCGGTTGGCGTAGTCCGCTTCCAGCGCCAGGCGCGCTTCCTCCACGGAGAACAGGTCCATGGGTTCACCGGGGTCCACGCGGTGGGCGCCCTTCACCTGCCGCGCCACCTCCAGCAGGTCCTTGGACAACACCGCCGCGTTGCCGCGGAAGGACAGGTAGCGGATGCGCGTCTGCACGCCGGATTGCACTGTGTAGGTCACGTCCACCTGCCGCCCGTCATCACGGTAGGTGGCCTGCGGTCCCACCACGCGCGGCTGCAGGTAGCCCTGGCTCTTGTAGAGGTCCTCCATGGCCCGGGCGCCCTTGTGGAAGCGCTTCTCGTCCCAGACGCGCTCCCGGTCCACCAGGCGGCCCACCGCCGTGCGCGGCCACTCCGGCACCCCGGGGGCGCGCGCGTCCGCCCCCTGCGGGAGCGCGGCCGCCTCCGGGTCCCCGCTGCCCAGCACCGCGTCCACGTCGTGGCGGTCCAGCCGCTGGATCAGGTTGTCCGACGGCAGCTCCTCCTCCGCCGCCAGCACCGCTTCGTCCACCAGCTGCTGGCGCCGCAGCCCGGGGTTGCCCTTCAGCGTCACGCGCCGCACCTCCGCGTACGGCCCCTCCCGGATGCTGAACAGCACCCGCCGCGTGCCGCGCTCCAGCCCGGGCGCCGCGCGCACGGACACGCGGGCGTGCGGGTAGCCCGCGTCCCGGTAGTAGGCCCTCACCTGCTCGCCCAGCGCGGCGGCCACCTCGCCGTCCAGCACCCGGTCCGGCGGCAACCCCAGGCGCCCGCGCAACTCCGTGGACGAGAACACGCGGTTGCCGCGGAACTCCGTGGACCAGCGCGGCCCCGCGGCAATGCGCAGCGTCAGGGGGACCCATTCGCCGCGCGTGGAGCGCGGCACGCGCAGCGGCTCCACGCGCGCGCCCCAGTGCCCCTGCGCGCGGTACCACTTGAGCAGGCGCTCCGCCGCGCCTTCCAGCCGCGTGCGTGACGCCAGCCCACCCGGCCCCAGGTCCGCAATGTCCAGCAGCTTGTAGGCGGGGTGGCGCAGGTCCCCCTGCAGCCGGATGGCCAGCGTCTTCTGCGGCAGCCCCTTTTCCACGGTGAACACCAGCGCCACCTGCGCCGTCTCCGGCAGCGGCCGGTACTCCGCCTGCACGCGCGCATGCGGATAGCCCTCCTGCGCCAGCGCGTCCGCCACCGCCATGCGGGCGGCCTCCAACGCGGCGGGGTCCGCGGCGTCCGCTTCGTGCAGCGCCAGGCCGCGGCGCAGGGACGTGGCCGGGATGTCATCCGCCCCCACAAAGCGGATCTCCCGCAGCAGGTTGGCGCGCACCAGCTGCACGGTCACCCGCACGCTGTCCGGCCCCTCCGCCAGCGGCTCCGCCCACACCCGCACGTCCTCCATCTTGGCCAGCAGCACCAGGCGCCGCAGCCCACGCCGCACCGCGGTGGCGTCCAGCCGGTCCCCGCGCCGCACACCAAACAACTGCTCCGCCGTCACCCGGTCAATCCCCGGGGGGACCTCCACCACCACGTCCGCCACCAGGCTGCCCCACAGCTCGTCCATGCCCGCCGGCGGCGGCGGGCCGGCGTCCGGGGCGGTCCCCGCGTCGTGGGGAACGCCCGCGTCCTGGGCGGCTCCCGCGTCGTCGTCCGGGCCCGCATCCGGCTGCCCGCGGACCGGCAGCGCTGCGAACAGCGCCGCGAGGCACACGGCGCATGGGCGCACGGTCTTGCGCGGGGAATGCACGTGGAGGCGTCTCCGGTTGGGGGAGACTTACTTCAGCACGCCCGCCCGCGTCCCGTTCCGCGACGAGGAGGGTTGACCACGCGCCCAACGCCTGTGGAACGCGGGGGCAGAGGCTTGTCCAACGCGGGCCGGGAACGGCGGCGCTGGGGGATGAAGGTCAGCTGCGTTCGCCGCCCAAGGCTGGGGCGACCGTCCACGGTACATCGGCGTGCGTCAGGTCGATGACCTTGGGGTGGGGGTCAATGACGCGCACGAGCTGCCGGAGGCGCTGGAGGACGTTCGCGGGGATGTGGCTGCGCGGGAAGAGTTTCGAGTGGACGCGCGGCTGCTCGAGGTGGAGGACGACCCGGACCTTGTGGGCCCTGATGCAGGCGCGCGGCTCGTCCGCGTTCGCATCGCCATCCCTGTTCGAGGCCACCCAAAGCCCCGCCACCGTGTCGCGCACCTTGATGGCAACTTCGTCGGGGAGCGGAAGTGGCTTGGCTCGCCGGTGTTGCCGGTAGTCCTTGAGCTCCACGAGCCACAGGACCTTGGGGGCCGACTGGAGCGCGACGATGTCAACCGCCTTGTTACCCCGCCGCAGGCGTCCTGGAAGTGCTTCCGGTAGAACGTCCAGCGGTCATACTGGGAGGCCGTCCACCCGTCGGGAAACGTGTGCGCCAGCTTGCCCTCGACGATGCGCGTCATGAATCAGTCGCTCCGTCGCCTGCTGCGTTCGCCAGCTTGAGATACCGGTCCGACTGCGCAACCTCCGCTTCCAGCGCCGCAACGTTCCCGATGTCGTCCATCGACGAGCCTTGCGTGCATTGCACCCCATCCCCTTCAAAGTGCAGGCCGAAGTACCGCGCGTCCGAGTCGCCCAGCAGGTACAACTCGCGCAGCAGGAACAGCGAGTGCGTTGCGATGAAGACCTGGACGCCGTTGTTCCCAATGGCCCGGATCGCGCTCGCCATGCGCGTGATAAGCGCGGGGTTGAGGTTGGCCTCCGGCTCGTCCCAGAAGAGGAAGCCCTTGTCGAGCAGGGAGCCCGTGGCGATGAGCCGGGCGACCATTGCGAGCTTCCGCAAGCCCTCGGCGACCAGGTGCATTTCCATGTTTCCGGTCTGGGTGCGCAGGTAGAACTGGCCGGTGTCCTCCAGGACGATCTTCCCGCCCATGGCGTCCTCGATCGGTTCGAGGAGCTTCCGGATGTGTCGCTCGCGCGGGCCCCGCGCGAGAGGTGCGCCGAGCAGGATGCAGGTGTCCCGCCAGGTTTCCTCAAACGGGAGGTCTGTCGTCTCGTAGAGCGAGACGAAGTTCGGGTAGGTCGTGAGGAGTTCGCGCGTGGGCAGGAACGCGGGCTGTTTCTCGACCCAGGTCGCGGGCACCTTGGTGAGCAGCACCTCGCTCTTGCTCGCCGTGTTGAGGTGGAAAGCAATGTCGAGGTCGGGCTCGTCAAACGAGAGCGCGACCTCGCAGCGGTTCCGTCCCGCCTGGCGGCGCGCGAGCCGACCCAGCTGGTCAGGCCGAAAGACGGCCGTGAGTTTCCGCGCGAGCGCGGGCTGCAAATACTGCTTGGTGGGCGCGGTCTCTTTGGTCTCGCGCGGGCCTCGCGCGCTCGTCGCCAGGACGGAGTAGAGGACCTTCAGGAGGTGTGACTTTCCCGCGCCGTTCGGGCCAACAAAGACGTTGAGGCGGCCACCGAAATCGAGGTGGAGCTCTTCGAAGACCGTGAGGTTCTTGAGGTCCAGAGAGTTGATCATCAGCTTCTCCACCCCAGCCGGAGCCAAACGGGACGATAGACCGACGCGTTGCCCTGGGGCGAGGTATTGACTTCAACCATCGCGGTCGGACCGTCGGCAGGTGCCGCCGACGTCGTGCAGTTCGTCGGGAGTGCGCGCCGGCCAATGACGCGAGGCCCGGCCACTCGAAGGTTGTGCGTGGCATCCCATCACTCACGCTGCACAGCGCCACCCGCCCCGCACCATGCGCCAAACCCGACGTGCACGCGACAACCGTTTGGGTGGGTCCATGTGGTCAATGCAGCCTCTGTACAACCACACGCGAGGTGCCCGACCAGGCCCGCCGAGGTGCCCGACCACCCACCGCGAGGCGCCCGACCACTCACCGCGAGGTGCCCGACCACCCACTGCGAGGTGCCCGACCACCCACTGCGAGGTGCCCGACCACCCACCGCGAGGTGCCCGACCACCCACTCCGAGGTGCCCGACCACTCACCGCGAGGTGCCCGACGTGGGTGTTGCAGGCGCTGACCACCCACACGCGAGGTGCCCGACCACGCACCGCGAGGCGCCCGACGGGCATCCGCGAGGTCGTCATCCACCGTCCGCCGGGCGTCACGCCTGCGGGAGACGCTCCACGCTGTCCGCCAGCACCGCCACGGCGCCCAGTTCCTGGTCCGGGAAGAAGCGGCCACGAAACACGTACTGTGCACCGCCCGGTTGCTGCTGCGCCGCGCGCCATTCGGCCGTGGGCACGTACACCACAAACACCGTGGGCGTCCGCGACATGGTGGGCAGTCCACGGTGCGGCGGCGGCTGCCGGCGGCCCACCATCGCGGTCACCGAGCAGTTACCCACCTGGATCACGTTTCCGGGCGTGCCGGACAGCCGCAGCGTGGCGCCCGGTTCGCGGCCACTGGCGCGCGCGGTGTCCAACTCCACCTCGCCTGACAGCACCACCATGGCGTTCTTGGCGTCATTGAGGAACCCCACGCCGTCCGCCTGCAGCAACGTCGCGCGCCGCACGCGGTCGCCCAGGTGCATCCACTGCCATTCGGCCACGCAGATGTTGCAGACCATGGGGGGGGACTCGTCCGGCCGGGGCAGCGCGCGTGACACGCCGTGCAGGCTGACAGGGCTTTCCAGTGGCACCACCACGTGACCCGTCCGCACGCGCGCGCGCGGCGGCGCCCAGGCCGTCACCATGGCCAGGCATTCCCCGGGCCGGGCCAGCGCCTCGCTGACCACCGGCGCCCGCGCCGGCCACATCAGCTTGGTGGGCTGGGGTGCCGCGGGCGGCGCCGCCGGCGCCAGGCGCTTCCACTCCTCACGCGTCAGGCGCTTGCGCAGCAGGTGGAAGAACACGCCGCATACGGTGCGGCGCCGTTGGCCGTCCGCGGTGAGCAGGCCGCCGCCGCGCTCCACCTCGTCGGTCTCCGCCAGGACGGATTGGATGACCTCCGGCGCGCAAATCACCAGCGCGTTCCGAAGCTGCTCCTTGGCCTGCTCGTCCGTTTCAGCAAGCCGTTCAGCCAGCCAGTTCACATCCGGGTTTCCGGGCGTTTCCTGCGTGGGCGGGGTTCCGCGGCCAACTTCCGTCATGGCATCACCTTTCTGGGAAACCGCATGGTGCTTCAGGCGTTTCCGGCCAGCCGCGCACCCAGCCGCAGCGCCAGCGCCATGATGGTGACCTGGGGATTGACGCCCAATGAACTGGGCACGGCCGCGCCATCCGCAATGTACACGCCCTGCCGGCCGTGGACCGCGCCGTTCTCGTCGCACACGCCCTGCTCCGGGTCCTCCGCCATGCGCGCGGTGCCCAGCGGGTGGAAGGCGCTGAGTTCCACTTCGCCCACGTCAAACTCATAGCGCCGCAAATCCGCCAGTTCCGCCTGGTTGGCCACGCGGGGGAACCCGGCAATGGGCGTCAGCACGGTGCGCGCCCCCGCCGCCAGGAAGATCTCCACCAGCATGGAGACGCCACGGCGCAGGCGCACCAGCTCGTGTTCACCGGGCGTGTAGAACGGGACGGTGTCCAACCCGCGGAATGCCAACCAGCCATTGGGCTGGTCCTTCACCATGAAACCGTAGGTTGCCAACCGGTCGTATTGTTCCATCACTTCCACGTGCTCTTCCCCCACCAGCGGAATGGCCACGGCGCCCACGCTGGGCGGAACAAACGCCCCCTCAAACTTGATGCCGTCCAATCCGTCCGCGTCCACGCCCAATCCCTGCGGCACGCCCTCCCAGCCGCGCACCGGCTCATCCATGAGCGCCAGGCATTTGGTGGCCGGGTGGATGGTCATGAACCGCCCCAGCGCGGGTGACCGCACGCCGGACGCGCGCAACAGCGCGGGGGTGTGCAGCGTCCCGGCGGCCACCACCACGCGCGGCGCCTTCACCGTCACCGTGCCCCCGCCGTGCACGCGCCCCACCACACCGGCCGCACGTTTGCCGTCCCACACAATGCGCTGCGCCGCCACGTTGCACAGCAGGCGTGCGCCGCGTTCCATCGCCATGGGGAGCCAGGATTCGTTGGCGCTGCGCTTGGCCCGCGTGGGGCACCCAAAGCAGCACACGCCGCTGCCCTCACACCCCGGCGCGTTGCGCGGCAGCGGGAAGGGCCGCAATCCCATGCGGCTGGCCCCGCGCGCCACAATGTGCCCGCAGCGCCCCAGCAGGTGGTCCGGGGTGGGCTCAACGCCGAGCACCCGCTCCACCTGGTCAAAGTGCGGGGCCAGCACCGCGTCCGTCAGGCCGTTGAGGCCGCGGGAATAGCGCCAGGCCGCCAGGACCTCTGGCGGGGTGCGGAAGCAGGTGCCCGAGTTGATGGTGGTGGTCCCGCCGGCCACGCGGCCAATGGGCAGCAGGATGCCGGGCTTTCCCAGCGCAATGGTGACGCCGTCATCCCGGTACATCAGGCGCGTCATGTCCAGCGCGTGCCCGGTGAACTCCCCGCGCGCCACAAACGGCCCGTCCTCCAGCACCACCACCGCCATGCCGCGGCGCGCCATCTCCCACGCCGCGGCCGCACCGCCCGCGCCGCTCCCCACCACGACGACGTCCGCCTCCAGCGCCAGGTCCCCGTCCGCCGGCCGCAGGTTGCGGGCGTTGGCGGGTGGCGTGCGCGGCGCGGCGGGTGGCGCGGCGGGGAGGCGGAAGCGCAGCGCTTCGTTCACGCGCGGGTGGCCGTAGAACAGGATGAACAGCAGCGTGGTGAGGCCGCGCAGCATGGCGCGCGGGAGGAAGTAGGGACTGTCATGCCAGGCCTGCAGCGCCTCTTTGCGGCGGCGCGGGGACAGGCGGCTGAACGGGCGCATGCCCACCCACGGCCAAAGCGTGGACAGCTCAAAGACCCACAACAGCATCCGGTAGCCCAGCGCAAAGCGGCGGCGGCCGGAGGAGAGGAACACGTCCAGTTCGTCAATGAGGCCGGACTCCGTGACGGACAGGCCAAACCGCCGCCCGACGGGAATGGCCGTCTCCGCGACGGCCGCCGCGATCTCGCGCTCCCGCCGGCTGAGCGCACCCGTGAGGCGTGGCCGGGCGGGCGCGGCAGCGGGAGCCGCCGGCGGGGTCGGAGTGGGCAGTGGGGTCGGCGTGGACGCGGGGGACTCAGCCATGGCTCAACGGGTACGCGCGGTGACGCACCCCGTCAACGCGCGAAGGACCCCCGTCCAGCCACCCCGTGCGTGTCACTCCGTGCCCGGGCGCGACGTTGGGTCCGCGCCGGCCGGCGACGGGGCGCGCGCCGCCGCCCGGATGCGGTCGTCAAGGTGCGCGTTGAAGCGCTTCACGGCGTTTCCTTCCATGGCCCACACGCCCAGGCCGGACGCCGCGGTGGCCAGCAGCGCGGGCAGGCCCAGCACGCTGAGCGCCCCGATGATGGAGATACCGCTCATCATGGTCTGGTTGGAGTCGCCCACGCGCCAGGCTCCCAGCGGGTCCGGCAGCGGGCGGTCCCGCAGCGCAAAACGCTGCGCCGCGCTGGCCAGCAGGAAGGTCACCGCGGCGGTGGAGGCGCCCGCGGCAAGCGTCCCGGCGACGACCGTGGATGCGACGTAGGCGCTCTCCAGGGCAGACGGAGGCAGTGCCGTGCGCGCCTGTTCGTCCGCGGAGAGGTAGACGCGCAGGTGCGGGTCCACCACGGGCAGGCGCACCAGCACCAGCCCCGCTCCCGCCATGGCGGACATGCCGGGGAGCGCGCTGCGTGGGACCGCCTGGCCGCCCACCACCCAGCCGGACTTTCCCTCCCGGATGGCGTAGCGATCCCGGAGCAACTGCTGCTGCTGCGCGGAGCCGTCATTGGCCAGCTCCGCATCCACGGGCGGACGCGGAAGCACCACCGCACGCGTGCCCAGGCACCCGGTGCACAGCCCGGCCACCACTGCCACCACCGCCCGACACCCACGCATGCTGGCCTCCACCACCGCCGGGACGACGCGCCGGCGCCCGCCATTCACCCTACTGCATGAGCGGGCACCACGCGGGTTCCGCCGTGTTCGTGGCATGGGCGGGCGGCGTGCTTCCCCTTGGAATGGCAATGTGGTCCACCCTCCTTGGTAGAGCGGCGCACAACGCGCGTTGCAGCCGACATGCAGTCAGCACGTGGGCACGGGGGGGTAGCCATGAAGATGCGCATTGCGGTGGCGGCGCTGGTGATGTTGAACCCGGGCTGCGCCTGCCAGGTGCTGGACCTGATACGCAATCCGCCCACGCTGCCGGACGGCGGGGCCGGGCTGCTGGAGGGCCCCGTGTTCACCGGGGAGTTGCTGCCGGAAGGCGGCACCGTCCCGCTGGGCGGGCTGGAACTGGACGCGGTGCCCCGGGCGGTGGAGGCAGCCACCCCCATCCAGGCAACGGTGCTCGTGGGAACGGATGGCGTTGTCATTCCCAACACCGCGTTTGAAATGGGCCCGGACGGCCTGGAGTTCATGGGCCGCGTGGAGATGCGGATTCCGTATTACGACGCAATGTTGCCGGAAGGCGTGGCGGCCGAGGACCTGGTCATGGCACGCCGCGAAAACGGCGGTTGGCGCGCACTGTTGGACAGCCGGGTGGACGTGGAGACGTCCCGCGTGCACGCGGTGATAGCGGGCTTTTCCACCTACGCACTGATCAGCAGCAAGGTGACCTACCGGCGCACGCTGCACGTGCGGGCACAACCCTCCGGCGGCGACGAGTTCGGCTCCGTCCCGGAGGCGCTGGCCGCCGCGTGCGAAGGCGCGGGTGCGGATGACCGCATGGAGGTGGTGGTGCATGGAGGCGTCACCGTGGACGGCACACTGACCAGCGCGTGCGCGGTGGACCTGCGCACCGAGGACGGCGCCACGTTTGGAGGCGTGGTGTTCAACGTGAACCGGCCCACGCAGCTCAACGGGATTGTCTTCACCGGCCCGGTGACGTTCAACGCGGCGGATACGCTGGTGCTGCGCTCTGACACGTTCCAATCCACGGTGAACCTGGTCCTGACCACACCCGCCGCCACGGGCGGTGGGCAGCCGCTGAGCCTGTGCCCCAACGCCGCGCACACCACCTTCCAGGGGAGCCGCGTGCTGGGGAACCTCACGCTGGACTACCAGGCGGATTCCGACGCCAACGTCGTGGTGAATGGCGGGCAGGTTGCGCACGTGGCGCTGCAGGGAGGCGGGACGCTGTGCAGCCACGCGCGCGTGGAGTTCTCGGAGGGCCTGGTGGAGAACATCGAAGCCGCCGTCCGCATGAAGGGCGGGGCGCAGCTCAACCTGGTGGAGGTAAGCGGGTTGCAGAACGTGTCGTCGGACCTGGAACTGCTCCTGCCCGGCCGGGCCAGCCTCAACATGCTTCGCCACGAAGTCGCCGCCGGCTTCTCGCTGACCACGCGCGGCACGGGGGACTTCGCGCTGGACCAGGAATCCGTCACATTCCGGAGCCAGTACCGCTGGGACTCGACGGGCGCCGACGTGGTTGCCCGGGCGTACTGGACGCTGCGGGCGGATATTGACGGTGATGCGGACCTGCAGCTGGGAGGCAACATTGACGGCGCGTGGGCCCTGGCCAACCTGAGGGGCGGCGTGGCGTTCACCGCCGGTGCCACGGCGCGCAACACCCGGTTTGAACACGCGGACGGCACGGTGGAGGGCTTCCTGAAGATCCGCAGCACCCACGATGAACTGGCATTCATGCTGACGGCGGGCGCAGCGGCCCAGTACAATGGGCAGTTGGACATCTGCGCCACGGCGGCAGCCAAGCTCCAACTCACGCTGGTGAAATACGCCACGCTGCTGGAGGCGAGAATCGCGGGGAGCAACTGTGGGCTGCCTGGTCCCGGGCCCGGCCCGTCTCCCGGCCCCATCCCACCGCCCACATTGAACTCCGAGGGCGTGCGCCTGGTTGAGGTCACCCTTCCGCCCGCGCAGGCGGGAAACACGCTGTTCATTGAGAACATGGTGCTGCCGTTGCTCGTGGAAAACAGCACGATTCACGCGCTTCCCGGTGCCATTGGGCTCATCGCGCAGCGGAGCACGGAGCCGTTTGTGATGCGCGCCTGCGTGGTGCCGGATGGCGCCTACCTGACGGACCAGGTGGACGTGCTCATTGAGGACAACCCGGACCTCGGGTCCGCGGGCAACGTGGGACTGGCCATCCTGCGGACGCCCAAGGTCATCATCCGGCGCAACACGCTCAGCGGCCTGGGCGCCCTCGGCGAAGGGACGAATGCGTTTGTCGCCGACAACGACGTTCACTCGCAGGTGGCGTCTGCGGGCGCGGGCATCATAGGCGTGGTCCGCAACAACTTCATGGGCGCAACGCTGGATGACGGCAATCCGGGATGCGGCCTGTTCATCAACCCAAGCGGCAACAGCGGCCTGGATCCGGAGAACGACATTGCCAGCATTTGTGATTACACGGGCAATGGTTGCGCCGACTTTCCCCCGAGCACCGACGCCATGGTTGATGGAAGCTGCCTGGGCTCAACCGGGTTTCCGCCGCCGGCAGCGCCCGCGTGGGCAGAGGGTCTGTGAGGCGCGGGGGCCTGGCCCGCTCACCGCGCAAACGCCTCCACCGCCACGCCGTCCGCGCCCAGGTGCACGGTGACCAGTCCGTCCAGATCGGTCCGCCACACGTCCACGCCGTGCGCGGCCATGCGGCCCAGGACTTCGCCGCTGGGGAAACCCCACGTGTTGCCAGCGCCCACGCCAATGAGCGCGTGCCGCGCGCCCACCGCGCGCAGGAACGCGTCGGTACTGCTGGTGTTGCTGCCGTGGTGCGGGATCTTGAGCACGTCCGCGCGCAGCAGCGGGGCCACGTCCGGGTCAGCGGCCAGCGCGGCCTCGGTCTCCTTCTCAATGTCGCCGGGGAACAGCACCGCGCGCCCCGCGTGTTCAAACCGCAGCACCAGCGAGTTGTCATTGTCGGACAGCTCGGGGAAGTGGTGGGGCGCGTCAGGGGCGTCACGCTCCGGGAACGGGTGCAGCACACAGACCCGCACGCCACCCACCGTCCGCTGCACCACGCGCGGCCCGGCAGCAGGGCGTTCAAACACCACGCGGCGTGTCCCCGCCGCATCCAGCGCGCGCTCCAGGTCGCGGAAGCGCGGGTGGCGGCTTTGCTGGCCGGTCCACCAGAACTCGCGGGGGCGGAACCGTTCCGCCAGCGTCACCAGCCCATTGAGATGATCCGGGTGCGGGTGGCTCAGCACCATCAGGTCCAGCTGCTGCACTCCCAGCTGGTCCAGCAGCGGCGCCAGCACCGTGCGCCCGGGGTCCACCGCGGAGATGAAGCTGCCGCCACCGTCAATCACCGCCACCGCACCGTCCGGAAAACGCAGGATGGCGCCGTCACCCTGCCCCACCGGCGCCATCATCACCACCAGTTCATTGCGCGGTGACTGCGCCGGCACCAGGCCCGCCACGCCCACCAGCAACCCCAACGCGCCCGCCACCGCCGCCCGCCACGACCCAACGGCGAGCAGCAGCGCACCGCCCAGGGCCAGCGCGGTCATCCCGGCGCCGGGCGGTGTGACCTCCACCACGGGCCACGGCAGCAACGCGGCCACCCGGCAGAGGTCATGCAGCGCCAGCGAGACCGCACCGCAGCACGCCAGCAGGAAGTCCCACTGCAGCGCCACACCCGCCAGCGTCCCGACGACCACTGCCGGCAGCGCCACGGCACCCGCGGGCACCAGCACCACGTTGGTGAGCGCGCCCCACGTCGCCACGCGGCCGAACAGGTGCGCCACCAGCGGCAGCGTGGCCAGGTACGCCGCCGTGGACGACGCCAGCGCGGCCAGCAGCCACGGGCGCCACGAGGTGCGGTCCGCGTCCGTCCCCTGGAGCAGGGCCAGCACACCCGGCGTCAGCAGCACCAGAGCCAGCACGGAGAGGAAGGACAGCAGGAAACCCGCGTTGGCGACGACGCGCGGCTCCACGGCGAGCATCACGATGGCCGCGACGCCCAGCACCTGCGCGGTGGCCGCCTTGCGGCGCAGCGCCTGCCCCACCATCACGGCCGCCGCCATCCACGCTGACCGCACCACGCTGGCGGCCCCGCCGGCAAACAGCGCGTACGCGTAGATGGCCGGGAGGCACAGCAACGCCGCGGCGGGACCGGGGTCCGCGCGCGCCAGCAGCCACGGGATGCGCCCCCACAGCGCGCGCAACAGCGCGAACAACATGGCGGCCAGCAGCGTGGCCTGCAGCCCCGACACGGCGAGCAGGTGGGCGGCGCCCGCCTCGTCAAACGGCCGCCGGACCTCCGGGTCCATGCCCGGGCTGTCTCCGAGCACAAACGCCTCCACCAGCGCGGCGGCGTCCTCCGGCATGGCGGTGCGGACGGCGGCCCGCGTGGCGTTGCGCGCCCGGGCCAGCAGGTCGTCGGTACCCGTGAACCCCGCGCGGTCCGCCACCACCGCCAGGTCATCCACGGAGGTGGCCGTCCCCTGCAGGTCCACACCGCGGGAACCAAGCAGGGCGCGCGCGTCCAGGTCCCCGGGGAAGCGCGCCACGCGCGGGCGGTGCATCATGGAACGCACCAGCAGGACGCTCCCCTCCGGCGGGGGCCGCAGGCCCTGCGGCAGCGTCAGGGCGGCGGCGCCGTCCACGGCGGTGGAGCCCCCCGGGGCGTGCACGGCGCGCAGCGCAAACTCCACGCGCGGCAGCGGCCACTCGGCGAGCACGCGGCGGACCACTCCTTCCACGCGCGCCCCGTCGGCGGACGAAAGCGCCGCCACCTGCGCGGCCAGCCGTTCCGCGCGCGCCTCGGCGGCCGTGCGCAGCCCCGCGCCCGCCGTGAGCAGGCAGCACAGCCACGCGGCCCACCGCGCGGTGAGCAGACGGGACGGCAACCAGGTCCCCGCGGCGGCCGCCGCGGCGGAGACGGCCAGCCAGGCCCACGGGCTCCCCGTGGTGACGGCGCATCCGGCGGCAAGTGCCGCGGCCAGGCCCAGCAGGGGCGCGTGGAATGGACCCGGCGGCGTCACGGCGCCCGTATACCGCAGGTCAGATGCGCTTGGGGCCCCGCAGCGTGGTCACCGCCTCGTTCTTCTGGCGGGCTTCCTCGTCGGCCTGGGCCTGTTCACCGCCCATGCGGGCCAGCAGCGCCGCGTACCGGCCGGCCAGCGTGGCGCGCTGGAGGTTCCCATCCGGCGTGACCCCCGCGCCCTTGACGGTGGGCGCCACCACCGCGCCGCTGACCTTCACCTTCATCCCGGCTTCGCCCAGTGACGCCTTCACCGCTTCTGTGGCCTGGGACAGCGCCTGGGACGCGCGGCTGCCCGGTCCGTCGGTGATCCTCCCCCCGGCGGCCTCCTCCTCCTTCTTGCGCAAGCGCTCGGTGGCCTCCTGCATGGCCACCAGCACGTCGCGCAGCGTGGCGGCCGTGCGCGGGTCGGTGGCCGGCGGCGCGGCGCGGGACTGGCTGGCCTCGCGGGTCAGCCCCGCGCCCTCCAGGTGCGGCGGCAGCAGCTGCGTCACGGCGTGGGACGCCCACGCGTACGCCAGTACCTGGCGCTGGTCCGGAGTGAGGCGCCCCAGCAGGCGGTCAATGGGTTCCTTGGCAAGTTTCTCGGCGGCAGTGCTGACCATGGCCGGACTCTAACCGAAGGCGGTGTTCCGCCAAACAAGCTGCCCGTCGTCGCCCGCGTTGCGCCTGAGCGCCGCGCGCGGCATGAGTGTCCGGCCATGCCGCTGCCTCCCTGGCCCACCCCGGAACCGCCCTCGGACCAGCCCACCCAGGTGCTGGGCGGCGAAGTGGCGCTCATGGCGCCCCCGCGCGGCGCCACCTGGCAGATCGGGTTCATGTCGTCCTTTGAGCTGCTGTTGCGGCGGGAGGGGCAGCTGCTGCGGCGCCATGCGCACAACACCCAGGTGGCCATGTCCCTGTGGGCGCACCACCGGCTGCCGGCGTTGCAGGCGGCGCTGGGGCCGGACCTGGACCTGCTGGTGCAGGAGACCGCGGAGGGGATCCAGCCGCGGGACGCATGGGACCGGCGGCGGGGCGCGCTGCTGGACCCGGCGGCGTCGCGGGACGTGTTTGCGCGCGCGCGGCTGGATCCGCCGGCCGTGTCACTGCTGGGCGAGGTGCGCACGCGCAACGAGCTGCAGACCCGCATGGCGTCCGTGGGCGCGCCGGGGACGCAGCTGGAGGCGCGCCGGTCCGAGGGCGGGGTGGTGGTGGCGCGCGCGGTGCTGGCCGTGGAGACCGCGCGGCCCCTGGGACGGCGCTGAATGGCCCGGGACGTGGTGCGCGGTACGCGCGCGGTACACCGCGTGCGCGTGCGGGATGCCACGGAGCAGGGTTCGGACCTGGTGGCACACGAAGAGCCGCTGGAGATCCGCGTGGGCGGCGTGCCGCTGGCGGTGCTGCTGCGGACCCCGGGACACGACGCGGACCTGGCCGCGGGCTACGTGCTCACCGAAGGCGTGGTGGCCGATGCGGCCGACATTGACGACGTGGTGCCCTGCGCCACCGCGCCCGCTGAAGCGGCTGGGAACATTGTGGACGTGCTGCTGCGCCCCGGTGCCGCCCCGGACCTGCGGCGGTTCCAGCGGCCGCGGCACGCCAACAGCGCGTGCGGCACGTGCGGGGCGGCATCACTGGACAACCTGCTGGCGGAGGCCCCGCCGCTGGTGGACGGCCGGTGCATCCCCGGCGCGGTGGTGCGCGGGCTCCCGGACGCCCTGCGGCAGCGGCAGCCGGGGTTTGCCGCCACCGGGGGCCTGCACGCGGCGGCCGCGCTGGATGATGCGGGGGCACTGCAGGACGTCCGCGAGGACGTGGGCCGCCACAACGCGGTGGACAAGACGCTGGGGGCGTGGGCGGTGCGCGGGCGCGGCCGGGCCGCGCTGGGCGTGGTGGTCAGCAGCCGGGCGGGGTTTGAGATTGTGCAGAAGGCGCACGTGCTGCGGGTACCCGTCGTCGTCAGCGTTGGCGCGCCCACGTCACTGGCCGTGGAGCTGGCCCTGCGGGCGGGGCTCACGCTCGTGGCGTTTGCGGGTGCCGCGGGTTTCAACATCTACGCGCACGGGCACCGCATCGGCTGACCCGCTGGTGGCGCCGTCGAGCGACCGGTACGGTCCCGGGCATGACCCTGCCCCGGATGGCCCTGGCCTGCGCCGCACTGCTGCTCACTGCCTGCCCGGAGCCGCCCGCGGATGGCGGCTCCTCCTCGTCGGGTTCCGGCGGCGCATCGTCCTCCTCCTCCACCGGCGGTGGCGCGGAGCGCGTGGAGCTGGGGGCGCTGTGCCGTGAGCTGCGGGACGGCTTCCGCGGCGCGCTGCTGCGCACGGTGAACCGCTGTGGTGGCGCTTACATCGACGAGGACCTGGAGCGGCTGGACGTGCTGGCGTGGCCATCCCCCGAATCCGACACGCTGCTGCTGGCGCAGGGCCAGCTGCCCGCCGCGGTGTGTGACCAGTTTGGCTCACTGCGGGTCTACGTGGACCATGTGTTGCAGAGCGTGGACCGGGACCGCGTCACCTACAGCGCGGAGAACGCGTTCAAGTGCCGCGCGTCCTCCACCCGGCCCGCGCTGGCCCGCCGGGACCGTCCGCCCGTGGAGACGGGGCAGTTTTCGCTGGCCGGCGTGAACCTCCCGGAGGCGTGCCATGAGGTGTTCCGCGGCACCGTGGAGGCAGACGCCCCCTGTGAGCTCACCCATGAGTGCGCCGCGGGCCTGTTCTGCCGCCCGGTGGCGGATGACACCAGCGCGGGGACGTGCCGTCCGGTGGTGGCGGTGGGCGAGCGCTGCGATTCGCGCGACGAGTGCGACGCGCTGGGCGTGTGCGAGGCCGGCCGCTGCCGCCGCGCGCGCGCGTACGGTGAGAGCTGCCTGGACGCGCAGGGCTACCAGCTCCCGTGCGGCCCGGAGCTGGTGTGCCGCGGCGGGTTGTGCGTGACCTACGGGACCGACGGTGCGCTGTGCGGCTCCGGGTACGCCCCGTGTGCGGAGGGGCTGGTGTGTGCGCGCACCGGCCCGTCCGCCATCACGCACTGCCGCGTCCCCGGCGCGCCGGGTGCAGCCTGCTCCCATGACACGGAATGCGGTGACTGCCAGTACTGCAACGGCGAGGGCGCGTGCGCCGCCTTCCTCTCCGTGTCTGACGCGTGCCTGAAGGGAACGGACCGCTGCGGGCCGGGCCTGTACTGCGCGGACGACGACACCTGCCAGGTGCGCCCGCGCGAGGGCGAACCCTGCGCCGTGGTGGCCGGCCTGCCGGTGTCCGACACCGGCAACTGCCTGTACGCGGACACCTTCTGCGCGCGCGCCGGGGCGGACGAGGTGCGCGGCACCTGCCGCGCGTTCCCCGTGCTGGGCCAGCCGTGCGGTGACGCGCCCGGGACCTGGCCCACGTGCCGCGCGGTGACGTCGTCATCCTATTGCAGTGACCCCGCGCGCGGGGAGTGCGTGCCCCCCGCGCGCCTGGGGGAGGCGTGCTCGCCGTGGGGCCAGGGTGACGCCCCGCCGTGTGAGCACGGCTATTGCCGGCGGGAAAGTGCGGATGCGGGCAGCGGGGACTGCCGGGTGCTCCCGGACATCGGCGAGCCGTGCGGGACGCTGCCGCACCTCAGCGCGGGCTGCCAGACCGGGTTCTGTCAGCGGATCGCCAACTCCGCCACCGGCACCTGCGTCCCCAACCCGGACATCGGTGAACCCTGCGGCTACGCCAGCCACCTGTCGTCGTCCTGCACCTATGGCGGCTGTCTTGTCCCGCCGGGCGCCAGTGACGGCACCTGCCGCTACCTCAAGGTGGCCGGCGAAGCCTGCCAGCAGTCCACCGAGTGCGACACCGGCGTGTGCGACCCGTTCCTGCTGCGCTGCATCACGCCCGGGGGAAGTTGCCAGGGCTGCGCGCGGTTTGAGCCCATCCTGTTCATCCTGTCGCTCGGCCTGGTCCTGCGCCGGCGGCGGCGGGCCTGACGGAGGCGCCGGCAGAAGGGCGGTCACGCCACCTGGTGCATGAACCGCGCAAGCCGCTCCGCCAGTTCCAGCGGGCGCTCCAGCTGCGGGCAGTGACCCCAACCCGCGGGCTCCTCAATGACGGCGTGTGGCGGCAGGTGCGCGCGGAACCAGTCAAACGCGCGCGGCGGCAGCAGCTTCTCACCCCGGCCCCACAGCAGCAGCACCGGCATGGCCAGGCCCCCCAGCTCGTCGGGCGTGAGCAGGTCCGCGGGTGAGAACGCGTTGACCAGCCCGCGCAGCGGCGCCTGCGCAAAGTTCCGGCGGATGAACCCGCCCAGCAGCGGCACAAACCACGGCGGCGTGTGGAACAACCGCTCCGCCAGCGCGCGCCCGGCGCGGCTGGAGTCCACGCGGAACGCACCCAGCAGCGCCTGCAGCTCGTCATGGTTCATGGCCGCACCGCCGGGAGAGCCCAGCACCAGCCCCTTGACCCGCGCCGGCCGGCGCAGCGCAAACCGCAGCGCGGCCGCCCCGCCCAGGCTGTTGCCAAACACCACCGCGGGCCGGTCCAGCAGCTCGTCCAGCGCCTCGGTGAGCGCCTCCAGCATCCCGTCCACGGACGGGGGATCCGCCAGCGGCTCGCTGAAGCCGTGGCCGGGCAGCTCCGGAGCCAGGATGCGCTGCGCGTGCGGCCGCAGTGCGTGCATGGTCCGCGCAAACGCGCTGGCGGCGGACCCCAGCCCGTGGATGATCACCAGGTCCCCGGACGGGCCGCGCCCGCGCGCCTGGTAGACGTGGATGCGGCCCTGGCGCGTGGCCACGGTGGTGTCGCGGAAGCCGCCCGCCCGCAGGGCCGCGCGCGCCGCGTACTGCGCCCAGTGGACGCGCCCCGCCTCAGCCACGCGCGCGCCGCTCCAGGGCCGCGCCCACCAGCCCAATGACCAACGGGTGCGCCTTGAACGGCTTGGACCCAAACTCCGGGTGGAACTGGCAGCCAATGAAGAACGGGTGGCCCGGCAGTTCAATGATCTCCACCAGCTTGTCGTCCGGGGACGTCCCGGAGAACAGCATGCCCTTCTCCGCCAGCGGCGCGCGGTACTTGTTGTTGACCTCAAACCGGTGGCGGTGCCGCTCGTTGATCTTGGTGGTGCCGTACAGGCGCGCCGCCAGGGACACCTCCTTGAGCAGGCACGGGTAGGTCCCCAGCCGCATGGTGCCGCCCTTGTCGGTGACCGCCTGCTGTTCGTGCATGAGGTCAATGACCGGATGCTTGCAGTCCGGCGCAAACTCCGTGGTGTTGGCGTGCTCCAGCCCCGCCACGTCACGCGCAAACTCAATCACCGCCATCTGCAGCCCCAGGCAGATGCCAAAAAACGGGATGCCCTTCTCGCGCACGTACCGGATGGCGGCAATCTTCCCCTCGCCGCCGCGCTCGCCAAACCCGCCGGGCACCAGCACGCCGTCCACGCCGGCCAAGAGCTTCTCTGCGCCCTGCTTCTCCATGTCCTCGCTGTCCACGTGGCGCAGCACCACGCGCGCGTGGTGGTGGATGCCCGCGTGCGTAAGGGACTCATTGATGGACTTGTAGGACTCCACCAGCCCCACGTACTTGCCCACCACGCCAATCACGCACTCCTTTTCGGGCTTCTTCACCCGCTCTACCACGGTGACCCACTTCTCCATGGACGCCGGCCGGCTCCAGATGTTGAGCAGCTCGGCCAGCTTGTCGTCCAGGCCCTCGTCGCGCAGCTTCAGCGGCACTTCGTAGATGCAGTCCACGTTGGGCGCGTTGATGACGCCGCTGTCCTCCACGTCACAGAACAGCGCAATCTTGGCGCGGATCTCCTTGGGCAGCCCGCGCTCGGAACGGCACAGCAGGATCTGCGGCTGGATGCCAATGCTCCGCAGTTCCGCCACCGAATGCTGCGTAGGCTTGGTCTTGGTCTCCCCCGCCGACGAGATGTACGGCACCAGCGTGACGTGCGTGTACACCACGTTCTCGTGGCCCACGTCGCGGCGGAACTGGCGCGCAGCCTCCAGGAACGGCAGGGACTCAATGTCCCCCACCGTGCCGCCAATCTCCACAATGAGGATGTCGTTGCCCTCGGCGCAGGCGTGGATGGCCGCTTTGATCTCGTCGGTGATGTGCGGAATCACCTGCACGGTCTTGCCCAGGTATTCGCCGCGGCGCTCCTTGCTGATGACGCTCTGGTAGATCTTCCCGGTGGTGACGTTGTTCTTCTTGGTCATCCGCGCGGTGGTGAAGCGCTCGTAGTGGCCCAGGTCCAGGTCGGTCTCGCCACCGTCTTCAGTGACGTAGACCTCCCCGTGCTGGAACGGGCTCATGGTCCCCGGATCCACGTTGATGTACGGGTCCAGCTTCATGTGGCTGATCTTCAGCCCGCGGTTCTCCATGAGCGCGCCCATGGACGCCGCCGCCACGCCCTTCCCCAGCGAGCTCACCACGCCGCCGGTCACGAAGATGAACTTGGTCTTCTTGGCCCGCGCCATGGTGTGCCGCCGCCTTTCCGTCACGCCTCCAGCTGGCGCGGGAGGGGACGTGGGCAACTAGGGTCCCGCTGTGTTGGCCGTCAAGCGCGCGCGGCCGGAGCCGGCGCCCCCCGCGCCGCGGATCCGCGCCGCCCGACGGGAAACGCCCGGGAAGCGACGTGGCGTTGGCAAGGACTTTGACCCCGGGCAGGCACCGTGGCTAGCGTCCTGAAAGTCCGGGTGCTGACGGGCGTTTTCTTCGCCTCCACCAGCGCACGGTCTTGTTCGGCGGCGCGCGCGGCGGCCCCCACTGCGCGGCGACCCCCCACGGCGGCAGGGATCTCGGAATGTCCAAGCACATCTTCCTGGTGGATGCGGATCAAGCTTTCACGGACGGATTGACGTCGGCACTGGCCGGCCGCGGCCTGCAGGTCACGGTGGTACCCGACGGCAAGGACGCCCTGGACCGCGCCAAGACGGACCGCCCACAGCTCATTGTGCTGTGCGTGGAGCTGCCCAAGATGAGCGGCTACTCCATCTGCAACAAGCTCAAGAAGGACGACGACCTCAAGGGCATCCCGCTGGTCATCACCTCCAGTGAGGCCACGCCGGAGACGTTTGAGCAGCACAAGAAGCTCAAGACGCGCGCCGAGGACTACCTCATCAAGCCGTTTGACCCCGAGGCCCTGCTGGAGAAGATCGGCGCGCTCATTGGCCTGCCGGAGCCCGAGGCCGCCGCGCCGCAGGAGGAGGTGGTGGCCGCCGAGGGTGACGACCTCAACTTTGACAGCCTGACCGCCGGCATGGAGGACGCGGCGCCGCCACCCCCGCCGCCCGAGCCCGCCCTGGAGGAGGACCCCCTGGCCGCGCTGGGTGCCGAAAGCCTGGACGCACTGCCCACGGAGCCCCCGCCCCCTGAGCCGCCGCCACCGCCGCCCCCACCGCCGCCACCGCCGGCAGCCGCGGCCCGGCCCGCGGCGCGGACGGCGGCCAAGGACATGGACCTGGATTCGCTGCTGGGGCCGTCCACCAAGCCGGCGCCCAAGCCCGCCACCTCCGCCCGGCCCGCCAGCGCGCCCCCCCCCGCTCCCGCACGCCCGGCCGCCTCTGCGCCCGTGACCAGCAAGCCGCCCACGCCCGTGGAGGTGGTCCGGCCTGACCCGGAGACGGAGCGGCAGCTCAAGGACGCGCGCAAGGAAAACGGTGACCTCAAGGCGCGCGTGGCGGCGCTGGAAAGCCAGCTCAAGCAGGCGCAGGAGGCCGCCGCGCGGGCCAAGGGTGGTGACGAAGGCAAGGTCTCAGCCACCTCCGCCAAGGAGATCCTGCACCTCAAGGAGCAGATCAACACCAAGGACAAGGAACTCCTGAAGCTCAAGGACGAAGTGTTTGCCAAGGAAAAGGAGGTGGTGGAGCAGCAGGAGGCGGTGGGCCAGGCGGAGGAGCGCGCCAACGCGGCGGACGCGGCCAAGGGCGAGCTGGAGACGCAGGTGGCCACGCTGGAGGCGCGCCTGCAGGCGGCCGAGCAGCACGCCCAGGACGCGGAGTCGTCGGCGGCGTCGCGTCTCAATGATCTGACCTCACAGCTGGCGGAGGCGCAGGGCCAGGCCGGGGCCCTGCAGGCGCAGGTGGAGGAGTTGGAGCAGCGCGCCAGCGCGGCGGAGACGGCGCAGGCGGAGTTGGGTGAGCTGCGCGCCAAGGTGGATGAGGTGGAAGCCGCGCTGCGCGGCGCCCAGGAGGACGCGCAGAAGAACGAAGAGCGCCTGCTCAAGGCGCACAAGAAGCTCAAGGCGGACGAACAGATTCGCGAGAAGCTGCGCCGGGCGCTGGACATTGCCCAGCAGCTGGTGAGCGACTCCGTTGTTGAGGAAGGCGAAGGCGAAGAGGCCAACGCCTGAGTACGGCTCCCCGGAGAAAGTGACCTTGTGAGCGGGCTTCTGCACCGCTGCTGCCAAGGCGCCGTGGATCGGTGCCGCAGAGGCGGCCACGTTGTTCCGGCCGCCGCGTGTGGCGGAGGGCGCTGTTCCGCGTGTTTCCTCTGGTTTCCGCAGGTCTTTCCGCGGGTTTTTTGCGCGTCTTTCCGCGGGTTTCCGCGCGTTCCTTGTAGGGCGGGGGCTTGTCCGGCTTGTCCCCCGCCCGATTGGAGATGCGGGGCCGTTCACACGCGAGGTCTTCCTCCTCCGCCGTGTCGCAGAGAACGGATTCGGCTCGACTCTGCTCTCCGTGCGGTGATGGGGCGGCTCGCACACCATGCCGTCAGGGAGACGGGAGCGCCCGCGTTTGAGTGAACCGGGCGGGGGACGAGCCGGACGAGCCCCCGCCCTACGCCGTGGTCCATTGCCCGCCCTCTGCCGTCGATGGCGGACCCCGCACGCAAGCGCGCCTCATAGGATCAGCTTTCTCTGGGGACGTGTACTGAGGGCTCACGCCGCCGCGGACCGCCGGCGGCGGCGCACCACCACCACCACCACCCAGGTCAGCACCAGCAGCGCGTTGAGCGCGCCCGGGATCTCACCGGGCACGCCCGCCCCCACGACCACGCGGTAACAGCCCAGGGACAAAAGCCCCAGGTTCCCCAGTGCGGCCGCGCGCCAGGCGGCCGCCGACGGCGTCACCGCACCCGGCGCAGCCGCGCGCCGCCGGGGCAGCCAGCGCGGCACCCGCGTGAGGTAGTTCACGTACGGCGCACCCAGCGCGCCGCGCAGCAGGGTCTCTTCGTGGAGCACCATGGCGTGCAGCGCCGCGGCAAACCCGGCGCACAGCGCCACCCAGCCCAGCGCCGGTGCCCACAGCGCCACCGCGGAGAGGAAGAACAGCCAGGTGCCCACGTACAGCGGGTTGCGCAGCCAGGCGAACGGGCCCGTGTCGACCAGACCGGCCGTGCGGCCCTGGCCGTACACCGCGGCGCCCAGGTGGGCCTCGCCCCAGCAGCGCAGCGCAAACGCCGCCAGGCAGCCCGCGCCGGTGACCCGCAGCGTGAGACGCGGCAGGCCCGGCTGCCCGTCCAGGAACCACACCGGCCACAGGTACCAGCGCCCGTCCCCGGCCAGGCGCGCCGCCAGGAACAGGCTCAGCAGCCCCACGAGGAACGCCCCCGCCATCACGCCCAGCCGGTGCCGGAACAACCATGCGCCCATGCCGTCCCCTTCAGACCCCTTGTCACCCCCGCCCTGCCCTGCCGTAGGCTCGTCGGCCGCGGGTGCCCCCAAGTGACGCTTCCCTTCCCAAGCCGCCATCCCCCGTTCCCGGCCGCGGGCACGCTAGTCCGTCCCGCCCCGCCATGCCTCCCCCCACCCGGGCGGAGGCCAACGAGCCGGCACGGCTTGTCGGGTGGGGGGTGGGCGGAGCGCGTGGTGCCTGCGCCCTGGCGCGCCCCCCATCCGGACCATGCTCCGGCCTCACCCACAAGGGGGGAGGCGACCCACGCGCGGAGTGCGCGCCCGCCCGCGCCATGGACCGCCTGAACGCGCTGCTGGACCGCCTGGCGCCGCCCAGCCAGGCGCACCCGGAACGCGGCCCGCGCGAAGTGCTCGGCCTGTGCGCGGGCCTGGTCATCCTGTTGGGGCTGTCCAAGCCGCTGCTGGATGGCGCGCTGGGCCTTCCCGGCGCCGCCTTCACGCTGGCCGCCGCCTGGCAGCTGGTCATCCCGCTGGACCGCCTGGACAGGGCGCGCATTCCCCCGCGCGCGTACGGCATCCACGCGCACGGCCTGGTGGGCGTGCCGCTGCGCATCCTGTCGTACGCGCTGGTGCGCCTGCTGCGCCCGCGGGGGCGCCGCCGCGCGCGCGCGGTGTCGTGGTGGCTGCACCCCTACACGGTGGGCGCGCGGCTGGATGGCCGCGGCGCCGCGCGCTCACTGGGCCTGGCGATGCTGGCCTGCGCTGTGACCTTCCCGCCGTTTGCGTGGGGCTACGTGGAGGTGCAGCGCTGGCTGGCCGCGCAGTCCGGGCACAGCATCAAGGTGGCCTGGCAGCTGCCCGCGGGGTTTGCCGCGCTCATGTTCACGCACCTGGTCGTGGTCGCCGTGCCGGAGGAGCTGTTCTACCGCGGCTACGTGCACACGCTGCTCGCGCGCGCCTGGCCGCCCCGCGTCACGGTGCTGGGCGCAGGGCTGGGCAAGGCGGTGCTGTTGGGAAGCGCGTGGTTCGCGCTGGGCCACTTTGTGGGCGAATGGAACCCCACCCGCCTGCTGCCGTTCTTCCCGGCGCTGCTGTTCTGTGCGCTGCGCTCGTCCTCCGGGTCCATCCTCGCCGCCGTGGTCTACCACGGGCTCAGCAACGTCATCGGCGAGGTGGTCCGGGTGAGCGTGACGTGGAGCTGACCGGGGTCAGTGCCCCGCGGCCGCGGCCACTTCCTTGGCAAAGTCCCCGGTCTTCTTCTCAATGCCTTCGCCCAGCTGGAAGCGCGCAAAGCGGCGGATGGACAGGTTCTCACGGATCTTGGCGATCTTGTCGGTGAGCATCTGCTGCACCGTCTTGTCCTGGTCCTTCACAAACTTCTGCTCCAGCAGGCAGTTCTCCTCGTAGAACTTGACCACCTTCCCCTCGGCGATCTTCTCAAGGATCTTGTCCGGCTTGCCCTCCTTGCGGGCCACCTCCACCGCGATCTCCTTCTCCTTGGCCACCACCTCCGGCGGCACCTCTTCGCGGCGGATCCAGCGCGGGTTGGCCGCGGCAATGTGCATGGCCACGTCACGCACCAGTTCCTGGAACTCCTCACCCTTGGCGGCAAAGTCCGTCTGGCTGTTGATCTCCACAAGGACGCCAATCTTCCCGCCCATGTGGATGTAGGAACCCACCGCGCCTTCCGCGGCGATGTTCCCGGCCTTCTTCTCGGCGGTCTTCACGCCCTTCTTGCGCAGGACCTCTTCGGCCTTGGTCATGTCACCGTTGGTCTCGGTGAGCGCCTGCTTGCATTCCATCATCCCCGCGCCGGTCTTCTCGCGCAGGGCCTTCACCTGGTCGGCTGAAATCATGGGAAATCTCTCCAGTGAGCACGGACGGGGGGGCGCCGACCCGCGGCGCCCGCCCGTTGTCTTGGGACTGCCTTGATGAACGGGGAACTCAGGCCTGCGGGGCGGGGGTCGCCGGCGTCGTCTCGGGCGCCTCGGCGGCGCCTTCCTCGTCCGGTGCCGCGGGCTTGGCGCCCGGCGCGTCACGCTTCACAAACTCCACGCGCGGACCACGGCCACCACGGCGGCGCGGATCCTCCTTGCGCGGCTCGGCGGCCTCCGGCTTGCCGGCCTCCTCGCCCTTGTCGGCGCGCGCCGCGGCCTTCTCCGCGTACACCGCGCCGCCCTCCTGGCAGGCGTCCGCCACCGCGCCGGTGAACAGCTTGATGGAGCGGATGGCGTCGTCGTTCGCCGGGATGACAAACTGGATCCCCTCGGGATCGCAGTTGGTGTCCACAATGCCCACAATCGGGATGCCCAGCTTGCGGGCTTCGTCCACCGCAATGTGCTCCTTCTTGGGGTCAATGACGAACACCGCGCCCGGCAGCCGGCTCATCTCCTTGATGCCCAGCAGGTTCTTCTCCAGCTTGCCCTTCTCACGGGTCAGCTTGAGGACCTCCTTCTTGGGCAGGCGCTCAAACGTGCCGTCCGTGGCCATCTTCTCAATCTGCTTGAGCCGGTCAATGGAGCCCTTGATGGTGCGGAAGTTGGACAGCATGCCGCCCAGCCAGCGGTTGTGGACGTAGAACTGGCCGGAGCGCGTGGCCTCCTCCATCACCACTTCCTGCGCCTGCTTCTTGGTGCCCACAAACAGCACCTTTTCGCCGCGGGCGGTGATGTCCACCAGGAACTGGTAGGCGGACCGGAACATGGGCACGGTCTGGCGGAGGTCCACAATGTAGATGCCGTTGCGGGCGCCCCAGATGTACGGCTTCATCTTGGGGTTCCAGCGCCGCGTCTGGTGGCCGAAGTGCGCGCCCGCTTCCAACATCTGCTGCATGGTGATGGCTGCCATAGGGTGGTCTCCAATCTCTCTTATGTCAGGGGCGGAAAACGCCCCGGTGGTTGTGCCTCCGCGCTGGGTGAAACCGGTGACAGGCCCTCCTGCCTGCGAGGGACCCCTGCACCCTGCCCAACGCGTGTGGGTTCCCCGGATCCAACCTGGATCCGGGGTGGGGGGGGCGTGGCCATTAGCAACGCGGTCCCACCGGCACAAGGCGGTGGAACGCGGTAGAACGGCGGCCCTCCCGGCGGTCCCCACCCTCATGCCCCACCTTCCCTCCCAGCCGGCCCGCGTGGCCCGGCGCCTCCCGGCGGCCACCCGCCAGGTGCTGCTGGAGCTGCACGTGGCTGACCTGGGCGGCGTCTCACATACCCAGCCCGGCCAGTACGTAGCGGCCGGGACGCCGGAGGGCACCGGCTGGTTTGCCCTGGTCAACCCGCCTGGCGACCCTGTGGAACTGTTGGTCCGTGACGGAGACGGCGCCGCCGGGGCGCTGTACCGCGCCGCGCCCGGGACCGAGTTCACCCTGGGCGGGGCCCAGGGGTTTGGGTTCCCGCTCACGGGCGTGCGGCCGGGCACGCCGGTGTTGCTGGTGGCCGGCGGGACGGGCATTGCGCCGTTGGTCCCGCTGCTGGGCGCCGTGGTGGAGCGCGGCGCGGTGGCCACGCTGCTGTACGGCGTGCGTGACCGTGGCGGGTTTGCCCTGCTGGAGCGCCTGCGCGGGGCGCACCGGACCACGCTGTTTGTCAGCCGTGACGTCCCGGAGCCGCCGGAGGTGGCCGGCCGCGTGACGGACGCGCTGGCGGGGGACGCGCTGCCGTGGACCGGGCTGGTGGCGTTCCTGAGCGGGCCACCGGGGATGGTGACGGCGGCGCGGGACAAGCTGCTGGCGCTGGGGACGCGGGGGGACAACGTGCGGGTGAACTTCTGACAATGGACGCGCGCGTGGCTAGGGTTGGCGCGTGATCACCGCGCGCAATCCCCCGCACCACGCCACCGCTGCGGACCTGGCGGCCCTGCCTGATGACGCCCGGGCGGAAATTATCGACGGTGACATTGTGGAGAAGGCCGCACCGGGGCCGGATCATGGCACGGCGCAGTTGGGCCTGGGCGCCCAGCTGTTCCAGCCGTTCCAGCGGCGCGCGGGAAACGGCGGGCCCGGCGGGTGGTGGCTGATGACCGAGGTGGAGGTGGAGTACTCGGAGCACCAGGTCTACCGGCATGACCTGGTGGGCTGGCGGCGGGAACGCATCCCGGAGCGCCCCCGCGAACGTCCGGTGCATGCGCGTCCCGACTGGGTATGCGAGGTGCTGTCGGCCAGCAACGCAACCAACGACACGGTCAAGAAGCTGCGCACGCTGCACAGGCACGGGGTGCCCCATTGTTGGCTCGTGGACCCGGAGCGCGGAACGCTGAGCGTGCTGCGATGGACCGCGGAGGGCTACCTGACGGCCCTGACCGCGGAGCAGAGCGAGGTCGTTCGCGCCGAACCGTTTGACGCCATTGAACTGCGGCTGCCGGTGGTCTTCGGGCTGGACTAGGAATAGCGGCCAAAGCGGACTCCCACGCCGCTGCACTTCAGCGCCGCCGCGGGGCGGATGAGTGGCCCCACCCGCGCGCGCATCTGCAAAGGCGCTTGATGAGCGTGGCCGAAGAAGGGCTGCCGCGTCGCTGCATGGTTCATCCCGGCGCGTGGGTTGCCCCGTTGGAGGGCCGGCGGCACCCCTGTTCCCGCCCAAAAGTGTCTCGTTTGGTGAGACACCCGCGGGGCGCCGCACCCCTTCACCCGGCTGCTCCCCGCGTCCCGCATGCCCCCGGGTCACCACGAGTGTGCGGCGTCCAGGAAACGCTTCCCCCAGCGCGGGCAGCGCGCCGCAATGCAACCGGGATCAATCCTGCCAAGCACGGTGAACGAGTCCTCCCCCTTGTTGTACCGCCCCTTGCGGCTGGCTTTCACCGCCGCGGCGAGCTTCGCGTTGACGTCGTTCTTGGGCTCCTCTTCGAGGTTGGGGCGTTGAGGCAGAGCGGCAGCCTTGAAGCCCTGGCCGTAGTACCCTTCCAACGCCCCGGGATCCGAACACAACCACGTCTCCATGGTCACCGCCATGAAGTGGAGATCCTCCTCCGTCGCGGCGGGAGGCTTCTCCACGTCTCTTCGGACGTGCTCCCACGGGGACGCGGTTCCTGGGCCCTCGCTGTCCACCAACAGGACGGCCGGCCCTTTCTGGCGCTCGTTGGAGAAGTCCCGGAACGCCTGTGAGCGCGGACCGCACGCAATGATGCGCGGCATCCGGCGCACTCCTGCCTTGCTGAGCAACCCGTGGAAGCCTTCGCGCAGCTCGGTTCGCAACCGGCGGGCATCCCCGCCGCCTTCCACAAACAACTTCACCATCGCGTGCCCCCCAGGAAGCCGCGCATCCACAGGTCACCCAGGCCGCTGTGGTCCTTGAGCCAATCGGCCAACTCCGCGGCATCCAGCCGGCGCAGCGTGGTGCCTTCGTCGTCACGCTCGCACACCAGGATCACCTCCGGGGTGGCGGTGAACGCGTCCACCAGCAACTCGGAGTGCGTGGTAACCACCAGTTGCATCCGTTCGGATGCTTCGCGCAGCAGGCGGGCCAGGTGCGGGAGCATGTCCGGGTGCATCCCCAGCTCAGGCTCTTCAAGGCCAACCAGCGTCGGGGGTTCCGGATCCAACAACACCGCGAGCAAGCACAGATACCGGAGGGTCCCATCAGACATCCGGCTCGCGGGGGTCCGCCCGCCGTGTTCCAGGAAGTTCAACTGCACGCCAGGCCCCATGGGCAGCGTCTCAAGGTCCGTCACGGGCGGATAGAAACGACGCAACTCCTCCAGGAGGCGCGGCCAGGTTGACCCCTTCTTCAACCGGCCAACCACCACGGCAAGGTTGCCGCAGTTCTCGTCCAGGTGGTCGTCAGGAACGTCGGCGCGAGGCGCCTGACGGTAGGGCGCATCCGGCCCGATGACCCAGTCCCGGTATAGGCGGATGCCGCGGTAGGCCGCGGCCAGCGCGCACACCTCCGGGTACGTCCGGGCGTCGGACCGCTGGCTGAGGGCGGACTCGCCGGGGCGCAGTTCCTCCCGCTGCAGCATGCGGGGTCCGCTCCGCACAACGTTGAAGCGCGGCCTCCCGGCGTCATAGCCGAAAAACAAGTAGGGGCGTTGCTGGCCTTTCCACGCCGACGCATTCTCGAGTCGCTCATCGCTGATGACGCGTCGCAACCCGTCCGTGACAAAAGCCAGTCGATGTCGCAGCTCCCGAGCGCCGGGGCCGGCCGTGAGGCTGGCACCGGTGACGACCTCGATGGAAGCTTCCTCACAGGTCTTCCCTCGGCTGCGGTGGAGCCACTCGTCGGCGGACGTGCCATGGCGGAAGAACTCGGCCAGCGATGCGGGTGCCGCCCTGAGCAGGGCAAGGGCCTCCAGCAGGTTGGACTTTCCTGAGCCGTTGGGTCCAATGAGGAGGTTGAGTGGCTGCAGGTCCAGCGGGGCGAACGCGGGGGAAAAGGACAGCAAGCCACGCGGTTGAATGCGTTGCACCAGCACGGCCGGGCGCTGGCCGGGGACGGGGTCGCGAGTCAGTGCCGGGGGAAACACGTCGTCGGCTACGTCAAGGATGCTCTCCGCGATCACCACCGACAGCGCGACACCATCCTTGTCAGCGGACTGCACCACCGCCGCAGGCTCCAGCAACTCGATGACTTGTTCAAAGAACTGGACGTCCCGCTCCTTGGCGAGCCGCCGGAGTTCCCCGGCGTCCCACAGGTGCCCCGGCTTCTCCCGGTACTTCTCCTTGAACAGGCCCAGCAGGCTCCGGGTCTGGTTTCGGAGGTCCATGGCTTCTGGCGTCGTCACCGTCGCCAGACCCGCGGGGGTCACCGCATAGGCGTACCCGGTGGCGTGCTGGCGGAGACGGAGCAGACCGCGCTGTCGCAGGTCGTCCAGAATATCGCGGTCTTGCTCATGCTCCACACGGAACTGCGGGGCGTCCGGCCACCGCCCCTGGTGAACGAACTGCGCGATGGCGCTCGCCAGAAGGGTCTCCTCGCGGGTCAGGTCCATGGCCCCGGGCCCATAGCAGGAGCGGAAGGCGGCAGCGACGCCCGCCCCTCTTTGGAAGCCACTTGTGCGGTGTTCTATGGCCGCGCGCGCTGAGCCATATCCATGCCTTGTTGGAGAAAGAACTCCCGCGCCAACAGCGAGAACGGCTCACCGGGCTCACACAGGCGGCGCGCTGCCCTGAGTGCTGCATCCCGCTGACCCCGGGTGCGTGCGCAACGGTACGCGTCCAGCGCCGGCTGAAGGTGCGAGACAACGTGCTTGTCCCGCAGTTCATCCAGCTCGTCGCGATCAAGTCCACAGACCTCGATTGTCTTGCGTCCAAATGGGGATCGCCTACGGGGCGCGATCCGCCAACACCCTGTGCCATCCTGGACGAATGTCAGGTGCGCCTCAGCGCCGCCGGCCTGCTCCGTGCCGTCGGGATTGATCACCAGCGCCCCCTCCGCCCTGCACCACGGCAGTTCCTGGGGACGCAGGCGTCCGACCGGGTCATGAAGAGGAAACTTGTCGTTCTTGGTGGATGAGAGGCGATTGCAGTTGGGGCAACTGAAGAAGAGATTCCTGAATTCAAAGGCGAGCCACCAGTATCCCTCGTCAACAGTTCCATTCATCCGATCCGCTGCCGTCTTGGGGCGGAAATGTTCCACGTCGCTGTTGGTTGCCTGGTACTCCATTTCGCAATAGCAGCACTTGTGGGACTGGGACCGCCACAATGCCCGCTTGAGCGCCCTGTCGTTGTAGACGTCCTTCCAGGGCGCGAAGTCTGTGCTGCTCAGCTGGCGGCCCCGGCCGCGCAGGGCTTTTGACGCGCGCCACCAGCGCATCGGTGGCCCTCTTTGCTTTCGCCTGCCAGCCTTTGGGCAGCCGCAGACCGGACCGGTCCACCGTCCTCACGCTCCGTTCCTCCCTGCTGACACAGTCCAGTAGGGGTGCAGCTCCTCCTCCAGCTTTTTCCGCTGGTCCTCCTGGCGCTTGGTGCGCCGCCCCATGGCCTGGAGTTCCAGGTACTCGCGCTCCTTTTCAAGCAGGTCCGCCCGGCCGGCGCGTGACACGTCAAAGTAGTGGGTCAGCAGCTGGGTACCCGTCATCAGACCCGGGGCGGCCCGATGTGCCTCCCTCACCACCTCACCTTCCCGAAGCTGCAGGCGGACTATCTCGTGGGGCTCCAGCGCAGCCACCACCAGCGGCGAATGGGTCGTGACGATGAACTGCATCTGGGGGAAGACCCGCTTGAGCAGCGGTACGAGCTTCCTCTGCCAGGTGGGGTGCAGGTGCAGGTCAATCTCGTCAATCAGCGCAATGCCACGCAGCGTGCCGGCCTCAACCTGTGGACCGAACTCCAGGAATGCGTGTCCCAGCAGGTCCGCAATCCAGGCGAGCATGGACTGGTAGCCGTCAGACAGCGCCGTGGCGGGTAGTTTCAGGTGGCGCCTTCCCGCGGAGACGATGAAGCGACGGGACTCCAGCAAACGCTCCAAGTGCTTCACGCCACTCTTGCCGCGGGTATCCACGTCAAGAAGCATGGGAAACAGCTTCTCTCCCATGCCGTCTTCGGCCAGGAGCGCCGTCTTCAATGCACGCGTGAAGCTCAGCGCTTCTTCCGGGGTCCGCTGGCGCAGCGCGCCATAGAAGTCCGTGCCAAGCACCTTGTGGTGGCGGGAGAACAAGCCCTCCACGCGGTCCCGCACTGGGTTCTCAGGAAGAGCCACCTCGCCGGGGCGTGGGAGGAATCGTCCCGGCCCGTATCCAACCACAAAGAAGCCGCGGTCTCGTTTCGCACGTATGTCGTCCACGCGGCTTCCACCTTTGGTACGCGTGAAGTCGTGCCTGCCCTTCTTGACGCTCAGCAGGACTCTTGTGTCCGGATGCGCCGGGCCCTGGAACTGACACCTGATCACGGGCTCGGCCTCTGGGAGGTCCGCCGGCCGCAACGTGGCGGCGTCTTCAATCAGGTGGGAGGCCAGCGCCGGCCCGGAGGCGGCCAGGGCCACGGCCTGCAGGATGGTGGACTTGCCGGAGCCGTTGTCGCCCAGCACCACGGTCCACCCCGGCGCCCCGAACTCGAGCGTGAGGGCGTTGATCAGGCGGACGTGTTGAATCTCCAGGCGGCGAAGATACATGGACAGAGGGAAGCCCAGGGCACGCGCCCGGGTCAACTGGGCGGGTTACAGGCGTTGTGTCATTGACGGGCATTCGCGTTGCCCCCTAATCAGGCCGACATCAACGCGGCATCCACGCCGCCACCTCGGAGGGGAGACCATGAAGAACCTGACGCTGGCAGACCTCAAGTTGGGCCTGGACAACCTGATTGGTGCGCGCGGCCAGGCGCTCGCGCGGGTGCGCTGCGCTGACACCTACGCGCCGCTGCTCAAGCAGAAACTCAGCGGCATTGCCGCCCTGCCCGCGGCGCTCACCGGCACGCCGCTGGCCAAAGAACTGGACCAGACGGACCTGACCCATGACGAAATGGCGGCCGGCGTCTGGCACGTCTTGGAAGCGCATCTTTCCATCAGCTCCACCCCCGCCGCTGTGCGTGAAGCAGCCCAACGCATCCGCCAGGACCTTGTGCCCACCCTGGCCGGGACGCAGGCGGCCTATCCGGACCAGGCCGCTGCGGCCAAGGAGCGCGAACCCGCGCTGGAGCGCCGCAAGGCGGACCTGCAGATGTTCCCCGTTGCTGGCGGCGGGACCTTGTACGATTGGGCCGCCGCCCACGTGCAGGCCGGGGTGAAGATGGACAGTCTGCTCAGTTCGCGGGCGGACCTGGCGGCGCCCTCAGTCACCAGCCGCAAGCAGGCGGGGGTCCTGCGCAATTCCACGGTGGGGCTGCTGGGGCGGTTGCGCGCCGCCGTGCGCGACGAGTGTTCCGTCCGCACCGACCTGCCGCAGAACACCGAAGAGCAACTGTTCTCCTATCTGGATGCGCTTTCCTCGCATCGCGCCGCCAAGGGTCCCGCGGCCGAACCGCTTGCTCCCCCCGCCTGACCATCCGCGAGCGCCGCGCATGGCAGCCTGGAGATGGTCCGGGGTACAGCCGGGCACCGCCCGACGGCCTCCCGGGATGATGCGGGGAACCCCAAGGTGCCGGCGGCGTGACAGCCAGCACATTGGAACTACCCACCGGCACCGCGGCCAGCCGCCCGCGATGGTCCGGGGTACAGCCGGGCACCGCCCGACAGCCTCCCGGGATGATGCGGGGAACCCCAAGGCGCCGGCGGCGTGACAGCCAGCACATGGGAACTACCCCCGCGCGCCACGGCCGGCGCCTGGGGATGGTCCGGGAGGCTGCCGGGCGCGGCCAACGGCTTTCCGGGATGATGCGGGGGACCCGGCGGTGGCGGGCGGCGTGACTGGCGTCACGGCGGGTTGACCCCGGTATGCGGCGGGTGTTGGGTTGAGGTGATGTCCAACGTCCTGGAGCTTCCGCTGATTGGCCTGTGGGAGGATTGCATCCTTCCTGGCGAAACGCGCGCGCTCGCCGCTCCCGTGGTTGACCCGGCCACGCTGCGTGAGCTGCCGGCCCGGGTGGGCACCCGTCTGTGCGCCCTCACCGTGGCGTCCGCCATTGAGTTGCCAACCCTGGTGACCGCGCGCTGGGGAACCGAGTGCACGGTGCTGGCCGCGGACGGCAGCGCAGTGACGCTGCGGGGCGAGCGCCGCCTGCAAATCACCCGCGCGCACGGCGAGCGGCCGCCATTTGTTGCCGAGGTCCAACCGGCCGCCGACCCGCCAGAAGACGTGACGGGGCTGGTGGACGCCGGGCACCGGCTGTTCGCGGCGCTGGCTGCGGGTGTGCTGCCGCAGCGGCCGGACTGGCCCCAGCGGCTGGTTCCCGCCCTGGCGGAACTGGTGCGCGCGCTGGCCACCACCGAGGAGCTGCGCGAAACCGCACGCTGGCCGCTTCCCGAGGCGGTGCGCAATTACGCGCAGACACTGGCCGCCCGGGCCCAGGGGGAGCATGCGTCCTGTGCCTTGGAGCAGTCCCTCCGCGAGCTGTGCGGCAAGCCGGACATTCCCAAGACGCTCCGCCAGCGGCTGTGGGCGCAGACGGTGGAGATCTCCCGGCGCCTGGACATCTATGACCCCAGCGCCGGCAATGACGAGGATGACCTGGGCCGGCTGCAACGGCGCTTGCAGCAGGCCGGCCTGCCCAAGGAAGCGCGGGAGCTGGCCAAACGCGAACTGCGCCTGTTGCGCGGGATGGAGACCAAGCACCACGACTATCCGTCCTACCGCGGCCACCTGGACTTCCTGGCGCGGCTGGCGTGGCACGCCGAGACGCTGCCGCCGCCGGACCTCAGCCATGTTGCGGCGGTGCTGGACCGCGAGCACGCCCACCTGAGCAAGCCCAAGCAGCGCATCCTGGAGCACCTGGCAGTCCACACGCTGGGCGGGCGTGCCCGGTCCACCATCCTGTGCCTGGTGGGTCCGCCCGGTGTGGGCAAGACCACCCTTGCCCGCGCCATGGCGGAGGCGCTGGGGCGGAAGTTTGTCCGGGTGGCGCTGGGCGGCGTGCATGACGAGTCCGAACTGCGCGGCCACCGCCTCACCTACGTGGCGGCCGCGCCGGGGCGCATCATGGCGGGTCTTGCCGCGGCGGGCTCCTGCGCGCCGGTCCTGCTGCTGGATGAGATTGACAAGATTGGCACGGAGCGCGCGCGCAGCCCCATTGGCGCGCTGCACGAAGTGCTGGACCCTGAGCAGAACCCGCACTTTGTGGACAACTACGTGGGCGTCCCGTTTGACCTCACCCACGTGCTGTTTGTGTGCACGGCCAATGACCTTGCAGAGGTCCATCCCACGCTGGTGGACCGCATGGAGACGGTGGAGCTTGAGGGCTACCTGGCGGGCGAAAAAGTGGAGATTGCCCGCAAGCATCTTCTCCCCCGCCTGCAGGCGGACTGCGGGCTGCCCAGCGCGTTGGAGATGGACGCGGACGCCCTGCTGCAGGTGATTGAGGGGCACACGCGGGAGGCGGGCGTCCGCCAGCTCCGGCGGCACCTGGAGGCCGTGCACCGCGGGCGGGCGCTGGCGCGCGTGCGCGGCAGCCCACAGGACACGCTGCGGCCCATCACCGCACAGGAGGTCCGCGCCGTGCTGGGACCGGCGCGCTATCGGCAGCGCACCGCCGCGGAGGCGCTCCCCGTGGGCGTGGCCACCGGGCTGTCGGTGGGCAGTGACGGCGGGGCGCTGGTGTACGTGGAGGCGGCCATCATCCACGGCAAGGGCGAGCTGCGCATGACCGGGCGCGTGGGAGCGGTCATGCAGGAGAGCGCGCAGGCGGCGCTGGCCCACCTGCGCATGGACCCCGCCCGCTACGCCATTGACCCCGGGCGGCTGGGCGGGGACATCCACCTCCACGTGCCCGAAGCCGCCATGCCCAAGGACGGCCCCAGCGCCGGGACGGCCATCTTTGCGGCGCTCCTGTCAGCCGCCACGCGCCGCCCGCTCCGGCCGGACGTGGCGCTGACCGGGGAGATCACGCTCAACGGTGAGGTCCTCCCGGTGGGCGGGGTGCGCGCCAAGCTGCTGGCGGCGGAACGCGCCGGCATCCGCGCGGTGCTGCTCCCGGCGGACAATGCCGCGGACATCCCTGAGCCGCTGCGCGTGGAGGTGGTGCTGGTCCGCCGGGTGGCCCAGGTTGCCGAGCGCGTGCTGGTGGACCCACCCAAGGCGCAACAGCCTGATGCAACGGCCGGCCAGCCCGGCCCTCCCGAGGTGACCGGATGAAGCCACCGCTGATGGACAGGCAGGCGGTCCATGACCTGGCCACCGCCGCCATGGAGCACCTGCTGGACCGTGGAGCGCGCGGCGTGCAGTTCCGGGGGGACCCCGAGGAGATCCAGGAGCACCACGCGGACTTTGACGCCGCGGTGGCCGCCCTGCGGTTTGCGGCGGCGCAGGCGGTGGTGCTGGAGGACCACTCGTTCCTGCCCGCGGTCCTGGCGGCTTTTGCTGAGCTCAGCCATTGGAATGATGACGCGCCCGGGAACGCGGACGCCCTGAGCCATGCCGCGTGCCGCCTGGCCGGCGCCACACCCACGCTCACCGCCACCCTGCGGGCCATGGCCGGCCATGAGGACCGGCGCATGCGCGAAGCGGCCATTGCGGGGCTGCGGCCGGATGACCCGGCCGCGTTGGCCATCCTGGACACGCTGGCGCAGGACCCGGAAGCCCGCGTGCGGCGGGAAGCAAGGCGGGTGCTGGCCACCGCCGGGGAGGTGCCCTGGTGGCGTGGCAAGTTCCTGTCTGACCCCGTGGCCCGCATTCCCAAGGCGGACGCCGGCCGCCTGCGGCCGGTGTTGGAGCGGATCAGCACGCTGTTGGATGAGCTGGACCACGCCTCTGAAAAGGGCGCGGGCGAGCTGGCCGCGCTGATTGCCCAGTTGCCGGAGGAGCTGGCGCTGGAAGTCGGGGCGCGCGCCCTGGACCGCGAGACCTTCCACTCGGCAGCGCTCCGGCCGGTTGCCGTGTGGCTGCTGGCGCAGCCGCGCGGGGTGGATGCGGTGCGGCCGCTGTTTCAGCGCTGGACGTCCCTGGAGCGCGGCTTCCGTGCGGAGCACTTCTTTGGAACGGTTGCTGCGTTGATGGCACTGACTGACCGCCAGCGCGTGGCCCTGGCACTGTTCCAAAAGGCAGCCGCGTTGCCCCCAGCCCAACAGGAGGACGAATCCACCGGCGCCATCATGGCGGCCGTGGCCGGCCGACTGTGGCTGCCGACGGCGGACGTGACTCCGCTGCTGGACCTGTGTCTGGCCAATGAGGACCTCAACCGCCACGACAACCGCGTGGGCAGCACGCTTCACCGCGTGCTGTACGCCAGCAAGGCGGACCTGAGCGCGTGGTATCCGCGCCTGGTGCAGGCACGCCTGGACGGGTACCCGGGCGCCTTCCAGGGCGTGAGTTCCATTGTGCACGCGTGGTTGGAGGACGCACCGGCGGCGGTGCTCCGGCCGGCGGCGGAACAGGCGGTGCTCAAGGATGACAGTACGGTGGCCGCCTGGGGAGTGAAGCACCTGCTGGGCCGGGCGCACGACCCAGCCAGGGACCCGCCGCGGGCCGAGCTGGCGGCGCGTTTCCTCGCCCACCCCAGGACCCGGCTGTGCGTGCTGGAGGACCCCGAGCTGTGCCTGCTGGTCACGCCGGTCCTGCGGCGCCAGTTGCGGGAGGGTTCCCTGGACTTCACGGCGGCGCGCGCAGCCATCCGGGCCATTGACGACCTGTGGGGCGGCGCCGCGCCGATGGCCATCACCGACCTGCCGGACCCCTCCGAGGCGGCGAAGCGCGAGGCGAAACACCGGCGTGAGCTCAGAGGTCTCCTGGGACCGCGGACGTTGCACGGCCCGGTCCGCGAGGACGAGTGGGCGCAGTTCCGTGCCGCCCGCCGGGACGTGGTGCCGCGGAGTTTCCAACAATGGCGCGAGCTGGTGGACACACTTCCCAAAGGCCCATGGCACCCCGAAGACCGCGCCCTGCTGCAGCGCCTGATGGAGACGGTCCGCAAGGAGGACCGGTCGCTCGCCATGGATGCCGCGGTGGTCCTCTGCTTCAAGTTCCTCCCCGAGGACCTTCCCCTGATGGAGGAGTTGGTGAGCATTTGTGAAGAGGATGACCGCGACTGGATGCAAGGCGAGTTGCGGTTGTTCCGGGAAGGGGCCGGCATCCCCCATCCCAGGCGCAAGCGGCGCGGGGCAGCCACCCCGCCCCAAGGCGCCGAGTGGATGGATGAAGCGGATGACGAGCGGTAGCCGGTAACCCCCGGTAGGACGAGGTTGGACCCACGCCGTCCTACATGGCGGGACTCAACATCATCCTTTACACGCCGGGCCACGGGCGGCACGCTGGTGGCGCGACGATGCCACGCTGCGCCCTGGAGGATTCAATGGACTCATCAAAGAACCGCTGGCTCACCCCCGCCGACGTGGCGGAGCAACTACAACTGGACGAGGCCACGGTGGTGGAGCTCATCACGCGCGGCGAGTTGCCCGCGGCGCGCGTGGGGGACGCGTGGCGGGTGGATCCGGCGGTGCTGCAGCGCTCGCTGCGGCGCGCGTCCTCCGGCGTGCCGGCGCGGTTGCCGGCGTGGGCGCGCGGGTTGGCGGCGGCGGCGGTGGTGGCGGCGGTGCTGCTGGGCGGCCTGCGGCTGAGCGCTCAGGTGGGGCTGACCCCGGCGTCACACCTGGTCCCGTATGAAGGCTTCCTGGAATCCGCGGGCGTCCCGGTGAACGGGCTCAAGTACCTCACGTTCTGCCTGTACCCGTCGGACACGTCCACCAGCTGCGTGTGGACGGAGACCATGCAGGTCAACGTGACGGCGGGCCGGTTCTCCGTGCTGTTGGGCGGGACCACGTCGCTGGACACGGTGATGAACGGAGGTGGGAACCTGTTCGTCGGTGTCACCGTGGACGAGGTGGCCTCCGGCGGCGGGCCGGCGGGCGCGCCGGTGGAGTTGGTGGGGCGGCAGGTGCTGGGCGCGGCGCCGTTTGCGCGGCGGGGGGCGCCGGGGAAGGACTTTGGGATTGACGGGAATGCCAGCGTGGGCGGGATTGTAAACACCACGCAGGTGACCTCAGCCGGGCGGCTGCACCTGTCCGGCGGCGAAAACGTGTACCTGCTGGCGCAGGGCGGGAACACGTACGTCAGCAACGCCTGGGGCGGCGCCGGCAACCTCAACGTGGCTGGCGCGGCCGCAGTGAGTGGCGCTGCCACGGTGGGTGGCACGCTGAACGTGACGGGAGCCATCACGGGACCCATTGCGCTGGGGAACATCACGGAGCGGTTCTGCGTGTTCCGCAACGGCGGCAGCTGTCCCACCGGGTTTGTGTACGACGAGATCGCGCTGGAGATCGGCTCGCACGCGCATGACATGTGCCCCGGTGATGAGGTGGCCGGAGACAGCACGTTCTCCGGCTACGGCTACTGCTCCGTCCGCATCCGGATGTGCTGCAAGTAGTGGGTGGTGGGAGACGGAGATGGATGTCGACAAGATCCGGGGCTACTCGCGGGCAAAGCTGCGAGCGCCATGGCGCGGGCTGCAAGCGGGGTCGGACGGTGGTTTTCCGTCGGGAAGGGCCTTTGAACACCTCCTGGTCCGCGCTTTCCAACTTGACGGAGCGCATGTCGAGTGGCCGTACGAGGTGGAATCTCCGCTCCATCAGATCGATGGCGTAGTGCATTTCGCGGGGCTCGCCTTGCTCCTGGAGGCAAAGCACTGGGACGGCAATGTCGACTTCGCGCCGATCGCGAAGCTTGCAGCTCACCTGCGGCGCCGCCCGGCGAACACAATGGGAATCGTCTTCAGCGCTCGGCGCTTCACTGATCCCGCGCGCGAATCCGTGTTGCTCTCGGGGAGCTGCCAGATCCTCCTTTGGGAGGGGGCCGAGATTGACTGGGCTATGTCCAAGCAAGGTGGGTTCACCACCGGCCTTGTGACCAAGTACCGGCAGGCTGTGAAACTGGGCGTGCCCGACTACAACATCGTGCTGGGAGGTCCTTGATGGAGCCGCTCATTGTCGTGGAGGGAGACAGCGATGCCGCGCTGTTGGCGCGCCTCACAAGGCACCTGCGTCTGAAATCAAAGGTCGTCGTCGGTCATGGCGCGTCGTCTGCGGTCTCGATGGCACGCTCCCACTTGGCCCTTGGTGCCCCTCGAGTCATTCTCGTCCTGGACGCCGACTCGGAGAACGAGGAGGCGATCAAGGAGCGATGTCGATCAATTGAGACGGCGCTTGCCTTTGCGGCCTCCGAGCACCGTTGGCGGCTGGTCATGTTGGTCCCAGACCTCGAGCGGTCGCTCCTCTCAGTCGACGAGGTCGCGGGCTTCCTGCTCGGCAATACGGTGGACAAGCGGGCGCTTGAGAAACTGAAGGAATCGGGCGCTGACGCCAAGAACGTTCTGGCTCTGGAGCGGGCCGTCAACCAGCGTCGCCTGCGGGTGAAACTCCCGGCGTCCGCGGCTGAGGCGTTCCTCACCCGTAACCCCAAGCTTCTCGAAGCACTCCGTTTCGCCGAATCGGTCGCAACCGCTGCCTGAGCGGGTTGGGTAGCGACCACGCGGCCTGGGCCGGCCGCTGAGCGACTCCCGCGGTTGCAGCGCCCGGCCGGGCCGATCCAGAAACGGGTCCCTTCCACGGGCCCGCTCATGACCAACATGGTGCGCCTCTCCATCCTGGACAGCTACGGCGTGCGCTGGTCACGCGAGACGTTTGTCCGTGACCTGGTGCAGAACTTCTATGACGCGACGCCGGACTTCCGGGACGTGCGCATGGATCTGGACCGCAGCGGGCGCACGGTGGCCATCCACGGCCCGGCGGTGTTTGACCTGGACCTGTTGGCTTACGTGGGCGCCACCACCAAGCGTGAAGGAACCACCGCGGGGGGGTTTGGTGAGGGCTTCAAGATCTGCGCGCTGGTGGGGACGCGGGACTTTGGGCTGGAGATGTCCGCGGCGTCCGGCGGCGCGGAACTGAGCGTCACGTATGACGCCGTGCCGCTGGGCCGCGAGCTCTGTTACCGGGTGGTCCCCGTCACGCCACCGCACGCGGGCAGCCACGTGATGCTGCGCGGGTGTGACGACGAACTGCTGGCGCTGTTTGACCGCGCGCGCCACCTGTTCCGCCACCCGGACAACCCGCACCTGCACAGCTGCCTCACCGGGGATGCCACGGCGCCCGCCGCGGTGTTCCGCGCCGCCGCGGGGGAGGACGGGCTGCTGTTCTACCGCCGCCAGCTGCGCGGCCGGGTGTCCTACTGGGGGCCGCGTGGCCTGGGCCGGCTGACGTTTGTGCATGACGGGGTCATTGACGCGCTGGAGGGTGACCGGGACCGCCGGGACATCCCGTGCACGCCGCTGGTGCACGCGGTGGGAATGGCGCTGGCTCCCGCGCAGCTGCAGCACACCGTGATGGAGATGATGCCCGTCTGGAAGCACGGCAATGAGGTCCTCACCGCACTGCTGCAGGCCATGGTGGACCGGGAGCTCACGTTCAGTTGGCCGGCGGGGTGGCTGGCGCGCGAGCGCGACGACCGCGGCCTGGGCGCGCTGGCGGAGCGGCAGGGGTTCCAGCTGGCGCGGGCGGACTTTGCGCTGGTGGGGATGAAGAAGGCCACGGAGCACTTCACGGAGGACCTGCAGACGCGCGCGCCCACGCCGCTGGAGCGCGGGCGCCTCCAGGCGGTGGTGGCGCTGCACGGCACGCTGACGCAGAGCGCCCCGCGCGAAAAGGAATTCGAGGTGTTCAAGCTGGCGGGCGCGGCGGTGAAGGGGCAGCACCTGGGCAAGCGGGTCATTGTGGCTGAGGATCTGATTGCGCAGGGGTTTGACGCGTGCGCGCCCACCATCCTGCATGAGCTGGCGCATGAACGCGGCGGCGAGGAATCCAATGGTTTCCTGACGGCCTTGACCGGCCTGCTGGGTTCCATTCTCCGGGATCCGGCGGCGGTGACGGCGGCGCGGGAGCGTTTTGCGGCGGTGACGGGCCAGGAGGAAGCCGCACCCGCCCCGCCGCCGGTGCCCAAGGCGTATGCCCCGGAAAATGACTGGGATGACCTGCTGGACCGTGATGCCGGGGTGGCGTGCGCCGTATACGTGCCGCCGGCCTTCCCGCCCACGACGGCAATCCTTGAGGGTCTGCGCGCGGCCGGCGAGCGGGCGGGTATCCCGGTGTTCATGGGGTTCCGGCTGGTGGTGGACCGGGACAGTGCCGCGCGCCGGAACCTGCTCACCGGCCTGCCGCGGGTGCGCATTGGCACCACGGATTTTTCGGATGTGGTTCCGCCGTTCAGCGCGCAGGTGGACGCGGCCGGGCTGGTGGTGGACGTGGAGGGCTGGGCGGCCGCGCTGAAGGCCGGCCAAGCCGCGGGGCTGACGGGCTACCGGGGTCTGGAGCGGATGGGCGACGCCATCCGCGAGCGGGCGCGGGCGCTGGGCGTGGCGCCGCCCGAGCAGCCGACGGACGTGCACGATGTGCGGCGCAAGGCGTTGCGGGCACTGGCCCACGACTACCGGTCTGGCGGCTGGGGCCTGCAGGGAGCGTGGGGCACCGCGCTGCTGGCGGCGGCGGACCACCTGGTGGAACAGCGCCTTGAGGACGAGCGCCCCGCCGCGGAGGTCTACGCCGACATCCAGACGATCATGGAGCGGGCGCTGGCGCTGGCGCGCGGCCTGCGCGGGGCGGATGAGATCTTTGATGACGCGGACCGGTTTGAGCGCAACGCGATGGCAGCGGCGCAGGGCGTGGCGGTGTGCGCGGCCGTGACGCGGCCGGAGCGGATGGTGGAGCAGTTTGCGGCGGTGCGGGCGCTGACGGAGCGGCTGCTGGACCTGCCGGTGTGCGTGGCGCTCAAGGAGGCCACCTTGGAGCACGCGCTGGAGGCATCCGGGCTGGCGGGTCCTGAGCCGCACGTGCCGCTGGACCTGCAGAAGCTGGCGGCGGAGGCGGAACGGGCGTGCGCGGCGGCGCTGGCCTGGCAGCGGCGCCTGGAGGAAGAAGGCCGGTTGAGCCACATGCTGGATGCGTATGACTTCAAGCGGAGCCTGGAGCCGCCGGGCACGCCGCACACCTCCCGGCCGCCGGACCTGGGGGCCATTGCGCGCACGCACCGGGCCCGGGACGCCCATGCGGCGGCGCTGGCGGAGGGCCTGGGTGAACTGGAGGCCGCGCGCCGCGCGTTTGCGGTGATGCGGGTGGAGGAACCGTGAGCGGCGCCGAACGCCTGGTGCGGTTGAGCCTCCTGGACGGCTACCAGGTGCGCTGGAACGCGCAGACGGTGGCGCGGGATGTCATCCAGAACTTCTATGACGAGGTGGCGGACTTCCGCGCCGTGGAGGTGACGGTGCGCGGCGGGACCATCACGGTGCGCGGGCCGTCGGTCTTTGAGCTGGACTACCTGCGCTACATTGGCGCCACCACCAAGGACGCGCCGGAGCGCCGCAGCGCCGGCGGCTTTGGCGAGGGGTTCAAGATCTGCGCGCTGGTGCTGCTGCGGGACTTTGGCGTGACGCTGGAGGCGGGCGCGGGAAACTGGGTGATTCGCCCGGAGCTGGTGCCCATGAAGCTGGGGCGGGAACTCTGCTACCGGGTCACGGACCTCCCCGCCCAGGCCGCCGGCAGTTTTGTCCGCATCCAGGGTGCGTCACGCGCGCTGCGCAACGCCTTTGCCACGGGCAAGGAGTTGTTCCTCCACGCGGACAACCCGCGGCTGGCCAAGCCCATCCACGTGGACCGCGAGGCCGGCGTGGGCGTCTACGAATCCCCGGACAGCCACCGGGGCGACCTGTTCTACCGCCGGCAGCACCGCGGGACGCTGGCGTTCCGGCGCGGCGGCGCGCTGACCTTTTCGCTTGAGACGCGGTTAGACGTGCTGGAGGGCCACCGCGACCGGCGGGACCTGCGGGCGGCAGGGCCCATGGTGGCCCAGATTGCGCGGCAGCTCCCGGACGCCGTCCTGCGTGACGTTTGCCTGCGCCTGCGGCGGGACTGGCAGAGCGGCGGGCGCGTGCTGACGGTGCTGGTGCGGGCGGCCGCCAGCCGGGGCATCCAGCTGACCTTCTCGCGGCGCTGGCTGGCGCGCAGCCAGAAGCACTTCCGGCTCAACACCCACGCGGAGAACCGCGGCTTCCACCTGGGAGCGGTGACGCTGGCGGCGGTGGGCATGCCCACGGTGGACGCGCGGTTTGGCCGCCTGGAGCAGGCCCGGGAGGGCACGCCGGTGGAGCAGGCCCGCATGCACGTGGTTGCCGACGTGTACACGGCGCTGGGCGGCGCGCCGCCGCCCTACAAGAGCTTCAAGGTGCGGGACGTGCCGGAGGGCATGAACTCCGTCCAATGGGACGGCCGGGCGTGTGAGGTGGACGCCACCTGGCTGGCCGCGCCGTTCCTGGACGGGCTGGTGCCGGCGCTGGGCGCGCTGGCGCGCAAGGCCGGCGTGGCGGCACGCAACAACGGCGACCGCCTCACGGCGCTCATCCGGGGCGCGCTGCGGCACACCGGCGCGCTGGAGGCCTGGGCACGCCGCTGGGAGGACGCCGCGCGGGACCCGGCGGCGGAGCTGGCCACGCCGCGGTTTGTGCCGGCGGAGGACAGCCTGTCTGTCCTGGCAAACACGGTGTGGCTGTACATCCTGGCGCCGCCCGGGTTCCCACCCGCGGAGGCCTTCCGGGACCGCGCCATCGCATTGGGCGACACCTTGGGCCTGCGGGTCCGGCCGATATGGGAGGCGGTCTGCAATGAGCTTGACGCGTTGGACCACGGGGCCCGCGGCGTGCCCACGTACGCGCTGGGCCGCACGGAGCTGGAGGCCGTCCGGGGCGCGCGCGTGGGATACCGGCTGCGCCCGTGGGCGGATGCGGAAGGCCTGGCGCCCAGTGACGAAGCGGTGCGGGCGGTGCTTGCGCCATTGGCTGCCCAGGTTGCCGCGGGCAAACAACTGCACCTGGGCGGCCGCCTGCGGGGCAACAAGGCGGCAGCGCTGCGGTGGCTGGCCCGGCACGAGCCCCACCGCCACTGCGTCCGCGTGACCCAGGCGGCGCTCAGCAAGCAGCTTGCCGGCATCTACGGCCAGTTCCCGCATGCCCTGGCCGCGGCCATCAGCCAGGGGGCCCACCGGCGGGCACGGGAGGCGCAGCCGGAACTGGCGGAGGTGGACGGGTGGTGCCGCAAGGTGGTGGATGAAGTGACGGCGGAGATGGTGGACCTGGCCAAGGACCTGCGGGAGGCCCTGAGGCACCTGCCGGCCGAGGAGCAGGAGGACGTTCTGTCCGGTCTGCTTGACCACGCGGAGAGCTATGGCGGCGGGCACCGGCCGCCGGAGCAGATTCGCGCCCTGGCCGGACCGGTGGGCGTGCTGGCCGCCGCGGCCGCGGCAGCGCCACTGGACAACAACTGCCGCCTTGCGTGCCTGCACCACGTCCGCGTGACGCTCCTGGCCGCACCGGACCCCACCGCGCCGGAGGCGCTGGCGGCGGCACTCCGTGAGCTGGACGAAGTCACCGCGCTGGCCGTGGAGCGGCACGCGCAGCGGGACGAGAGCGGGGAGCCGCCCTCCTGCTATTCGTTTGGCTCCGAGGTGCTCAATCCGCTCCGCCCCGCCGCCCCGGTCAAGGTGGCCCAGGCGGGCGCGGAGGCGGCGGTCCGGGCGGCGTGGGAGCACGCGCTGGCCGGGGGGTGCTCCAGGCAGGAGGCGGCCGCGCGCGCGCTGGAGACGGCCCGTCAGTTCCCGGCCGACGAGGCCTGACTGGGCGGCGCCGGGAACCGCCGCCCCACCTCCAGCTCCCGCGCGCCCGCGGCCTGGCCCGGCACCAGCGCGCAGCGCGCGGTGGCCAGCGCCACCAGCGCCTCGCCGCGCCGGATGAGCCCGCCCTCCCCCGCGCCCCACGCCATCCCGCCCACCACACACACCCGCAGCGCCTTGCCCTGCCACAGCTCGGTGGCACCCGGCTCATCAATCTCCACCGTCGGCAGCAGCGCGCCCAGCTCGGGCGCCGGGTGCAGCGCCCCCTCTGACAGCGCGTCCGCCGCCACCGCGTTGTCCACGGAGAACGGCCCCACCTGGGTGCGCCGCAGCGCGGCAAGGTGCGCGCCGCAGCCCAGGGCCCGCCCCAGGTCCCGCGCCAGTGACCGGATGTACGTCCCGCGGCTGCATTCCACCGTCAAGTCCAGCTCGTCCCCCCGCCGGGCCGTGAGCGTGATGGCGTACACCGTCACGTCGTTGGCGCGCAGCTCCACGGCTTCCCCGCGCCGCGCACGCTCATGCGCGCGTTCGCCGTCCACGTGTTTGGCGCTGAAGGCCGGCGGCACCTGGCGCAGCGACCCGGTCAGCCCCCCCAGCGCCGCCGCCAGCGCGGCGTCCGTCACGTGGACGGGGCGGCTGACCACCGGCTCCCCGGTGAGGTCATCCGTGGTGGTCTCCACACCCAGCCGCGCGGTGGCCGCGTAGCGCTTGCGGCCCTGCCCCACCAGGTCCGCCGCGCGCGTGAGCGCGCCGGTGAGCAGCACCAGCAGGCCGGTGGCAAACGGGTCCAGCGTCCCGGTGTGCCCCACCTCGCGCGTGTGCAGCGCGCGGCGGGCCATCCCCACAATGTCGTGGCTCGTCTTCCCCGCCGGCTTGTCCACGACGAGGAAACCGCCCTGCTCCAGCAGTGCCATCACATGCCGCGGTCAGCCGGTGGCGGCGGGACGTCACCGCGCCAGGCCTGGTCCACCGCATCCTCCAGCCGCCGCACAATCTCCGCCTCCGTGCCGTGCAGCATGAAGGTGGCGCCGTACTTGTGGCCGCGCTCGCCGACAATGCGCGCCACCGCGCCCGCCTCCACGCCGCCGCGGCTGCGCAGCGTCACGCGCCAGCGGTCGCCGCCCATCTCGTCCAGCTGCGCGGCCATCTCCACGCCGTCAATCCCGCGCGCGTGGTTGATCATCCCATCGCTCATGGAGGGGGACGCCATGGTCTCCGCCAGGTCCCTGAGCGCCATGGTCACGCACGCAAACCGCCCGCTCTTCCCCACGCGCAGCGTGCCCAGCACGCGCGCCAGCAGGCGCACGCGCTCCAGCGGCTGCCGCTCATACACCTGCTGCGCCACCTCCCAGGGTTTCACGCCCAGTTCCACCAAGTCGGCGGCCAGCCGCAGCGCCGCGCGCGTGGTGCTCTCGTACCGGAACCCGCCCGTGTCAGCGATGAGCGTGGCGTACAGGCCCATGCCGATCTGCGCGTCCACCGTCACGCCCATGTGGCGGAACAGCGCGTACAGCATCTCGCCCATGGCGGCGGCGTCCGAATCAATCCACTCAATGTCCCCGCATGGGCCGCTGCGCGCGTGGTGGTCCACCCACAGCACCGTGCCGCGCAGCGACGCGGGGCGCGGCAGGAAGCTCTCCACGCGGTCCAACCGCGCGGCGTCCACAATCACCGTGGCGTCAAAGGCCGCGTCCGGCGGCAGGCGGTGCACCAGCGCGTCCGCGCCGGGGAGGTGGCTGTAGCCGGCGGGGAAGGGGTCCGGGTTGAACAGCACCGGCTCTTTCCCAAGCGCCCGCAGCGCGCACACCAGCGCGCTGCCCGCGCCCGCCACGTCTCCATCCGGGTCCGCGTGGCCGGTGATGAGCACGCGCCGCGCCTGGCGCAGCGCCTCCGCTACCTGGCGCATGGCGTCCCCCCCGCTGGTCACTGGCCCGTGCCCGGACCGCCCGGACGGGCTGGACGGCGTGCGCATCTCCACCGCAAGGGTCCTATCCATGTTCCCCCTCCGTCTTGGCCGGCGGCGCCGCGGCGGGCGCATCCCCGCGCTCCCGCGCCAACTCGTCGTCACGCGCGCGCGCCTCGCGGATGGCCGCCCCCACGCGCGCCCCGCGCTCCACGCTGGCGTCATGCACAAACGCCAGGGACGGCGTGTGCTTGGTCCGCAGCGCGCGCCCCACCTCGCCGCGCAGGAAGCCCTGGGCCTTGGTGAGCGCCTCCATGGTGGTCTTCCGTTGCGCGTCCGTGCCGTAGACGCTGACAAACACCTTGGCCTCGCGCAGGTCCTTGGTGACCTCCACGCCGGTCACGGTGGTGAAGGCCAGCGGTTCCCGCGTGCGCAGCGTGCCGCGCATCAGCGCCTCCGCCAGCACCTCGCGGATGGCCTCGCCCACGCGGATGTGACGGTTGCCCTGCATGACAGCTCCCTCCGTGGATCCCCGAGCCATACCGCCGGGGAAACCCCGCGGCTACCAGTGGTCCACCCTGGATGATTGATCAACAATTTCCGCTATTTCCAACCGCTCAACAAAGTTCACCACCTTGTCCAGCACGCTGCCAATGAAGCGCGCGTCGTTGCCCACGGTGACAAAGCCCAGCACTGCGGTGTTGAGCGTGTCGTTCTCGTCCACTTCGGCAGCGGCCACGTTGAACTTCTCCTGCGCGCGGTGGATGACCCGCTTGACGACGCTGCGCTTGTCCTTCAACGACTCGGCGTAGAAGGTGAGCGTAAGTTCAAGAACACCAACGACCATGGCGGCACGTGGCCACGCCGCGCGGTCCCTGGTGGGACGGCGCCGTGGAGGGGCGGGAGGGTGAGCCCCGCGTGATCAGGGACGGGCTTCTGCCGGTGCGGTGCGGTAGGCCGCAGCCGGGTCCGGGACGCCCTCCAGCTTGGAGCGGATGACCTCCACCTCAAACGCCTCAATGACATCGCCCACCTTGATGTCGCCGTAGCCTTCAATGGACAGGCCGCACTCAAACCCCTGCAGGACCTCCTTCACGTCATCCTTGAAGCGGCGGAGCGAGCCCACCTTGCCCTCAAACACGTGCTTCTGGTCCCGCAGCAGCCGCAGCTTGGCCTGGCGGTTGATCTTCCCGTCCACAATCTGACAGCCGGCAATCTGGCCCACCTTGGCCACCTGGAACACCTGCCGCACCTCGGCCCGGCCCAGGTACTTCTCACGCAGCGTGGGGGCCAGCAGGCCCTCCATGGCGGCGCGAACCTCGGCGGCGGCCTCGTAGATGATGTTGTAGGTGCGGATTTCCACGTGGTGCTGCTCAGCGTGGGCCTGCGCCTTGGGATCCGGGCGCACGCCAAAGCCAATGATCACCGCGCCGGAGGCGGCGGACAGGTTGACGTCTGACTCGGTGACGGCGCCCACGCCCGAATGGACAATGGCCACCTTCACCTGGTTGTTGGACAGCCGCTCCAGCGCGGCGCTGACGGCCTCCACGCTGCCCTGCACGTCCGCCTTGACAACAAGCTTGAGCTCCTTGGCCTGGTCCTTCCGGGTCTTGTCCAGGAAGTTCTCCAGCGTGACCCGGTTGTCCTGCGCCAGCTCCTTCTCGCGCCGCTTCATGCGGCGGTGGGTGGCCACGGTCTTGGCCGTGTCCGCGTCCGCCACGGCATCCATGTGGTCACCCGCGTTGGGCACGCCATCCAGGCCCAGCACCATGACCGGCGTGGAGGGCGTGGCCACTTCCACGGTGTTCCCGCGGTCGTCATACATGGCGCGAACGCGGCCGTAGCACTCACCAGCGACAATGGCGTCCCCGGTGTGCAGCGTGCCTTCCTGCACCAGCAGGGTGGCCACCGGCCCGCGGCCCTTGTCCAGCTGGGCCTCCACAATGGCGCCCTTGGCCAGCCGGTCAGCATCCGCCTTGAGTTCCATCACTTCGGCCTGCAGCAGCAGGCCGTCCAGCAGCGCGTCCACGCCGGTGCGCTTCTTGGCGCTGACGGGGAAATACATGGTGGTGCCGCCCCAGTCCTCAGGGACCAGGCCGTGCTCCGCCAGCTGCTGCTTGACGCGGTCCGGGTTGGCCTCCGCCTTGTCAATCTTGTTGAGCGCCACAACGATGGGCACGTTGGCGGCCTTGGCGTGGTTGGCCGCCTCAATGGTCTGCGGCATGACGCCGTCATCCGCGGCAACCACCAGCACCACCAGGTCCGTCATCTTGGCGCCGCGCGCGCGCATGGCGGTGAACGCCTCGTGACCGGGCGTGTCCAGGAACGTGATGCGCCCCTTGGGAATCACCACGCTGTACGCGCCAATGTGCTGCGTGATGCCTCCGGCCTCACCCGCCGCCACGTTGGCGGAGCGGATGGCGTCCAGCAGGCTGGTCTTGCCATGGTCCACGTGGCCCATGACGGTGACCACGGGAGGCCGGGTGGTCCGGGTGCCCACTTCCTGGGTCTCACCCGCCAGCAGGTCTTCCTCCTGGAACTCCACGTTCTTGACCTCAAACTCAAACTCCTGCGCCACAATGGCCGCCGTGTCGAAGTCAATGTTCTGGTTCATGGTGACCATCATCCCCATGCTCATCAGCTTGCGGATGATGTCGCCCACCTTGATGGACATCTGGCGGGCCAATTCCCCCACCTGGATGGTGCCCTGGATGTCAATGACGCGCTTGTGCGCGGCGGGCGTGGTGACCTGCGTCTCCTGCCCGCGCTTGGCCGCCTTGCGCTTCTTGCCCGGGGTGACCCACAGGTCGCGCGCACCGGCGCGTTCGGCCACCTCGCTGCGGCGGAAGCCATCACCGCCGCCCTCGTCACGGCCCTTGCGGCCGCCGCCACCGCCCGGCTTGGCGGGACGGGCACCCGGCGCCATGCCCGGGGCGGGGGCACCGCCCGGCGCGCCAAACCCGCTGCGCTGGGTGACGTCCACCATCTGCACGCCGCCGCCGCGGTGGTCGGGGACCACGCGGATCTCGCGGAAGCTGCCGGGCCGGCCGGGCGCGCCGGGGCGTGACGGACGGCGGTTGGTGAGGTCGCGGCCCTCGGCCTGCAGGCGGGCGCGGATGGCGGCTGCGTCAATGACGCGGACCACTCGGCTGACGCCGTCCTCAGACGGACGGATGGCGGCGGTTGCCGGGGCGGCGGGGGGAACTGGGGGCGCGCCGGGGGCCGCGGTGGCGGCGGGCGCGGACGCAGCGGGCGCCGGGGCGGCCTGGGGGACCGCCGGGGCAGCCGGGCCGGGCGCGGCGGCGGCATGCACCTCGGCGGGAGCCGTGGCGGGCGCG
>JACRCW010000126.1 GCA_016218805.1 Deltaproteobacteria bacterium | reverse complement strand
GGGAGCCTCCCGGCACTACCCGGGAGCCGCGCGGCGTTCTCCGGGAGGTTCACCACAGGCTGCAGACCGTCTCCCGGGTGATTGTCCGGGCGCCCCGGGTGGTGCCGGGAGGCCCCCGGGTAGTGCGTGGCGGCCCCCGGGCGCTGCCCGCGCCGTCCCTCCATGAGGACGGGCCCGTTGTGTCAGCGGCAGGACTGCGCCAGCGTCCGCACACGGGAGGCCGGCATGCACAGCGTGAAGGTGGCGGTGGCGGGGAGTGTGGCTCTGGGCGGCTGGGAGTACCTGCCTTGAAGATTGGCGTCATCACGTGGGGCTCAGAGGGGGACGTCCGGCCGTTCATGGCGCTGGCCGGCGGGCTGGTACGCGCGGGCCACGCCGTGGATTTTGTGTACACGTCCGTGGAGGGGCGCGACTGGCGGGCCGCGGTGGCCGGCATGGGTTGCCGCGTGACGGCGCTGGGTGAGGCACACGTGGCGCGCGCGCGTACAGGCGCTGAGCGGGCATTGCGTGAGGCCGTGCTCAAGGCGGACCCCATCAAGCAGGTGCAGGTGGTCAGCGAGCAGTTGCTGGAGCCCATGGTGGAGGAACTCTGGGCCGAGTCCGTGCGCCTGGTCCGCGACAACGACGTGGTGGTGGCGCACTTCCTGGTGCATCCCGCCATCACCGCGGCGGCCAAGGTGCAGCGGCCGGTGGTCCCGGTGTTCACCGCGCCGGTGCTCCCTACGCGCGCGTTCCCACCGCTGGGCATGCCGGACCTGGGTTTCCTCAACGGCGTGGGCTGGTGGGCGTCCGCCAAGCTGGCCAACCGCCTGTTCACCGGGCCCATCAACGCGCTGCGCCGCCGCGAAGGCGTGCCCCTGCTGACCAACGTCTACGATGACCACGCCACGCCGATGCCGGTGATCCTGGTGACCGTGTCCCCCACGCTGGTGCCGCGGCCGGCGGACTGGCCGCCGGAGGTGGACGTGTGCGGCTTCCTCAACGCGCCCGCCGCGCTGCACCCGGAGCCGCTGCCAGACGGGTTGGACGCGTTCATCAGCGCGGGCCCGCCGCCGGTCTACCTGACGCTGGGCAGCATGATGCTGGTGGGTGACGAGGAGCCCGCGGTGGCCACGCGCTTCCTGCTGGACGCCGCGTCCCGCAGCGGCGCGCGCGCCATCCTGCAGGCGCCGTGGGACACGTTGCCCGCCATGGACGTGCCGGCGGACGTGTTCAAGGTGACCCGCGCGGACCATGCGCGGGTGTTTCCCGGTTGCGCGGCGGTGGTTCACCACGGCGGCGCGGGCACCACGCAGGCGGCGTGCGTGGCCGGCGTGCCGTCCGTGCTGGTCCCGTACATTGCGGACCAGTTCTTCTGGGCCACCGCGCTCAGGAAGCGCGGCGTGGCGCCTGCCGCGGTGCCACGGCGGAAGATTCGCGCGGATACGCTGGCCGCGCGCATCCGTGAAGCGGTACAGGACGCGGGCATGCGCACCCGCGCCCGGGCCGTGGGCGAGGCAATGCGCGCCGAAGACGGCGTGGCACGCGCGGTGGAACGCCTGGGCGCGCTGGAGAAGCACTGAACATGGCGGACTTTGTGGTGGACGTGGAGGTGGCGCGCCCGCGCGCGGAAGTGCACCGCTGGTGGACCGGTTTCCCGGACGCGTACGACGCCACCGACCCCCGCGAACAACCGCACCGCATCCGCGTGCTCAAACGCGAGGGCCCCCGGATTGACCTCCACACCTGGTGGCGCATGCCGCTGGGCGTGGAACTGCTCATCCCGGAGACCGTGCACCTGCAGGACGAGGGACGGTTTCACATCGACGTGGCGCTGCCGTTGGCGCTCGCGCAGGTGGACCGCTTCACGCTCACCGAAAAGGACGGCCGCACGCACGTGCACATTGAGTTTGACGTGCGGCCGCGCGGCGCGGCGGGTCGCCTCACGCGCCCGTTCTACCTGGCGTACATGCGCGCCACCTTCCCGCGGAGCTTCCGCACCGCCGCCCGCCTGTGCGAGCGCGACGCCCCGCACCTGGGCGCGTAGCTTCCGGTAACGGCGAAGGAATTTCCCCCAGGGGGGAAAGCGCACCCGGGCATGGTCAACCCCGCGCGGGATGACTATATGGGGCGCCCAACCCGCCGGTCTCGTCGGTCCGGAGCGGGTGGTGGTGGACGGGCCCCGGAAGTTCCCGGGGCCTTGGCGTCTTAATCGGGTGGAATCACATGGGTATCCTGAGTGCGGTCTTTGGCACCAAGAACGAGCGCGAACTGAGGCGCCTCCAGCCGCGCGTGGTGGCGATCAACGCGCTGGAGGAACGCTACAAGGCCATGACGGACGCGCAGCTGTCCGCGCGCACCGGTGAGCTCAGGGAAAAGGTCCAGAACGCCCTGCAGGCCAGCGGCAAGAAGCCGGATGACCTCAAGCGCGCGGACTTCGACAAGGCGCTGGATGGCGTGTTGCATGACAGCTTTGCGCTGACCCGCGAGGCCGCGCGCCGCGTGCTGGGCATGCGCCACTACGACGTACAGCTCATTGGCGGCATGGTGCTGCATGAGGGCAAGATCTCCGAGATGAAGACCGGCGAGGGCAAGACGCTCGTTGCCACGCTGCCGGCGGTGCTCAACGCCATGGCCGGGCGCGGCGTGCACGTGGTCACGGTGAATGACTACCTGGCCACGCGCGACGCGGAGTGGATGGGCCGCATCTACCGCTTTTTGGGCCTGCAGGTGGGCGTCATCATCCACGGCCTCACGGACCGGCAGCGCCAGCAGGCGTACGGCAGCGACATCACGTACGGCCAGAACAACGAGTACGGGTTTGACTACCTGCGCGACAACATGAAGTACGGGCTCAAGGACTACACCCAGCGCGGGCACCACTTTGCCATTGTGGACGAGGTGGACTCCATTCTCATTGACGAGGCGCGCACCCCGCTCATCATCAGCGGCCAGGCCGAGCAGTCCACCGACCTGTACCGCACGGTGAACACCATCATCCCGCGCCTCAAGAAGGACGAGCACTACACCATTGACGAGAAGAGCAAGTCCGCGGTGCTCACCGAGGACGGCGTGGAACGCACCGAGAAGCTGATGTCCGTGGACAACCTGTATGACCCGCGGAACATTGAGATCCTGCACCACGTCCAGCAGGCCCTGCGCGCGCACAGCCTGTACAAGCGGGACGTGGACTACGTGGTGGACGGCGGCGAGGTGAAGATCGTTGACGAGCACACCGGCCGCATCATGGAGGGCCGCCGCTGGAGTGACGGGCTGCACCAGGCCATTGAGGCCAAGGAGGGCGTCACCATTGAGAATGAGACGGTGACCCTGGCCACGGTGACCTTCCAGAACTTCTTCCGCATGTACGGGAAGATGTGCGGCATGACCGGCACCGCGGACACCGAGGCGGAAGAGTTCGCGAAGATCTACAACCTGGACGTGGTGGTCATCCCCACCAACCGCAAGATTGCGCGGTCCGACGGGGAGGACCTGGTCTACAAGACGGAGAAGGAGAAGTTTGACGCGTGCACCAAGGAGCTGGAGGACTGCTACGCGCGGTCCCAGCCCGTCCTGGTGGGCACCACCAGCGTGGAGAAGAGCGAAGTGGTGGCGCGGCTGCTCAAGAAGAAGGGCATCCCGCACGAGGTGCTCAACGCCAAGCAGCACCGCCGCGAGGCCGAGATCATTGCCCAGGCCGGCCGCAAGGGCCGCATCACCATCTCCACCAACATGGCCGGCCGCGGCACGGACATCCTGCTGGGCGGCAACGCGGAGTACATGGCGCGCGCCGAGGTGGCCCGCCTGTTCAACGAGGAGGAGGCCCGCCTGGCGGCGGAGGACGGGCGCGTGCAGACGGACCTGGGCATCCACGAGGTGGCGCACTTTGGGTTTCTGTCCGGGCGCCCGGACCTCATCAACACGGACCGCCTGGCCGCCGAGGAGGCGGGCCTGTCCTACGACATCATCACCAAGCTGCGCCTGCAGCCCGCCGAGCAGGTGTTCCAGGAGGCCAACCTGCCGCCGGAAGCGCTGGCGGTCTACCAGAAGCACCAGGAGTTCTACCGGAAGGCGGTGCAGAAATACTCGGAGGTGCTCCCGGGATTTGACTCGCAATGCAAGAAGGAGAAGGAGGAGGTCATTGCCGCGGGCGGGCTGCACATCCTGGGCACGGAGCGCCACGAGTCACGCCGCATTGACAACCAGCTGCGCGGCCGCGCGGGCCGCCAGGGTGACCCCGGCAGCTCGCGGTTCTACCTGTCACTGCAGGATGACCTGATGCGCATCTTTGGCGGGGACAAGCTCATCCCCATGATGGAGCGGCTGGGGATGCAGGACGGCGAGCCCATTGAAGCCAAGATGGTGAGCAGTTCCGTGCAGAATGCGCAGAAGAAAGTGGAAGGTCACCACTTTGACATCCGCAAGAACCTCATTGAGTACGACGACGTGATGAACCTGCAGCGCAAGGCCGTGTACGGCATGCGGCGGCAGGTGCTGGACGGCAAGGACGTCCACGAGATGGTGCTGGACCGGATTGAGGACGTGATCCTGGGGATCCTGGATGAGAGCTGTCCGGCGGACACCCCCTCCAGCGAATGGAAACTGGAGGGCGTCAAGCTGGGCGTGAAGGAGGTGTTTGGCGTCAGCGTGGACCTGGTGGGGCACTCGGCCACGCGGCAGCTGCTGGAGGAGCGTATCTATGAGGAGTGCGAGCGCTTCTACACCGCACGCGAGCGCGAGTTCGGGCCGGAGATCATCCGGCACCTGGAGCAGCGGTTGTTCCTGGAGACCATTGACAGGCATTGGAAGGAGCACCTCATTGCCATGGACCACCTGCGCGAGGGCATCTACCTGCGCGGGTACGGCCAGAAGGACCCCAAGCAGGAGTACAAGAAGGAGGGGTACAACACGTTCATTGCCATGATGAACGCCATTGGCACGGACATTGTGCGGATGATGTTCCACGTGCAGATCCGGCGTGACAGCGGCGAGGAGGAGGTGGCCGCCCTGGAACGCCGCCAGCGCGAGATGGCCGCGCGGCAGCGGCAGCAGCTGCTGGAGAAGCACGCCGAGGCGGAGAAGCCCACCGAGCAGAGCGCGGCGGACCCCGCGGCGGCGGCGGCGCAGGCGGTGGGCGGCGGGCGCCCGTCCACCCCCGCGGCGCCGGGGCCCAAGGTCCCGGTGCGGCGTGAGGTCCCCAAGATTGGCCGCAATGACCCGTGTTACTGCGGCAGTGGTAAGAAATACAAAAAGTGCCACCTGCCTGAGGACGAGGCGGCGGGCATCGCGCCCCCGGCGTGAGAGCGGAGACCCCACGGTGAACGCATCCGACACGCAGCACGACATTGTCCCGGCGGCGCCCGCGGCGTTTGCGGAAACCTCGGAGCACCGCCGGGGAGTTGACGGCGGGCCTGACGCACCACGTTGGGCCAAGCTGCTGCTGCTACCGGCGGTGGTGTCCATGACCGTCACGCTGGACCAGGGCAGCAAGCTCATTGCGCAGAAGGAGCTGGCAGAAGCGCGGCAGGCGGTGCCCTACGGCGCGGCGCCGGGTTCGGACCCGGTGAAGATCTGGATGCCCGTGCGCAAGGTCACCGTGGTGGAGGGCCTGTTTGACCTGCGTTACGTGGAGAACCCGGCAGCGGCCTTCAGCCTCACCGCGTCCCTCCCCGAGTGGATCCGCAAGCCGTTCCTGGTGGTGGTGAGCATGCTGGCCATGTTCCTCATCCTGACCTGGTACTGGCGCACGCGGGAGCCGGACTGGCTCATCCTCACGTGCTTTGCGCTCATCCTCGGCGGCGCGCTGGGGAACCTGATTGACCGGATGAGCTACGGGTACGTCATTGACTTCATTGACTGGCACCTGTCCACCGTGAACCCGGGCTGGCCGCACTGGCCCACGTTCAACATTGCGGACTCCGCCATCTGCGTGGGGGCGGGCGGGGTGATCCTGCGGACGTTCCGCCCGTGGCGGGGCCCGGCGCCCGCGCGCGCCCCGGCCGGCTGGCACCCGCGGGAATCCCAGGCCATGGTGGACGGGCAGAGCACCGTGCCGGCTACTGACCCGGGCGTGGAGCCCGGCGCCCCCGGCGGCACGCCCACAGGCTGACGCTGCCCGCGCTCACCGGCGCGCGTCCAGCGTCTCCATGAGCTTGGCGGCTTCATCAGTCGGGTAGATGTCCAGCGCCGCCTGCAGGCAGCGCCGCGCCTCCGGCACGTCCAGCCGGTGCAGCTCCAGCCGCGCCTTGTCCACCAGAATCTGGGCCTGCGTGCTCCACACCAGCTTGAAGGTCTCCTTGCGGTAGGCCTGCCGCAGGTCCGGGCGTGACAGGGTGCGGAACGCTTCCTCAATGCGCTCCATGATCTTTGCGGCCAGCTTGGCATCCGGGGGGTGCCGCTTCCCGTGCGGGCCCCAGTCGGTCTTCGCCTTGGCGTACGCGGACCCCAACTCGCTGGGGCTGGAGGACCAGTGCAACCCCAGCACCTCAAACAGGTCACGCCGCAGTATGAGCTCCGGGGCGTCCACGTCGCCGTGGCCGTCTGCGTAGCGGGACACGCCCTCCTTGAAGGACAGGCCGCCGTACAGGTGCAGCAGCACCAGCACATCCCAGCCGTTGCGGGCACCGGTGCCGGATTCCACCACGTCCTTCACGCGCGCATCCCCCTTCAGGCACGTGCGGGCAAACCGGTCATGCGCGGACGGCAGCCCAAGGGTGTCCATGATCTCGGGCGACGCGGTCACCAGGCGCTCGTCGTTGATGTAGGGGAACGCGTGCGCAATCTCATCCACGTCATGGCTGGCCAGCAGCCCGCGGATGGTCTCCACCACCAGGTGCAGCGTGCGGCCGCCCTGCGTGAACGGCGGCGCCTGCGGCAGGGTGGCCAGCTCGTACTCCAGGTGCTCCACCGCCAGCGCGCGCCCCAGTGACTGCAGCCCGGCGGAGGCACGCACCTCCTTGCCGTGCAGGAAGAACAGCGGTTGCACCGGCTTGCTGTCCGCCTTGAGGTCCACGCGCAGGATGCCCGGTTGCTGGCGCATCCAGCGCAGCCACAAGGGCACGGAGGGGCGCGCGGATTCGGCTTCCGTGGGTTGCCGGTTCACCGGGAGCCGCAGGATCCCGTCCACGGTGGTGGGGTTGTACAGGTGCCCCTTGGGGTCCACGGCCTGCGCGCGCGGCGCCATGATGAAGGGCCGCGTGGCGGTCCGGGATGGCGGCGGCGGCCGCACCGCGGCGCCCGGCGGCGGCAGACGCGGGTCCAGTTCCTCCAGCACGGTGGCCCAGTCCCGCTTGTTCTCCGCCTGGACCAGCACGCTGCCGGACTGCACCCGCGTCAGTTGGCAACGGATGCGGGTGCGCGCCTCCGTCGCCTGGACCATGACGCGCAGGGTCAACGCCGGCGGCGGTCGCGCGTCGTCGCACACCGACACGACGGCGCCCATGGAGTCGAGCGTGGCGCGCGCCGCCTTCAGGTCCTCGTATCCCTGGAAGGTCAGCACGTCCCCGGACAGGAAGGGCGGCAGCGTGGCGATGGAGGGCTCGGGTGGCGGTGGCGGCGGCGGTGATGGCTGGGGCGGGGGAGGAGGCGGTGGTGGTGGTGGTGGCGGCGGGATGGGTGCGGGCGCGGGAGGTGGCGGCGGCGGTGATGGCGCAGGTGCGGGTGCGGGCGGTGGTGGTGGCGGCGGTGGCGCAGGTGCGGGTGGCGGTGGAGGTGGTGGTGCCGCGGGCATCGTGCCCTCGGGCAGGTCAAGCTCGTCGAGAACGGGCTGCCAGCCCCCACGGGAATTCGCCCGGACAATGATGGTGCCCAGGCGGCCCGGCAAGAAGTCGCAATGCACCTTCTGCACGGCATGCCGGTCGCCGACGACGATGCTAAGGTCACGGGCGGACTCAGGTGTTTCGCCCAGGCAGACCGCCACCAGCGCACCGATACCGCCCAGCGCCGCGCGGGCGGCTTTCCATTCTGCCACGTCGGCAAAGCGGAGCACGTCACCATCGAGCGTGGGCTGGGGTGTGGGGACCCGCGCAGGCGGCGCCGCGGGCACGGGGGCCGACACTGGCAGCTCCAGCAGCACCGCCGGCATCTCCGGCGGCGGATCCAGCAGGCGCATCAGCACCCGCTCCGGCTGCATGTACACAACCTCCACGCGCAGCCTGACGGGCCGCCCCAGGCCCCCTCCTTCCAGCGTGATCTCAAACTGTTCCAGCGGCGCCACGGTCCTGCCGGGGAGCGCCGCCAGCGCGCCCCGCGCCAGGTACTTGGTCCAGAACGCGCGAAGGTCCCCCCTCGAGGCGAATCGTACGGCCCCGCCGGGTTCGAGCACGGGAAGCGGGAATGCCTCCATGCCCCCACAGGATCCTCCCGCTTGCGCTCACGTGCAAGATAACGAGCCGGGGACCTCGGGCGCGCCGGACCGCGCGGCTATAGTCGCCCGCCCAACACGAGGTGAGCCATGTCAGACGCACGCCGGGTGATTGCAGAGCTCAAGGAACTGGCCGCCAGGACGTCCACGCCGGAAGGCGCGCAGCGGCTGGCGTGGGGACCCGTGTGGCGCGACGCGCGCGCATGGTTCCAGGGCAAGGTGGCGGAACTGGGCCTGCGCGCGGAACCTGACGCGGCCGGCAACCTGTGGGTCACCGTCCCCGGCGATTCGGCGCGCACCATCATCATGGGGAGCCACCTGGACTGCGTGCCCAACGGCGGCTGGCTGGACGGGTGTTTTGGTGTGGTGGCCGCGCTGGAGGCGCTGCGCAGCCACGCCCGCGGAAAGAAGCCACCCGTGACCCTCAAGCTGGTGGACTGGGCGGATGAAGAGGGCGCCCGGTTTGGCCGCAGCCTGTTTGGCTCCGCCGCCGCCGCCGGGACCCTGCAACTGGAGGACGTGCGCGGACTCAAGGACCGTCACGGCACCGCGCTGCCGGATGCGCTGCGGGAGAATGGCGTTGATTTGGAGCGCGTGCTGGATGCGCACACACAATTCAAGGCAATTGATGCGCGCGCCTACCTGGAGGTCCACATTGAGCAGGGCCCCGTGCTGGAAAGCCTGGGCAAGTCCACCGGCGTGGTCATTGGCACCTTTGGCGTGGAGCGGCACATGATGCGCTTCACGGGCCAGGCGGCGCACTCCGGCTCCACCCCCATCCCCATGCGGCGGGACGCGTTCCTTGCCGCCGCCGCCACCGCGCTGGAATGCCGGCAGATTGCGCTGCGCCATTCCAAGCCGGGTGCTGGCGTGGTGTGCACCGTGGGCGTGGTCAACGTGGAGCCGCGCGTGGTCACCGCCGTGCCCGGGGTCTGCGAGATTTCACTGGACCAGCGCGCGCTGGACGCGGAGGTGCTGGCGGTGATGAACCGTGAGGCCCGCGCCGCCTCCGAGCGGTTGGCCCGGGAGAACAACGTCACCGTGGAGTGGCGCCACCTGCTGCGCATTGCGCCGCGGCCGTTTGACCCCGCGCTGCTGCGCCTGTGTGAACAGTCCGTCCAGGAAGTCACCGGCGAGGCGCCACGGCTGCCCTCCGGCCCGCTGCATGACGCCTCTGAAATGGCCGCGCGGGTGCCCACGGTGATGGTGTTTTCGTCCTCCACCCGCGGACTGAGTCACTGCAAGGAGGAGGACACCCCGGAGGAGCACCTGGAACGCACCACGCGCGCGTTCCTGGGACTGGTGGACCGCACCGTGGCGCACGTGGCCGCCGCACCCTGAGAACGGACAGGGACACCGCGCCGCCCGATTACGATAGCGCGAGTTCCTCGCCGTTTCCCTTGGGCGTCTTGCGCCCCGTCTTGTCAAACACCCACACCGCGTCCTTCTCCCCCATGGACACAAACCGCTCCCGCGTGGCGTCCGCGCCGTCCGCCACCGTCTCCATCAGCAGGAAGGACTCCTGGTTCATCCCCAGACAACACGAACTCTCAAACCGGTGCGCCAGGTACGCCAGGTTGTCCGGGTCATCCGTCTTGATGCGGTCCATGCAGTGCGGAAACACCTGGATTTTGGTGACAATGCCAAACCCGTTGTCAAAGAACTCAAAATCCCGCGCCACGTGCCGGTCCTCGCCAAAGTCGTCATACAGGATGATGCGGTTGCACAGCACGCCGGTGCCCGCGGAGATGGTGTAGAAGTTGGTTCCCCGCCGCAGTGCCTCCACAAACGCCTCCTTCAGCTTGAAGAAGTTCAGGCGGTTGTAGAGGATGGCCACGTGCCCGCCAAAGATGAAGATGGAGTTGGCGGACAGGATGCGCTCCACCAGCCGGGCGCGCATCTCGCGGTAGGTGGCGTTGGCGGCCAGCCCGGAGCTGGCGGCAAAGTACAGGTCAATCTCGCTGCAGATCTCCACCATCTTCTCGTCATTCTGCACAATGGCGCGCAGCGTCCCCTGCACATCCTGGCAGCAGTAGTGGAAGTGCAACTGCCGCGGTGACAGGGACGGCAGGTCCTTGCGCGTGGCCTGCACCGGGTAGTTGAGCACCTGCGCCAGCGTGGTGCCGGGGAACGTGCGTTGGATGAGCTCCTTCTGGTCCTTGAGCAGCGCCACCAATTGCGTGTTTTTCTTGCGGTAGAACTGTTTCACGCCTTTGATGACCTCCTGCTTTTCATGGTATTTTGCGTAGAGTTCCGGTTCCTTCTGCTTGAGGCTGTTGAACCCGTGGTAGACCGCCAGGTTCTGGATGTTCTGGTCGTACCCGGCCTCGTAGCGGGACGGGATGCCAATGGCGTTGAGCGCCGCGCGGACGTGGCCCTCATTGTATTCGTCCTTCTTCCACGCGGCGGTCACCATCAGCACCTTGCGCGAGCCCCGGACCGCGGCGTCCTGGTGGCGGGAGGTGAGAATGCGGTCCTTGAACCGCTGGATGAAGTCCGTCTCCCGCTCAATGTTGCCGTTGAACAGGATGGAGCCCTGCACCTCCGTGCCTTCCCGGCGGCGGCGCCGGTCACCGTCTCCCGTGGTGGGGCCTGGCGCCATGCGCATCACCCGTCCGCCGCGGGCGGGGCGGCAAGCGGGTGCTCCGGCGGTGGCACCCAGCGGGGCTCGTCGTCCGGCTCCGGCCGGCCCACCAGCAGCTCATGCGGACCAAAGGTCCCCTTGTACTGCAGCGACGGACACGCCTGGACCCGGTAGCCCAGGTACAGCCACCTGCGGCCCCGGCGCTGCGCGTGCGCAATCTCCAGCAGCGCGCTGGCCACGCCCAGTGACAGCCGGCGGTGCTGCGGGTCAAAGTAGAAGTACACGCTGGACAGCGCGGCGGGTGTCTCGTCCACAATGCCTACCCCAATGAGCTTGCCGTCAAGCCGGTAGGTCATCTCGCGCGCGGCCGGGTGCGGGAAGCAGAACTGCATGGCGTACTGCTCGTGGGTGACGGTGTCCCCGGTCCAGCCGCGGTCCGCTTCCCGCATGGCGTGCCAGCGGTGGTAGAGGTCCATCCGCTCCGTGTCCACGCGCGGCACCCCCACGTGCACCTCCACGTCCCGGCACTTGCGCAGCGCGCGCAGCTGCGAATGCGTGGGTGCAAAGGTGTTCACCGGCACGCGCAGGGAGACGCATTCGGCGCACGCGCGGCACCGCGGACGGAAATAGGTAGGGCCAAACCGGCGCCAACCGCGCGCCAGCAGCGCGTCCAGCTCGGCGGCGGACACCTCCAGCATCACGCGCGTCTCCATCACCGCTTCCAGTCCCGGCAAGTACGTGCAGGGCTGCGGAGGCGAGACAATCTGCTCAAGCAAGCGGGCCACGGCAGACAGACTAGCAGGAGCGCACGCCCGGACCACACGGCGGCCTGCCCGCGGCAGAGCGGGCGTGCTACGAGCGCGCGCGACCGGAGGCAGGCAGCGGCATGGCGGCGAAGTACGTCGTGGGAATTGATCTGGGAACCACCAACACCGTGGTGGCGTGCGCGTCCGTGGACGCGGCCCGCGCCGAGGAGCCGGGGCGCGCGGTGGCGGTCTTCCCCGTCCCGCAGTTCCTCTCCCCCGGCGAGGTCAGCGCCCTGCCGGCGCTCCCCTCCGCCCTCTACCTGCCCCACCCGGACGAACTGCCGCGCGACCAGCTCCGCCTCCCGTGGGACGCCGCCGCGCCAACGGCCGCGCCCGTGCTGGTGGGCGAGGTGGCCAAGCGCCTGGGCGCCAAGACCCCCGGGCGGCTGGTCACCTCCGCCAAGAGCTGGCTGTGTCACGGCGGCGTGGACCGCGAGGCGCCCATCCTCCCGTGGGGTGCGCCCGACGAGGTCCGCCGCCTCAGCCCGGTGGCGGCCAGCACCGGCGTGCTGTGCCACGTGGTCAACGCGTGGAACCATGCCCACCCGGATGCGCCGCTGCCGGAGCAGGAGGTGGTGCTCACCGTCCCCGCCAGCTTTGACGAGGTGGCGCGCGAGCTCACGGTGAAGGCGGCGGCGGAGGCGGGCCTGCCACGGCTGTTCCTCGTGGAGGAGCCGCAGGCCGCGTTCTACGACTTTGTGGGCGCGGCGGGCAGCGCCCTGGCGCGCGCGCTGGACGGCACGCGCCTGGTGCTGGTTGTCGACGTGGGCGGTGGCACCACGGACCTCACCCTGGTGGAGGTGGGCCACGCGCCCAACGGCGAGGTCACGCTCAAGCGCATTGCCGTGGGTGACCACATCCTGCTGGGCGGTGACAACATGGACCTGGCCCTGGCGCGGCTGTGCGAGCAGCGGGCACTGGGCGGGACGGGCAAGCTGGAGGTGGCGCAGTACGCGCAGCTGGTGCACGTGTGCCGCCTGGGCAAGCAGGCGCTGCTGTCCGACAAGGGCGGCCCGCCGCGCTACGGCATCTCCGTGGCGGGCCGCGGCAGCAAGCTGGTGGGTGGGGCCATCAAGGTGGAGCTGGCGCGCGAGGAGGCGCTGGCCGTGCTCCTGGACGGGTTCTTCCCCGTGGGCCCCGCGGAGCAGGCCCGGCCGCGCGGGCGCGCGGGTGGCCTGATGGAGCTGGGCCTCCCGTACGCGCATGAGACCGCGGTGCCCCGGCATGTCAGCGCGTTCCTGTGGCGCCATGCGGCGGCCGCGCGCGCGGTGCTGGGGCAGCCCGCGGATTCCACCCTGCTGCCGCGCCCGGATGCGGTGCTGCTCAACGGAGGCGTGTTCCGCGCCGGTGCCATCCGCACCCGGCTGCAGGAGGTGTTCAACGCGTGGTGGCCGGGTGCGCCACCGGTGCCGTCGCTGCCGTACACGTCGCTGGACGCCGCCGTGGCGCGCGGCGCGGTCTACCACGGGCTGACGCGGCGCGGGCTGGGTTACCGCATCGGCGGCGGCACCGCGCGGGCGTACTACGTAGGGCTGGATGGGGACCGCGCGCTGTGCGTCATCCCGCGCGGGCATGAAGGCATGGAGGAGCTGACCCTCCCTCGGACGTTTGCGCTCACCGTGGGGCGCCCCGCGCGCTTTCCGCTGTTCGCCTCATCCACGGGACACCATGCGCTGGGCGAGGTGGTGACGCTGCAGCCCGCTGAGGCCTACGAGCCGCTCCCGCCGATCCAGACGGTGCTGGAAGGCAAGGGGGGCGAAGTGCCCGTGCAGCTGCACGCACTGGCCACCGACATTGGGACGCTGGAGCTGTCCCTGGTCAGCGCGGATGCCCGCTGGCGGCTGCAGTTCCAGCTGCGCGGCGGCGGCGGCGGCGCCCCCGTTGAGGAACGCCGCGTGGAGGGCAGCATTCCCCCGCAGCAACGCGGACTGGTGGACGCGCGGGACCAGCTTGAGCGCATCTATGGGCGGCGGCCGCAGCCGGTGGAGCCGCGTGACGTGAAGAACCTGGGGCGCGCGCTGGGCAAGGCCCTGGGCGAGCGCGACAGTTGGAACACCGCCACGCTGCGCGAGTTGTTCACCGTGTTGTGGTCCGGTGCCGACCGGCGCCGACGCACCCCGGACCACGAGCGCGTGTGGTTCCAGTGGGCGGGCTACTGCCTGCGGCCGGGCTTTGGCGCGCCGCTGGACCCGTTCCGCGTGAACGATCTTTGGAGCATCTACGAGCCCGGCGTGCAGCACACCTCCCAGGTTCCCAACTGGGTGGAATGGTGGGTGATGTGGCGCCGCGTGGCCGGCGGCCTCAACCGCGCCCAGCACGAGCGCATCCTGGAGACGCTGACGCCCTATCTGCGGCCGCACACCGGCCGCGGGCCGCCGCCCCGCCCCAAGGGCCCGCGCGCCGAAGGCCGCGAGGAGATGGTGCGGCTGGCCGCGTCACTGGAGCGGCTGCCCGCGGAGCGCAAGGCGGAGGTCGGCCGCTGGCTGCTGCACGAGTTGGAGGCCGCCGACGGTGCCCGCCGCAGCTGGTGGACCCTGGGCCGGGTGGGCGCGCGCGTGCCGTTCCACGGCAGCGCCGCCGACGTGGTGCGCACCGCCACGGTGGAGGAGTGGCTGGACAAGCTGCTGGCGCGGGACTGGGCCAAGACCGAGGGCGCGGCGTTTGCCGCCACGCTGCTGGCCCGGCGCACGCAGGACCGCGCGCGCGACGTGTCTGACGCCATCCGCGCCCGCGTCCTGGACCGCCTGCGCCCGGTCCCCGGCAGCGAAGGCTGGGTGGCCCTGGTGGAGACGGGCAGCCACGGCCTGGAGGTGGCAGACCAGGCGCGCATGCTGGGCGAGAGCCTTCCCCCCGGCCTGCGCCTGGTGGAGGACGAGGAGCCCGCGCCCGCCGGGTAGATACGCCAAAACCGCTAGGGAACCTGCACGCACATCAGGCTGCGCGAACTGCCGCAGGCGGTGTTGTTGTAATCCAGGAACGCCTGGTAGGTGACGTTGCTGCGGCCGTTGCGTCCGGAACTGGTGGTGCTGTTGGTCCAGTTGTCACAGTTGTCCGTCGTGATGGGCGTTGTGTCGCCCGCCAGGCCCGTCCAGGTGTTCTCATACGCGGACTGGTAGCTCTGCACCGGGAAGACCACGCGGGCCTGCGCGTCCGTGGAGAACACCGCCCGGGAGGTTCCGGGACCGCCGGGTTGCTCATGGTAGGTGGAGTAGGGCTGCAGCACCCAGTGCGGTGAGCCGGGCGTGCGCTGCGCGGATCCCACCAGCGCCGCCCACGTTGGCTCCGGGTACACGGACGGGCGCCGGACGTCTGACCGGCACGTGGCATCAAACGCCGCCACGCCCCCACCGGGCATCACCGCCGCGCCCGTCAGGTACGTCCATAGGTCATTGTTGGCCAGGGTCACCGGCAGCGCGTGCGCGCCCAGGCCCTGGTAGACGGGATCCACCGTGTCAAAGGTCAGCGTCACGGTGGCGGCTTCGTCCGCCTGGAACAGGCTGTCATCACTGACGGTCAGGTTCAGCAGCACCGGACCGCCGGGGCCCGCTTCCAGCGTGAAGGAGACCAGCCCGCCCGGCCCCTTCACCGCCAGGCGCGCGCTGGACGAACTCACGCTCACCGTGACCGGGGAGGCCGGCGCAGGGCTGAAGGTCACCGGCACATCAATGGCCGGAGCACCCTCACGCGCCACCACCACCGGGGCGGACACCACCACCGTGTCCGGCTGCTGGCGCACCGGCAGCACCGCCTCCAGGTCCTGGTAGGGACCCGCGCCGACCGTGGACACGCGCACGCGCACCAGCATGTCCCGCCGCGGCGTGGCCACCGCGTCCGGCGGCACCTGCAGTGTCAGCTCCGCCGGCAGCGTCCAGAACAGCCGCGGGATGGCCAGCAGCGCGGGCGCCGCCTGCAGCCGCCCCGCCGCGTCCTCCACCGTGGCGGACAACTCCAGGTCCACCGCCGGCTGGCTGGTCACGTATACGCCCACCACCACCCGGTCACCCTCCAGCAGGTGCACCGGGTCCGGCGTGAACGCCAGCCCCGCCAGGTCATCATCCAGGAACGGGATGGCCAGGTCCGGCGGATCCACGCCCATGAAGCGCGCGTCCAAGGACGTGCACGCGCCCACCTGCGCCAGCAGGACGTCCGGAGTCTCCGCTTCGCGGTCCTGGGGTGCTTCCACCAGCACGCTGAGCGTGTCCGCGTCACCGGAGAAGGAAGACGGCAGCGCCCGCGCCTGGGCCGCGGCGCCCGTCCAGTCGATGGGGCAGCTCACGGTGCGCGAAGGCGTGGCGCCCAGGTGCAGCCGCAGGATCACCACGCCGCCTTCCCGCAATTGTTCGGGCGCGTATTCGGTGGTCACCACCGTCCCGGTGGTGTTGGCGGGTACGGACGTGCTGGCGCGCGCCGAACTGGAAGAGCCGCGGGAGGAATTCCCCGCGGCATGGCTGGTGCCTGAGCCGGCGCTGCTCCCGGAGGCCGGCGCGGACGCCGAGGAGGCCGCCCCACCGCTGCTGCCGGCGACACCCCCGTCGCCCTGCACCGGGGCTACGCACTGGCCGTTGTCGCAGATTCGGTTGGAATCGCAGTCGTGCGTGCTGTTGCATGCGGAGGTGTCGTCATCACCGCCGGACGGGCACGCCAGGACCAGCAACGCCACCCCCGCCAAGCCGGACCCCAACAGCTGTCGCGTCATGTGGCCTCCCCCGCCCCGGAGCCCGGACGATAGCCCAGCCCGTGCGGACGTGTCGCCCGCGCTCAGTTCTGCGTGAACAGGCTGTGCGTGGCGACGACGGTCGGCCCGTCATCCGCGATGGCCGTGGTCACGCACGCGTCATACGCCAGGTCGCCAAATGCGCACTCCAGCATCACCACGCCCCACCGCCAGGAGGTCGCGCTGGAGAGGTCGGCTTCGCTGGGCTGGGTGGTGGCCAGCAGGCGGACGTCCACGGCGTTGGGCGCCCCCGGCCATTCCGTGGCGTCCGCCGGCAGTCCCCACGCAATGGCCGGGAATCCGCCGGAGGGCGTGACCGCCTCGGCAAAGAACACCAGGCTGAAAACCGGTGGTGCCTCGCCGGGGGTGAGCAGGTAGTTCTCCCACGTGAAGTGGGGCGCGTCCCCCGTGCCGCGTTCACCCTCCGGCGGGTCATACAGGACGGGAATCTTCCACAGGTCCAAGTCCACATCCGTGGCCCCCAGCGTGCCGTCCAGCGCGGCGCGGCGTGCCTGCACCTGGTTGTTGCCGCCCGGGTCCCCGCCGGGGACCTCCAGGTACGCCTCCACGCTCCCGCGGCCCACCACGGACGTGCGCAGGACCGCCACGGAGTAGGACAGCGCTCCCATGGACAGGGTCGTCGTGGCCTGAGGATCGTACCCGCAGTCCGCCGGGTCACCCCCGCCCTGGCGCTGGCATCCCCTGGCAAACACAAACACTCTCCCGGAGAGCACGGTGTGGTTCCGGATGGCGCCGGAAAACGTGACCGTGCGCGAACCGCTGGTATCAATGATGAACGCGTTGCCCTGCGCGGCGTAGCCACGGGCCTCCAGGTTGCCGACGACACCCGCGTGATAGGCGAGGGGCTGGAGGTCAAACCGGTACGCGGTGCCATCCAGCAGCCCGGCGGGATCCAGGAACGTGTCCCGCGTGGTGGTTCCCACCCACGTGGACAGCTCAGCCACCGGCGTCCACGCCAGCTGGTAGGCGTCCGCGCCTGGGACGGCGGCCCATTCCAGGTGCGGAGCCGTGGTGGCGGAAGGACGCGCCCCGTCCGGCAAGGCGAGCGGCGTGAACAGCGGGAACCGGATCAGCGGCGAGGCGATGGTGTCCCGCTGCATGTGGATCATGTCGTGGACGGAGTTGCGCCACGCGAACAGGTATTCGCCGCTGTCGATGTCCGCGGCATCTGCAAACCCCGCGGTGAGCCGGCCATCACCCTGCCGGTTGTCAAAGCTCCCTGACACGCCAAGCCCGCCCCGGTCGCAATCGCCGTCGTCAACAAGGACGGCGTAGCCGCGTGGTCCGCGCACTTGCGGCAGGTCAAGTTCCGCTGCGCTGCCCTGGACCACCGCGGTGGCCTCCACGTGGAAGCCTCCGCATCCGGGCGCATCCTGGCTGTTGCGGTGCGTGGCGGCATACGCATCCAGGCCCGTGTACGTGCCGGCCAGCGTGGGCGTGTCCAACACCAGTGTCGCGGAGGCGCCCCCCACGCCCACCGGCACCACGGCGGCGGCCTGTGCATCCCCCGGCGTCCCGCTGAGAATCGTTGGCAGGCCATCCCCGTCGGCGTCACGGAAGGCGCGGAGTGTCCAGTCACCCGGCGGCAGGAAGAGCCGCACGGACTGGGGGGCCATCGGCGCACTGTCGGTCACCACCAGCGTGCTCCGGGCGCGCCGGTCAAACAGGAACGAACCCGCGGGCGTTGCCGTGACCTCCACGGTGGTGCCGAAGTAGTTGCCCGTGGTCTGCGACACCGAAATGTCCACGGGCGCAAGTTCCGCCTGCGACAGTGGCACCACCGCGCAGGGCGGTCGCATTCTGACAGGCCTTACATGATGAGGGCTCCAGTCATGAGGTGAATCAAGTACTTGCGGTCACCGCCCGCACGCTTGCGGGTGTTGGGGACGCCCAGGGTGCGGCTGGGATCGGTCTTGACAATGTT
>JACRCW010000125.1 GCA_016218805.1 Deltaproteobacteria bacterium | reverse complement strand
GCCTCCGTTCCATGGCGACCAGCCGGAACGCAACGCGGGGCCGACGTCGCCAGGCGGGCCGCTTTGTCAGGGGGCCGCGAGACATGCCAAACCCATGGCACCCCTGTCGTTCCCGTTCTACAACCATCCCGCATCACACCCCCGTCGGGGTGGCGGGGCGGGTCCGTCAGTTGCCCAGGCGGAAGATGGTGCCCCGGTCACCCACCGCCCAGGCCAGGTCCCGCGCCAGGCCATGGATGGAGCGGATGGCGTAGTCACTGCGGGGCTTGTCAGACTCCACCCAGTCGGTGGTGCCGTCCACGCGCAGCACCACCGCGTAGCTGGAGTCTTCCACCGCGCCCATGGCCCAGGAGTTGTCCGAGGCCGCGCTCCACACCGCCAGCAGGTCCCGCTGGCCGGACGGGGCGCCCTCGGGCGACATCACGCCGGGGGTCGCCGCCTCTTCGCGCAGGATGGCACCGTCATCCCCCACCGCCAGCACAAAGCTGTCCGTCCCATGCAGCGCCCGCAGCGTGCGGCCCAGCGTGTCATCCGCCGTGACGGTCCACTGGGACCCGTTCCAGCGCGCCACCATGCCCGCGGTGCCGACGGCCCAGCAGGCCACGTCACTGCGGCACCAGACCGCGTTGAAGTGGATGCCTCCCAGGTTGGTGGGGCTGGGGATGGGGCTGGGCAGCCAGCGGGTGCCGTCAAAATGCACCGCGGTGTTGTTGTCTCCCACCGCCCAGACGTCCTGCGCGCTGGTGCCATGGACGCTGCGCAGCATGTCCGTGCCCAGCGGCAGGGCCATGGCGTTGTAGGTGAAGAAACCCGTGGTGGTGCGCCAGGCAATGCCGTGGCCGGGGTTGCCTTCCAGTCCGCCCACAATGAACACGTCGGTGTCGTCCACGCCCCACAGTGACGTCAGCGTGTCCTGGCTCTGGAGGTTGCGCTCGCGCCATTGGCCGTCCACGTTGGCCACCGTGCGCGCGTTGGTCCCCACGGCCAGCACGCGGTTGCGCGCCCAGGCGTGCACGGCGCGCAGATCCTCCCCGGTGTTGGACGGCTCTTTGGACCAGCGGTTGCTGCCATCCGGCGGCGTGCACCCCACCGCCACCACGACGACTCCCAGCCACCACGCTGCGCTCATGCTGACGGCCCTCCAGCCCGCCCCATGCTGCCCTGCGCCGGAGCGCCTGTCAGGTTCCGTGGCGCCCCCCCGCGGGGCCGTTCACGGGGGCGGTGTCCCCTGGCAGTGCACCGGCGCGCTCACGGCGCACGCGGGCACCAACGCCTGCCCGGCCACCCGCGCGTCCAGGAAGTCCGCAATCTCCGGCAACGCCCACAACGTGGCGCGCGTGTGGGAGGCGCCGGCGCACTCCAGGTACTGCGCGGGCACCCCCGCCTGGCACAGGGCGGTGTAGGCCACCCGCTCAATGGGCGTGTGCACCAGGCTGTCGGCTTCGCCAAAAATAAACAGCAGCCCGTACGACGCCGCGGCGGGATTGCGCCGAACCACGGAGGTTGTTGTCAGGCCGTTCTCCCGGAACAGGCAACCCCAGGGCTCCACCTGGGCCACGGTCCCCGCCGTGGCGGCGTCCAGCAGCAGCGGTTGGAACACGGTGGTCAACCCGGCGCCCGCCGGAATGGCGTCCCCGGGGTCGCAGCTGGCCACCAGCGCCGCGGGGACGTCCACGTCGTACGGGGTGCGGAACACCTCACCCAGGCGGGACTGCAGCCCGTACCAGGAGGACGCGGTGCCCAGCACGGCCATGGTGTTGCCCGTGGCGTCCACCACCTCCCTGAGCGCGCGTTCCACCTCGCCCACCAGGTCTGCCGGGGGCACCGTCACCGCGCCGCCCAGCAACTCCAGTTCCGGCGCGTAGTAGGGCGCCAGCCGGTCCACCCACAGTCCCGCGTGGCCGCCCTGGCTGCCGCCCAGCAGCACCACCCGCGGGAGCGGCAGCACGTCGTCATACTCCGGGCCGCCCATGTGCGCGGCCACCCGCACCATGTCCAGTGACGCAATGGCCGTGGCTTGGCCCACCAGGTAGGGGTGCGGGAAACCCGTGGGCGGCGGATTGGCCTTGAGGCCCAGGTAGTCCGGCGCCATCACAGCGTAACCCAGGGACGCAAAGTACCCCGCCAGCGCCTTGGTGTCCGCGTTCTGATCCAACGAACACCCGTCCGTGAAACCCTGCGTCCCGTGCAGCAGCAGCAGGATGTCCGGGCGCCGGCCGCGCTCCAGCCCGTAGGGCCACGCCAGCAGGCCGGTGGCGTCCATGAGCACGCCGCGGTCCTGCGTGCGGTAGGTCACTGTGGCCACCTTGGCGTCGTAAATGGGCGTCCGCGGCGGGTCCACGCCGGCGGCCAGGATCATCCCTTCCAGGAAATCCGCGGTGTGGTGGACCACCTCGCCGCGGGCCACCACGGTGCCCAGTTCCGCGGAGCGCAACCAGCTGTGCGCCAGCTGCCCGCAACGCGCCGGCGCATCCGCCAGCGCGTCCGTTTCCGGGCTGCCCCCCACGCGCGGTGGGGGAAAGGGCGGTGGCTCGTCATGCTGCTCCGGTCCGGGCGCACACGCGCACACCGCCGTCACGGCGCACATCAACGTCCACTGGGTGTTCCAGGCCAAGGTCATGCGGGGTCTCCGGGTTTGAGGCGCCCCCTGTACCAAGGGTGTTGGGCGTTGGCACGCTGGCAGGTTGTTGTATGACTGGGCCGTCACATAGGGGAGGCCCATGCACTGGCGCTTCATCGTCGCCGCCGCGGGCGCGGCGCTCTGGTTGGCGGGGTCCGGTTGCCCGCTGTTGCAGGTTGCACGCTGCTCGTCTGACGCGGACTGCGCGTCCGGTCACTGTGACACCGGCGTGGGCGCGTGCCGGGAGGGTGGCGCCGCGGATGGCGGGACCCAGCCGCCGGACGGCGGTGGCCCACCGGACGCCGGCAGCCCCGCGGATGCCGCCGTCCCAGATGCCGCACGCCCAGACGCCGCCGGGCCACCTGACGCCGCCGGGCCACTTGACGCTGCCGTGCCGCCTGACGCCGGCCCCCGGGATGCGGCCGTCCCGGACGCCGCGGACGCCGCCGTGGTGGACCCGTGCGCTGCCTGGGACCCTCGTCTGGCGGACCACTGCACATCGGACGGGCCGCGCTGCGGTGCGGGTGGCGCGTGTACCGGGTCGGATTCGTGCACGCGGCCGGTGGCGGATGCCGGGGCCTGGGCCTGCTGCGCACCGGGCGAGCGCAACTGCGGCGGCGCCTGCGCCACCCTGGGCGTGGACACCCGCGTGTGTGACTGCACGGACGCCGGTGCCTGTGAACTGCACTGGTGCGGTGACGGCCAGACGCGTGACGGCTCCGAACAGTGCGACGACGGCAACCCCTGGGACACGGACGACTGCACCCATGACTGCCTGCTGGCCCGCTGCGGGGACGGCCTCATCCGTGACGGCGGCGAAACCTGCGATGACACCAACCAGGACGACCTGGATGGCTGCCCCACCACCTGCCAGTCCGCGCGCTGCGGTGACGGCTTTCTCCACCTGGGCGTGGAGGCCTGTGACGACGGGAACAGTGACGACGGGGACACCTGCCCGGCGGATTGCCAACCCGACCCGGTGCGCATGCTGGTGGCGCCGATGGGGCAGACCCTGAGGGTGCTCTCACTGAGCGCCACCGGTCAGCTCATCCTGGAGGGATCCCGCGCGGCGGCCGGCGGGACCTACGCCTTCTGGGTCAGCCCCACGGCGGGCGCGGACGGGGTCTTCACGGACAAACTGCAGCGCTACGGCTTGGACACGGCGTTCGGGCACCTGGCGGCGGCGGCGGGCTCCGGGCCGGTGCTGCCTTCCAACATCGTCGGCTTCGGGTTTGACCACCGCGGGACGCTGGCGGCCTTGCTGGCGTCAGACGGAACGCTGGTCCTGGCGGACCTGCCCGCCGCCGGGGCGGCCACGGTGACCGGCACGTTCTCCAACATGGGGCGCGCGGGCCTTGCCGTGGAGCCGGGTGGCCGCGGGCTCTTCCTCGCCGACACAACGGGTTCGTTCGGCTACCGGGTGCTCGGCGCCGCCGGCGTGGAGCCCGCGCTGGTGGGGTCGTTGGACCTGGGGCGCACGCTCGGCGGCTTCAGTTGGGTGGGCGTGGATCCCCGCGGGCGGTTCGCCTGGGTCTATGACGAGGTGGCGAACCAGTTCGTGCCCGTCCTGCTGGACCCTGCCACCCGCGCGCCGGTGTCGGTGGGCACCGTCACCAACGGGCCGTCCAGCCTCTACGGCGCGGACATGGATCCCAGCGGCCGGTTCGTGTTCCTGGGCGAAGACCAGCCTGCCAGCCTCCACGTCTACGCGGCCGGCGACCCCAACGGTGCACTTGTTGAGGTGGGCACGCTCCCGGGCTTCTACAACCCGCTGGTGGATCCCACCGGGACCTTCGTGTTCGCGTCCACGCCGGACGGGTTCGCGGCCACCTTCCGCCTGGACGCCCGGACCGGGGCCCTGGAGCAGGTATCCGAATGCCTGGGCTGCTTCTGGTTCGGCCGCCCCGCGCTGTTCCAGTCCGCCGCGCCCGCGCAACCGCGTGCCGCCTGGGCGTACGTCGCCCACCTGGGGGCGGACGGAATCTCCGCGTATTCCGTTGACGCGCAAACCGGCACGCTCACGGCAAGCGGCTCCGTGTTCGCCACCGCGTTCACCACCTCCACGCTGCTGCTCCCGCGCGCCGGGCGCTTCCTGTACGGCGCCACGGCAACCGGCGTGGCCTCCTGGGGCATCAACGTGCTCAACGGCACCCTGACGGCCACGGACACCGCCGTTGGCGCCGTCGCCACGCCGCGGCGCCTGCTGGTGGCCTCCGGGCGGGCGCGCGTGTGGGGTGCTCCGGCGGTCACCTCCAGCTACCGGTTTGCGCTGGCGGATGACGGCGTGCTGGCAGACGGCGTCCAGGATGACTTTGCATCAGCGCGCACGGCCATGGACGTGGATGACCTGAACGGCGAGTTCTACGCGGACGGCACCGGACTCTCCGCGCGCTTCCATGACGGGACGCCGCGCACGGTGGCGCTCACCAACGTGACGCGCGTGCGGATGCACCCATTCGGGCGCTTCCTCTATGCGCTGCAGGGCACGGGGGTCGTCGCCATCTTTGAGGTGAGCCGGGACCCGGAGGGGCTCACGCGCGTGGGCACCGGCCCCACCGTGGCCAATGCGTTTGACCTGGTGTTCAGCGCGGATGGTGCGCGCGCGCTGCTGTTGTCCACCGCGGCCACGGACAACCTGCGCAGCTATGACGTCGCGTGGAAGACAGGGGCCATGACCGCGCGCGGTACGGCCACGGTGGCCACGGGGACGGAGTTCGTCACGTGGGAACCGTCGGGGCGGTTTGCGTACGTCAGCGGCGCGGCGGGCAACGGGATCGTGCTGGTCAATGTGGCCGCGGACGGTTCGCTGTCGGTTTCCCCCAACGCCGTGGTGGCGGCGGGGTTCCCCGGGCCGGTGCGCGTGTTCCGCCGGCTGGATTGAAGCGGACGTTCTCTGACCGGGGAGTCACCCGGTCTTCTTGACCGTCCGCTTGGCGCTGCGCGTGAACTTCTCCAGTTCCTTGCTCACCGCGCGGTCATTCTTGAAAGCGCCCCGCGCCGCGTTGAGGGCCGCCGAAAACGCCTGGTGCCGCTGTTCCTGCGCCTGCCCAAACGCCTCATGAAGGTTGCGGAACTGCAACTCGGCCTCGTCGTGCGCTTCGCGCTCCTCGCGCTGGGTCACACCGGCTTCCGTCAGTGCGGCGATATCCACGTTGCTGAATGACCAGCCCTTCCGCTTGAACAGCGCGGCCAGGGCCACCAGGTCATCGTCAAACGTCTTCGGTGGAAAGTAGGTTCGCTTCTTCTTCTGCGCTGCCATGGCTCCTCCTTGCCAACTTGTGGTTGAGTGTTGCCAGCTTTGTACAACATCATTCATTACAGAGGCAATGTGAATGCCATAGGATGGATTGTAGAGTCTATTTGAAGCAACACCATGTCGTTATAACGTTGATGGTTGCGTTGACATGGCACTTGCGTGCCAGCATGCAGCAACACGTTGCCATCATGAGGCAGTCCGAATCATTCCACTGGCATGTTGCTGCATCGCTGAAGCAATCGATTGCCTGTCAGTTGCTTCCGTAGGCTCGATTCCGCATGGCCAAAGCGTTGCCGCGGGCTCGCCAGGAGGCTCGCCCTCCCGAGGGCCTCCATCGACAGCGCTGGAAGGGTTCGGTCGGGTCTCAGCGTGGGTCCGCGCAGCAGCGGAAGCCCGTCGAATAATCCCAGTGGGGCCGCGTGTGCGCGGTGGTGGCGTACAGGCAACCGTTCCCGTTGATGACGGTGTCCACGTAGAACCCGCCGCGGAAGGTGCCGTCGGCGTCGGCCACCCACTCATGGAGGTTGCCCATCATGTCCAGCAGGCCGTCCTGGGTGATGCAGGAGGGGTGCGCGCCGGTCCGCGCCAGGCCGTTGGCCAGTTGGTTCAGGCACGGGTGCTGGATCTTGGAGAACGGGTCCGGGTCATCCGCGCCAAAGTACTCAATGGCGGGGTGCAGGCTGCGCGCGTCGTTGCACACGCCCGGCAGGCGCGTGTTGCCATACGGGTAGATGAACGACGACGCGCCTCGGCACGCCCGCCACCACTCCGTGGACGTGCACAGGCGCTTGCCCGCTTCCTGGCAGGCGGCCTCGGCCTGGTTGCCGTTGATGTAGCCCTGCGGCACCGCGTCCGGCGCGGAGAACGCCCGCATACGCCGGGTGCCCGGGTTGAAGTACGGCGACCATTCACCGGTGCCGCCGTCCGGCAGCAGCTCCACCAGCGCCGCTTCCCAGCGGTCCACGCAGGTGGTGCCCGCCACAACCGTCATCCCGTCCGGGCAGCGCGCATCCAGCGCGGGCGCCGCCAGGCCCGTGTTGGGGAGCGGCCACTCGGTGCCGGTGCACGCCTGGCCTGACGAGGAGGGCGGCGTGCAGCACTGGATGTCTGCGGGTCCGGGACAGTAGCCCGCGGTGTTGACCCACGCGCCGCCGCACTGCCCCGTTGCCACGCAGATCCCGGCGGTTCCTCCCACGGCGCAGTCACCGTAGGCCGCCGGCAACGTGGAGCACGCCGCCATGTCCGCGTCCGTGGTGCAGCCCCCGCGGCTGGCGCAGCAGGACTCCCACGTTCCCGGCCCGGCATCCACGGGGCCCGCGTCGGGCGTGCCCGCATCCATCCCGGCGTCCTCAACCGTTCCTGCATCCCACGCGGCATCCGGAGGGCCGGCGTCTGGCACCGCGCCCGCGGCGTCCGGGAGTTCCCCGCCCGCGTCAGCTGCGCCCGCGCCAGCGTCGGGAACCACGCCACCTGCGTCGGCGGCGCCCACACCTGCATCCGTGTCTCCCGTGCGGGGCGAACACGCCAGCAACAGCACAACCAGGAGGGTGGAGATCCGCCTCATGCGCGCACTGTGGCATCCCCCGTGGCGACTTCACCACCCCGGGCAACGCACGGCGCGCGCGGCCCGCAGCGACGGACCCCGGCAGTAGGGGCGCAGGCTGCGCGCGTCCACCGTGTCCGCGGGAACGCGCAGCATGAACCGGTGCGTGCCCCAGGAGGCGGTGTGGAGGTGCGCATCGAAATACTTTGCCATCCACGCGTCGGTGTTCCCGCGGAAGTCGCCGTAGTCGTACACGTTGGTGAAATGCGTCGCCGTGATCGTGGCGCGCGTTGAGGCCCGGCGCAGCGCTGCCTGCTCGCGCGTGGTGAGGGGCCGATCCAGGGCGCAGAACTCGTAGTACCGGTGTTCGGACATGGTGGCTCCTGGCGTGGCGGCTCAGCGCCCTGGGCTCTTCTTCCCCAGGATGCGTGGCGGGCGCGGGGCGGCAGCGGCGGGCGCAGGGGGCACGGGCGGGGCGGCCGCGCGCGCGGGACGCAGCGGGGCAGGGGGCGGCGGCGCGGGCG
>JACRCW010000121.1 GCA_016218805.1 Deltaproteobacteria bacterium | reverse complement strand
CCGCCCGTCCGTGGCGGCGGGTGACCTGCCGGCGTGCCTGGTGCGGGCGCGCGCCGCGCTGGGTCCGGAGGGGGGCCGCATCACCGTCTTCACGGACGCCGCGCGGCACAGCTGGCCCGCCGGGGCGCGGCTGGAGCTGGGTGGGGCGCAGGTCCGCGTGGTGCGGCCGGATGACCAGGCGCCCCCCAACCGCGCGGTGCGGGCGCTGACCGCGCGCGCGGCGCCGGAGGCCGGCCCGCGGGCGGTGGCCATTGAGTGGGAGGCGGAGGTGTTCGGCGCCACCGCGCCGGTAGCCACGGGCGCGGCGTTGTGGGTGGACGGCGCCGCGGTGGCCCGCGCGGACGTGGAGTTGGTTCCCGGCAGCCCCACGCGGCGGCGCTTCACGCACGTGCTGCCCAAGGGTGCGGACCCGTTCCATGAGTTGGCGGTGCGCCTGGACGCGGACGCGTACGCGCTGGATGACGTGCTCATGCTGCCGGTGCAGGCCCCGCGTGAGGTGCAGGTGCTCGTCGTGGATGGGGACCCGCAGACGGTGGCCTGGCGGGATGAGGTCTTCTACCTGGAGCGCGCGCTGGCGGCCTCCCCGCCGGGCGGCGGGACCCTGCAGCAGCGCGTGCTGACCACCGCCCCCACGGTGGCGGACATTGACGCCGCGGACGTGATCCTGTTGTGCAACGTGCGCAACCTCCCGCGCGAAGCGGTGGGCGCATTGGAGCGCCACGTTGAGCGCGGCGGCGGGCTGCTCATCAGCGGCGGGGACCGCGTGGACGTGGACTTCTACAACGGCGCCCTGGGCGGGCTGCTCCCGCAGCCCCTGCGGGGCGAGAAGAGCCGCGTGGAGCTGGAGGATCCCGCCCACCGCGAGGTGCTGGGCATTGGCGCGGTGGACACCAGCCACCCGGTGTTTGCGCCATTCAACGGCGAGCGGCCGGAGGGGCTGGCGCGCGCGCAGACCCACACGGTGCTGCTGCTGGAGCCGGGGAGCCGGGCGGAGCGGCAGGTGCTGATGCGGTTCTCCAACCAGGCCCCCGCGCTGGTGGAGCGCCGGGTGGGCGCCGGGCGGGTGCTGCTGTGGGCCACGTCCATTGACCGTGACTGGTCTGACCTGGCCATCCGCCCGGGCTTCCTGCCGTTGATGCAGCAACTGGTGCTGCACCTGGCGGACGCGTTGGATGACGGGCGTCCGCGCCACCAGGCGGTGCACGTCCCCCGCGTGATTCCGCTGCCGCGCGGGGCCTCCTCCGTCGCCGTGGAGGCGCCCGGTGGGCCGCGCACGGCGGTGCCCATCCGCGCGGAGGACACGCAGGTCAGCCTCCCGGCCGCCACCGTCACGGGCCTCCACCGCGTCTTCATTGCCCCGGCGGACGGTCCGGCCACGGAGATCCCCTCAGAGCGCTATGCGGCCTGGCCGCCGCCGGAGGAAAGCGACCTGGTGGCGCTCACGGATGACGAGATTGCCGCACGGCTGCCGGCGGGGTCTGAACTGGTGGGCCGCGGCGGCACGGACGGCGTGCCGCGCCAGCCGCTGTGGTCGTTGCTGCTGCTCCTGTTGCCGCTGGCCCTGCTGGCGGAGGCCACACTGGCCCGGCGCGGGTGAACCGCCGGGCCGCTCCCTTTTCAAGGCCCCGCTCCTGCTGCCAGACTGCCCATCCGTTGCCCGGCCCCCGGGCGCCCGCCATGGCCGCCAAGCTCCCTCCTCCCCCCAAGCCGTCGCCGTCGGGCAAGGCCCGCGCGGTGCCCATCACGCCCGGCAAGTCCGCGGCCCGGCCGCCGCCACCGCCGCCGTCCAAGCCGGACCCGGTGGCCTCCACCATGGTGCTGGACCTGGACGAAGCGTCCCGTCCCTCCCGCGAACTGCCCGCCACGCTGGAGCCCGAAGCGGCGACGATGATGTCCACGCCGGAGGAGGTGGCCCACGTCAGGCGCTCGCTGGCAGCGTCCCGGGCGCGGCGCCCCGCCCCGCCCCCGCTGGAGGAGGCGGACGCCACCATGCTGGGCGGCCCCAGCTTTGTGGAGGAGGTGCGCGCGCAGCTGGACCGTGACGGCGTGGCCAACCCCTACCTGGGTGACGAGGATTCCTTTGCACCGGAGAGCGGCATCCGGCCGGCGGTCACCCATCTGGACGACGAGGAACCGCCCCCGCGGGATGACCCGTCGGAGGACCCGGTCATCGCGGCCATCCTCGCCTCGGACAAGGAGCACGAACGGGACGGCGCACGCGGCGCGGTCTCCGCGGCCGCGGACGACGTGTTTGGCCCGGTGGCGACGACCATGGACGAAGTGCCCCCGCCGGCTCCCACCCTTCCCCCGCCCACCACGCGCCGGCCGTCCAGGCCGCCCGCCCCGGCGGAAGATGCCGCGCGCACCATCATGGTGGACGCACCGTCGTCGGATGACCTGGGTGTGGCACCCCCGGACAACCCGGAGGATGACCTTTCCGTTGACCTGGACGACCACGAGCCGCCGCCTCCCCCCCCGCCGCCGCCGCGCGCCGCGCTGCGCACGCGCATGACCCCCGCGCCCGCGGCGCTTCGGCCTCCGCCACCCCCCGCGCCACCACCACCACCGCCGCCACCACCGCCGGTGCGCGCCAAACCGGAAGGTTCCGGCCCCAAGTCCCGCCCGCCGGCGCCGGAGGCCGCCCTGCCGGACGTGCTCAAACCCGCGCCCATAGTTCCGCCGGTGCGGACCCACCGGGTGGGCGGTGCCGTGGGCAAACTGTTGCTGGCCGTGCCGGCGGGTGCGCGCGTGACCGTGGAGAGAACACCGGTGGGCGTGGGAAGCGTGCTGTTGGTGGGCCTGGAGCCCCAAGCCAAGGTGACCGTGGAGGTCACCGTGGATGGGTACACCCCCTGGCGTTCCATGGTGTCGCTGGGAGGCAAGGCCACCGGGCAGGTGAAGGTGGAACTGCGGCGTGGGCGCTGACGCGCTGCACCCGGCGCATCCGGAGGTGTCATGGCAGCCGAAGGTATGCGGTCGGTGCTCGCGGTCATCGCAGCGGCGGCGCTGGCCGTGGGGGGCGCCGCGTCGTGTCGGAAGGACGGCAAGGGCCTGCCCCGGCGGGGCGTGGTGGTACTGCGCGCGGAGGCCGGTGAAGGCGCGTTTGCCACCGTGAAGGGGACGCGGCTGCCGGTGGCCCGCGCACTGACTCCGGACGAGGGCGAACGCGCAGCGGTGGAGGAGGCGCTGGCCTCCCCCTCCGGCAAGGACGCGGTGCTGCTGCTGGACCGCGCGCGCGACGTGGTGCTGCACGCCGGCAAGGAATCGGTGGGGCCGGCGGCGCTGGCCACGGCGGGCGCCCCGGCCGCGGTGGTGCTGGGCGCGCCGGAGACCCCGTGGGCGCGCGGCCTGGCGGTCCGCGACGAGAAGGGCGGGCTCACGGCGTACCCGGAGCTTGCGTGGACCTCCCTGCCGGCGGCGGATACCTCGCAGGAGGACGGCGCCCTGGAACAGGCGCTGCCGGGGCGGGTGGCCCGGCTGGCGCTGGGGATGGTCATCCAGCGGGCCCTGGACCGCACCGGCCCGGACGCGCGCTCCACCCTCACCGGCTACCCGTGGCTGACCATGGACCCGCTCACCGCCCTGCTGGAGGGCTTTGACCTGCACGCGCAGGTGCTGGCGCGCCGCCAGAGCGTGTCCGGCAAGCTCTCTGCCACCGTGACCGTGGAGAACGCCCGCAGCGCGGTGGACCTGCGCGCCGCCGCGGTGGTCCACCGCCGCTATGACTGGCGCCCTGCGGAACCCACGGAACCGCTGCGGACGCCGGAGGCGCGCGCGGAGTTCCTGCGCGCCTGGGCTACGGGCAAGCCGCCCGCCAAGGGTACGCCGTGGAACGGAACGCAGGCCGTCGGGGTGCCGGGCGTCGTCGCCGCGGCGCTGCTGCTGGCGGGGGACGACCCGCTGGTGGCTGGCGGGGTGCCGCCCGGGGAGTTCTTCCCCCCTTTCTATGCCGGCACGCTCCCCGCCGGGTTTGAGCCCGGCCGGCTGGGCGGCCCCGTGCTGTTCCGCCTCAAGCTGCTGAAAGCCGCGCTGGGGCGCCTCAACCTGGCGGACGCCCCGGCCTACCCCGGCATCAACCACCTGCTGGACGCGTACGCCGCTGAGTTCCCCACCGAGCGCCCCGCCGTGCAGCGCGCCCTCCTGCAGGCCACCCAGGCCCGCACGGCCACCATGCAGGGCACCCAGGGCGTGGACGGTGCAGCCATGGCCATGCGTGTCACGGACGAGGTCCTGTCCGGCAGCCGCTACCCGGACGGCGCGGTGGGTGTCACCGTGATGGTGCGCCTGCCGCAGGTGGCGGTGCCCCTGCCTGACGGGCGCACCGTGGCGCTGGCGTTCAACCTCAACGGCGCCATGGCCTGGCAGCTCATGCTCCTTCCCGGCCTCATTGCCCAAGACGCCGAACGCCTGCAGGCCCGCCTGGACAAGGCACCCGTGGAGCGGCTGCAGGACCTGGCCGGGCAGATCCCGGCGGAGACCTACACCGCGCTGAGCGGGGGCAAACCGTGACCACCCCCCGCGGGCCGCACCGCGGGGGCCGGAGGAACACCATGAGGAACCGGATGGGACAGGTTGGCCTGGTGGCCGTGGGATGGGTGCTGGGCGCGCTGCTGCACCCGCTGCTCACTCCGTCTGCCTGGGCCAATGGGCAGGACCGCGTGGACCAGGAACCCGCCGCTCCGGCGCGCGCCGCACCGGAATCACCGGACGCGGTGGAGTACAACCTGTTCATCCCGCCCGCCTATCCCAAGGCGGACCGCATCGTCGCCAAACTGGACGAACTGGGCACGCGCGGCTGGCGCCTGGTGGGCACCACCACCGCCAACGGCGGCACCAGCGCGTTCATCTTCATGCGCCCGCGCCAGTGAACCCCCACGGGCGCCGGACCATGGCCTCGCGCAGGTCCTGCGTCTCCCGTCCGCGGTCACGTCTGCGTTGAATCCACCGCCTGCCCGTGTCAAAGCTGCGCGGCCATGGCGCGGCGCTGGAAGTACTCCCTGTGGCTGGCCGGCGGCTACTTTGCCGTCGCCTTTGTCACCACCCAGGTGCTGGGGCACCTCGCGTTCTTTCTTGCGCAGGACAAGACGGAGCTGGTGCGCCTGCAGCTGTGGGTGGACGTTGGCTTTGTGGTGGTGACCACCGGCGCGGTGGGGCTGGCGGCGTGGTGGGTGCTGCGGCGCATGGAGCGTGCGGCGGCGGCGCTGCTGGAGCTCAAGGGCGCCCTGGTGATGGCCGAACGCCGGGCGTTTGGCGGCGTTGTGGCGGCGCTGCTGGCGCATGACAGCAACAACGCGCTGATGTCCGCCATGCTGGACCTGGCGGGGTTGCGCCCACGCGGCGCCGCGGACCCGGAGGCGCTGGCGGCCCACGGGCGCGTGAAGGAGTCCCTGGACCGGCTCATTGCCCACAACCGGCAGCTGCTGCAGAACGCGCGCGCCGCCACGGCGGACCACGCGCAGCCGGTGGACCTGCGGGCGCTGGCGCAGGAGTGCGTGGACGCCCTGGGGAACCACCGGACGCTGCGGGCGCGCCAACTGCGCGTGGCCGGGGACAATGACGTCCAGCTGGACGCGCACCCCCTGCTGCTCAAGCAGATGACCGCCACGCTGCTGCTGCACGCCGCGGAAGGGACGCCGCCGGGCGGCACGGTGGAACTGCGCCTGGCCCAATCCGCGGACGAAGCCACCCTGGAGGTGCACACCGACGGCGCCGCAGCCAGCCCCGCGGAGCGTGGCAGCACCACGGACGCGTTGGGGTCGGTGGCGTCCGGCGACACGGCGCTGGCGCTGGTGGGCGCACGGGCGTGCGCGGAGGCGCACGGTGGCCGGCTGGAGGTCAACGGTTCACCGCTGGGCGGCGCGTGCTACCGCGCGGTCCTCCCGCTGCGGGTGGCGTCGCGGTCCACCCCGGCGTCCACCTGACTCAGGCGGAAGCCGCCGCGCGCCGGTCCGGCCGCGCGGCCACCGCACGGGCCACCACGCGGTCCAGCATCTCGCCGTAGGACAGGCCCGCCCGCGCCGCCGCCTTGGCAAACCCCGCATCCGGCGCCAGGTCACAGTTGGGATTCACGTCAATCACCCACGCGCCGCCGCGCGCGTCCACGCGCAGGTCCAGGCGCGCCACGTCACGCAGCTTCAGGGCCGCCGCCGCCCGCCGGGCAATGGTCTCAATGCGCGCCGTCACCGTGGCGTCCAGCCGCGCGCCCACGGACGGCGTGCACTGGTACTCGTCCGACTCCGGGCACCATTTGGCCGCGTAGGACACAATGCGCGGCCGCCCCGCGGGCAGCGTGCTGAAGTCTATTTCACCCAGCGGCAGCACCTGCGGCGGGCTCCCCAGCAGGCTGGCGGTGATCTCCCGCCCGTCAATGAACTGCTCCACCAGGGCCGGCTGGCCCATCTCCACCACCACCCGGCGCACCGCGGCCTGCAGCCCAGCCAGGTCCCGCGCCACCGCGCGCGCGTCAATCCCCTCAGAGGCGTCTTCATGCGCGGGTTTCACAATCACCGGCGCCGGCACGCCCGCCGGCCACTCCATGGGCACCGCGTGCAACACCGTCCCCGCGGGGACCGGCACGCCCGCCTCCAGCAACAGCCGGCGGCACACCTCCTTGCGCTGGCAGCGCCCCAGCGTGTCTGCCGCGTTGCCGCTGAACGGGATGCCGGCGCGCTGCAGGGCCTCGGTGGCTTCGGCTTCGCGGCTGGAGTCACCCTCCAGGCCCTCCAGCAGGTTCACCACCGCGTCCACGTTCCGCAGCCGCTCCACCGGTACGCCCGCCCACACGCCCAGCACGTGGACCGCGTGCCCGCGTTCCCGCAGCGCCGTGGCCACCAGGTGCGCCACGCGTTCGTTGTCGGCGCGGGACAGCAGCACGCCGCCTTGGGGACTTACCGGTACGGGGGTGGGCGGGGCGCTTCCCTCCGGCGCGGACGCGGTGGCGTCCGGGGCGGTGGGCCCGACAGCGGAGAACAACACGGCCAGCGTGGGCATGACGGTCAACCTCAGCGCGCGCGCAAGGGGCGCGCGACGCTTCACGGCTTACGCTTGTGGGAATGGGCTGTAAAGCGGGCGGGTGCGCCAGCCAACGGTGGAAACGCGGGCCGCTTAGTCACCAACCGGTCAAGTGGCGGTCTCTTCGACCTCGACCCGCCACGCCAGGCCGAGGAGGTCTTCCGACCTCCGCCCCTCGAGGCAAGACGAGCGACTGAAAGCGGCGGCGGAGGCGACGCCGGTGGCGAGGCCATGCTATCGCGCAAGTGCGCGAGGATTCCGGAGGATGCATGAGTGGCACCAAGCTCCTGTCGGTGACCATCGAACGGTTCAAGAGCTTTGAATCACGGACCGAGATTCCGCTTGCGCCGCTTACGGTGATTCTGGGCTGCAACAACAGCGGAAAGAGCAGCATCATCCAATGCCTTCTCTTGCTGAAGCAGACGCTGGCCGAGCCTCGTTCCGATATTCCAATCCATCTCGACGGTGTGGTTTCAGCCTTCAACCTCCGTGAGTTAACCTTCGGCTGGCCCGCCAATGGCGCCGACGTTTCCGGCCCGACACTGGGCCTCCGGTGGGAGTCGACGATCGACATGAAGCGCGCCGCGGACGAGGCGAGGCGCCCGGATCGGGCCAATCTGGCCAAGTGGACAGGGATCAGCCGATTCGAGGATCACGAGTTCTGGCAGGCTGAAATGAAGCCCGCGACATCCTCCATCCAGATTGACACAGTGGACGCATCAGGCACAACGCTAATTAGCGCCATCCGACTCCAATCGGACCTTGCCGACGACAAGACCCTGTTCACTCTGTCGTTCAAGGAGGGGAGCTGGACGTGCCTTTGGCGCGGCAGGGTTCCCCTCGACGTCGATGTGGAGTTGGACCACTTTGTGCCCTATTTGAAAGCGGACCTATCCTGGTCGGGATGGGGACCGCGCGACAAGAAGCGAACCTGGTACAACGCGTACCTGATTCTTCTCTCGCAACCCCTTGAAGCCCTCAAGAAGCTCCTTTCCGAGTTTCAGTATCTAGGCTCTACCCGTCACACGCCACCAAGTCTTTACAAGGCATCGAACGTGGCGCCCCAGGAGATTGGCGCCAGCGGGGAGCTCGCCGCACAGCTTCTTCATCGTCGCGGCGGCGAGGTCGTACACTATCTCCCGCCACTCATCCAGGGTTCGTCCGGCGTGAGCATCCCTGAGGCGCTACGCGAGCGGCCACTCGTGGACGCGGTGAACGACGTCCTTGAGGCCCTCTCCATCCAAACGCCGCTGTCGGTGGAGGAGATCCGCGAGATTGGATTCAGGCTGCTGTTCGGCAGCGCGAGCCTGCTCCACGTTGGGCGAGGCTTGGCCTACCTCCTCCCGCTTGTGGAACTCGGGTTGTATTCGGACCCGCTCCGCTTCCTGAGCCTCGAGGAAGGTGACCTCACCCCCGCCAGGTATTCGGAGCGCTGCAAGAGCTTTGCCCACATTGCTATCGAGGAAGCCGAGGCACACCTTCATCCCAAGGTGCAGAGCCTTCTCGCCCATTGGCTCGTGAGCCTCGCCATGTCCAACCGTCGTTTGATCGTGGAGACCCACAGCGACCATCTCGTTCGCAGGCTGCGGGGCTTGGTGGCTCGCTCAGGCGCCGGAAGCGCGCTGGAGACATGGCTCCTCGAGAATGTGGTCATCCTCGAGGTCGAACAGGACTCCGAGGGTCGTTCTACTGTCAAGCACAGCAAGCTCACGGCCGTGGGCGGGATCGCCGAGCACTGGCCAGCCGGTTTCATGGACGAGTCGAGTGAGGAGGAGAGCGCCATCTTCTATGGCGGGATGGCAAAGAGACCCACAGCAGAAGAAGCCGGTCCCAACGCTGCCGTCATTCACGACGAAGGTGGCGAGCCCGAGGTGGAACGGTGATCGCACTGATCGATCCGGCGTTCTTCGCCGCACGCACAGATGGTCCAGACCGCGCAACCGCGGTCCAGCACGATGTTGGGCTGATTCTGGAGTTTCTCAAGGAAACACAGGCTCAGTTGGTCGCAGTGGAGGATTACTGGCGACCGCTTTGGATGGAGTTGATCCGCCCAATTGAGCACCGGTATCCAGAGGTGCGGCCATGGCTTACCGAGTTGCGCAAGCGAGCTTTGCAGAGGCACATCACCCCCCTGACGGACGTGACGCGCGTCTGGGGCTTTCGTCTCATGTTCGATTGCGCGGCCTTGTTCTCAACATCGGCTTGGGTAGACAGGATGTCGAGGTCAGTGCTTCGTTTGGCGAGCTTGAACGAACCCATTGTGTTGATAGCGCGCCCCGTGGTGGGCAGGAACATCCGCCGCCACCAGACGGGGAACATCGTGATCGATGAAGTCACGCGGTGGCGCCTCTATGTCCAACCAGGAACTTCCCGCCATGTTCCCGTTCCCTGCGTCGCGCGTCCGCGGCACGTTCAGCTTCCGTGGACCGCTCGGTTCGACTGGCGCCTGCCGGCATGCGAGGATGCTGCGCGCTATCCGTTCTGTCCTCCACCGGAGTGGTGGAAGGGCGCCACAGCTGCCGTGCAGACGCGTTCCGGAAAACCGTCGTTCGTCGATGGCCTGGACAACGCCTGGACCCGACCCAACATCCCCGGCGGCGCTGGATACCATTGGGACGTGTTCATCTCGAAGATGCAACTCCTGGAGCGGATCGGCGATAAGCACATCAACGTCGTGGCCTTCGGTGGCCCGCCAGATGAGGGCACCCCCGGAAGCATCCACCACCGGGGACAGGACCAAGCCAAGCTGAACGACCAAGGCTGGACCTGCGCGTGAACCTGTCGAAATCGCATGGCCCCTGCGGGTGGCCGGCGACTCGCGTAGGTTCCGCCAACTTGCTGCACACCACCTCGGCCTCCTCGCTCAGGCGACCCGTCTGGGCCCCATGAACGTCGTCTTCGACTCAGATTGGTGTCCCCATCGGAACCCGCCGCTCCTGCCGGGTGAGGCGGTGACCATTCGCATGACAAGCCCGAACCCGCCCGGAGCGCGCCAAGTAGGACTCAGGCCTGACTGGGACCCACGGACGCAAACAGCACGTGACGAGCCGTCTCCAAATCGACCAAGTCCGTGACGTCCTTGGCCCGGTGGATCCCATCACGTACCCCGGCACGCTGGCCAATCCCTTCGCCGGTGGCGGACAGAGCCCCGCTGAGGTCAACGTCTTCCTGCGCTACCTGGCGCCCACCTCCAACCCAATCCACCTTGTCGTGCTCTACGGTGCCACCCATCAAGCCGGAGACATTCTCGGCCACGTTGGAGGGCGCCAACGTCACACCTGTCTTCCATCCCTGCCCGGGCTGCGTGGACCCCGTCACCGTGACCATTCCGGGTGCCCAGGGACGTTACACACTCAAACTGGCCGTGGACGGCGCCACCTCCTCCGCAAGGGTGGCCACCGACACCGACCGGCTCGTCTTTCACGTCAGCGCGAAGTTCACGCCGCAGTGACCTGCTTCCCGGTCAGCCCCGGTCAGGCTCCGTGACGACGGGCGCCTTCAGCCAATCCGTCCCCGGCAGCCAACCCATCTTTCCAAACCCCGCCACCATTCGGCTCTGCCGCGCCGTCAGCGCCCAGAACCGGAAGTCCCCCAGCGCCACCACGCGCTCCTGCCCGGCGTGCCGCGCCATCCATGCCCCCTTGTGCACCTGCACGTCGGCATCCGGCAGCTTCACCGCGTCACACACCAGCGTGAGCCGGCCCTGCTCCTGCAGGTCCAGCCCCGCGCCCCCTGCCAACACCATCAGACTGCACCGCCCGTCCGCGGCCAGGTTCTTGGTGTGCATCGCCAGTCCGCTGATGAGCAACAGCACGCGCCCGTCCGGCAGCGCCAAAAACGGCACCACGCTTCCAAACGGGTAGCCCGGCTCCTGCACCGACCAAGTCGACAGCACGGCGAAGCGCGCGGCGCCCAGCAGCACCTTCGCCTCCGTGTCCAGTCCCTGCATGGCGTCCTCCTTGCGGGCTTGAAGGCCCCGCCGTGTCTTCCTACGATTCTCCAGGAGGTTGTTCCATGGGAAACCCGCTGCCGGCCCAACCCGGCTGGAGCCAGCACCTGCTGGATGTGCTGCCCGCCCAGGGGCAGTGGTCGGACGGCGCCTACCTCTGGCTCAGTGGTAACACCAACCGCCTCGTGGAGCTGGATGACGGCGTCCTGGAGTTTGGTGCCACGCCCACCGAGAAGCACCAGGCCATTGTGCGGTACTTCCACTCCCTGTTGCGTGCGTTCCTTGGACGCGAGGGCATCACCTTCTTCGCCCCGCTTCGGCTGCGCCTGCGCTCGGGTCGGTTCCGCGAGCCGGACGTTCTCGCCCTCCGTTCGCGCCACGATCCGCGGCGCGGACCCGAGTACTGGACGGGCGCAGACCTGGTCATGGAGGTGGTCAGTCCAGATGACCCGCAGCGGGACTGGGTCACCAAGCGTGCCGACTACGCCGCCGCCGGCATCCCGGAATACTGGATTGTCGACCCGCAACAGGAGCGGGTCTGTGTCCTCACGCTGGACGGCGCGGACTACCGGGAGCACGGAGAGTTTGGACGCGGCACGTTGGCGCGGTCAGCCGCGTGGCCCCTTGAGGTCCCGGTGTCCGACCTGTTTGCCGCCGAGGACTGACCCCGTCTCACGCCGGGCGGCGCCCGGTCAGCGCGCGCGCCAGTGTCATCCGGTCCGCGTACTCAATCTCCCCACCCATGGGCACGCCCGAGGCGATCACCGTCACCGCCACGCCCAGCGGCTTGAGCAGTTTCTGCAGGTAGAACGAGGTGGACTCGCCCTCCACTGACGGACGCAGGGCCAGGATCACCTCGCGCGGGGCGGACTCGCCCAACCGCACAACGAGCTCGCGCACGCGCAGGTTGTCCGGCCCCACGCCCTCCAGCGGTGACAGCAGGCCGCCCAGCACGTGGTACAGCCCGCGGTATTCGCCCGTGGCCTCCACGGCGTGCAGGTCCTGCGGCGTGGCCACCACGCACACCAGCGCCTGGTCCCGGCGCGCATCCCGGCAGATGGCGCAGGTGCCGCCCGCCGTGAAGTCATGGCAACGCGCGCACAGCGCCACGTCCCGCGTCAGCTGGGTGAGCGCCGCGGCCAGCGCCGCGGTGTACGCCGCATCCTGCCGCAGCAGGTGGAAGGTCAGCCGCTGCGCCGTGCGCTCACCCACGCCGGGCAGGCGCGCCAGCAGCTCGGTGACCGCACGAATCGGGTCGATGGGGGTTTCCGCGGAAGGCATGCCCCGGGTGCGTAGCACGCGGCGGGGCACGCTTCATGCGGGTCAGTGGCTGGTGTTCTGCAGCACCACCAGGTCCGCGCCGATGCCATTGAGGACCACCAGGTCCGCAGCGCCGTCACGGTTGATGTCCACGGACAGCAGCGCCACCGGCTGCGTGCCCACCCGCGGGCTGGCGGTGCGCTCCGCCGTCAGCGCGGGGCTCCGGACGGTCAGGTTGCCCGCGGCGTCCGTGAACGCCAGGTCCCGCCGCCCATCCGCGTCCCAGTCCCCCGCCACCAGCGCCAGCGGGACGGAGCCGCTGCCCAGGAGCGTGGGCTCGCCGAAGCTTCCACCCGCCGCGCCCGGGTACACCGCCAGCGTGCTGTAGAACGCGTGGATCACCGTGAGGTCCACGTGCCCGTCGTCATCCAGGTCCGCCAGCAGGAGGCAGCCCGGGTCATACCGGACGGGAACATCCGTGATGGCGTGCCCGGCGGCGCCGTGCCACACGCGCACCTTGTCAAAGTCCGGCAGCGAATACGCCACATCCAACAGGCCATCCGCGTCCACGTCCGCGATGGTGAGGCCGCCCAGCCGGCCCCACTCCTCGGCAAGGCGTTCCACCACCGGTGCGGCGGATTCCACGTTCCACACGGCAGCCAGCACGCCGCTGTCATGCGCCACCACCGCGTCCAGGTCTCCGTCATGATCCAGGTCCGCCACCTCCACAAACCGCGGCCCGCCGGCCGTTGCCACCAGCGCCGGCTGGGCGTCCGGCTGCGTGGCAAACGCGGCGTGCCGCGCCACGGCGCCCTGGTTGGCGCGCGCCACCAGCAGCGTCCCGGAAGACGACGCGGCGGCCAGCGGCAGGCCGGGACTGGGCACCGTCCCCTGCAACAGCGCGGACCCGTCCAGTGCAATCTGGATCGTCGCAATATCGCCGGCACCGGATTGCGTGGTGACCACGCGCGTCTGCGTGTCCGTGCGCTCCAGCAGCGCCAACCCGCGCGGGTCCAGCCCCAGCGGGAGGCGCGCCACTTCGGAGAATTGCAGGGTGATGACACCGCCGCCGCCGCACGCACCGGGGGACACCGCCCCGCAGGTCTGCGGCCACGGGCAGCCGCCGCATTCCAGCACTTCGCCGCACGCGCCAATGAACGTGCCGCACGTTCCGGGGGCGCACACCGCCAGCGCCACGCAGGAGTGGGCGGAGGTGGCTGGCGCGCTGGATGACATCAGCGACAGGCTCCCACCCGTGCTCAGGGGCATCCCGGCGCTGGCGCTGGCGGCTGCATAGGAAGATGCCTCTGCCGCGGAGGCGGACGCAGCGGCGCCGGATGATCCGGAGGCGGCGGATGAGGACACGCCGGCGGCGGCGGAACTGCCGCCGCCGCCGCGCCGGGGACGGACTGCGCGCGGCTTGGAGGCCCGCGCCCCCTGTTCATCCAGGTCCGGGGCAATGGCGCCATCGGTCGGGACAGAGGCCACCCCGGCATCCGCTTGGTCCTCATCCACCGGCCCGCACGCCGCGCCGGACACCAGAAGCGCCAACCCAACCAGCTGGTTCCTAGCCGTCATTGAGGTCATGTTTGCCAGGTTCCCTTCCGGGCCCGCCGCCGGTTTGGCGACGACTGCCCACGGGCTCCGGGTCGGCACGCGGGCCGTGATCAGTAAGGCGGAAGCCGGACCGGAGCGGCCCCTTTCGGATGCGGCCGGACGTGCCGACAGAAGGGTCGTGACCACCTACGTTCCCCTGCGCGACTCGCCCAACGGTCCCCCCGCAAGCTGGGGCCTGCCGCCGGTGCTCCCGGTGCGGCGCGCCCCCACCTCTGGTCCCCCGGAAGCGCAGGCGCTGCTGGAACGCGCCGCCACGGCGGACGGCCCCATGCTGGCGCGGCTTGCCCGCCAGCTGGAGTCCCTGGCGCCGGACGCCACGCTGACGCGCGTGGTGGAGCGGCTGGTGGCGGGAACGCTGGCGTTTGACGCGGCCCTGGACCTGTTCACCCTGCGCCGCGGTCCCGCGGTGGTGGCGCTGCTGCGCGCGTTCCCCGGGCCGCTGCTGCAGGACCCGTTTGAACATGACGCCCCGCCCTGGACGGCCGCGGACCTGAGCCTGGTGGCCAAGGCGCTGGGCCGTTTGGGCCCGGACGCCGTGGCCGTGGGCGCGGCGCACGGCCTTTCCAAGCCCACGCGTGAAGCCCGCCTGGTCGCCGTGCTGCTGGCGGAGCGCACGCGCGCGGGCGGCGTGCCCTCGCTGCTGGTGCAACGCGTGATGGATGCCGATCCGCGCGTTGCCTACACGGCGGCGTCCGTGCTGCGCCGCCTGCTGGGCGCGGACCTGCAGACACCCGCGGCCGCGGACGTGGCGGACCAGCTGCGGCGCGCGCTGGTGGCGGGCACTGAAGAACAGGCGCGCGGCGCCATGCGCGCGGCCGCCATGCTGCCCCACCGGCTGTTTGTGCTGCCGCTGATCCGGCTGCTGGGTGGTCCGCTGGATGAGGAAGCGCAGCACACGCTGGTGGCCATCACGCGGCAGCGCCCCGGCCGGTCACGGCGCGCCTGGACGCGCTGGTGGGAAGCGCATGAGACGGCGTGCCGCACTGAGTGGCTCATGGAAGCGGTGGACCGCGACGACGGGGAGCTGGCCCGGGAGGCCGTCCGGGATCTGCACGCCATCACCGGCGTCAACCACGCGCTGCCCGCGTCAGCCACGCGCGTGGAGCGCCGCGCCTGCGCCGCGGCCTGGGAGGAGTGGTGGACCGGGGCCCGGGGTGAGCGCAGCTGGCCCTGAGCAGACCTCACACCGGCGGCCCACGGGCGCCGTTGCAGGCGCGGGGCACTCCGTGGCTTCATGCCGCGGAATGACACGCCACGGGCCACGCCGCAGCGGCGCGCGCTTTGCTCTCCCGCCCGGCGCACGTGCGCGGCCGCACGGGGTGCCGCCGTGACGGGTGCGCGTGCGGGTGGTGCGCGCCCGCGGCTGGTCGCTGTTGTCACCATGCTGCTGGGTGTTCCGGTTGCGGCCACCTGGGTTGGGTTCACGGCGCTGCTGTCCTTTGTGAACGCGGCGGAAACCGAGCCGCACGTCCTGGACCTGGCGGGGCGCCAGCGCTTTCTGGCCGCGGAGCTCCACAGCCATGCGGCCGGCGCCGCGGAAGGCCGTGCCGAGGACCAGGCCGAGCTGCGCGCGCGGGAGCGCGAGTTTGGGGACGCGCTGCGGCTGCTCCAGGCGGGCGGAACCTACCGGGGGCACACCCTGCCGCCACCTCCCGCCACGGCCCGGCCGGCGCTGGCCGCCGTGAACACGCGCTGGGTGGATCTCCGGGGTGAGATCGTCAATCTGGGCCTGGGTGTTCCGGTGGAGCGCGGTGCGGCGCGCCTGCACGCGGAGCTGCCGCGCCTGGCCGCGGACAGTGACGCCGTGGTGCAGGCGCTGGTGGAGGAGGCCCGCGGCCGCCGGCGCACGCTGGAGGCGTGGAGCGTGGGCGTTTCGGCGCTGGCCGCGCTCTGCCTGCTGGCCGGTGTGCTGCTGGCGCGGCGCTACGCGGCGCGCCCGCTGACTGAACTGGTCAGCGCGGTGGTGCGCCTGCGGTCCGGTGACCGTGCGGCGCGCGCCGCGGTGGGCGGCCCCCGTGAGGTGGCCGAACTGGCGTTGGCCTTCAATGAGCTGGCGACGACGATACAGGAGCTGCTGGGATCGCTGGAGCACCGGCGGCGGGAGGTCCAGGCCATCCTGGACACCGTCCCCTCCGGGCTGGTGACGCTGGATGCTGAACTCCGCATCCTGGCCGCCAATCCCGTGTTTGAGGACATGGCGGGGGCCCCCGCGGAGCGCCTGGCGGGGCGCCGGCTGGCTGAACTGGCCCGCGGCGTGGAGGTGCTGGAGGCCGCCTGCCGGGACGCGCTGTCCCACCAGGCCACGCGCCACGGGCTGCTGGTGACCTGGGAGGCCCTGGGCGCGGCGCCGCGGGCGTGCCGGGTGGCAGTCACGCCCATGCGGGGCTGCGAGCACGGACAACTGCTGCTGGTGATGGAAGACGTGGCGGAGGAGGAGCGGCTGGCGGCGGAGGTGCGGGCGTCGGAGCAGCGCTTCCGCGCGGTGGTGGACCACACCACGGACGCCATCGTCCTGGCGGATGCGCAGGGGCTGGTCACGTATGTGAACCCCGCCGCGGAGACGATGTTTGGTTGGGCGCTGGCCGAGATCACCGGGCTGCCGCTGACCACGCTGATCCCGCGCGACATGCGCGACCGGCACAGCATTGGGTTTGCGCGATACCTGGCCACCGGGACGTCCAACATGCTGGGCCGTGTGCAGACGCTCACGGCGTTGCACCGCAATGCAACGGTGTTCCCCGTGGAGTGCACCATCAGCGAGGAGCGCCGCTCCGACCGCCGCATGTTCATTGGCGTGATGCGGGACGTGTCCGCACAGCGGCAGCTGGCGGCCCGGGCCATGCAAATGGACCGGATGCTGACCGCGGGGACGCTGGCGGGCGGCGTGGCCCATGAGGTCAACAACCCGCTGTCGTTTGTGCTGGCCAACCTGGACCACGTGGGGGCGGAGGTCCGCCGGCTGGCAGGCCATCCCGCCGCCGCGGAGGCGCTGGGCCCCGCGCGGCTGCGTGACGTGGAGGATGCGCTGCGGGACGCGCTGGCTGGCGCGGAGCGCGTGCGCACCATTGTGCAGGACCTGCGGACCCTGGCGCACCAGGAGACGGATGAGCACCGCGAACCGCTGTCCGTCCACGCGCTGCTGGAGGTGGCGCTGCGGATCGCCGGCAACGAAATCCGGCACCGGGCGCGCGTCATGAAGGCGTTTGGCGCCCCGCCGGAGGTGGAGGCGGACGAGGCACGCCTCAGCCAGGTGTTCCTGGCCGTCCTGCTCAACGCGGCGCAGGCCATCCCGGAGGGCGCGGCGGACTCCAACCTGGTCACGGTGCGCACCTTTGCGGATGACGGTGGCAATGCGGTGATTGAAATCTCAGACACCGGCGCGGGCATTCCTGCTGAACTGCAAACGCGGGTGTTTGACCCGTTCTTCACCACCAAGCCAGTGGGCCAGGGCACGGGGCTGGGCCTCTCCATCTGCCGCGCCACGCTGCTGGGCCTGGGTGGTGACATTTCGTTCACCAGCGCACCGGGGCACGGCACCACCTTCCGCCTGGTCCTGCCGCCGGCCGGCGCGGCGGCACCGGCCACGGCGCCCGTGAGCGCGGTCACTGCGGGGGGAGCGCCCGGACGGCGCGGGCGGATCCTGGTGGTGGATGACGAGCCGCTGGTGGGCGCCGCCACCCGCCGCACGCTGGCGGACGAGCACGACGTGGTCCCGGTGGCCAGCGGCGCAGAGGCGCTGGCGCGGCTGGAGGAAGAGCCCTTTGATCTCATCCTGTGCGACGTGATGATGCCGGAGATGTCAGGCGAGGAGCTGTACGAAGCGCTGGTGCAGCGTTTTCCGGAGCACGCCGCGAAGATGATCTTCATGACGGGTGGAGCGTTCACGCCCCGCGCCGCGGCCTTCCTGGAGCGGGTCCCCCACAAGCGCCTGCACAAGCCGGTGGACGCGGATGACCTCAAGGCGCTCATTCGCGGGGTGCTGAAGGAGAAACCCGGTTGACCAGGGAGCAGGCGGGGCCTGCCCATGCGGCGGTCATCCAGGCTGTCATCCGCCGCGTCCACGCCGGCTTGCGCAAGATTCCCTGCGCCGACAGTCCTGCAGGGAGCACCTGGCTCCACGGCGCGATCGGCATAGGCGGCCGCAACGTGCCCTTGCGGGGCCACAGGCGCGCCGTGATAGGCGTTTCCCCGAGCGGGTTGGTCGCGCGCGGTTCGCGCGCGCAGGAGTGTGTGATGGCGCCGTGGGCGTGTCGCAAGGGCAACGGCCGGGGACGTGCCTCCTCCGACGTCCGGGATGGTTGCGTCTGATGGAAGCGCGCTCCGTTCACCTGCTGACTTGGAACGTGGGCCGCTCCGTGGACGCCTTGTGGCTGGCGATTGGCCACATCGCGCGAAAACTCAGCGCGCGCCAACAGGGCCCGTGGATCGTAGCCCTTCAAGAGGTCCCGGTTAGGGACCTCCCGGAAATGCTGCTTGGGGACCAAATCCGGACGCGCTCCCAGGGAACCCTTGGGCTCGTGACGTACCTGGAGGGGCAAGGTCCGGCCAGGACTCGCTCCGCGAAGTGCATCGTTTCAACCCTTGATCTTGTGGCGGAGAAACCACCGAGGCAGGAGAAGGAGCACGGACGTTTTGTTGGAGCCGCCTTTGCGGACCTTAGGGGCGAATGGCGCGATCTGGCCGTGGCGTGCGTGCACGCCGTGAGCAAGAAGGACCCGCGCGGGAGAGAGAGCGCCGACCGTCACGCCGCGGCGCGGGAATTGCGGTCAGCCGTGGAGCGTTTCGCGGGTGGCCGCCCCCTCGCGGTCCTTGGAGACCTGAACGCCGACCCTTACGAGGAGGAGCTGTTGCACGAAGAGGGGTGGTATGCGTTCCGGGAGCGCGAGCGGTTGAGATGTTGGCAAGATAAGCCAGGACGTTCCCACGGCGGCCCCCGGGGACTGTTCAACCCGATGTGGGGCCTGCTCCGGGACGCCAGTCCCTGGGGTACTCTTGCCTACGACAAACGCCCTCATACCGCCAAGCTTTGGCATCACATGGACCAGATCCTGGTGAGTGACGAATTGGCCGACCACCTGGCGCCCCCCGAGATCCTGGAAACCCTGAATGCTGAAGACGGCGAGCAGAAGTTGACAACGGCGGGCGGTAAACGCACGAGGTACTCCGATCATCTTCCGGTGTACGCGGCCCTGCGCGTGAACGAGGTGAACAGATGTCACCCTTCAAACAGCAACTGACGAAGACCTTGGAAGGGCTGGCGAACCCGCCGGTTCGCGCACCGAATGAGTTCGACAGCGTCCTGGAGGAATTCGCGGAGTTCCTGAACCAGAACGAGGACTACCTGGTCGGCGCGGCGGTCGAGCCGGGCAGCCGCCCGGAGCAGCGCGCCCTGGTGACCTGGCCCCGCTATCTCAGGAACAGCCGGAGCGTGATGTTGACCTTCTGGTTTTCGGGCAGGTCCGTGGAGGTTGAAGGCGGCAAGACGAAGAAGTTCACCAAACCAGGGGCGCTCCAATCCTTTCTGGTGGATTTCCTCAAGAACAGCGACTTCCCCTCCACCCTCAAAGACTACACCGAGCGCTGCTCGGAGGACGTAGCCGGGTTGCTGCGAGTTGAAGGGAACCCCGATCAGGACGTCTTCGCCGTTGTGCCTGGAGAGACGCAGGCTACCATCGCGCAAGCCGCACTTGCGGGGCGCCGCGAAGAGCAGTCAGTGAAGGTCCGAACCAACCCCGGTCCGCTGAGAGGATCCTACGGCGGTCAGATCGGACGTCCCGCCTACGATCCGCAGGGCACCTACGTGGTGCTTGCTTCGGGTGGTTTCGAATTCGAAATCACGCGTCATCAATCACCAGCCCCGGGCGAGGTGGTGCTTGAGGGCCACGCCCGACCGGTGTGAACTGTTTTCAATCCGTCCAAAGTCATCCACGCCCGCCTCACCCCACGCCAGCCGCCTTCTTCTCCCGGCTCTCCTTGCGGAAGAACCGGTCCGGCCAGGCGCGCGGGAGCTTGTTGGGCTCCACCAGGCCCACCAGCAACCCGTACACGCTCAGCCGCGCGGCGTTGACGTCATCCACCAGCTTCACAATCTCGCGGGCGCGGTGGTCCGCGGTGGCGGCAAATGCCTTGCTGCGCGCGGCCAGTTCGGCTTTGGCCACGGCCACGTCCGTCTCCAGACCCGTTCCGTGCGCCTGCACCGCGGGCTCCGCTTCGGTCTTGAGGGACGCGGGCCAATCATTCACCACCGCCACCTGGGACTCCACGCCCAGCTTCACCACCGAAGAGGGCGGCCCCTGCTTGAAATACCGCGTGTACCGCGCCGCCTTCCGGTCGCCCTTGACCGCCCGCAGCAGTTCCTCTGACAGGCCCTCGGTGCGGTCATCCAGGCGATCATCCGCCGCGTCCACGCCCGCCTGCGCAATGATCTCCTCGCGCCAACAGCCCTGCTGGGCGCGTTTGGTATCCACGGCGCGTTGGGCCAGCGCGTCAAAGGCCGGTGCGTGCGCGGCAGCCAAGGGGTCCTTCTGCAGGCGGGCCTCCGTGTAGATGCATTCGCTCCACAGCGTGTCCATGGCGGTGTTGTAGGCAATCAGCCGGGGCGGCAAGGTATCCTCCAGTGGTTGCAGGTATGTGGAGAACGTCCATCACCCCCCCTCACGCCGTCAAGGCGCGGGTGGACACGGCCGCCGCAGCGGGCCGGCGGATGTACGGAGAAGGGGTCGCAAGGCTGGCGAGGGCTTCCGGAGCGTACGGAGAAGGGGTCGCAAGGCCGGCGAGGGCTTCCCGGAGCGTACGGAGAAGGGGTCGCAAGGCCGGCGACGGCTTCCCGGGGCATACGGAGAAGGGGTCGCAAGGCTGGCGACGGCTTCCCAGGGCATACGGAGAAGGGGTCGCACGGCTGGCGGGGGCTTCCCCGGGCGCGGTGGCGCCACACCCCAGCGCCCATCACTGCGCTCCGAGGCAGCCGGCGCACCTCCCGCGCGCCGCGGGAGGCATTTGCCGGGCATACCTGCTCGCACTAGTAGGGTAGGCGCCGTTTTCGGGGGGGCCATGGCGGGGGAAGCCAACCATCCGGAGTGGGTCAGTGCCCGGCGGGGAAATCATCCTGCCCTGGGCAGCGGCGTCATGGCCCGCGGTGGCCCGGTTGCGGGGAGCGACTGATGGCGGCGGCGCAACCTGGCGTGGCCACGGCGGTCTGGGACGCGTCGGCGCCCGCGCCCGCGTCGCTGGAGCAGCGCCTGGACGTGATCCTGCTGCAGCGCATCGCGCTGGGGTCGGTGGCCATGACCTGGTCGCTGGGCCTGCTGACGGTGGCGGCGGCGGCCGACGGCGCGTGGCCCACCGCGGCGGTGTCGGTGGCCGCGCAGGTGGCGGCGGCGGCGGCCTACTTCTGCATCCGGAGCGGGCGTGTGCCCGCCGTGCGCGCCGGCCCGCTGTCGTTCCTGCTGTGGCTCATGGCGGAATGGGCCATCCACTCGGCGTATTCGCAATACGGGCACCTCACCCAGGAGGTCTGGTTGGCCTTGCTGCTGTGGGCGTACGGCGCCATGCAACTGCACACGCGGTGGGCCAACGCGGCCTTTGCATTGGGCGCGCTGACGTGGGCCACGCAGGTGGTCCTGCTGGACGGGCCGGACCGGCTGATGCACGGCGTGAGCATTGCGGGCTCGGTGGCGGTGGCCATCCTCTCCTTTGGCGCCAACCGCGCCGTGGTGCATGAACTGGAGGAACTGCGGGCGCTGGACACCCAGCGTGCGCAGGAGCTGACGCGGGCGCTGGAGACCACGCGGCGGGAACTGGAGAACCGGCGCGTGGCGGAACAGGAACGGGAGCACCTGCGCGAGCAGTTTGTGGCCGCGCAGCGGATGGACGCCGTGGGCAACCTGGCCGGCGGGCTGGCGCATGACATGAACAACCTGCTGGCGGCAGTGCTCAACGTCTCTCAGGTGATGCGCCGGGACGCCAAGGGCCAGGCGGCCGAAGACCTGGACATCATCATTGCCTCCGCGCGGCGCGGGGCGTCGCTCACGCGCGCGCTGCTGGGGTTCAGCCGCCGGGCGCAGTACCAGAAGGAGCGCCTGGCGTTGGGCTCCGTGGTGGACGAGGCCATGGCCATCCTCCGCCGGACCTGTCCGCGGGGGATTGTGCTGGCGGACCGCCAGGACCGCGGGGTGTTTGTGGATGCGGACCGCGGCCACCTGGTCCAGGTGCTGGTCAACGTCTGCATCAACGCGGTGCAGGCCATGGGTGAAAGCGGCCGGATTGACCTGGTGCTGGAGCGCGTGGTGCTGGCAGGTGCCGACGCGGCGGCCCTGGAACTGGCCCCGGGGGAGTACGCCGCGTTGTCGGTGTCGGACACCGGCCCGGGGATGACGGAGGAGGTGCGGGCGCATGCCTTTGAACCGTTCTTCACCACCAAGCCGGTGGGGGCCGGGTCCGGGTTGGGCCTGGCCATGGTGTGGGGGACGCTCAAGGCGCACGGAGGCAGCGCCCGCATTGAACCGGCGCCCGGCGGGGGGGCCCGCGTCACCTGCTTCCTGCCCGCGCGGGAAGCGCCCGCGGAGACGGCAACCCCGCCGCCGCCCGCGGCAGCAGCCATGCGCCCCATGCACATCCTCATTGTGGACGACGAGGCGGTGATGCGGCGGGCGCTGGGCCGCGTGCTGACCGCGGCGGGGCACCAGGTGGACTTTGCCACCGATGGCGCGGACGGCGTGGCCCGGCTCACCGCGGCGCCGGAAGACTTCCAGTTGGTGGTCCTGGACATGGCCATGCCGCGGGTGGGCGGCGCGGAATGCTACGAACGCATGCGCCAGGTCCGGCCATCCCTGCCCATTGTCTGCGTGTCCGGTCACGCGCTGCAGGACCGCGACCGTGCGCTGCTGGACAGTGACGTGGTGTTCCTCGCCAAGCCCTTCACCCCGCGTGACCTGGACGAAGCCATGGCCCGCGCGCTGGGGAACAACCCGTGAGACCGCCCCGGGCCAGGGATGTGACCGTCGTCATGCTCGCACCGGGCGCTCCAGCCGCACCGCGCCGGCCTTGCCTATCCACCGGACGGGAAGCAGCATCCCGGTCTGGCGGCAAGACACAGGTGCACTCATGCTTGATTCGCAGGCTCCCCGGGGGGGAAGCAGGACGGCCCCGGAAGCAGAGGCCGCGCCGGCTGCGGGCTCCGGCGCCGCTGCGCCGCAGGGGAGCATGTACGCGCGCTGGGTGAGCAACCAGGACCCAGCCACGCCGCGTGTGGCGTATTCGGCCACGGCCGTGGCGCTGTGCCTGCTGGTCATTGTGTGCACGCTGGGGGCGTGCCGGTGGATCCCGGGCCTGGCGGCCACGCTGCGCGTGGACACCACCGCGGGCGCCCTGCTGTGCCTGCCCTGGCTGGGTTGGTACGGGGTGATGCGCCTGCGCGGCGTGCACCAGCAGCTGGACTTGCACGGCATGATGTGGATGGTGCTGGTGGGGAACACGCTGGTGCTGGTGCAGGTGGGCGCGCTGATGGGGCTGTCCGCGCTGGCGGGGGCCCTGCTGTTTGCGCTGTTCTACCTCAACGCGTCGTCGCTGTTTGGCTACCTGTACCGCATCACCCCGGCCGAACCGCTGGGGGTGCTGTCCCCGGTGCTTGCCGCGGGCGTGGCGTGGGCCCTGGCCACCACGCCCGAGCAGGTGGCGGTGATTTCCGCGGCGGCGCTGTCCGGGGTGGGGTCCATGCTGTTCCTGGGCCGCATTGGGCTGGAGCACCAGCGGGCCGTGACGGGCCGCGCGGCGGCCATGGCGGCCCTGCACGCCCAGGTCATGCATGACCGGAGCACGCAACTGGACCGGACGCGCGAGCTGCTCACCGCGGAGCTGGGCCGCGGGCACGACGTGAACAACCAGCTGGGGGCGCTGGACTTCAACCTGGTGGCCCTGCGCGATCACCTGTCCGGGAAGACGGGCGGGACTCCGGCGGATGCGGTGGCGATCCTGGATGACCTGGCGGAGTCCGTGCAGCGGGTGCAGCGGCTCAACCAGGAGAGCCGCGGTGCGGCGCGCGGCCACCTCACCGCCACCAACCCGGTGGTGGCGGTGGGGAAGGTGGCTGAGGGCGCCGTGCGCAACGTGGCGCGCCGGCACCACGGGGTGCGCTTTGACGTGCAGGTGCCAGCGGAGCTCCGCGTGCAGGTGGTGGGCGGTGAAACCACGCTGGACCGGATCCTGTTCAACCTGGTCCAGAACGCCTGCCAGGGTGACGGCCGGCGCGGCGCCACCGAGGTCAACGTGCGGGCGCGGCTGGACGGGTCCGCACCGATGGTGGAGCTGGAGATTGAAGACAACGGCCCCGGCTTCCCGCCGGCGCTGGTGGCCGCACCGGCGCAGGGGTTCCACACCACCAAGAAGGACGGTTCCGGCCTGGGCCTGTACACCTGCGAGCGGCTGACGTGGGCCAGCGGCGGCCAGCTGCTGCGCCGCAACACGCCCGGTGGCGGTGCGCGCGTGGTGGTCACCCTCCCGCGCGCCTGAACGGTCTCACGGCTTGGGGACGTGCAGCGTACGGCTGACCATGGTGGCGGCCAGCACCGCGTAGACCAGCACCAACGGGTGGAAGACCCAGGCGCCGCCGCCCAGCGCCCCCAGCGGCAGCGCGGTTCCCGTCAGCCCCGCGCCAAACAGCAGCGCCAGCGTCCCCACCGCAAGGATGTTGAAGGTGACCGGCGTGCCCTCAAAGTGGCGCACCTTGCCCGTGGGCCCGGACAGCCCCGCGGCCGTCACGTTGTAGCGCGCCAGCCGGCTGACCGCGGCGCCCACAAACAGGATCAGCACCGGCGCATCCAGCAGCCCGCGCAGGCCCAGCACCCAGCCCAGCACCGCGGGCGCCATGCCAAACGAGATGACGTCCGCCAGCGAATCCAGCTCGCGCCCCATGGCGGAGTGGGTCCCGCGCCGCCGCGCCACCCAGCCATCCAGGCCGTCCGCCACCAGCGCCGCACACAGCGTGGCCACGGCGGCCCACACCTTCCAGGGCGCCGGCGCGTCCACGTGGGACAGCAGCAAGAACACGGAGGTGACACCCGCGGACGCGTTGGTGAGCGTGAGCAGGTCCGCCAGCGAATAACCGCGGATCATGGAGAAATGCCGGGGAGCGGTGGCCGTGTGCATGGTGTCCTCCGCGGCCAGATGGGGCCGCTCACCGCAGCCTGGGGCCGCGGCAGGTCACCGGTAGGGACGCGGTGTGAAAGGCGCGTGAAACATCAGGGGGCGGAACGGAGGAAGGCCCCCAGCTCCTCCAGCCGGTCCGTGCTCACCAGGTCCGCGCCCACGTCCAACAGCAGGTCCCACGCGGCGGGCTTTTCGGGCACGGCGTAGAAGCGCACGCGCCGCCCGGTGGCGTGCGCGTTCTCCATGGTGCAGCGCAGCTGGTGCAGCGCCTCGGCGGGGATGGTGCCCTCTCCGTCCCAGCCCACGGTGGCGTCCCACTCCAGCGCGTAATGCGTCCAGCGCGTGTCCGCGGGAGGGTCGTCGCGCGCGTAGTCGTTGGAGTCGCGCGAGGCGCGCACCGGCCCGGAGGACTCCACCACGAGGCGCTTCACCGCGCGGTCCCCGCTGAGCACCACGGACACCGGGCGCTCCTCCACGCGGTCCGCATGGAAGACGGAGAGCATGCTGTAGGGCTCCAGCGCGTCACGCAGCGCCTTCACGTACGCCGGGTTGCGCTCCTTGATATCCAGCCACAGGACAAACGGCTCGCCGTCACCCAGCACGCTGCCCAGCTCATCCACGCGGCGCTGCAGCGGGTCCAGGTAGAGCTCCTGCAGCGTCCCGCGGAATCCCTCCCACGGCCAATGCGCCACCTGCAGCGCATTCCCCACCAGCCAGGTGTCCGCCTCCACGCTGTGGAAGCCCTGCGCCAGCGCGTCCTCCAGCGGGCGGGCGTGCGCGTAGTCGTTGTGCGCGTGCGCGCGCCGCAGGTGCCCGCCCACAATGTCCCGGCGCGCGCGGGTGACCGTGCCCGCCTGCCCGGGAAAGCACGCATCCCGGGGTCCGCAGCCCACCAGCAGCCAACCGCCCACCATCACGCCTGCCAGCTTTGCGGCTGATCCCATGCCCACCTCCGCCACCGCGTGCTACCCCGGCGAACACGGTCCACGCATGCCCGCTGCACCACGCCTCACGCGCCCGGCGCTCCTGGCGGCGCTTTCCGCGCTGGCCGCGTGCGCGTTCATGGACCCGCCCCCGCCGGAGCCCCCTACCGCGTCCCCGGATGCGCTGCGCGCCCAGCTCACGCGCATCATGGCGGAGGAGGGCATTCCCGGTGCCGCCATGGGCCTGCTCCTGCCGGACGGCACCGAGTGGACCGCGCTGCTGGGCTACGCGGACCTGGAGACGCGCAGACCCGTCACCGCAGACACGCCGTTCCGCGCGGGGTCCATCACCAAGACGGTGCTGGGCCTGGGACTGCTGCAGTTGGTGGAGGAGGGGCGCCTGGACCTGGGGGCGCCCGTGCGCACGCTGCTCCCGGATGTGGCCTTCACCAATGCCTGGGAGGCGTCCCAACCGCTGCGCCTGGTGCACCTGCTGGAGCACGCGTCGGGCTTTGATGATTCGCACCCGCGCGAGTTCCTGCAGGACGGCGCTCCTGCTCCGCCGCTGGCAGAGGTGCTGGCGTTGGCGCCGGTGACGCGCACCAGCCGGTGGGAGCCGGGCACACGGCACGCGTATTCCAACCCGGGCTACACCATGGCGGGCCTGCTGTTGGAGCGCCTCACCGGCAAACCGTTTGAAGCGCACCTGGCGGACCGCGTGCTGCGGCCCGCCGGGATGACGCACGCCACGCTGGCGCCCTCCGGCGACGTCCTGGCGCGGCTGGCGCGGGGCTACGTGGGCTCCGCGCGCCTGGTGCCGGTGGATTTCCAGCCCATCCTCCACCGGCCCGCGGGCGCGCTGGTGGCCACGCTGCCTGACGTGCTGGCGCTGGCACGGCTGTTTGTGGCGGAGGGCCGCGTGGGCGGCGCGCCGGTGTTTGCGCCCGCGCTGCTGGCGCGCCTGCAGCGGACCACCACGCTGCCGGTGGACCTGCCCGTCGGGTTTGGCATTGGCATCCAGCGCTGGCAGCAGGATGGGTGGTTGCTGGCCGGGCACAGCGGGAACGTGGACGGGTTCAGCGCGCTGTGGGCGCACGTCCCCGGGCAGGCCACCGGGCTGGCGGTGCTCACCAACGCCAACAACCTCTACGGCGGCATGGACCGGCTGGTCAGCGCGCTGGTGGGCTTTGCGCTGCGCGGGCGGACCCCGCCGGCCCAATCCACCGTGACGCTGGACCCGCGCCGCGTGGAGCGGCTCACCGGCTTCTACAACGGCGCGTGCCCGCGCACGGTGATGCTCCACTTTGTGGACCACCTGCTGGGGTGGCGGCGCGTGGTGCAGCGGGACGGGAAGCTGTTGCTGGAGGGATTCGCGCGCACGCCGCGCCGGCTGCTGCCGGTGGGGCCGGACCGCTTCCGCGTGGAAGGTGATGACGGGGTGGCCGGCCTGGCGGTGGCGCCGGGCGGGATGCTGTTCTCCGGCTCGCGTTGCTTCCAACGCACGGACGAACTGCCGCGGCTGGCGGAGCGGTGGTTCGTGTTTGGCAACCTGCCGGTGGCCACCGTGCCGGTGTTCCTCCCGCTCACCTGGGTCTGGCGCCGCCGCCGCGGGCGCGTGCCTGCCGTGCTCCCCTCCACGCTGCCGCCGTTTGTGGGCGGGCTGGCCATGCTGGGCTGCCTGCTGCTGCTGGCCACCATCAAGGGCCTCTACCAGTTCTCTCCGCCGGTGAACGCGCGCACGCTCGGGTTCTTTGTGCTCCCCGTGGTGTTCGCCGCGGCCGAAGTGACGGGCGTGCTGCTGGCCGCGCGCGCGCTGCGGCGGGACCCGGTCCACCGCGCCTGGCACGCCTGGGCGCTGGGCACGTGCGTCATTGGCGCCGCGGCGGCGCTCTACATGGTGCACTGGGACCAGGTGGGCTTTGCGCTGTGGGCGTTCTGAGCAGGCCACTGCTGGGCCAGTCAGCCCCGCAGAGCCGCGACACATGCCAATACTGTCCACGGGCGGCGGCACGGGCGCCGGGTCACGCCCGCACGCCGCCGCTGCGGTTGAACCAGCGGTCCAGCGCCGCCGTGGCCACCGCAGCGTGCAGGTAGATGGCGGGCAGCCACGCGGGGACGCCCAGCACGTCCGGCCGGTGATAGCGGAACAGCCCCAGCCCGCTCAGGGTGGCCTCCACCACGGGGCCCATGACCGCCGCTCCCAACGCGTGCCACAGCAGCGCGGGGCGCGCGTCCCGCGGCGTCCACCACGCAAGGCCCATGAACGCGACCACGCATGCCACGCCGTACGCGAGCGCGGTGTCCTGCACCCAGCCACTGGCGGCGTACACCGCTACAAACACCGCCGCCCCAACGAGCACCTCCACCGGCGCGGCCGACGGCACCGGCCGCCCACCCAGTCTCACCGCGATGAACCGGTGGCCCAGCCCCATGGCCACCCCCGCCAGCGCAAACTCCGGCGGCACCCACCAGTCCTGCAACCCGAACGCGACATGCGGGTAGGACAGCACGCCGTTGTACGCGTGCAGCGCATCCAGCGCGGTTCCCAACCCACAGCCCAGCACCGCCCAGATGACCGCCTGCAGGCCCAGGCTCATTGCCCCTCCGCCAGGCGCCACAGGTACCAGCTGGCCACGCTGCGCCAGGGCGCCCACACAGCGCCGCGCCGTTGCACGTCCGCCGGGCGGGGGAGCGCGCGCAGGCCGTCCAACCGCATGAGCCCCTTCTGCACGCCGTAGTCGGTGGCGGGGAGCACATCCGGGCGGCCCAGCCGGAAGATGAGCACCATCTCCGCCGTCCACCGGCCAATGCCGCGCACCGTCGTCAGCGCGGCCACCACGGCCTCGTCGTCCAGCCGGCCCAGCGTGGCCAGCCGCAGCGTGCCCTGCGTGCAATGGCGCGCCAGGTCCAGCACGGCGGCCGCCTTCTGGCGTGACAGTCCGGCCGCCTTCAGGCGCGCCTCGCCCAGCCGCAGCGTGCGTTCCGGCGTAGGGAACCGGCCGTGCTCGCCCAGCGCGGCCACGCGGCGGAAGATCGTTTCGGCCGCTTTGCCCGTCACCTGCTGGTAGGCAATGGAGGCCACCAGGTGTTCGTAGTGCGTGCGGCGGCGCGCTGGGCGCAGCGACGGCGGCCCCACGCGGCGGATGACGGGAGCCAGTGAGGTGTCCGCGCGCGCCAGGCGCCGGGCCGCCTCCGCCAGTTCCTCCGGCGTCATGGCTCCCACCGGAGCCGCAGGATGGTCCCGCGCTCTCCCACCACCGTCAGCCCGTCACCCAGCGGTGCGGCGCCCCACAGCGCCACCGCCGTGGGCACCGCCACGTCCGCCAACCCGCCGGGCAACCCCGTGCGCACCCGCCCGCCGGCGCCCACCACCACCAGCACCTGGCTGCCCGCCCACCAGGTGAGCCCCAACGCTCCGGGCGTTCCGTCCGCGGACCCCACCGTCGCCGGTCCGGTCACCTGGACCAGCGCGCCCCCAATGCCCAAGGCCACCGCGCCCCCCGGCGCCGCCGCCACGCGCAGCAGCGCGCCGGAGTCCGGCACGCGGGCCAGGCTCCACGCCCCGGCCGCGCGCGTGTAGACCGCGCCGCCCTCGCCCACCGCCACGTCCAGGTCGAGCACGCGGTCCCGCGCCACGCCGTACAACGCCGGGGCGTTGGGCGGCGTTTCATCCACCACCACCTCGCCGTCCACCCGCAGGATCACGCCGGCGCCGCCGGCCTGCCCGCCCACCACCAGCGCCTCATGCGCATTGCCCACCCATGCACCGTTGAGCGGAAGGCTTGCCGCGGTGGCCAGTGCGTCAAATGCCACGCCGTTGAACCGCAGCAGCGTGCCCCTGTCCCCGGCGGCCAGGACGGTGCCGTCGTCGGCCGCGGCCACCGCCCACAGGGTGTGGCCCGTGGGTGACGGGAAGGCGGCCCACTGCCCGCGGTCCTGGCGCAGCAGTGTGCCCGCCGCGCCCACCGCCCAGGCCGTGCCGTCCGGGAGCGCCGCAACCGCATGCAGGTCCGCGCTCACCGGTGACACCGCGGTCTCCGCCCGCACGCGCGGCCCGCTGGCGGAGGCTGACGCGGAGGCGGAGGACGACCGTCTGCTGCTGCTGCTGCTGCTGCTGCCCGGACCCGCATCCGGCGGGCCCGAGGTGGGCTGCCAGGACCAGGCGGAGGAGGACCAGGGCTGGTCTCCGCCGTCCCACGGCATGGCGCTGGGCGGCTCCGGGACCGGGCCGCAGGCCGCCGCGCACGCCACCGCGCTGCACCACATGAGCGCCCTCATGCAGCCCCCTGCGCCGGCACCGTCTCGCGCCAGCCTTCCATGGTGACCACGTCCCCACTGCGCAGCTTGCGCCCGGGGCGGGTCTCCGGCTCGCCATTCACCTGCACCAGGCCCTCACGGATGAGGTGCTTGGCCATGCCGCCCGTTCCCGCGCGGTGGTGGAACTTGAGGAAGCGCGCCAGGGTGAGCGCGTGCTCGTCCGACGCTGCGGCCCCGTGCTGCGTGGTCATGGCCGGTTTCTAGCTCCCGCCCCGGCCGCGCGTCACGCCGGTGGTGCCGCCGCCAGGTCGTGCCGCAATACCTCGGCAATCCGGTCCGCGGCGTGACCGTCCCCAAACACGCCGGAGGGCCGGGCCATGGAAGCGTGGAACGCCGCGTCCGCCAGCAGCCGCTGCAGCGCCCCACCCAGCCGCGCGGGGTCCGGCCCCACCAGCAGCGCGGTGCCGGCCTCCAGCGCTTCGGGCCGCTCAGTGACGTCACGCGTGACCAGGGTGGGCTTGCCCAGCACCGCGGCCTCCTCCTGGATGCCGCCGGAGTCCGTCACCACGCAGTACGCGCGCGTGAGCAGCCACAGGAACGGCACGTAGGACAGCGGCGGCAGCAGCAGGAAGTTGTCCAGGCCGGCCAGGATTTCGCGCACGGGCTGCTGCACGTTGGGGTTGAGGTGCACCGGGTAGATGAAGCGCGCGTCCCTGTTGGCCTCCGCCACCCGCCGCAGCGCGCCCAGCGCGTCCCGCAGCGGTCCGCCAAAGTTCTCGCGCCGGTGGCCCGTCACCAGCACCAGCCGCCCGGGCGCGCGGCAGAAGTGCGCGGCCGCCTCCTCCTGCCCTGGCGTCTCGGCCAGCACCCGGCGCACGCACTCGTCGTCACCCAGCTCCGCCAGGCGCGCGCTGGCCAGCCCCAGCGCGTCCACAATGGTGTTCCCCGTCACAACGATGCGCGCGTCATCCACCGCCTCGTCGCGCAGGTTGCGGCGGCTCAGCTCCGTGGGCGCAAAATTCCACCGCGCCACCTTGGCCACCACGCCGCGGTTCACCTCCTCGGGGAACGGTTGGAAGATGTCGCGCGTGCGCAGGCCCGCTTCCACGTGACCCACCGGGATGCGCTCGTAGAACGCGGCCAGCGCGCCCACCATGGTGGAAGTGGTGTCGCCGTGGACCAGCACGGCGTCCGGCCGGTGCGCGCGCAGCTCCGCTCCCAGCGCTTCAAACAACCGCGCGGTGAGCCCGCTGAGGGTCTGGTGGGCCACCATGACGTCCAGGTCCGCATCCGGCTCAATGCGGAAGGTCTCCAGCACCTGGTCCAGCATCTGCCGGTGCTGCGCGGTCACCACCACGCGCGCGCGCAGGCCGGTCTCGCGCTGCAGCGCCTTCACCACCGGCGCCATCTTGATCGCCTCGGGCCGCGTGCCAAACACGCAGGCCACCGTTGGAGCCGCCATCACCACCTCACGGGAGCAGGAACCGCCACCAGAAGCCCGCCAGCACCAGCAGGAACACCACCGGCGCGGCGACCACCGCCGACCGCAGGCGCCCCCGCGTGCGCTCCAGCGCCTCCTCCTGGCCCCAGCCCCACAGTACCGCCAGCGGGAAGTACACCGGTGACCACAGGCGTGCGTCTTCGTTGCACGCGTAGCTGTAGCGCCAGTTGTAGGAAATCATGAACACGGCGTGCACGCCCACCAGCAGCACCGCCACCGCCCACGGCCGCTTCTGCCACGGGCGCGGGCGCAGGATCAGGCCCAGGGCCAGCAGCACCAGCACCGGCAGGTAAGCCGCGCGCAGGAACGTCTGCAGGGTGCCCACCCACTCGTGGCCCCACTCCCCGGTCAGCGAACTGGCCGCCAGCGCGGTGGCATAGCTGTCCCGCATCTTGCCGCCGAAGGTGGTGAACGACGCCTCCGAGAGGAACGAGGGGATATCAAACCACAGGTACTTGAACGCGTTGTTGGTCACCTTGAGGGAGTCCTGCAGGTTGGCGTTCACGTACATCCATTCGCCGGTCTGTTCCTTGTTGCGGTGGAACCAGAACGCCAGCCACGCCAGGCCCGGCACGCCCACCAGCGCGGCGCGCACCGCGCGCTGCACCAGTCCGCGCGCGTCCAGGTGGTCCCGCAGCAGCACCAGCAGGCCCACGGCCGCCGCCAGGGACACCTGCGAGGTCTTGGCCATGATGCACGCCAGCAGCACCACGCCCAACACCGCCGCGGTGCGCTTGCGCCCGCGCTGCCAGTAGTCCCAGCCCAGCAGCGTCAGCACCATGCCCATCAGCGGGCCAATGGCGTCATTGTTGACTCGCCCGGAGAGGAACACGTGCGCCGGCAGCCCCACCAGCAGCGCCAGGCCCAGCCAGCCGCGCGTGCCGGTGAACCCCAGCCGCCGCCAGGACAGGATGCCGCCCCACACCACGGCCACGTACATCAGCGAGGACATCACCTGGACGCGCCGGTGCACGTCCGCGGAGGCCAACAGCCACGTGGTGGCACGGGAGAACTGCGCCGCCAGCCAGTAGTAGAGCGGCGGCTGCCAGGTCTCCCAGCCCTGCTGCACGCGCGGCAGCGTGCCGTGCGCCAGCAGGTGCGTGATGTATTCCTTGTGGCCCCCCACGTCGTGCTGGCGCAGGTCCGAACTGGTGCACAGGTGGTAGTAGGTCACCAGCACCAGGGCCAGGCCGCCCAGCCAGGCGTACGCCATGGGCACGCCGCGCCGCGCCGACAGCACGAACACCAGCAGGCCACCCAGCAGCCACACCAGCAAGGCCAGCGTGGTGACCCCGTCACCCTGGCGGATGTCCAACGCGGCGGCCACGCCGTAGTCCACCACCACCAGCTGGATATCGTGGGCGCCGCGCGTCAACGGCGGCAGCTTCACGCGCTTGTAGGCGCACGTTTCACACGGGCTGCACTTGGTTGTGTACACGGACGCGCCGTCAACGCTGACACTCTGCAGGCAGTCATCCGCCACCACCGTCAGGTGCGGCACGCCCCGCAGGCCCACCTCCAGCTTTCCTTCCACCACGTAACTGGGCTGACCCACCTTGAACTGGTGCGGCATGGTGACGGGGCGAGGGTCCGGGGACTTCTCCACCAGTGCCGTGAGGGCGGGCGGCCAGACCCACCACGCGGCCAGCGCGCAGCACACCCACGCTGCCAGGTGCAGGCGGAAGCTGTGCGGCGCCAGGAGCGCGCGCGCTTTGGACAGCAGGGCGGTGTTCATCGCGCTCCCCAAAGCGCGCCGCCGCCGTTGTTGTCAAGCTGGTGACGACGCGAGGGCGGTCACTCGCGGTCACTCCAGCCCGGCGCAGGGCGCATCCGCGGGTGCGTCCGGGTCCGGCATCACCACCTGCCAGGCCTGCGGCGTCTCCGGTGGCGCGTCACCCAGGCCAATCTTCAGCTGCAGGGCCGCGCCCAGGATGAGCTCCTGGTACTCCACGCGCAGGTGGTGAAAACCCGCCCGCAGTTCGCGCGTGGCGGGCACAAAGCGCATGGCGTGCCCGCCCCAGTCCTCCGCCACCTTCTCCCCGTCCACAAACAGGCGCCCGCCGTCGTCGCTCCCCAGCGAAAACACCACCTTGCCCGCCTGCTGCACGTCCAGGCACGTGTCAAACCGCGCACTGAACCTGTCCGCCGGGAAGCCGGGGATGGGCGGGCCTTCGCTCCAGAAGAACGCCAGCGTGTGTTCGCGCCGCACCTCGGAGGTACCGGTCAGGTCCGGCGTGGGGAAGTACTCCGCGCGCCAGCCGGTTTCATACGCGCGCGGCACCAGGTACACCGCCGCGGCACCGGCGCCCGCCAGGCACAGCGCCACCAGGGACACGGCCACCCGCCGCCACGGGAAATAGCCCGCCCACCGGCCGTGCTGGCGCCGCAACTCCGCGCGCTGCCCGTCCACCAGCCGCTGCAGCAGGTGCGCCTGCCCCAGCAGCATCCGCCGCTGCCCCGCCGCGGTGGCCGGTACCGCCGTGCCGGACCCCAGCAGCGGCGCCAGGCGCGCCTCCAGCACCTCCCGGCGCGGCAACCCACGGGCACCACGCTCCACCAGCGGCGGCAGCAGCGCTGCCAGCTCGCCGTCCGCCTCCCCCAGGCCGGGCGTGATCAGGCCCAGCGCCACGCCCGCCGCCAGGCGCCAGCCTTCGGTCAGCAGCTGCCGGGCGTCTTCCGGGTCACAGCGCGCGTCCAGCAGCACGGCCAGCGCCGCGTCCAGCCGCTGCTGCGCCCGCCGCAACGGGGCGTCCCAGGCAGGGGCGGGGAGGTCAGCCGTGTGGTCAGGTTGTTTGCGTGGGGGGTTGAGCGGTGCGTGCATTCCCAGTCCGGCAAGGGCTCCGGCGGACCACGGCATTCCCCGAGACCGGCGAGCGGAAGAAACCGGGCGCTTCTACCGGGCGCCCACGCTCCGTTCAACCGCCAGGCGGTTTCCCGGGTTGAACCCCAGGGCGGTCGCATTCTGACAGGCCTTACATGATGAGGGCTCCAGTCATGAGGTGAATCAAGTACTTGCGGTCACCGCCCGCACGCTTGCGGGTGTTGGGGACGCCCAGGGTGCGGCTGGGATCGGTCTTGACAATGTT
>JACRCW010000124.1 GCA_016218805.1 Deltaproteobacteria bacterium | reverse complement strand
GCCCCCCACGCCGCCAGCGCGGGCCCCCACCGCGCGCCACCCAGCAGCAGCCACGGACCCGCCGCGCCGTGGCCCCCGCGCACCGCCACGCGCGCGAGCGACTCGGCCACCGCGGGGTCCACCGGCACTTCGCGCGGCTCCTCCACCCAGTCACCCGGCGGCGGCACCACGGGAACCAGCCCGGTGTCCGGCCCCGCCGGCACGCGCCGCACCACGGGCGGTGCGGCGGGGAACCCCTGCCCCGCGGCGGGCCCCGGCGCCACCGCGCACACCAGCACCAGCAGGATCCCGCGCAGGCCAGCCACGCAACGTGGACGCGCCTCCCGCCCGGAGTATTGGACCGCGTCCGCCATGCCCGCGCGTTGTGTCGTCGCCCCGCGCGCCGTTCAAGTCCCGGGCGCCGCGTGGCAGGCTGCGCGCGGCGGAGGTGCGCATGCCACGGTGGTCCTGGGGTGCGGTGCTGCTGTGCGCGGGTGGGCTGGTGACCGCGTGTGCGGCGCCGGCGGGCGGGTCCGGCGGCGGCAGCGGCGCGCCGGGTGGGGGCGTCGCGTCCTCGGGCGGAGTGTCGGGCTCGTCTTCGGCGGCGGCGGCCTCGTCCTCCGCGGCCGGGGCGGCGGGGCGGTACTTCCCGGACGCCGCGTGGATGAACCAGGACGTCACCACCGCACCGCTGCACGCGCGTTCCGCGCAGATCACGCAGTGGCTGGCGGACCACGGCGGGTGGGGCCTGGGGCACGTGCAGATTGACTTCTCCATGGTGGTCCTGGAAGCGGACGCGGCCACCCCGTACGTGACGCGCAACCCGGCGGGGGACTTCTACGCACCGGACTGTGATGACGTGCCCTTCCCCATCCCCGCCGTGGGCGCGGTGGAGGGCGAGTCCGGCTACGTGTGCACGGGCGGCGGTGACTGCCACCTGCTGGTGGTGGACCGGCGCGTGAACCGCCTGTTTGAGGCATACGCCGCCAGCTACGCGGGTGGCGTGTTGGACACGCTGTGCATTGCGGCGTGGGACCTGGCGCGTGTGTACGGCCCCCAGGGCCGCGGCGAGCAGTGCACCAGCTCCGACGCTGCGGGGTTCCCCGTGGCGCCGCTGCTGTTCACGCCGGAGGAGGTTGCCCGCGGCCACATTGACCATGCCATCCGCTTCATCCTGCCCAACGCGCGCATGCGCGCGGGCCACTACGTCCGGCCCGCCACGCACGCGGGGGCACCCTCCGCGGCGGACGCTGACGCGCCCACCTACGGCACCCGCTGGCGGCTCCGGGCGGACTACGATCTCGCGTCGCTCCCCAACGACGCCGCGCGCACGGTGGCGCGCGCACTGCAGCAGTACGGGATGGCGCTGTCGGATGGTGGCAACGTGGCGCTCACGGCGGCCTCAGACCGGTTCTCCGCGGTGCGGTGGGGAGAGGTGGGCCTGGGTCCCCGGGACCTGGACGCGCTGTTGCCCACGGACTTTGAGGTGCTGGCCACCGGCGACCCCATCCCGCTGACGTATGACTGCGTGCGGACGGCGTACTGAGCGTGGCCGGGGTCATGCTGGTTTGCCGCCGCGCTTTCCGCCCCACCACCGGCGCACCACCAGCCACGCCAGCAACAGCGGCCCGTACACGCCCGCGGCAATGGCGGAGAACCCCAGCGCCCCGCCCTTGAGCAGCTCAAAGCCGGACTGGAACGGGTCGTCATTGACCAGGTAGGTCCACGTGGAGGACGGCCCCCGGGCGTGCTCCAGTTCGTCCAGCGCGGCGTCCTCCCGGGCAAGCACGCCGGCCAGCGCGCCCGTGAGGTCCTGGTCCATTTGTTCCATGCGGCGCGCGAACGCCTCCGTGCACCAGCGGCGGAACTCCACCACCGGTGTCTGGCCGCTCAGGCTGACCAGGTGCACGGTCTCGCGCGTGTCAGTCACCCAGCAGAGGTGTTCCGCCCACGCGCGGTCCAGCGCCAGCAGGTGTGCGTTGCGCTCCACGCGGGCGGCCCGTGCGGCCCCCCACCGCGCCACGGCGCGCGCATACAGCTGGGGTTCCGCGGCCTCCCACGCGCGGGCCTCCGGGTCACCGCGCTGGACCGCCTCCCGCCGGGCCCGCACCAGCCGCCGCTGCTGCTCCACCACGTTGGAGTACCGGAACAGGTCATGGCGGATGTCAAAACACTGTCCCTCAATGACCCGCTGCGCGTGTTCCACGTCCGCGCGCAGCCCGCCGTGGTCCACTTCGCCGTCACGCCGTTGCAGTCCATGCCGCGCAAACACCGCGTCCGTCAGCCCGTAGCGGCGGAACAGGTCATCATCCAGGGCAATGAAGAAACGCGTGGAGCCCGGGTCCCCCTGGCGCCCCGCGCGGCCGCGCAGCTGGCGGTCCACGCGGACGCTTTCATGGCGGTTGGTGCCCAGGACGTACAGCCCGCCCAGCGCCACCACGGCGGCGCGCTCCCGTTCATCCGAACCACCCAGGCGGATGTCCGTGCCCCGCCCCGCCATGTTGGTGGAGATGGTCACCGCGCCCAGCGCACCGGCCTCCGCAATGACCGCCGCCTCCTCCTGGTCATTGCGCGCATTGAGCACCGCGCACCGGACCCCGGCGGCCTGGAGGGCGGCGGCCAGGTCCTCGGACTCCGCCACGCTGAGCGTTCCCACCAGGATGGGGCGTCCCGTGGCGTGGACGCGGCCTATCTCGTCCAGCAGCGCGCGCCGCTTGGCCGCCTGGTGGGTGAACACCGCGTCCGGCTGGTCCGTGCGGTGGCTGGGCGTGTGCGGCGGGAGCACGTGCACGTCCACGCGGTAGAAGGCCTGCAGTTCCTCGGCGGCGGCCTGGGCGGTGGCCGTCATGCCGGCCAGGTGCGGGTAGAGGCGCAGGAAGTGTTGCAGCGTGATGGAGCCCAGCACGCGCCCGCGGGTGCGCCGGTCCATCCCCTCCTTGGCCTCCAGCGCGGCCTGGATCCCGTCCGGCCAGTGGCGCTTCTCCATGATGCGGCCGGTGAACTCGTCAATGACCTGGATGCGCCCGTCGCGCACCAGGTAGTCCACGTCGCGGTGGAGCAGGGCGTGCGCGTGCAGGGCGCAGTGCGCGGCCTCCAACAGCCCCTGGTTGGTACCGTCATACAGGCTGGCGCAGCCCAGCGCGGACTCCAGCTGCCGCGCGCCCGCGTCGGTGAGGAACACGTTGCGCTGTTCGGCATCCGTCTCAAAGTCCACGCCCCGCTGCATCCCGCGCGTCAGTTCCACCACGCGCCGCACGTCGGGGCCGCCGCCTTCGTCCACGCCGGCCAGCACCAGCGGCACGCGGGCCTCGTCCACCAGCACGGAGTCCGCTTCATCCACAATGACCGCGTGGAACGGCCGGTGTACGCACGGGTCCGCGTCCAGCGCGATGCCGTCACGCAGGAAGTCAAAACCCACTTCCTTGGCGGTGCCGTAGGTGACGTCGGCGGCGTACGCCGCGCGCTTTTCCGCCGCGGACTGCCCTTCCTGGACGCACCCCACGGTCACGCCCAGCAGCCGGTACACCGGCCCCATCCACGCGGCATCGCGCCGCGCCAGGTAGTCATTGAACGTCAGCACGTGCACGCCCCGCCCGCTGAGCCCGTGCCACACGGCGGTGAACACCGCGGCCAGCGTCTTGCCTTCGCCGGTGGGCAACTCCGCCACGCGGCCGCGCACCATGGCCAGCCCCGCCGCCAGTTGGCAGGCATGCGCCTCCAGCCCCAGCGCGCGGCGCGCGGCTTCCCGCACCAGCGCAAAGACCGCGGTCTCATCCGGTGTGGGCCCGCGCAGCGCCCGGGCACGCGCCAGCAGCTCGGCGTCAGCCAGCGCGCGCAGGTCCGTGCGCTCCAGCGCGCGCAACGTTGTGGCAAACGGCTCCAGCCCATACGCGGTGCGCTCACCGCGCCAGCGGCGGACCGCGCGGTTCAGGCGCGTCCGGAATGGGGTGGCGGATGCGGGCAGCGCCGGGGGCGCCGGTTGAACGGGGGACATGGGCTCTCCAGGGAATGGGTGGAACGGGACGGGCCAACGCGAGCGTTGGCGCGCCTCACCGCAGGAGAGCGCAATGCCGGAGATAGACGGGAACGGGGTTGGGTGCGGGCGGGTGCACGCGCCACGGCTGCATGTCGCGGCTTGTGACCGCAGCCTGGGGCACCCAGCGGGGGTACACCACGCGCGCCCGGGTTACAGCCATGCGGGGCGCGGGTGTCGTCGTGGACGGGGAGGCTGGCACCCGGTACTCGGTGGCCTGCTCCCGGGCAGGCGCGCCCGACGCGACGCCGCCGCCCAGCAGCAGGACCAGGCACGCGATCATCGCGCGCAGGGCAACCGGGATGGTGCGGGTCCACCGGGGCATGGCGCCCACAGGATTGGGTCGCACCCGCGGATTGTCAAAGCGGGTCATGCGCCGTTGAGCAGTGTCTCCAGCACGCGCTTCTGGTCCGGCGTGGTGATGACAACGACAGCATCCCCGCCATCCACGCGCGTGTCCGGCCCGGGATTGTAGGCAATCTGGCCGCCCGCCTTGACCGTGGCCACCACAATGAGCCCCGTGCGCCCGCGCAGGTCCAGTTCCTTGAGCATGCGGCCGGCGGCGGGGCCGTTCTCGCGCAGGATCACGTTCTCAAACCGCACGGTGGAGTTCTGGCTGCGCAGCATGGTGTCCAGGAACGTGGTCACCGCCGGGCGGACCATCTCGGACGCCATGCGCATGCCGCCAATCTGCGTGGGGCAGATGGTGACGTTGGCGCCCACGCGCTTGAGCTTCTCAATGTTCTGGCTCTCCTGTGCGCGCGCCACCACGCGCGCCGCGGGATTGACCTGGCGCGCGGCCAGCACGGCAATGATGTTGTCCTTGTCCTCACCCATGGCGGCAAAGAACCCGGCCGCCCGCCGGATGCCAATCCGCTCCAGGGTGTCATCCTGCGTCCCGTCACCGTCCAGGAACAGCTCGGTGGGGAACAGGGTCTTGGCGTGGGCCACCTTCTCCGGCGCGGTGTCCACGCCCACCACGGTGGCTTTCACCTTCACCAGCTCCTGCACAATGTGCAGCCCGGTGGAGCCCAGCCCGCAGACCACAAAGTGCTTGTCCAATTCGTTGAGGTCACGTTGCATGCGGCGCGTCTCCAGGTAGCGGCCCAGTGCGCCTTCAACCACGTAGCTGATGGTCTGCGCGGACGCGTAGAGGACCAGCAGGTAGCTGATGAGCGTGTAGGCGATCATGTACGCGTAGACGACCTGCCGTCCCAGCACGGGCAGGCGGCTGAACATGGAGAGGTCCCCCATGCCCAGCGTGCTCACCGTCATGGTGGCCATCCACAGGCAGTTCCCGAGTGACCAGTTGCCGGCGTCCGCGCTGCCGTCCGGCGCGTTCATCTCCGTGGGCATGTGGAACGTCCACCCGATGAGGTAGAGCCCGAGCCCGCCGAGCAACCACGTCCCGACGAAGATGGCCAGCGCCTTGACCAGCCGCTCCTGCAGGAAGTCAAGGATCGGGTGGCGGGAGCGCAACACGGGGGGCCTCAGGCGCGGGCGACGCGGCGCCCGGTGCCGCCGCCCAGCAGCAGGCCACGCGCCACGGGGAGCAGGTCCGGGCGGCCGCGGATGGCGGCGTAGCGGCAGACCCGGTCCGCGTACTGCGCACTCAGCGCGCGGTAGCCCAACGCGGACAGCGCCAGCGCGCCGTCAAGCACCTGGTCCAGCGGCACCCGTGGGGCGTCCAGCTGGAGGCGCAGCTCGGCGACGAACTCCTCCTCGTTGGGCAGCGACGTGCGCGACATGGGGTGCAGGCTAGTAGGGCCCGTGCGGCGCCTCCAGTTTTCAGCTCAGCGGGCGGGGCCCTGCCGCCGTGCGCCCGCCGCCGCCGGGCCGCGGCCCTCCAGCAGTGTGCGGGTCAACGCGTCAATGCGGTCAATCATCTGCTGCGCGGTGGGCCCGCCAACAACCTGGAAGCCCTTGCGCAGGTCATCCAGCGCGCGCAGGTGGCTGAACACCTGGATGTCGGAAAGTTCCTGGCCGGAGGTCAGCAGGCGGTGCACCAGCGTCAGCTCGGTGACCAGCTTGTCCAGGTCCGGGCGCGGCAGCCGCGGCGCGGTCTCCGGGTGTTCATTGAAGAAGCGCGTGACGACGGGATCCACCAGGTCATGGAGGATCTCCCGCTGGTCCATCTGGTTCCAGATGTGCCGCAGGATGGCCAGGTCCCCGTCATGCACCACCGCGCGCCCGTCAATGACGGCGCTGGCGGCAAACAGTTTGAGCAGCTTCACCGCGCGCCGGTCTGACAGGCTCACGCCTTCCGCGCGGATCTGGAAGCACAGGCCCTTGTAGGTGGCCAGGAAGTCCTCGGGGAACTGCACCACGCTCAGCAGGTGCTTCTGGCACGCCTGCAGGTCCGCGGCGGCCAGGCCCATCTTGAGCGGCGCGCGGATCTTGGCCTCGGCGGCTTCCCGCTCGGTGATGGCGGCGCGCTCCAGGGCCAGGCCCTTCTGCAGCAGGTCGTGGAAGTGGAAGCTGTCCACGTTGTCGGCGTGCACGCGGATGATGAACCGGTCAAAGATGGCGTGCAGCGCGTCGTCCTGCGGGACCTCATTGGAGGCCGCAAACATGCTGATGAGCGGCACGTGCACGGTGTCCGCGCCGTTGGAGAAGCGGCGTTCATTGAGGATGGACAGCAGCGAATTGAGGATGGCGCTGTTGGCCTTGAACGCCTCGTCCAGGAAGGCAATCTCCGCTTCCGGCAGCATGCCCGTGGTCACACGGTGGTAGCGGCCGGCGCGGAACGCCTGCAGGTCCACCGGGCCAAACACCTCATTGGGCTCAGAGAAGCGGGTGAGCAGGTATTCAAAGTAGCGCGCGTCCACCAACCGTGCGAACGACCGCACCACGGCGCTCTTGGCGGTGCCCGGCGGGCCGATGAGGACCAGGTGCTCGCCGGCGGCGGCGCAGATCAGCATCAGCCGCGCGGTCTCCTCCTTGCCCAGGAACTGGCTGGCGAGCGCATCCGCCACGCGCTGGAACTTTTCGCGGAGGGCGCGCGGGTCTGGGCTGGCCGGCTGCGGGATGGACATGCGGGCGGGGTCTCCTGGCGGACCCTGCTACCACGCCCACCGGGGGGGCACGCATCCCTCCCGGTTTGACTTCCGCCCCCGCCGCCTTTTCTTGTGCGCCGGTCCCACCCGGAGGTTGTTGACGATGGAGTTCACCCGCACCTGCCCTGCCTGCGGCGCGCCCAACCGCGTGCCGGCCCGGCACCTGGCCCACCGCGGCCGGTGCGGCTCCTGCCGCGCGGCGCTGCCCCCGCACCAGCAACCCGTGGACGTGGATGAGCGCGCGTTTGACGAGGTGGTGGGCCAGGTGAAGGAGCCCGTGCTGGTGGACTTCTACGCGGACTGGTGCGCGCCGTGCCGCGTGGCCGCGCCGCACGTGCTGGAAGTAGCGCGTGACCTGGCGGGGCAGGTGGTGGTGCTGAAGGTGAACACCGACCGAAACCCCGGGCTGGCCCGGCGGTACGACGTGCAGGGCATCCCCAACTTTGTGGTCATCCACGGCGGGCGCACGGTGGTGCAGAAGGCCGGCGTGGTCCGTGCCGACGAGATGACCGCCTGGCTCAACTAGTCACCGCCAGCCGCACGGCGCCGCGGGCACCACCTCGGAGGACGGTCCGGGGGCGCCGTCGCCCTGGCCCATGCCGCGGCCTTCACCAAAGCCCAGCGCGGTGTCATCCGGCTGGCTGGTGCCATCCCCGGTATCCAGCACGCCCGTGCCCACGCAGCGCAGGTAGCGGCCGCTGACCCAGCCGGTGACGCCCGCAGGGCTGCGGATCTTGAGCCAGCGCGTCGTGGAGCCAATCTGTTCGCCGTCCGTCCGGTCCAGGATGGGGACCTGCCGGCCCTCCGCCAGCGTCCCCACCGGCGAGCGCGACGTGTTGGGCTGGGGACGGATGTTGAGCCGGCCGCCATTGAGGCCGGTGGAGACGGCCTCCAGGCAGTACGCGGGGCCGGCCGGGGGCGGCGGCTCAGTGGTGCCGGTGTCCGCGCTGGCACCGCGCTTCAGGCTGCGGGCAAAGGCGCGCAGCGCGTCCTCGTCACCGTTGAACACGTTGACGTCAAAGTTCCCCGTGAGGCCGGGGATGCGCCCGCTGTCCGAGTACTGCCAGATGGCCCACTGGCTCCAGCCCGACGGCATCACCGGGCAGGTGGCCCCGTAGTTGGCCACCCACAACGGGTAGTCGCGGAAGTTGTTGCCGATGACGCTGCTCATGAACGCGGCGGTGTAGACCATGGGCCGGCGCCCGGTGGCCTCCTCCACGCGCTGCAGCCACACCTTGGCGCGCGCCACCACGGTGGCCGCTGACATTCCGTCGGTGGACTCCAGGTCCAGCACCACGCCCAGGTCGTCGTCGGCCAGGCCGCCGGCCGCTTCAATCTTGGCAATGACCAGGTCCGCCTGCTGCACGGGGTCCAGGTTGGAACGGAAGAACTGGTAGGCGCCGCGCACCATTCCCTGCTCCGCCATGCCCTGCCAGTTGTTGGCAAACTGCGTGTCCACGTAGCGCAGCCCGTCAGAGATGCGCGCAAACCCGAACACGTGCCCCGCCGCGCTCACCGTGGACCAGTCCACCCTGCCCTGCCAGTAGCTCACATCTACGCCGTGCACGGTGGCGCCCTCGGCGCACACGCGCAGCTCGTCCAGGCCTTCGCTGCACGCCAGGCCCAGCCCGTCACCGTTTGCCGGCGGCTCCATGGCCACCACGCAACCCGAGCCCACCACCACCAGCACCGCCACCCGCATCACGTTCCGCATCCGGAGCTCCTGCGCGCGTGGTCCACCGCGCGGGTGGCTCTGGTAGCGCTGCCAGGCTCCCTCGCGGCATCCGCCTCTGGGCTGACTGGCCAATCAGCCGATGGGTGCGGCTCCCACATTTGCCCACCGCGCGCGCTGATTCTCGGCGAGCGGGGCCAGGCAGCCGCGGCTGCGCATCTGACTGATGAATCAACGGAGCTTCCGCTGGTGCGTGGGGCCGGGCGGCGGGAGAGTGCCGCGCCATGCCTCCGTCGCTGTGGGACCGGCTGCTGGGGAAGCGAGCGCACCCGGCGGTGCCGCCCGGCGCCACGTTCCGGCGCGCCGTGGGACTGGAACTGCGGCTGCGCCCGTGCGCGGGTTGGCAGCGGGTGGAGGTGGTGGCCACGCGCCACGGCGGAGCCACGCGCACGGAGCTGCCGTTTGAGGAGGCTGCGGCGCTGGCGCGGCTGCACCGCTGGTCCACGCCCGACGAGGCCGCGCTGCCGGAGAAGCGGCTGCAGGAGTTGGTCCTGGAGAACCTGGTGTTCTTCTCCGAGGGAAGGCCCGAGCGCGACCTGGGTGGCGCGGCGGAGCGGTGGGACGGTCTGTCCGTGTCACCGGCGCTGGTGCGCCATGCGTGGTGCACGCCGGTGGTGTCACAGGCGCGGGCGCTGGGGCCCATCCCGTTCATGCCGCGCGTGGGCACGCTGGCGGACGCCACGCTGGCCGGGATGCACGTGGGCGTGGGGGAGGTGGACCGCCAGGTGCTGGGAGTGGGCCTGTCCTGTTGCCAGGCGCACGGCCTGCTGCTGCGCCACGTGGTGGCGGCGCTCAACGGGAGGGCGGACGTGCTGGGCGCGGTGCCGCATCCGGACACGGCGGAGCTGCTGGCGGTGCTGGGCGAGCTGGGCCTGCTGGAGCAGCGCGGACCACCCGCGCTGGGCGCCGACGAGGGGACGCTCACCTGGCTGGGGCACGCCGCGGTGCTGGTCGCGCTGGGCGGGGCGCGCGTTGTGGTGGATCCGCTGTTCCACCCGGCCAGCCACCCGGCGCGTCCCGGCGCCGGCGTCCCCCCTGACCCGCGCGCCCTGCCCCGCGTGGACGCCATCCTGGTCACGCACGGTGACAACGACCATTTCAACCCGCAGGCGCTGACGCGGTTCCCTGCCGACACGCCGCTGGTCCTTCCCGCCGCGGACACGGCGCACCCCTGGCACGTGGACCTGGCGCGGGTGGCGGCGCTGCTGGGCTTCACGGACGTGCGCTTTGTCAGGCCGTGGGACCGCCTGCGTTTCCGGGACCTGGAGGTGGTGGCCACCCCGTTTGTGGGCGAGGACTGGGGACTGCCGCTGCCGACGGTGACCTGGCTGCTGCGCGGCGGCGGGCGGACGGTGTACCTGGGCGCGGACACCGCGCCGATGCCGGAGGTGCACGCGCGCATTGGCCGCGAGTTTGACGTGGACCTGGCGTTGCTGGGCGTGAGCGGGTGCCAGGAGGCGCTGGTGATGCCACCGGGCTTTGGGTACGGGAATTTCTACGCGCCGTTCCTCCCGCGCGCACGGCGCAATGAGTGGACCCGGATGTGCTCCGGCCCTGCCGAGAGCGCCGCGGCGGCGGTGCTGCTCAAGGCGCGGCGGGTGTTCGGCTACGCGGCGGGTGGGGCGCCGTACATCAGCGTTGCGTACACGGACCGCGGGACGCACGCGGAGCTGGCCGCCAGGCTGCGCGAACTCAACGCGGGCCCGGTCCCCGTGGACCTCCCGCTGGGCACGCCCGTGCAGGTGACCCTGTAAGAACGTCAAACGCGCCTATTCCAGCACGCCCACGCTCTGCCGCTCCAGGTCCACGTACACCACGCGGGTACCCTCGGGATCCACGGCCAGGTGGTGCGCGCGCCCGTCAATGGCAATGGCGCGCCGCGGTTCCGCCCGCAGTTCCCACGGGGCGCAACCCGCGCCGGCGTCAGCGTCACGGCAGCGCTCCACCAGTTCCACCTCCAGCACCCGGTCCAACCCGCCCACGTACAACCGCTGTCCATCCGGGCTCACCACCATCACGGCGTCTGAGGTCTCCGCGTCCATCAGGCGCTGGTAGGGCGGGCCCGCGTCAGCCGTGGCGGGTGCCACCAGACCCAGTTCCAGGCGCGCCGCGCCGCCCACGTCCGCGGCAAACAGACCCACAAAACCACCCGCGGGGCGCGGCGCTGCGCCAAACGCAATCTGCGGGATGCGCCGGTCCAGCGTGTGCCACGTGCCGCCTGTCTCTCCGACGATATCCGTCTGGTAGCCGCCCTCCACGGGCACCACCACCAGGCCGGTGCGGTCCACCGGGTTGAACGCGGTGATGGCCCCGCCGCACGTGCCCGCCACGGGTGACCAGGTCACATCTCCGGTGCCCGTTGCGGAGGGCCGCACGGCCACCACCTGCGCGTCCTGGTCACACTCCGCGGTGGCGCCGGTGGACACGTTGAGGAACACGGTGTCCCCGGTAGCCACCGCGCCCAGGAACGCATCCCCCAGCGCGCGTCCCTCCGGCAGGCTGTCCGCCGGGAGCGTGCCCGCCGCGGAGACTTCGCCAAAGGTGTCATCAGCCAGGCTGACCTGCACCAGTTCCGGCGGCCCCACCTCAAGGGGGCGAACCGCCCACAGCGCGGAAGGGGCTGCGCCGGGCTGCTCCGGGAGCTGCGGAGCCGCCAGCGGAGCCCCGTGGAACGCGTGCCGCTCCACCCCACCGTTGCCGTCCAGCTCCAGCACAAACCCGGGGTGCAACACCAGCACGCGGCCGTCGGAACGCGGCCGCGGGAAGGCATGCGTGGCCGGGCCCAGCACGTTGAGCGCAAAGCGGAACTGGGCGCGTTCGTCCAGGACGTGCACCTGGCCGCCCTCCGCCGGGATGCCAAACAGCAGCGGAGCGCCGGCAACGGCCAGCAGGTCCGCGTACGCGGCGGAGGCGGACACCACGGAGAACCCCAGCGTCTCCAGGTCCATGACAAGCAGGATGCGCTCCGTGCCGCCCGCCGGACGGGCCACCAGGTGGTGCGTCCCGTCGGCGGAGAGCGTGGCCGCGCTGCTGACGTAGTAGCCGTCCAGGCCAAAGGGCAACAGGCGGCCGCGGAAGGTCTCAAACGTGCACACGGGCTCCGGCGGCGCCTGGAACGGGCTGAGCGCGCGCCCGGGGTGCACCAGCAGGCTGCCCGGCACCAACGGCGACAATTCGCCCGGCGCGTCGTCTGACGGGCGCCCGCATTCCTGGCCATTGCCGCACGGCTCCGTGGGGCACAGTGACCGCGCACACGCCGCGGTGGCCGTGCAGCCTCCCGCCGGGCACTCCGCGCGGTCCGCGCACGCGGGGTCCAGCATGCAGGCCACCTGCGCTGCGCACGTTTCGCCCTCGGGGCCGGGCCCCGCGTCCGGGCCGCGGTCCGCCGCGGCCGCGCACGCCGGCGGCAGGATGCACAGGCCCTCACCGTCCCCGTAGCAGCCCAGCGCCGCCAGGCACGGCGCATCCAGGAAGCACTGGCGCGTGACCCGGCACGGCGCGTCGTTGCACGGGCAGGGGCCACCGTCCGCGCCCGGGCAACCCGCCGCGCGCACGCCGCATCCCTCCGTCCCCAGGCACGCGGACGCCGTCAGCACGCGCCCGCGGCACCCCGCGGAGTCGCGCAGGCACGTGTTCATGTCCCCCAGGCCGGGACGGCACGTCGGCATGAGCGAACACAGCGACGTGAAGAAACAGCCCTCGCCGCAGTCCTGCAGCGCGTCACACTGCGCCTGCTGGCCGCCGTCCAGCGCCGGGTTGGGCCCGCCGTCCACGCGGCACCCCCACCCGTCCAGCGGCACCCCCTGCTCCTGCGTGAGCACGTCGCCGGAAGGCTGAAACAGCCGCGTCAGCCGCACGGGCAGACGCCCATCCGGCGTGACATCCCCGCAGGACGCCGCCACAAACTCCGCTTCGCCGTAGGCATCCGCCAGGAAGTCATACCCCTGCACCACGCCGCCCACCGCAGCCAGCCGTCCTTCAATGGACATGGGCGTGCCGTCGCGCCGCAGCACCGGGCGCCCGTTGTCCAGCAGCAGCGAGCGCTGCTCCACCTGGTTCACGCGTTCCACGGCGAGCGTCAGCAACCCACCGCGCGGGCCCGGCAGCAGCACGGGGTGCAACTCCAGGCCGCCGCCGTCCATCTGCGGCGGGAAGGTGTCCACGCTGATGCCGAACCCGCCGTCCGCGCTCCATGCCTGGTGCACCGCCAGGCCCGTATCGAACCGCCCGCCGGGGCGCGGCACCAGGAACGGCTTGGCCGCCGCCACCGAGCGGTAGTCCGTGTGTGCCGGCTCCAGGCGCTCCGTGATCCGTTCGCCCGGACCAAACAGCGTCAACTCCGCCAGGTACGTCGGATCCCGGTACAGCAGGTCCGGCCCGAACGAGAACGCCACGGCGAGCGTGCCGGTGGCGTTGGGGAGCGCGCTGCACGGCACGCCACCGTCGGCCAGGCTGGGAGCGCACCAGGTGTTGGCAATCCCCGCCGCCCGGATGGCCATGCGCGGCTCCACCGCCCCCTGCTGCACCGGCAGGTCCGGGTGGCCCACGCCCAGCACGGCCACGAGCGCGGGGCTCTCAGCGCGCACGCGTCCCCCCTGGAGCACCTTCACCGTCCCCTCCAGCACGCGCTCCGGCAGCACCGCGCGCAGCGCCGTCACTGTGGAGCGGTCCCGCAGCATGGCCAGGTCCACGCCCCCCAGCTGCACAGTGGCCGCCGCCGGGTCCCAGCCGCTTCCCGTGACCGCCAGCACGTCCCCGCCGTAGGCCAGGTGCACGCCGCCGTCGCGCGGGACCCGCAGCGCTTCCACCTCCACGCCGGTGATGATGACCGGTGCCTCCGTGGCAGCGTCCGGCGGACCCTGGGTGACAATGCGCGGACAGGCAGCAGCACTGAGGGCAATCCACAACAGCAGCAGACGACGGTGGCCCATGGTGCTCCGCAGGAAACCACGCGGGAGGGGCCCCGCTCCAGTTTCCATTGGAATGCTGACCCCGCGCGCTGGCGCAGAGGGAAACGGGTTGCGTGCCTCTGGGCCTGCCGCCACCATGTCCCACCCCAACCTACGCCGGAGGCCTGCATGCCGCCCAGGGATCCCAAGCTGCCTGACAACCCGTTCGCCCCGCGCGAGGTGAACCCGGTGGCGCCGTCCAAGCCGCACGGCGCCAAGTTCAACCGGCTCAACGCGCTGTTTGACAAGGGGGGCGGTGGGGGGCCGCCACCGCCCGGGCCGCGCGGCCTGGGCCCGTCCGGCGGGGCCATGGAGTCCCGTATGCGCATGGAGCGGCTGCGCGGCGCGGTGGACCCCGCGGAGCTGGACCAGGCGTGTGACGCGCTGCTGCGGCACCACCAGATGCCGGACGAGCCCGAGCTGTTGTGCAAGATGCTGCGCCACTCCGACGCGGGCGTGGGCGAGCGCGCGCTGGCGGAGCTGGGCGCACTGCACGCGCGCGGCAAGCTCAACCGCACCATGACCGTGCGTGACGCGCTGGAGGCGTTCCGCAGCCGCTGCCGCGAGCCCAACGCGATCAGCCTGCTGGAGAAGCTGCTGGCGCCGTGAGGCCGGCGCGTGCACGGATGAACGCATCCAGCGCGTCCACGCACTCCCGGATGTTGCCTGTGGCCGTCCGCCCGGAGCGCGCGTGCGCGCGCAGGCTGTGGTCCGCGCCGGGCAGCCAGTGCACGCGCAGCGCGGGTGACAGCGCGTAGCCCGCCACCTCCTCCGGCGTGCCGAACTCATCCCGCGTGCCGCACACCAGCAGCGCCGGCGTGGCCAGCGCCTTGAGGTGCTCCGTGCGCGGGCGCCCGGGAGCGCCCGGCGGGTGCCACGGGTAAGAAACGCAAACCAGCCCGGCCGCGCCCAGTTCGTCGGCCACCATGGTGGCCATGCGCCCGCCCATGGAGTGCCCGCCCAGGAACAGCGGCCGGTGATCCCGCCACCGCGCGGCCACCTCCCGCCAGCACTGCAGCAGGACGTCCGTGCGGTCCGGCGGGCGCCGGCCCCCGCCCGTGCGGCGCGCAGCCATGTACGGGAACTCAAAGCGGACCACCCGGTGCCCCGCGCCGCCCAGGCCGCCGGCCAGGCGGGTGAGCAGCGCGCTGTCCATGGGGCCGCCCGCGCCGTGGGCAAGCAGCACCAGCGCCCCGGCGGCCTCCGGCCCGTCACACAAAAAGCCGTTCATGCGCCCTCAGTAATCAAAGCCGCTGCCGCCGATGAATTCGCGCAGGAAGGAGGTGGGCGGCACGTGGTCCGGGTAGATGGTGACAAACCGGTCCAGCAGCGCCAGCAGCCGGAACGCGGTGGTGTAGGACGGGTGGTCCTGCGGAACCTCCAGCAGGTAGCGCTCGGCGTACACCTTCAGCACGCTCAACTCGTAAATCAGTGACGAGTCAAAGATCACGTCCGCGTGCTGCTCAAACGGGAAGATGTGCCGCCGTTCCCCGGCGCGCACTGCCGGCCAGCGGGCGATGTTGTCCGCGGCGCTGATGCCCCGCCCGTGGCGGTCCCGGACAATGCGCCGCAGCAGCCGCACGTCCGACGCCGGCACGCGGTTGAGGCGGTCAAACGGGAGCTGCACCCGCGGGCAGATGAACACGCGGTACACCATGTCCGGCCGCGGTGGTGACACCATGGACGGGTTGAGGCCGTGGATGCCCTCCAGCATCAGCACGTCGTGCGGGCCCAGCGCCACGGCAGGACCGCCCAGCGGGTGGCTCTTGCCCTGCTTGAAGTCGTACCGCGCGGTGGTGACCGTCTCGCCCTGCAGCAGGCGCCCCAGGTGGTCGCGCAGCAGGTCCAGGTCCAGCGCGCCGGGGGCCTCAAAGTCCAGCTCGCCGTGCTCGTCCACGGGCGTGCGCTCACGGTCCACGTAGTAGTCATCCAATGACACGCCGATGGGGTTGATGCCCTCCACCTGCAACTGCACGCGTAACCGCCTGATGAACGTGGTCTTCCCCGAGCTGGACGGACCCGCCACACAGATGATCTTCGGCCCGCGGGTGGCAATCTCGTCGGCAATTCGGCCCACGCGCTTCTCCTGGAAGCCCTCCGAGACGCGGATCATCTGCGCCACGCCGCCGTCAATGCAGGCGCGGTTGAACGCGCCCACGTGGGTGATGCCCAGTGCGCGCAACCAGCGCTCGGAACCCTGGGTCGCGCGCGGGGTCCGTGCCAGGTGCGCCACCACGCGTTCTCCCTCGCTGGGGCGGTCCAGGAGCACCAGCGAGCCGTCCGCCGCCACCAGGTCAAAGTCCGCCAGGTCCGCCGTGGTGGGAACCAGCGGGCCGCCCTGCATGGCGTGAAACACGTGATAGGTGGCGACGGGAACCGTGGCCTGGCGCCAGGTGCGCAGCAGGTCCACCACGTCGCTCCAGCCCTCGTAGCGGAAGTACTCAAGCGCCTCGTCCACGGTCCACAGCTCCGGGCGCAGCGGGAGGTCCCGGGCCACCAGGCGGCGCATCTCGTCACGCAGCCGCCGCGCCACCGCGGGGAGTTCGCGCTCCGGGACGCCCTCCGCCTCCACGCGGCTGGCCCCGCCCAGGGATTCACCCAGCCGCAGCACCAGCGCGGGAGCCACCGCACGCGCCGCCTCCATCAGCAGCAGCGCCAGGCTGGAGCGGTAGATGCGCTGCCCGGCCAGGCTGTCCGTGGTGACCACGCCCACCGCCACGTCGGACGCAACGGGTGTGGTCAGGCTCACCGGCTTGCGGCCCAGCAACGCGGCCACCACCAGCCGCCCGTCGTGCCGGCGCGGCAGGATGTCCCGCAGCGGCGTGCCCATGCGCACCTCACGGTGCTCGCCATCCAGCGTGAGGTCCACCGTGGCGCGCCGGGGCAGCGAGCGCTCACGCAGCAGCAGGCGCACGCTGTCCGTCATGTCCGTCAGCCGCGACCCGACGGAGGCCAGCAGGCACGCCAGCAGGCGCGCGGTCAGCGGGGCGTCCTGCGTCCGCAGGCGGTCAAACTCGGCGGCGTCCATGCGGGCCAATTGCATCCGCGTGACGGCGGTGATGGTGGCGGCGCGCGGCCGGCTGCCCACCAGCGCCAGTTCACCAAAGTAGTCACCGGGGGTCACCGTGCCCACTTCCACGCCGTGGCGGAGGATGCGGCCCTCGCCCTCCAGCACCACATACAGGTCGCGGTCGTCACCGCCCTCCTCCACCACCGCGTGCCCGGCAGCCACCTCCACCACCCGCATGTACGCCGCGAGCGCGCGCTGATCGGCAGCGGACATGCCGGGGAACACCCGCGCGGGATCGGGCCGCGTCACGGTGGGCCGCGCGTCGGCGGGGGATGGCGTGGCATCGCGTCGCTTGCGCATGGACTGAGCGTTGCCGACCGGTCCGCGGCCACGCAATGCGCCCGCGACGGGTCAGCGCGGGCAGCCGTTCCTTGAAGGGACGGGGGTTCCCGACCAGAGTTCGCCGGATGCGGCTTCCGCTTTTGTTTTGCAGCACGGCCGTGGTCATGGCCGCACTGGGCGCGTGCCTGGAGCCTTCCACGCAGGTGTTCCGGTGCGAGACGTCCGGTGACTGCGCCGGGGGCCGGGTGTGCGCGGAGGGCCGCTGCGAGCCGCCGTGCGCGGAACCCGGGTGCACCTCCGGCGGCGTGGTGCCCGGGTCCTCGTCGGTAGGCCAGGTTTCTTCCGCCGCGTCACACACCGCGAGCGGTGGATCGCGGCCGCGCTCCAGCGGCACGCCGTCCTCGCGCGCGTCCTCCGCGGCCAGCGGGAGTTCGGCGTCGCGTCCCGCGTCCTCGTCCAGCGGTCCCACGTGCACGCCCACCACGTGCGTGGCCGCGGACGCGTGTGACGTGGCCGCGTGCAACGGGAGCGCCTGCGTCCACGCGCGCGCTGCCACCGGCACCGCGTGCGGGGCGGCGGAGGGCCTTTTTTGTGACGCGGCGGGACAGTGCGTGGCCGCGTGCCTCATCTCCGGCATGCTGGTGCCCGACGGGACGCGCAACCCGGACAACGGCTGCCAGGAGTGCCGCGCGGCCGTGGCGCCGGACCGCTATTCCGCCGTCACCGAAGGGACGGCGTGCGCGGACGCGTTGTCCTGCAACGGCGCGGAAGCCTGCTCCGGCGGCGAGTGCCAACCCGGAACACCCGCATGTTCGGCGGAGCTGCAGTGCGTGGAAGGGTCGGTGCCGGAGTCCCCACCCCAGTGCGTGCAGTGCACCGCGGATCAACACTGCAGCGCGCCCACGCCGCGTTGCCGGCAGACCACCGGCACCTGCGTGGCGTGCCTGGGCGCGGGGGACTGTCCGGACACATTGACCTGCACCGTGGATGACTGCGCCAACAGCGTGTGCACGCACCCGCTGCTCAGCTGCACCGGTGGCACACCCTACTGCGAGGAACCGCTGGGCTGCGTGCAGTGCCGCAACGACGCCGACTGCCAGGACGCCAACGCGTGCAACGGCGTGGAGCGCTGTTCGGGCGGCAGCTGCGTATCCGGAACAGTGGTGACCTGCCCGTCGTCCACGCGGCCGTGTGACCCGGACACAGGGACGTGCGTGTGCACGGCCAGTTCGTGCACGGCCGGCAGCACGTGCACCGCGGAGGGCACCTGCCAGCAGAGCTACACGTACACGGTGGGCGCCAGCGCGGATGACGCCCTGCAGGACCCGCCGCCCGGCAACACGCTGCTCACGCACTGGTGGACGTCGCTGTACAGCGTGAACCACTGGGGCGGGCTGCGCTTCGCGCTCACGGACATCGGGCCGTCCACGGACATTGTGGGCGCGGTGCTCCGCCTGTACGTGGACAGCAACGCCGAGGACGACCCGCGCACGGTGATCCGCATCCAGGACTCCACGGATGCCCCGGCGTTTGCAGCAGCGCAGAACAACATCTCCACCCGGGGGTGCCGCGCCACCACGGGTTCCTGGAGCACGGACCTGGGATTGCCCGGCCCCTCCGTGGTGAACTCGCCGGACGTGGCCCCGCTGTTGCGCGAGGTGACCGCCCAGAGCGGTTGGAGCGCGGGCCACCACGTCGTGTTCGTGCTCAACGGACCGCAGAGCCCGCCCCTGTTTGAGTACCGGCAGTGGGACAATTCAGCGGGCGCGTACGCACCCGCCCTGGTCATCACCGTCCGCGTGCCATGACGCAGACGCGATGTACGGGCCTCACGCACACGCGCCGATTGTTGGGCCCGGGCTGCGGCCTGCTCTACGCTCAGGCTGTGTACGGAGGACGACGCGTGCGCCTGCCAGGTCCCTTCCCGCTGTCCGTCCTGCTGACCGCCGCCGGGCGCATGGACGTGTTGGTGACGCGCACGGCACACGCGCCGGGCATCCTGGTGGGCCACCTGCCGGATGACGAGGCGCAGGCCTGGCCGGCGCGGACGCCGCGGGCGGTGTTCCACAATCCCGCGGCCCTGGCCCAGGCGGAACTGTCGGTGGACATGCTGTGCTGGCCCCTGGCACCCCGGCGCCTGATGGGGCTGGTGCAGGCGGTGCTGCGCGTGGGGCGCGGCCAGGAGTGTGACCTGGTGGTCCCGCATTCCTCCGTCAGCCGCGTGCACGCGCGCCTGTTCACGCAGCGTCGCGCCGCGGCCATTGCGGATGCGCGCAGCACGCCGGGTACGTTCGTCAACAACGAGCCGGTGCAGGAACTGGTGCCGCGGGTGCTCAAGGACCTGGACCGCGTGCGGCTGGGCGCGGTGGACCTGCAATACGTGTCCATCGCACGGCTCGCCGCCATGCTCTCCCTTGCGTCCCCCCCCGCCCGCTCCTCCTGAGCGCGCGCGGGCGCATGGTAGGCTTACGGCACATCGTCATGGAGCGCGCATGAACCCGGATCCTGACAGTCCTCCGCCGGCGGACCCGCAGGCCAACCTGGAGGCCGCCACCGCCTCGCTGGTGGACGCGTTGCAGGCCACCACGCAGCTGCGCCGGCGCATTGCCGCGGCCACGGACGGAGCGCTGGCGGAGGTTCTGCTCCAGCAGTTGGAGCACCAGCGTGAGACGGTGGCCATGCTGCTGGAGTGGCTGCGCCAGGCGGACGCGGCGTTGGACAGCCACCTGCGCGCGTACCTCTTCCAGGCCACGGACGAGCCGCCTCCCGAGGGCGTCACGGACACGGGCCTGCGCGCGGTGGTCACGCCCCCGGCCGAGGTGCCCGTCCCACCGTCCGCACCTTCGCCGGTGCCCGCACCCGTACCCGTACCGGCCGGGCTGCCCGGCCCCGTGGCGGCCGTTCGCACCACCACCCTGCCGCTCACGCCGGCCCACCAGCGCATCCGCGGCTGATCTCCCCTTTGAAAACCGCCGAGGCGTGTGCTCTTTGAGGGCACCATGTGTTGCCGTCGGGTGCTCACCGCCCTGGTCCTGTTGGCGGCCGCCGCGCTCGCCCCGGCCGGCGCGCGCGCGGAAGCCTACCCCTGGGTGGACATCCATGATGACGTGCGGCTGGTGGCTGACCCGTACACGGACCTGGAAGTCCGGCTGTACCTGATAAGCCAGGCGCGCCGCTCCATTGACCTGGCGCTCTATGAACAGGGTGACGACGAGGTGGGGCTGCCGGTGCTGGCCGCGCTGCGGCAGGCCGCGGACCGCGGCGTGAAGGTCCGCGTCATCACGCAGTGGTTCTTCCAGTACCTGTACCACCCGCTCAACCAATCACCGTCCTATGTGACAGACCCGCCCACGGCGGTGCCCATTGAGTACATCGTGTTCGGCTCGCCCGCGTCCGTGGTGAAACATGGATGGCACCCGTCCGACGGTGTGCACGGGAAGGTGCTCATTGTGGATGACGCCTGGGCGCTCACCACCGGGCGCGGGCATGCGGCGATGAACCTGCGGTGGATTGATTCCAGCAACCTGCTCAAGGGAGAGCTGGTGCGCCAGGTGGCGGAGGCGTTTGGCAAGCTGTGGGAGCTGGCCCGCCTGAGTGCGGACGTCATCCGGCCCGCGCTGCCGCGCGTGGAGCTGAGCGAGCAGCAGCGTGACGTGCACGTGCCCCCCAGCGCCCGGCACCCGGACGGCCCGTGGCGCCGCCAGCTGGACGAACTCATCCGCTGGATGCACGCACCCTCGCGGCCGGACGGCGTGGCCCGGCGCGGACGCCTGTTGCACACGGATTTTGTGGCCCAGATGACGGCGCTGCGCCGGCAGGGGAAGAACCCCCGCACCTGGGACGAGCGCCTGGGCGTCATCCAGGACCCCGTGCTGGACGCGCTGGAAACGCGGCTGGCCCGGACCGGACCCGGTAGCCAGGTGCGCTTCACGTCCATGTACGCCGTGCTGCACCCGCGCGTGAAGGCCGCGGTGTGCGGGGCCGCGCAGCGCGGGGCGGTGGTCACCATGCTGACCAACGGTGACTATGAAAGTCCGCCTATCTCCACGCTGGCGTGGTTCGCGGCCATCCGGGACCTGGACGAGGTGGTGCGCTGCGGGGTCTCGCTGCACACGTTCCGGCGCGTGAAGGGCCTGCCGTGGAACTTCACGCACCTCAAGCTCGTCGTCGTGGATGACACCACGTACTTCGGCTCGCACAACCTCAACCTGGCCAGCACGCTGGCCAATGATGAGCTGTTTGTGGAAGTGGATGACCCGGGGCTGGCCGCGGAGTCACGCGCGTTCTTTGACCATGTGCTGCGCGAGAGCGCGGAGAAGGCACCGCGCGCCGACATGGAGGCCGCGCGGCCGCTGGGCGGGATTGGCCGCCGCATCCTGGACCCGGTGCTGGGGTTCTGGTGATGGACCCGTTGGTCCACCACCCGTCGTCGGCCGCGCCGCTGGCAGACCCGCAGTTGGACGCGGGCGTGCGCCTGGTGCACGCGGGCATCCCGTTCCGCCTGCGCGCGCGCACCGTGCCCCGCTACCTGTGGAGCACCGCCAGCATCGATGTCTACGTCGACGGCGTGCCCGTGCTGGTCACCGGCGGGCGCAGCGGGATGACCGGCTCGGTCTCATCGCAGTTCAGTTGGGAAGGCCGCGCGCACAACCTGGAGTTGCACTGGGGCGCGTACGCCTCGCGCGGGTTCCCGGTCCGGCTCGTTGTGGACGGCGAGCCGACCGAGGAGCGCGTGGTGCCGGTGCAGGGCCAGGCCAAGGGTTGCGTGGCCATCCTGGTGGTGCCGCCGCTGGTGACCGCCGTCATCGCCGCGGCCATGCTGCTGGCGGGCGGGCCCTGAAGGCAGACGGACAAATCAGTGCGGACGCCGGACCGGCTTCTCCAGGCACAGCCGCGGGGCAGGCTTGAACCCGGCGCGCTGGAAGAACCGGATGAGATCCACCTGGTCCCATTCCACCTGCGTCTGCAGCCGCTCAATGCCCAGCGCGGAGAGGTTCATCTCCAGTTGCCGCATCAGCGCCTTGCTCACGTGCTGCCCCGCAAACGCCTTGGCCACGCCGAGGGAATCCAGGATGGCCACGGGCTCCGGCACGCCGAACTCGCCGTAGTACAGGCGTGCCATCAGGAACCCGGCGTGCTCGCCCTTCACCGTGGCGGCCAGCGACACGCGCACGCCGGTGTCTGACTGCACCTCATTGAGCTTCACCCGGTAGTACTCCTTGCGCGTGCGCCCGGAGTGCTGCGCGTCAATCCGCACCACCCAGTCCAGGTCCTGCATGGTGAGTGTGCGGACGTCCACCTGGTCCGTCTCCAGCACCCCGGGGCCCGCTTCTGCCTTCTCCATGGCTCCTCCAGCGCGCGGCACCCTGGCCGCCGCGCGGCGGGTGGGTAGCCCCGTCCCCTGCAACGCGCAACGCGGCCTTGCGCGCCCCCTCGCCGCCGCGCCATGGAACGCGCACGGAGCGCGCCATGGAACAGCAGGACTTCAGCGAGGCCATCAACACGATTGACGACGGCTGGGTGCGCGCCAACGGGCTGCGGTTCACGCGCGCCACGCTTGACGAGGTCACCGCGGAACTGACCGTGCGCCCGGAGCACCTGCAGGCGTACGGCCTGGTCCACGGCGGCGTGCACGCGTCCATCGTGGAGACGGTGGCCTCCGTGGGCGCGGCCATCAACGTGATGCCGCACGGACTCAGCGCGGTGGGGCTGGACAACCACACCTCGTTCCTGCACGCGGTGCGCGGCGGTGTGTTGCGCGCGGTGGGCCGGCCGCTGACGCGCGGCCGGCGGTCACAGCTGTGGGAGGTCACCATTTCCGACGACACCGGCCGCGTGGCCGCCACCGGGCGCGTGCGCCTGCTGGTGCTGGACAACGCGGCGCAGGTGGCCGGCGGCGGGCTCACAGTCAGCGGTCTGGACAAGCCCGGACCCTGAGGGCCACCGCCCAGCCGTTGTCCTTGCCCAAGGCCACGGCCTATCCACGCGCCCCATGGTCACCCACGGAGCGCCGCGGCACGACGAGGGCGTCATCAAGTTCACGGCGGATCACGTTGCCACGGGCATCCCGCTGCCCGTCCCGCCCGACGTGCTGGGACCGCTCACCGGGTGGCGCACCATCCTGTGGGACCTGGGGCTCATCGGGCAGGCCCCGGCGCGCTATGGCGGCGCGGGGTTTGGCAACGTGAGCGCACGCGTGTCCGCGGGCGCGGCGGCGTTCTGGGTGACGGGCACCCAGACGGGCGGCCGGCGCGTCCTGGGGGATACCGACGTGGCCCTGGTGGAGAAGCATGACGTGCGCCGCAACCGCGTGGCCAGCCGCGGTCCGGTCCCGCCGTCGTCAGAATCCATGACCCACGGCGCCATCTATGAGCACGGCCGTCACGTCCGCTGGGTGTTCCACGTGCACAGCCCGGTTCTCTGGAAGGCCGCCGCGCGCCTGGAGCTGCCGCGCACGCCGGTGGATGCGCCGTACGGAACCCCGGAGATGGCTGCGGAGGTGGACCGGTTGTTCCGTGACGGTCCGCTGCGGCGCCTGCGGGTGCTGTCCATGGACGGGCATGAGGACGGCATCGTGTCCTTTGGCACCACGGCCGAAGAGGCGGGCACCGCGCTGCTGGCGCAACTGGCCCGCGCCCTGTCGACGGGGAACTGATGCTCCCCGATGTCCTGGCGCCGGGATTGCGAATCGTGTTCGTTGGCATCAACCCGGGACGCGTCAGCGCGGCGGCCGGCGCCCACTTCGCCAATCCCCGTAATTGCTTCTGGCGCGCGCTGCACCGCGCCGGGCTCACGCGCCGCCTGCTGGCCCCGCACGAGCAGGCGCTCCTGGTTGACGACGGACTGGGCCTCACCAACAGCGTGGCGCGGGTGACACGCGGCAGTGGGGACCTGCGCGCGCGTGACTTTGACGGCGCGCTCGCGCGGCTGGAACGCCTGGCCTGGTCACTGCGGCCCGCGTGGTTTGCGTTTGTTGGCAAGGACGCGTTCTGCCCGCTGTGGCGTCCGCGCCGCACGGCGGTGCTGGGCGTCCAGGCGCACCGTATCGGCGGCGCGCGCATGTTCCTGCTCCCATCCACCAGCCCAGCCAACGCGGTCCTCTCCGAGGACGAGAAGGTCCGTTGGTTCACCGCGCTGGCCCGCGCCACCCAAAGCTGACGCGGCGTCACGCGAGGACTGCGGGACCGGCTGCTTGACCGTTGAATCCCCGTCGGGCGCTGCGTACCGGAAGCGCACCGGCACGACGCCGGGCGTGAGGGTGCGGCGATGAAACTCGTGCTGGTGGGTGCGGATTTCGAGGAGAACCTGGGGATGGGGCTGCTGGCGGCATGCGTGCACGCGGCGGGGCACGCGGTGCGCGTGGTGCCGTTCAATGACCCGGACGCCGTGGATGACGTCGTCACGCTGGCCCTGCGTCAGAAGCCGGACGTGGTGGGCCTGTCCATGCAGTTCCAGCACCGCGCGCATGAATTCCTTGGCCTGGCGCGCCGGCTGCGCGCCGCCGGGTTCCGCGGCCACCTCACCTGCGGCGGCCACTTCCCCACACTGGCGCATGACCAGGTCCTGGGCCACGCGCACGGCGTGGACAGCGTGGTCCTGCACGAAGGCGAGCACACCCTGGTGAATCTGCTGGACGCCCTGCGGGACCGCCGTCCCCTGGACACGGTGGCCGGACTCGCGCTGGCGGCGCCGGGCGGTGCCGCACGGCTCACGGCTCCGCGCGCCATTGTGGAGGACCTGGACGCGCTGCCCCACGCGGCACGCTACCGCCCGCACAACCGCCACCTGGACGTCCCGTTCATCCCCATCATGGGCAGCCGCGGCTGCTGGGGCCGGTGCAGCTACTGCTCCATCACGTCCTTCTACCGGGATGCGCGCGAGAAGGGCGGCGGGAAGACGCTGCGCCTGCGCTCCCCAGCCAACATTGCGGACGAGATGGCGCGCCTGTGGCACGCCGCCGGGGAGCCGTGCATCTACTGCTTCCACGACGACAACTTCCTGCTCCCGCGCCCGGCGGACACGTTGGAGCGCGTGCGCGCCATCCGCGCCGCGCTGGACGCGCGCCAGGTGGGAATGGTGGGCATCATTGGCAAGGCGCGCCCGGATTGCGTGACGGCGGACCTGGCGCGCGAGTTGCGCGCGCTGGGCGTGCTGCGCCTGTACGTGGGCGTGGAGAATGCATCCCAGGCCGGCGCAACGCACATGCGGCGCTCCAGCCAGACCGCCCGCGTGCGCGAGGCACTGCGCGCCTGCCGCGAGGCCGGCATCTTTGCCTGCTACAACATCCTGCTGTTTGAACCGGATGCCACGCTTGACGACGTGCGCGAGAACATTGCGTTCATGCGCGAGCACGCCGACCACCCGGTCAACTTCTGCCGCGCCGAGCCGTACCACGGCACGCCCTTGCAGCGGGAACTGGCCCGCCGCCAGGAACTGGGCGGCAGCTACCTGGGTTGGAACTACCGCATCGTTGACGACAAGGCGGAGCTGTTGTTCCGCATCTGCGCCGCGGCGTTCCGCGAGCGCAACTTTGCGCCGGACGGCGTGGCCAACCGCTACATGGGGCTGGGCTACTCCGCCGCCGTGCTGGCGCACTTCCACGCCGGCACACCCGGCGTGGCGCGCGTGTCTGAACGCGCGCGCGAACTCACGCGCGGCATTGCCCGTGAGACCGCGGGCTTCCTGGAAGAGGCGCTGGCGCTGGCCGCCGCGGCAGGTGACGACCGCGAACTGGTGGAGCGGGAGACCGCGCTGCTGGGCCTGCGCATTGCCGGTGCCGACGGCCGCTGGCAGGCGCAGATGGACGCGCTGGAGCAGGACATGGAGGCCGTGGCGCTGGAGGCGCGCAAGTCCCGCAAGCCGCGCCGTCAGCTGGTGGGCGTGGCGCAGGGCCTTGCGCTGGGCGCGTCCCTGGCGCTGGCCGGCACGGTGGAAGGCATCAGCGCCGGGTGCGTGTATGACCCCGTCCCCGGAGACGGCGGCATGGTGGTGGATCCCGTCCCGCAGGATGGCGGCGTGGACGCGGGGTATGACGCCGGCAACGTGGTGGACCCGCTGCCGGAGGACGCCGGGCGTGACTCCGGCATGGTGGTGGACCCGCCGCCGCCCGACGCGGGACGTGACGCCGGGATGGTGGTGGACCCGCCGCCACCTGACGCGGGACGTGACGCCGGGATGGTGGTGGACCCCCTGCCGGAGGACGCCGGGTTTGACGCCGGCATGATGGCCGACCCGCCCCCGCCCGACGCGGGACGCGATGCCGGCATGGTGGTGGACCCGCTCCCGCCTGACGCCGGGTTTGACGGCGGCCACGGCAGCCTCATCCAGGTGCCGGGCCGCCAGCGCATTGACCAGTGGCGTGACAGCGCACCCCGCCGCGGCGTGCGCACGCGGGACCTCCCGCTCTACGAACCGCCCACCGTGCGGCTCTCGTTTGCGGCCGGGAAGGACGGCGTGCAGGTGCAGCTGTGTGGCGGGCCGGACGCAGTCTCCACCCGCTGGCAGGCGGAGGGCACCGTGGAAGGGGACGGCCGCCAGGTCCGCTGGTCCCCCGCCCATGACGATGACCACCTCGGCGTTGCCGTGCGGTCCGCGGGGGGCGTGGCCGTGGTGACCCTGCGCGCGCGGGATGTGAAGGACGCGTAGGAACGCCAAAACACCCGCGCCCACCCACCCCCCACCCGGCCGATGCTCCGCATCGGCCGACCTCCCCCCGCAAGCGGGGGGAGGCAGGCGGCGCGCTGGCGGCGGCGGGGACCTGTTGGTATCTCGCCAGCGTCATGCTGCGCCGCGCCCTGCCCGTCCTCCTCCTGCTGGCTTCCGCGCCCGCACTCGCCATCTCGGAGGTGCGCGTCTCCGCGCAGGAGACCAACCGCCCCAACACGTTTGCCCTGGAAGCCTCCGCCACCATTGAGGCCTCCGCGCTGGCCGCGCGCCACGCCATCCTGCGCCAGTGCCAGGACAAGAACATGTCGCGGTCGCTCCAGTACTGCCGCATGTTCCGCAAGGACGGCAACCGCACCTGGAACTACTCCATCAGCAAGTACCCGCTCCTCAGCCCGCGTGACGTCGTCCTGGAACGCGTCATTCCCACGGACCTGGATGAGGCCGGCACCGGCACCTTCCGCATGGAGTGGAAGCTCACCCAGGAGCCGGGACTCGGCGTGCGCGCCGGGCACGTCCGCCCGCCCGTCTATGAGGGCTTTTGGATCGTGGAGGCGCTCCCCGGAGGCAAGCGCTCGCGCGCCACCTACCGCGCCGCACTCAACCCCGGCGGGTACATCCCCGTCTTTGTCATGCAGTGGGCCACCCGCCACGGCATCCCCGCCACCTTGGAGAAGCTGGAAGAGGTGGCGCAGGAGAAGGAGAAGCAGGGGAAACTGATGATCCCCGTCAAGGATGACCCGTGGGCCGGCCTGGAGATCCTCCCGCTGGAGAACACCATCACCGGCGAAATGAAGAAGTAGCGCGTGCGTTCACACAAACGGCGCAATGAGCGGAATCCGCCCCCGCCCGTTCTTCCGGTAGACGAGGAAATCGCGGTCCAGGGTCATCACCGACGATGAACCATGCAGTTCGGCCATCCGGACCAGGCACGCATCCGCAAGCGACATGGGCACCGACCGGAAGCGGCGACGCAGCGACAACACCTCCCCGAGGGTACCGGCCAGGTCAAACTCAATCCGAAAGCCTCCCGTTGCCAGCAATTCATCAAGGCGTTCCGCGCCGCCTGGGATGCGCCCGACGAGATACGCGGCCTCGGCCAGCGCTGCCTCGCAGGTGATAACCCGGGGGCCCAGAACGTCCCACGCCTGGGTGACCCACGCGTGGTGCCGTTCGCTCCGGTCCAAGAAGGCGACCAGCGGACCCGCGTCCATGATCACCGCTTCCACTGCCCGAAACCCTCCAGGTGCTCGGGGTTGGACGCCAGGTCAGTTCGTCCGCTCTGCAGGACGCCGCACAGGTGGCGGGTACGCGCCAGCAGCGAGGGCTGCCGGCGCCGTGCGCCGCGCCGGCGGGAACCCAACTGCTCCAGCGCCTCACGGATGAGCGTCGACTGGGTCTTGCCGGTCCGGCGCACCATCTCGTCCAGGAGTTCCCGCAGGGACTCGGGCACCTTCACGCTCAGGGTCACCATGCCGGGGAGGGTATTACCTGGTTCTGCACTGCGCAATACCGGGCGCGGGCTTCACTGGCAGCGCGGACCCTGCGCACGGAAGCTGTTGTGCGCCGCATCCCCGCGCCAGTGCGTGGGCTCGGCGCGCGGCACCTGGCCGGACTCCGTGACGTTGGTGATGTGGTAGGCGTGCTGGTTCCAGATGCGCGAACTCCCCGCCCACTGGCCCGTGGCGTTGGCCAGCATCTTGATGCCCTTCACCTGCCGCAGCAGCGGCTCGTTCTGCACCACCACAATGTTCGCGTGCCCGTCGTTGTCCACGTCCGCAATGGTCGCGTATTCGGCAATGGTGCGGCTGGACCGCGGCGAGGTGTAGATGTTCTGCCCCGTCGTCCCGCGCAGCGCGAACACCTGCTGCTCGTCGGCGTAGACCACCTCGTAGATGCCGTCACCCTCAAAGTCGAACGCGGACGGTCCGCTCATGCCGCTCTGGTCGGAAATCTCCACGCGCCAGTTCTCCGTGCCGTTGGCCTCCAGCACCAGCAGCAGGTTCTTGTTGGCCACTGCAATCTCCGGCTTCCCGTCACCGTCAAAGTCCGCCAGCGCCACGTTGGTGGGGATGGGGGTGTCACAGTCGGACGCGTTGGCTTCCGAGCAGCCACCTTCGGGGTACGGCAGCGTGATGGTGGGGTAGGCGTCTGTGCCGTCCTCGCCGTTGAGGATGTGCACCCACCCGTTGGTCACCACCACCTCCGGCGTGCCGTCACCCTCAAAGTCCGCCACCGCGGGGAGGCCGTCAAACTGCACGTCCGTCCGGTTCCACAGGATGGACCCGTCCGCGCGGTACGCCGTGAACCCGGCACTCACCTCCAGCGTGCCGTCCCCGTTGAGGTCCACCGGGAACGAAAACGCCCCGTGCCCGGCGGAGCCGGACCGCGCGGTCCCCGCCCACTTGAGGTGACCCGCAGCGTCAAACACGTGGTTGCGCCAGATGACCTCCGCAAACCCGTCCCCGTCCAGGTCCGCAATGGCGGGCGCGCCGCTGTCCTCCATCTCGTCCTTGCTGGCGGTCCACTCGTCGCTCTCCCACTTGAAGCCCCCGCGGCTGTCAAAACAGATGAGCCGGCCGCGCACAAACCGCCCCATCACCTTGGGACCGTCGGGAATGATGGATTCCCCGGGCAGCAGCACGTACTTGCTGCCAATGATCTCCGGCAGGTTGTCGCCGTCAATGTCACCGGCGGCCAGGTTGGCCTCGCTCTGCACCATGTGTTCTTCGGCTCCGGCGGTCCACAGCTCGCGGCCGTCATCACCGCTGACCGCGCGCACCACCGCCTTGATGGGCGCCATGATGTCCGGATCCTGCGGGTTGGTCTTGAAGTCCCGCCCGTCAAAGGACGTGAACACCACGTCCGGGATGTCCTCCGCGGTCACCGCGCCATCACCGTTGTCATCCGTGAGGTTCACCACCAGCGGCGTCATCCACACCTGGTCCTTCTGCGGGTGCACCGTGGAGGTGGTCCACGCCCATTCCTCGCGCGGGGTGAAGGACGCCGGCGGGGTGCAGGTGGGGATGAGCGGCGGGATGCCGGTGGCGGTGAGCTGCACCTGCTGCGCGCTGGCACACGCGTTGGAGTTCACCGTCAGCGTGCCGGAGTACGCGCCCGTGGTCAGCGGCGTCAGGGTCACCTGCACGGTCAGCGCATCCCCCACCGCCAGGGACCGCGGCAGCATGGACGCCTGCGCCCACGGCGGGCTGGGCGCAATGGACGCGGAGGTCACCGTCACCGTCTGGGTGCCGTAGTTGCGGCACACCACGGCCATGGTCTGCGGGAAGCCCACCTGCACGTTGCCAAACTCCAACGTATCGGGCGAGCACACCATCAGCGGCGGGCACAGCCCGGCCGCATTGCCCTTGAGCCGCACAGGCGCCACGGCGAGGTTGGGGTCATCCGACATCACCTGCAGGATGCCCAGGTCTCCGGCGGCGGTGGTGGGCTTGTAGCGGACCTCCACGGTCACGGCGCTGCCGGGCTGCACGGTGGCGGGCAGCGCGGGGGGCGTAGGTACGTCAAACGCGGGGCTGCTCCCGGAGGCAATCTGCACGCCGCGCAGGGTGAGCTCCGTGGCCCCGCAGCTTTGCAGTGACACGCTGCGGCGCACCTCGGTCCCCACCGGGACGGAGCCAAAGTCCAGCTCCTGTGGATCCACGCACAACGTCGGCGCCTGGGCGTTGCCGGCCAGGTCCACGTTCAGCGTCGTGGTGGTGCCGCCAAACCCCAGCTCGCCGTACTTGATCTGCATGCGCCCGCTGCGCGGCCCGGGGCTGGCCGCGCGGAAATCCACGTTGACGTTGGTGGACTCACCGGACGGCACCATCAGGCCAATGAGCGGGAGCACGGTGGTGGACGTGCTGAACTCCGGGCTCCCCGCCGGGAAGGTGATCTGCTTGACGGAGCAGTCCTCGGTGCCCACGGAGCGCAGCACCACCGGCAGCGAGTTCACCCGCCCCATGGGCACGGTGCCAAAGTTCAGGAACGCGGGGTCCGGCTCCAGCGCACACCCCTGCGGCGGCGGCTGGTTGGCCTCCACGTTCACGTCGTAATCCATGCCCGTGGTGGAACTGGTCACGCGGAACACCGCGTTGAGCAGGCCCGCCGCGGCGGGTGCCAGCGTGATGGTGAAGGCCTGCACCTGCGCGGGTGCCACGGTGACGGCGGGCGGCGCCGCGCCGGCGGTGACGGAGAAGTCCGTGGAGCCGGAGATGCGGGAGATGGAATCCACCGTGCACGGCGCATCCCCGCTGTTGCTGATGAGCACGTCCCGCGTGGCGGAGGCGCCCACCGCCACCTGGCCAAAGTTGATGGCCGTGGGCGCCACCACAAGGTGACACTCCGGCGGGGTCACACCGCGCCCCAGCAGCGTGAGCGAACCCACGCCCGCCTCCGTCGTCTCAAACACCAGCACGCCCGGGTCCGCCGTGGCGCCCAGGCCCCCGTAGCGCCGCGCCTCCACGGGCGCGAAGCGGAAGTCCAACGGGATCTCTTCGCCCGGCTGCAGCGCGCGCGGCGTGGTGACGGGCGTAAGCAGCTCAAACGGCGGGAATGAGCTGGTGGCCCGCACCGCGGTGATGGTCAGCGTGCGGATGCCGCAGTTGGTCACCTTGGTGGGCAGGTCCTTCTGCTGGCCAATGACCACGTCCCCAAAGTCCAGCGACGGATCCTGCGCGCAGAACCGCGCGGCTGACCCGCGCGCGCGGAAGTAGACGCGCGTCTCGGGTTCGTCCCCGTCATTGGAGAGGATCTGCATGATGGCGCAGTCACCGCCGCCGTCCTGCGGCCGGTAGGCCACCTCAATCAGCTTCTCCCCGCTGGGCCCCACCTCCACGCCCTGGCTGGAAGACAGCGGCGGGTAGGCAAACTCCGCGGACGACACCGGGCAGACGGTGTCCGCCGGATCCACCAGCGGCGCCGCACGGGTGAGCGCCAGCGGAGCCTTGCCGGTGTTGCGGATGCGCACCTTGTGCGCCACGCGCTGGCCAATCTCCACGTCACCAAACTCAATGATGAGCGGTGGCTGGCCGCCGGCCTCGGTGCCGTCCTCGTCCGCAACCACAATCTCCGGCGCCGGGGCATCGGTCAGAGTGTCGTCGCAGTTGCACGCCTGGGTAGCCAGCAGGAGCAGCGGAACAAGCCTCGTCGAGCGCGTCATGATTCACCCGTCATGGAAGGTCACCGACGCGCGCGTGCCTAGCAGGCCCCCCGTCGCGGTGCACGGGACCCTGGCAACCGGCATGACGTCACGCGTCGACGGTGGCGGGAGCGCCGCTCAGGGCGGCCAGATCGGCTTGATGTCGTCGCACACGCCGCACACGCCGCTGTAGTCCGTGCGCTGCTGCAGCTTGCACTCGCGCGCGGCGTCGCACCGGTCGGCATTGGCGGATTCGCAGTCCGCGTTGGTACGGCACTGCAGGCGGCACTTGGGGCAGCCGTACTGGGGGCACTCGTCGTAGTCGTACGCGCACACCAGGGTGTCGGCGCAGTCGCGGCCGCCCAGCGTGGGGTCGCATGCCTCGCCCTGCCCGTAGGCCCCGTAGCAGGAGCCCAGCGCAAGCAGGGCCGCGCACACGGGCACACCCACGAGGAGCTTCCAGCGCATGGTCAGGTTGTCGGCCGGGTGCACCCGCGCCGTCAAGCCAAGCGCGCCGTCCGGCTAATTCCCCGTCACCAGCGGGACGTCCCGGGCCGCGTGACGGCGGCACCATTCGAACATGGCCGCCGCGGAGGCCGCCCCCGCGTTGATGGAGCGCGTGGAGCCGTACTGCGGGATGGCCACCATGCACGCGGCCGCCCGGCGGATGGGCGCGCTGAGCCCGGTGCGCTCCTGGCCAAACACCAGCATGCACGCACGCGGCAGCTCAGCCTCAAACAGGCTCACCGCACCCGGGACATTGTCCACGCCGACGACGGGCAACTGCTCGCGGGCCGCGTAGGCCACCAGCGCTTCCGCATCCGCGTGGTGAACCACGTGCTGGTAGACCTCCGTCATCATGGCGCCGCGCCGGTTCCACCCGCGCTTCCCCACAATGTGCACCGCCCGCGCGCCAAACGCGTTGGCGTTGCGCACCGCCGCGCCAATGTTGGGATCATGCTCCCAGTTCTCCAGCGCAACGTGGAAGGGATGCCGCGTGCGGTCCAGGTCAGCGCGGATGGCCTCCACGCGCCAGTACCGGTAGCGGTCCACCACGTTGCGGGCGTCACCGGAAGCCAGCAGCTCCGGGTCCAGGCGCGGGTCATCCGGCCAGGGACGCGGGTGCGGCCCTACGGACCCGGGCGGGGGGAGCGGCCCGTCGTCGCGGCGGCGTTCAGTCATGGGGCGGCATTGACCGGGAACGGGCCGTCCGCGCAAGTGACCCGCGGGCGAACCCTCCGCACCGCCCGCGGCTCCCACGGGCATGGACATCACCGTTGACCTGTTGGATGGAAAGAAAGTTGTTGCGCACGTGGGCCCGCACGCCGTGCTCACGGACCAACCCGTGGACGCCGGCGGCACGGATGAGGCGCCGGCCCCGTTCATGCTGTTCCTGGCGTCACTGGCAACGTGTGCGGGGTTCTACGTGCAGGGCTTCTGCCGCACGCGCAACATCCCCACGGACGGCATTCGCATCACGCAGACGCACACCTGGGACGCCCGGCACCGCCTGGCGGACGTTGCCCTGCACGTGGAGGTCCCACCGTCCTTCCCGGAGCGCTACCTGGGGACGCTCAAGCAGGTGGTGGACCAGTGCGCGGTGAAGCGCGTGCTGGCTGATCCGCCCGCGATCCACGTGGTGACCACCAGCGCGGCGCCGGCCGCCGCCTGAGCGGGCGCCACGCCTGTCGACAATCCGGAAATCCGCGGTAGCTGCGGCGCCGGTGGCCGCCGCGGAGACCGGAGTTGTTTGACGTCGTCAAGCACCGAGGATGCCTGCTACGCCTTGTCCGGGGTGGGTGCGCATTCGAGGCGCAGGCGGAGAAGCCGCGCGAGGTCCTCACCCATTGCCAACGCTGGCCCCACTTTCATGACTAAGACGTTGGCGTCACTCGCGTCGATGACGCTGACCCCCTCCGGGAGCATGTCGGGGCTCTTGAAGTCGATGCGCTTGTCTTGCCATGTGTAGAGTTCGGCCGTGTAGACCGTACCGAGCGCGGGCCGCCACCACACACTGACGTCGACATAGACCCTCTTCTCGCCAAGTTTGCCCGGAAACCAGCAACCAATGTAGAGGCCGCTGCCGGCGTCAGGCCACAGGTACGCCTTCGGCTCGCCGTGCGCGTCGGGAGCGAATGACGCCCAATGCTTGAATCCCGTCAGGACGAGGACCAACTGCTCCTGCACGTAGGCCTCAAAGCGGGTCACCGCCTCCTTGGCGTCAGAATAGTGCCGGAAGCCCTCCTCTACGAACCCCTGCATGTTGCCCATCACGCACCTCCCTTTCCCGCGTTGTGAATGAACCTTGCTGCCACGGCCAGCTGGCGCGCTGACGCCTGCAGTGAAGCGGGGACGTGGAGTGCGCCCAGCAGGCGCTGCTCCATGGCGCCGGCAAACGTCCGGGCCCACACCCTCCATGGAGTGGCCTCCGCCTTGGCGTGAAGGGTGCGCCTCAGCGCGCTGGCCACGCTCCCCCAGTCAAGGGTCTTGTAGGGAAGCTCCTCAACTTCCCGCGGCGTCATGCGACCTTGCCTGGCTTGAATGGCTGGCGCGGGCGCGAGGATGACGTCCACCATGTTTCCCTTCTCAATCTTGAGCGCCTTGCGGACCTCGGCTCCTGTGCCCTCGGTCTTTTCCCAGTGCTTGTCCCACAACTTCACTTCCACTTGGGCGAAGCGGCCGCTCGCCGTCTTCAAGACGATGTCGGTCCGGTAGTCACCAAAGACGTGCTCGCGCAGGACCTGTGGCCTCACGAAATCAACCGGCGTCGTGCCGGGCATCCACTGGCCGAGGAGACCATGGCCCAACGTGCCAGCCGTGGACGTCGAGAGCAGCCACGCCAGCCAGTCCGACCAGTCTTCCTCCCTGGAGAGGCGGAGCGGCCTGAACTGCCACCAGTTTTCCCGACAGGGATCACCACCAACATCCATGAGGGCCGCGTCTGACACCCGGAGCGCCTGCTCATTGGACTCCCTCTCTGCCTCCATGGTGTCGCGCAGTTCGCGGACCATGGAGTTGGCCCCATCCCAGGACGGCTCTGGGACGCGAAAGCTCGGCATGAAGTGCCAGCTGTTCTCACTCTGGGAATCCATGCTCCCTCCTGACTGAAGCGCCAGCCGCTGATTCGGTGGCTCAGAGCGTTCAACGCTGTAGGGCCGGGTCGGTGTCAAGCCTTACTTACAGCCGTCGTTCACCGCCAGCGCGCGCACCAGTTCCGCCGTGGCATCATCCAGGTAGAACCGCCGCAACGCGCGCGAACGACCGCGCGCCCGGATGCGCACCGCCACCCCGTGGAACCGGGCCAACTGCGCCAGGCTCCTGTTGCGTTGCATGCCCTGGGGCAGGCTTCGTTGCATTCTCCCTGTCAGAAACCACCCCTGCTCCCAGGCGTTCCGTTCCGAGTGCGCGCGGGGGTGGAACGGCCGGAACAAGGTCAAAGGCGCTGGGAAGGGATAACGCACCGCGTTGCGCGTCGACGTCTGACAGCGTCGGTGCAACGAGCGCTGGGTTTGGGCAAACGCCGGTTTTCACTGACAGGGAACGTGCAACGGGAAGGCTTCGCCGCTGACGTTGGGCATGCAACGCAAGAGGCTCCCATGACGGCCCATGAGCACCCGCTGCGTGACGCCCAGGGCAGCTTCCATCTCCATGGGTGTGTGTGGGCGGTCCGCAAGCAACAGCAGTTCGCGGCGCTGTAGCGGGCTCAACGCGCGCCAGAACCGCAGCGCGGCCTCCGGCACTGCGGGGCAGGATGTCTGCAAGGCCGGCATGGGGAGCGGTGGGGGGAGCGGGCGGCCATAAGGCGCGTCTGGATCACGGCCACGCGCGGGTCCGACTCATCCAGGTCAATGGTCAGGCCGTGCTGAAGGATGCGCATAGTGGGGTTGTGCTCACGTCTAACAGAAACGCATGTCGTGATCCACACAAGGCAAGTCACGTGAGTTCTTGGGGAATCTCGCCTCATGCATGGTAATGCTCACGAATGTTTCCATCCATGCGCGTGACATTCATGGTGCTGCTCACGCCTTTGCACAAAACGCCAACTTATCAAGCCTGTACCCGTCCACAGGCGGGTGGCTCGGTCGGCCCGGCCGAACCATGCAGTCGTGACGCCAGCGGGCGGTGATCTCGCTGGGGATGGGGTGGCTGGAGTTCGGCAGGGCCGCGCTGTGCGCGCGCCGCGAACGCTCGCTCCAGACGACTCGGGGCGCTCCCTCGCCGTCCATGGGGCGCGCACCGCAACAGGCGTTGCCCAAAACCGGTCCGGCACCTCCTTGACTTGACGCGGCGGGCGGGGATCCCTAAAGACACATTCGATCACGGTGGCAGACACCACCGATGAATCGCTTTCGAAGGGGCCTGCGGGCCCCTTTTTTTGTTCCTGTTCCAGCACAGCTTCATTCTGGGGACACTCCGGCACCAAGGCTTGGTCACGCGCAGCACGAAACCCTTGCGGATGGGTCCACCATTCGGCGCACGGCCTCGCCAGCGCGAAGGTCAAGGTGGCTGAGCCGGCTCGGATCAAGGAAACGATTGCTCAAGCAAGGCGCGGACGACGACCTCCGTGATCGCGCCCCAGAACTTGGGGGCAACCTCGGTCCACGGGACGGGCGCTCTCATCGCATTGGCCAGAGTCTGACCGGTCGATAGCTTCCCCACCACATTGATGGGGCCCGCCACCTTCAACCGTCGAAGCCCTCCCGCGACTTCGCCCGCCTTCGTTGACGAAGTCGCCATCCGCAGCACGTGAACTGCAGCGTAGACTGTTTCCAACCGGTCAATCCTGAACGGGGGCGAAGTGGGGTCGATCCCCAGGCGCCCGTGAACATCCACAAGTGAGGTTGCGCCTGTACTTGATTAGCGGGGCCAGGGCCCGGAGGCGTGATGTAGGGGGAGATCCCATCGGCGACTCGGCTGATCAACGCGGCGGTGGTTGCTGCCGATCCTGCTTGCATGAAGGACACGGACCCCCGGGACAGGCGCATCGCG
>JACRCW010000123.1 GCA_016218805.1 Deltaproteobacteria bacterium | reverse complement strand
GATGAACTCGTCCACGGAGTTGTCCACCACCTCCTTCATCAGGACGTAGATGCCGTCCGCGGGGTGCGTCCCGTCGCCGAGACGACCGATGTACATGCCGGTCCGCAGCCGGATGTGGCTGAGCGGGTCCAGCGTCTTGATGGCATCTTCGTTGTACTCGACCTTCTTGACGGCCATGCGTTCACCCGGGGCGCGTTCTGGGGGCGCGTGTTTGATCACATCTGGGCGGCGAAGGGAAGCGCCGCTCAGACCCCGCGACGGTCTCCCCACAACACCTTGTGCAACTGCACCTGGAACCGTACCGGCAGGCGGTCCCGGATGATCCACGCCGCAAGTTCTGGCGGATCCATGCCAGGCGTGACGGGACTCAGCAGCACCGTGCACCGCGCGGCAAGGCGGTGCTCATCCAGGACGCGCCGCGTGAACGCATAGTCCTCCGCGGACCCAATGACGAACTTCACTTCGTCATGCGGGCGCAGCCGCGCCAGGTTGCCCCACACGTTGCGCACCGCTTCACCGCTGGAGGGCGTCTTCACGTCCAGGATGATGCGCACGCGCGGGTCCACGCGGTCCGTGGCCACCCCGCCGCTGGTCTCCAGCAACACGGTGAGACCCGCGTCGCACAGCGCTCTCATCACGCCATGGACGGCGGGTTGGAGCAGTGGCTCGCCGCCGGTGACCTCCGCCAGCGGGAGCCCAAACGCGCGCATCCGCTCCACCACGGCGTCCACCGACATCACAGTGCCGTCATAGAAGGCATGCGCGGTGTCACAGTAATGGCAGCGCAGGTGGCAGCCGGTGGTGCGGAGGAACGCGCACGGACGGCCCTGGAACGTGCTCTCGCCCTGCACGGAGGCGTACACCTCGTGAACGCGGAGGTGACCGGCAGGGACGTCGCGCAGCGGCTCCACGCGGCGCGCGGGCGGGGCGTTGTCAACCGTGACAAGGAGTGGGCGTGACATCGGTTGCGGCGTACGCGGCGGCGTGCGGCGGCGCAAGCCTGAGGGCGCACCGGGTGGCGCGCCCCCCACCCGCCTCGGCGCTGCGCGCCTCGGCGGCCTCCCCCACGACGGGGGAGGCTACGCGCGTGGCGGGCGACGGCAGGCCGTGGTCACACGCGCTCCGCCAGAAACGCAACCACCCGCCGTTCCGCCCAGAATGACGCCGCACCTTCGCAGAAGCCGCAGTGTCCGCCGCGCGCAGGCGCATCCAGCGTGATGGCCGGGTTTGCGTTCATGGCGGCGCGCACCGCGTGGGTGAGCGGAACAAACGGATCATCCGCGGCATGAATCACCAGCGCGGGCACCTTGATCTCGCCCACGCGCGGCCCTGCCGCCGCCCGCGCGTAGTAATCCGCCGCCCCGGCAAACCCGAACGCTGGCGCGGTCACCACCTCATCAAACTCCCGCACGCTGCGCGGCAGCCCGCGCACCAGGCGCGGGTACGCATCAGGCACCCGCCGCGCCTTGCGCGCGTGTCGTCGGAGCAGGCCGGCCAGGAAAAACAGTTCATACGCGCGGTTCACCGGGCGGTGCAGCTGCGTCGCCGCCGCGTCCAGGTCGGTAGCCGGGCACACGGTGGCCACGGCGCGGACCGAGGGAGGCGCGCCCTCCGCAGCCAGCTTCAGCACCATGTTCCCTCCCATGCTGTAACCGGCCAGGCCCAGCCGCCCGTGCCCGCGCGCGGCAAGCCACTCAACCACAGCGCGCACGTCCCCTGAGAGCCCGGAGTGATACAGCGTGCGCGACAGGTGCTCCGTCCCACCGCAATTGCGCATGTTCATCCGCACCGCGTTGCAGCCCGCGGCCAGCGCGTGAAACGCCATCCCGCGCATGAAGCCGCTCTGCGCGCTTCCTTCCAGCCCGTGCAGCAGCAGCACCGTCGGCGCGCGCGTCCCCGCCGCCGCCCAGTGGCACAGCAGCCGCACCCGCGTCCCCGCTTCCACCTCCACGTCGTGCACGTCCGCACCGGGCAGTGACACCACGCGCGGCAACACCGCGCCCAGCACGGTCTGCGCGTGCGCGCCCGCGGCCCACCGCGCCGGCGAAAACCCCTTGTTTGCCGTTCCTACACTCACGCGCTCCTCCGGGCGCGCAGCGTTAACAGCCTGACGCCCGGCGTACCAACACCCGTGTGCGCGCGGCGCAACCGCGCGGAACAAGCGCCCGGGCACGTTGGCACGCGGTTCGCTGCCGCGGTGCGCCCACGCGTCCGGCCCGTCGGACGGCGCGCCCCTGCGTATCGGACAACTGTCGTATCCGACGAGAAACGGCGATTACGATGAGGGTGTCGGCGAAGTGGTTCCTGGCGGCGGGTCTTCCGTTGTTGGCAGCGTGCGGAGATGCGCCGGACCTGCCGCTGGGTGCGCGCGAGCTGGAGGAGTTCTTCCGTCACAGTGACTGGCGCCCGCGCGCCGATGCCCGCGTCGACGTCACGCAGGCGCCGCCGTCACGCGTGGAGCGCTACGCGGTCAGCACCGTGGTGGGCGAGGTGAAGGTGATTGAAGGAGACAGCACGAACGTCTCCACGATCACGACGCAAGGAAACAGCGGGTACGGCCTGCGGATGGACCAGGGCAAGCAGGACCTTCCGCGCATCACGCGCCAGGTCATTGAGGAGGAGGGGGACCACTTTGACTTCGTGGTTGTGTTCCCGGCGTTTGAGGACCTCTCCAACCCGGGCTTTGCGTATTTCTCCACCATCAAGGCGGAGGAGCGCGGCACGGGGCAGGACCCGGTGGACCTCAGTGACTTCTTCGGTTCCACGGGGCGGTTGCAGGGGTTCCTGAACATGAACCACCCGGCGGCGTACGCGCAGGTGGACGGCCTGCCGATCACCGACGAGACCTCCGCCGCCTACCCGATCATGGGCCAGGAGCTGACGCACCGGTGGCTGGCGTTTGCGAAGGTGAAAAAGGACGGCCTGGACAGCGGCCAGGTCAGCGACGTGCTGCTGGGCCGGGACCAGGCGCACTGGTCCGCGCTGATGCACACCGGGCCGGCTGACATGAGCGGGGACGTCTACACGTCGGTGCAGGACGGCATTGCGTGGCGGGACAACGGCAACGGGACGTTCACCGCGGCGGAGGTCTTCAGCGACCAGCAATTCAACATCTCGCAGAAGTCACGTTTCTCCACGCTGGACCTGTACCTGATGGGGCTCCACGCGCCGGAGGAGGTTGACCCGTTCTACGTGATCACGGGCGCGCGCTACGGCGGCCAGGCGGTGACAGCCACCAGCGTGTTGCGGCGCGGGCTGACGGTGACGGGCACACGGGTGGACCTCACGGTGGACCACGTGATCGCGGCGCTGGGGCCGCGCGTGCCGTCGTCAGAGACCACGCAGAAGGACTTCAACGTGGCACTGGTGGTGATCACGCAGCCGGGCCAGACGGCGGCGGATGCGCAGCAACTGGCGGAGCAGGTGGACGCGTTCCGGCTCACCTGGGAGCGCAAGTTCGGCGAATGGACGGGCGGGCGCGCCTCGGTGTGCACCGCGTTGTCCGGCAATTGCGCCACCGCGCGGCTCAAGGTCTCCGCGCCCCGCGTGACCGGCGCCGCGGCGGCGGAACCGGTGTTGCCCGGCCGTGACCTCCCGGTGGAGGTGACCGTTGAGAACACCGGCAGCGCGGACTCCCTGCCCGCCATGCTCGCGCTGGCGGCGGAGACCGGCGTGGTCACGCCGGCCCAGGTTGCGCTCCCCGCTCTGGCCGCCGGCACGATGTCAACGCTGGCGTTCACCGTCACGCCGGCGGACACGCTGGCGTGCGGGAGCGTGCTGACCCTGACCGCCACGCTGACCACCGACGGTCCGCGACCGATCACTCAATCTGCGCGCCTTCCCGTTGGGCTGCGCACCGTGGGTAGCGACGCGCTGGAGTCCCTTCCCGGCTGGACGGTGAATCCCGACGGCACGGACAGCGCGGTCCACGGAGCATGGGCGTGGGGCGTGCCGCAACTCACGGACCTGCGCCGTTACGGCGCCACGCAGGTCATTGGCCAGCCGGGTGACGACGTCACGCCGGATGGCAGCCACGGTTTCTTCACGGACCCGGGTGCGGCCGGCGCGGATCCCGAGCAGGTGGGCGCCACGGACGTCGACGACGGGACCACCACGTTGGAGACAACACCGCTGGACCTGGCAGGACTGGTGGACCCGGTGGTGCGTTGGAAAAGCTGGCATTCAGCGTTTGTGGTGGACGTCCAGGCGGGCGAACTGCGCGACGGCACCGGCGATGACCTGGTGACCCTGCTCCGCGTGGACGACGGCGCGTGGACCGAGGTGGACCGCGACGCATCCAACGACTTCCAATGGAAGGACAAGGCAATCCGCCTGGCGGACGTCGCCGGCGTGACTGCGGGAGCAGCGCACAAGGTCAAACTGCGTTTCGTCATCGGTGACCTGGGTGACGAGCAGAACATTGTGGAGGCGGGCATTGATGAGTTGTCCATCACCGACGTTGCCGCGGGCTGCCCGGGCACCACAACCAACCCGGGGTCCGGCACCGACACTCCCGGCGGCAACCCCGGTGACGGCGACGGAACCGGGTCGGGCGGGGACGCGCCCGGCGGTGCGCCGGCCCAGGGGTGCACGTGCGCGGTGCCCGCTGCGACGCCCTCCCTGTCGGGGATCGTGATGCTCGCGCTGCTGCGGTCGGCCTGCCGCCGACGGAGCGCACGGCGGGTGGAGGCGCAGGGACCGCTGCGCTAGATTCGCAAGCGCATGCCCCTCCGTTTCATTGCCTGGCCGGCGCTCCTGCTCGCGCCCGCCGTCGCGCTGGCCGCGCCCGCGCGTGAGAAACCCCGTGAAAAGACCACCGCCCCCGCGGCGCCCACCGGACAGAAACGGGAGGGGCCGTCCGGACAGGCGCCCCGTGACGGGGCCTGCGCTGACACGCAGGTGCTTGCGCGCCGTGGCGCCGTGCTGCGCCTGGGGCCGGCGGAGGCGTTTGGCGTCCACCGCGTTGTGCGGACGGACCGCTGTCTCCCGCGGGTGCGCACCGCTGAGGGCTCGGGCTGGATCCTCGTCGAGACGGAACAAGGCAAAGCCGGCTGGCTGGACCCGCGGGCGCGCCCGCTGGCGTTGGGTGACCCACCGGCCATCCCTGCGGGCCCCACGCGGTATTCGGTGACGTCTCCCGGCGGGGCGCTGGCGCACGCGGAACCGTCCCTGCTGGCGGCCATCACGGACGACGTGATGGCGGGGGACACGCTGGAAGTGAAAGCCGTCAGCGAGGACGGGCTGTTCCTCCTGTGCACGCGCGACGGCGAGCCGCTGGGGTGGGTCCTCAAGCTGGTGGTGCGGGATCCCGCTGATGCGGAGCCACGCCCCGGTGGCAGCCGGCCGTGGGCGCCGCCTCCGGCCGCGCCGGAGTTCATTCCCGAAGGTTCGCCGGACTTTGCCACGCACGCGCCGCCGGAAGTTGCCGTGCCGCCGCCGCCGCGCGCACCGGAGGCGCCCGCGCCCGCCATCACGCCGCCGGCCGGGAGACCACCTCCGCGCCGAATTCCCGGCATTCTTGACGGACGGCCCATTGGCCGCGGCCTGGTGCTGGGAGTGGGCGCCAACAGCTGGTATTTCCTCCAGCGGTTCCAAAGCAATGCATTCAATGACCCGCTGGGAAACTACCGGTTGGACGTCGTCACCGCCGCGCTGTCGTTGGACGCCGAGTACCACGCGCCATTCGGGCTCATTGTGGGCGGACGGCTCAATGGCCACCTGTTCTCATACACGGACTACGTCCCGCCGGCGCTGGCCCGCCTGCCTGAACCCATAGGAAACCCATCACTCAACGGCCGGACCCGGCCGGACCTGGGCTGCCCGTTCCGGCTTCCAGGCGTGCTCCGCGAAATCTGCCCCATTCCCTCCACGTGGCAGACGGTGCACCTGTACGCGGGCTGGCGGCTGTACAGCGCGGAGGATCTCGATCTGTCATTGCGCGTTGGCTACACGGGGGAACTGCTCGTCTTCGGGAAACCCACCACGCGCGAGCCGTTTGCGGACCTCTGGTACCACGGCATCCGCCCTACGGTGCGGCTGGTGTGGCGCCCGTGGCAGGGCCGTTTTGGGGCGCTGGCCACGGACGCCGCGCTGGGTGCCGGGTTTGTGGTGCCTATGGTGCTGCGCCGCAACCGGTCCACGCCCGTGCCGCAACCCCAGGATATCCTGGAGCAGACGTACACGCTGCAGGACGGGAAGATGGTCCGCAGTGGCTACGCGCGCCCGCCCAACTATATCGGGATGGAGCTGCGGCCGGCGTATCTCTTTGAATTGCCGTTTTTCCAGGTGGAACTTGGGGTACAACTCGCGGTGCACTATTACGCGGTATTCTACACCGCCCGGGAGGGCTTTGCGCGGCGCAACCGCTGCTGTGACCGCGGATATTACGACCGCGCGAGCAACCTGGACGTGCTCTTTGGCCCGTCGGTGACGACGAGACTGGCGCTCTGATCCGCCCGGGCGCGCGTCACACCCGCAGCACCAGGAACAACACGATTCCCGCGGCCACCACCGCCAGCGCACCCGTGGCGGCCAACGCAACGGCGCCCGCACCGAGGAATCCGCCCCCGGCAATCCCGGCTCCCAGCATGATCCGCCGTTGGGCCTGCTCCAGCGTCTCGCCCTCCTCCAGCACCACGCCGCCCTGCGCATCGCGCTGGAACGTGGCAGACCACGCCGTCCCGCCAATACCCGTTGCCAGCGCGGCCAGCCCGACGGGAGCCAGCAATGCGCAGCCCACCGCACCCGCGCCCGCCACCGCCAGCGCCCACACCGGACGGCGTGGCCGCGGTTCCTCGTCCTCCGTCGCCACGGGGCTGGCTGTTTCCGTGGTCGCTGCGCGCGCGGCCGCCGGTTTCCGCGCCAGCAGCTCAATGCGCTCCGCTTCCACCTGCACGGTCACCGTTGCCTCGGCGCGCAACGGGACCTCCACCACCATTTCCGCGTCCGTGAGGCCGGTTCCCATCACGCGCAGCACGTGCCGCCCCGCCGGCACGCCCTGGAGTGGCACCAGCGGCGTCTGGCCCAGCGGCACGCCGTCCCACAGCACGTTGAGCCCGTCACGCGGGGACTGCAGCGTCACCGCGCCGGCGCAACCGGAGGGCCGCACCAGACGCCACACCGCATTGCGTGCACCCTCAGACGCGGTGCCCTCCGCAAAACGCAGCGTGACCCGGCGCAGCTCCTGCCCGCTCTGCACGTCAAAAAGCGCCGCCTCCACGCGCCCCAGCGGCCGCCCCGGCATCACCTCCACCTGGACGGCGCGCTGCGCCCCGTCCTTGCCCAGCGCCGCCAGCATGCACGCCACGTCGCTGCGGCACCGCTCCAACACGTCACGCGAAGCGAGCTGCACCTCCGGCGCGGACAGCTCCGCCAGCGCCACCGACGCGCCGCGCGCGGCGTCCGCCGCCGCCGCCTGCGCACCCGTGGCCCAAAACGCCACCTGCTGGGGCAACCCCATGTCCGCCGCGTCCGCGGCAAACGCCTGCACCTCGGATCCCACCACGCCGGGGGACACCAGCCGCGCCAGGACTTTCGTCGCGTCCGGAGTGTTGTCCGCGGTTTCGCCGCGCCGCACCACCAGGCCGCGGTCCGCGTCATACAGCATCACGCCCAACGTGCCCGGCCGCCGCGCAACAAACGCCACCATCCGCACCGCCAGCGCCGCGGCGATTTCCGGCGCGGCGGTGTCCTCCACGTCGGACGGGAGGACTTCCACGGAACCGTCCGCGGAGCGGAGCATGCCCTCCAGCACCAGGTCGATGGAGACGCGCGTGACGTCGTCCGCGCGGAGTTCCACGGAGCGCACGTTGGAACGGCGGCCCTGGTATTCGGCCCACACGCGGTACGTGCCGGTGGGCGCCACGGAGGCCAGCTTCAACGGCGCCTGCCCCAGCAGGCGGCCCTCCAGGAACACGTTGGCGCCGGACGGGTGACTCTCAACCTCCACAGCAGCGCGCGGACGGCGCGCCGTGTCCGCGCGCGCACGGTCCAGCAGCAGGCGGAGGCGCGGCGGGTATTTCCCCACGTCCAGGGAAAACGCGGGATCCAACATGACCACCCGCGCCAACGCCTGCTGCGCCAGCCGCCCCTGCTCCGTGTTGGCCTGCCCGGTCTCACGCGAACCCGCCTCGTTGAGCGCCACCAGCGCCATGCGGATGCGCGCCTCACGGAGGATATCTGTCTTTTCCGCGGACGGTTGGGGGTCGTTCTCGAGCGCCGTCACGGTCGCTTCCAGCGACTTGTAGGCCTCTCGGAAGCGTTCATTCAGCATCAGGTTGTTGACCTGCTGAAAGCTCCGCTGCGCGGCAGCGGTGTCCACAGGAGACCCGGTGGTCCGTGGTCCCAGCAGCCGCTGAATGGTGTCGGTCTTCGGAAGGATGCGCGCACCGGCGTCACGCAGATGGGAGCGCACCTGGTCGGCGGCGTCGGTGGCGTCACCCAGGGAGTTGCGCAGCGGCACCACCGCTATTTCGCGGTCATCCTGCGCGCGCGCGGTCGTGGAGAGGAGCGTGACGGCGAGCGCAAACAGCACCGGAGTGCGCCGTGGCAGCCGGGCCGGTTGGACGCCACCCCCCACCCGCCGCGGCGCGTCGCGCCGCGGCGACCTCCCCCCCAAGGGGGGAGGCGACGCACTCGGCGAGGGGAACACGTTCATGGGCACCTTCCTGGGTCTGTCGGTCCGCCGCGGTACCGCCACCTCCGCTCAGGGATGCGTGATGCAGGTGCGCGTCGCGTCGGCGCAGGCCTTGTCACAGCATCCCTCTGCACAACAGGTCATGCCTACCGGGCATGCGAGCACCCGCCCGCCGGTTGCCTGATCCCTGAATCCGTTGCACACGCACCTGGTCACTCCAGCGACGGGCTGACAACTGTCGGTCGGACCACTGCACTGCAAGGAGTCGTCGCAGGCGCAGGCGTACACATCGAGGCCAGCATCGCGCGCGTCCCGGTTGCAGCCGGGGTTCGCAATCGTGCCCGCCGTAGAACACGCCACTCCGCACCCGCCGCAGTTCAAGGGATCCCCCCGTAGGTTCTTGCACCCGTCCGGTGCGCAACAATCCGGAAGTGCGCTCCCCGGGGAACACGCGGTGTTGCCCGCGCCAGCACAGGCGCACTTGATCCCGCCCGTCAACTGCAAACATTGACTCGCCGCGACGTGCGGCAGCCCGATGGAATCACGCACCGGCGTTGCGCACGCCTCATAATCTCCCAAGCTGGAACACGCGCAATAGCCCACTCCCGCGCTGCCGGCCGTCCCCGCAAAACAGCTCAATCCGCCGATCACCGGGCTGCACGTGATCCCCTCATAGCCGCAGTTGACCGCCGGTCCTGCGTCGGTGCGCGCCGGCGTGTTCTGCGGGACGCATTCCCCCGTCACCCCGCCGTCACGCTGCCGCGACCCGCACAATCCCAGGAAACTCCCGCTCATCGTGCACATCGTGTCCGCCACCGTGCCGCCGTCCACCGCGGGCGTGCATCCGCACACCCCGGCGTGCACATCCGCCGCCGTGGAGGCCAACTGGCCCGTGAGCGCTATACACCGCAGCCCGGCGGAACCACTCGTGCACGCCTCGCCGGGCAGCGCTGGCACTGCAAGCTCGCACCCGCACGGAGCGCTGCCCACCGGCACGCACACCCCATTGCAGCAGACATCCCCGCTGCAGTCGTTGTCGGTGATGCACGCCGTGCACCCCAAGCCACCATCGCCCATCGGCACGCAGTACCCCGTCGGACCCTCGCACGCGGTGCTCGCCCCGCATACCAGTCCGCGGTTCACGCACCCGCTCGCCCCCGGGTAGTCGCTGACCCTCACACCGCAATCCCCGCAATTGTCCACATCGGTGCGGACGTCCGTAGCGCACTGCGCTCCCGCCGGAGTAGCGCAGTCCTTGAACCCGTCCTCGCACGTCCCCACGCGGCAGGACGCCAGGTCCGTGGTGGGTCCGCTGCAGGACCAGCCCGACACATGCCCCGCGTCCGCCGTGCGCCCGCACTCCAAGGGGCACACCACCGGCAGCGCGGACGAACTCACCACCGCACTGCTGCTTCCCGACGTCCCACCCGACGACGCCCGGCTGCTGCCGCCGCTGCCGCTGCTCCCTGAGGACAACCCGCCCGCCGACGACGACCGCGATGCCGAACTGCCCGAGGTCACCCCGGACGACGAAGACGAAGACGAGGACGATGACGACGACGCGCCACCGTCGCGCGCCCCCTGGCGGCAGCCGCCGGCGGCAGCGTCGCAATAAGAATCCGCCGCGCAGTCCGAGTCGCTCTTGCAGGTGGCCGGGGTGAACCACGGACACCCCGCGCTCAACGCCGCCACCACCGTGATGCCAAAGCCTGACCAAGTCGTCTTCATTCTCCGCCTCCGTTCATCACCAGACCCGCCACCATCAGCCCAATGCCGCCCCCGCCCAGGCCCAGGCCCGCCACCGCGATGATCATGCCCAGCGGCACCACCGCCAGCGTGATCAGGACGCGGGGAAGCACCAGGGCCACGTCGTCCTCCCACGGCAGCAGCGACGGCCGCCCATTGGAGCGTGGCCACGCGGCCGTCAGCGCCCCCGCCGCCACCGCCGCCACCACGCCCAGGAGAATCACCGGCGCGCCCACCACCGCCACCGCGGCGCCGGCAACCAGCAGCGGGCTCACGCCACCGCCCGCCTTCTTTGTAGCCTCTACGCCCGGACGGACCGCCGGTGTCGTCGTTGCCACCGCGGGGAGCTCCGTGAACCCGCCGCCCTCGCGCGTCTCACTGTCCACGTCAATGACCAGGCCGCCTGCCGTCTCGCGGACGCGCACCACCGTGGTCCGGTCAAACAGCACCTCCACGCGGCGCTGTGCATCGGAAAACCCGTCCTTTCGAACGCGCACGGTCTGGCTGCCGGGCACCAGGCCTTTCATCAGGCGGGAATCACGGCATTCGCCCTGGCTTTCCGTTCCCAGCACCACCTGCAGTCCCGGTGACGGGCACACCACGTCAATGGCGCCGCGGAACAGCGCCGGCTGCAGCAGTTCCACCGCGGCGGAGCGCATGCCTGCGGCCGGATCGGTTCCCGTCGCAATGACGCTGCGCTCGGTGCGCTTCTCCTCGTTGGCGGTACCCGCGTGGACCAGCCGGATGACCGCCTTGAGGCCCACCGCGTCGTGTGACACGTGCCCCGTCACGTAGGCCTCGCTGTTCATCATGGGCGTCAGGCGCGTCAGTGACGTGGGTGACAGGTCCGTCTTCCAGCCGCCCTTGGCGGCCTCGTCCAGCAGTTCCCGGGTGGTGGCCAAGGTCATGACGTCCACGCCGGGCAGGCGCGCGGCCGCGTCACGGAAATAGCCGTCCAGCATGTCCGCTTGTTCCTGCGTCACGCCCACGGGCTCAAACGGCATGATGGTCACCGTCCGCGCCACCGCAGTGGAAACGCCCAGCCACAGCCCCAACACCAGCGGCCACCTCTTCATGACACCTCCGTTCGAGCCCCCGCGCGCTTGCGCGCTTCCGCCGACCCGCGGCCGGCGCTCTTACCCGCGCCCAGCCCCGTGAATCAAGGCGCCACGACGTCGTTCCAGCGCAGAATCGGCATCACCCGGCCGCGCGCTCGGCGCGACTGCGGTCGAGTTCAATCTCGTCAACCGCATCCCGCATGAAGCGCGCAACCGTCTTGACCGGAATGGCCTCCGGGCACACCTGTTCACACGCGCGGCAACTCCCGCATTGGTCAAACAGGCGCAGCGCGGGCAGGCACTCCGCGTAGTGCGGCGCTGCCCGTGACATGGAGATGACCACCGCCATGGGACCACGCCACTCCAGCGGGTCAGCCGTCGCTGTAATGGGACAGACCGTGTCGCAGGCGCCGCAGCCGGTGCAGCGGACAAAGCGGTGGTACATCTGGCGCGCTTGCGGTGGGACGGGGGGCAGGCCCTCACCCAGGTAGTTTTCCCGGAAGACGTCCATGCCCGTGCGGCCACCGGACAATGCGCGGGTGACCCAGCCCTTCACGCCGTGAAAGCCGATGAAGAACCACGCATACACGCGCTGCAGTGTGAGCGGATTGGCCATGGCCGCTGGCGTAGCATCCCCCGCCGCCACGTGCACGTCCGGGCGCGCCGCGCCGGAATGCCGTGAAATGCGCCGCGGTGGATTTTCGCCGCGTCAGCAGCGGGCGGCCGGCGCGCGGGCTGTCATTGGGCCCGGAGGAATGCAGGCCTTTCCCAACGCGCTGCCTCCCCCCCCACCCGGGCGATGCTCCGCATCGCCCGGCCTCCCCCACGAGGGGGGAGGCGACGCAGGGGCGACGCGTGACGACGCAGGGGCGACGCGTGACGACGCAGGGCGACGCGTGACGACGCAGGGGCGACGCGTTGCGACTCTGAGCTGACGCGTGGCGACAGCGGGGTCACTTGCGGGCGGGCTTGCTGGGCGTCCCGGCGCGGTTGCCCAGGTCACCCAGCAGTTCCACGGCGCGGTCCGCCGTGTCGGCGGTGAGGATCATGTCGGCCCGGCTGGAGTCCAGCCGTTCTCCCGCCAGGTGCTCCAACGCGGTTCCGGTTGGGGACATGAGTACCAGCGGCTTGCGGAGCGCCCAGCCCAACGCCACCTGCGCCAAAACCGACGCGCCACCATCCAGCGCAATGAGCGCATCCGCGGAGGCGCACACCACCGTCTGCACCGCGGCGCCCAGACCGGTGGGCAGCACCATGTCCGCCTCGTCAAAACCCTCCGGTTTGCCGTTGCCGGGCACCATCAACAGCACGGAGGGCGCGTCCCCCACAAACTTCCCGCGGCGCCGCATGCTGGTCTTCTCCTCCTGCGCGCCTTCGCAGCATGCCTGCAGGATGGCGCCGCCGCCGCTCATGAGCACGTGGTGGCCGCGGCTGATGATGGCGCGGCCCACGTCGCGGGCCAGCTCTTGCAGCATGGGAGAACCGCGCTCCGGCGCGGCAACCGCAACAATGGCGCGGGCAGTCACGGGCATGGCGTCACCCCGGGTTCACTTCTTCGGGCTGCCGCGCCCGATGAGCACCTTCTGCAGTACCACGTCGGTGGCGGGCTTGTTGTTGGGCCCGGCCGGGACGCGCGCAATCTTGCCCACCAGGTCCGCGCCCTCCGTCACCTTCCCAAACACGCTGTGCTTGTTGTCCAGCCACGGCGTCGCCTTCTCCGTGATGAAGAACTGGCTGCCGTTGGTGTTGGGCCCGGAGTTGGCCATGGACAATATGCCGGGGCCGGTGTGCTTGAGGTCAGCGTGGAACTCGTCCGAAAAGCGGTAGCCGGGACCGCCAGTGCCGTTGCCCAGCGGGTCCCCCGCCTGGATCATGAAATCGGGAATTACCCGGTGGAAGATGGTGCCGGAATAGAGGGGTTTCTTCTCTTTCTTGCCGCTGCGCGGGTCGGTCCATTCCTTGGTCCCTTCCGCCAGCCCCACAAAGTTGGCCACGGTGAGCGGCACCTTGTCCCAGTACAGTTCGGCCACCAGGTCGCCCATGGACGTCTTGAAGGTCGCGTAGAGCTTTTCGCCCGCTTTCACGCCCAGCTGGTGCATGGCCTCCTCCGTCTGCCGCTGTTCAAGCTGCTTGCGGACGCCCTGCAACTCGCTGTCGCGGCGCGCCAGGTCACTGCGCGCGCGCGCGGCATCCGTCTGCGCCTTGGTCACCTCATTGCGCAGCCGCCCGTTGTCCTCTTCCAGCTGCTTGACCCGCGCCGCCAGTTCCTTGTCCTGACACCCGGCCGCCAGGGCCAGTGCCGCCATCACCACGCCCGCACGCCACGCTCCGTGCTGCATACGGCCATCCCTTGAAGAGCCCCCGGTCAGCGCCCGGCTACCTTCCATGGGAGGGGAGGTCAAGGCGGATCTCCCCGTCACGTCGAGCGCGCCCCGTCATTCAGTCAGAGGTGGGCTGCTTTTCTGGAGCGCCGTGTTCCACCCAACAGCAGGAACGCGTAAAACATCCGGTCTGGCAATTGATAGGTGCCCCGCTTGCCGTCTACGCGTGAAATCACGCCACGCTTGACCATGTTGGCAAGGTAGGGGCCTGGCTGGGTCACCGTGGGGCACCGCTTGCGGATCTCCTCAGTTGGTATCTCTGCGCGCTTGAGGTCGCGCTCGGCAAGGGCCATTGCGTGCAGGACCTCCCTATAGCTGTTGCTGAGCACCTTCTTTGAGTACCGCTCCATGAAGTGCTTCTGCTCCAGCACGTCCATCGCCCCCACAACCTGGTCCGTCCCGATGACACCCTGGGTGAAATCGGCCTCGGTCAGGTGGTTGTCTGTGTCAACGTCAAAAGTGGCCTTTCCAATCTCATGCACAAAACCGGGAATCCCAGAGGCAAACACACACATGCTGCTCAGGAACGCCTCGTCCGCAGTCTTCTTGGGCCACCCCTCCTGCAGCGCCTTGTGCACCAGGACTCGCACCTCGCTGTCTGCCAGGCGGCCAACATTGAGCGGGCGGAACAGACGCGAGAACGACGGGTGCGCGCTGTTCATCCTGTCCCGCCCTTCTGGCGTGGCGGTGACCACCAGTTGCACCGTGTTGACACGGCGTTGTCCCAACGTCTCCAGGAGGCTCTTGATGAACGGCGCAAATTGCGGGTCCGCCGCAATGGACTCTGTCTCGTCAAGGATGATGACCAAACCGCTTGCGGCTTTTTCACTGCGCTGGACAAAGCTCTCCAACGCGCCCGGGAACGCCCACGGAAGCGTGTTCCCTCCCGCCTTCACGGCCGCGGTGACCCCAAAAAACCCAACCGAAACACCTTCCAGTTTGGACAGTTCGTTCTGGAACCACGTCACCATGGACGGCCCACGCTGCTGTGCCCAGCGGTAGGCCTCGGAAAGAATGGCGGCGCATGCGTCCGGGATGGTGGCCGAAAAGCCAAGTGAAACAAAAAGTACCGCCGGCCCTACATCGACACCCGCCGCACCCCACACGGCCGGGGACTGCGCCAAGTTCTCCACGTACCTGGCCAGGGAGGTCTTGCCCATCCCCCTCTCGCCCACAATCAACACGTGCGAAGGGTGTCCCCGCAGGGTGTCCACAATGGCGGTCTCAATGCTCTTCAGTTCCGGAGTTCGTCCGGAGAAGATGGACGCGCGCGCCGGAGCATCCGGTTGGAATGGGTTGAGCCTTGGACCCTGGGTCACCATGCGTGCGCAGTTAGAGAGAAGCCGGCGGCCGGTCAAGCCGCAGTCAATACCCGGAAGCGCGGGGCGTGCCGCCGAGCGCAACTGCACAACGCCGACGCTGACGCAGGATCCAGACGCCCATTCCCGCACGCTCGCAGCCATCATCGGCTCCACAGATGCAGCGAGCACAGCGCGTGGGGCGGACGTCACCTCCCAATGATGCCAACCCGCGCGCGCCCGCGTACGCAACCCGGTATCGCCACACGCTTTTCCCTCCTGCTATGGCCGCCGGATCCCGCGCGCGCCCCGCGGCCCTTGCGCGGCTCCCCACTTATTGTTATTATTACACCAACTGGAGGTCACCATGTCCCGAGCGATGTTCACCGACCTGTACGCGCTGACAATGGGCGCCTCATACATCCGGGAGGGCCGGGCGGACCGCATGGTGAGTTGCGAGATGTTCACGCGGCGGCTGCCGCGCAACCGGCGGTTCATGGTGGTGGCGGGGATGCGGGAGGTGGCGGAGGCGCTGGCTGATTGGCGGTTCACGGAGGAGGACCTGCGCTACCTGCGCGCGGTCCCGGTGCTGGCAAAGATCTGGACGCCGGCGGTGGAGGAGCGGCTGGCCGCGCTGCGGTTCACGGGTGACGTGAGCGCCATGGCGGACGGCACGGTGTTCTTCCCGGACGAGCCGGTGTTGCGGGTGACGGCGCCGGTGCTGGAGGCGCAGTTGCTGGAGACCTACCTGCTCAGCGTGTTCAACCAGGCGGCGTCCGTGGCGTCCAAGGCGGCGCGGCTGCGGCTGGCGGCGGGGGACGGGACGTTGGTGGAGTTTGGGATGCGGCGGGTGCACCCGGACGCGTCCGTCAGCGCGTCCCTGGCGGCGGCCATGCTGGGGTTTGAGGCAACCAGCAACGTGGCGGCGGGGCAGCGGTTTGGATTGAACCTGACGGGGACCATGGCGCACGCGTTTGTCATGGTGCATGACAGCGAAATCGAGGCATTCCGCGCGCAGGCGCGGCTGTTTGGGCAGAACGTGACGCTGCTGGTGGACACGTATGACACGCTGCGGGGCGTGGAGCGCGCCATGGAGGCCGCGGGCCCGGCGCTGGGGGGCGTGCGGCTGGACAGCGGGGATTTGCTGCAATTGTCGCGCGGGGCGCGCGCGCTGCTGGATTCGCGGGGTTTCCAGCGCGTGAAAATTGTCGCCAGCGGGGACCTGGAGGAGACGCGGGTGGCGGCGCTGCGGGCGGCCCGCGCGCCCATTGACGTGTACGCGGTGGGCACGGAGCTGTCTGCCAGCGCGGACGCGCCCACGCTGGGAGCGGTCTACAAGGTGACGCAGGACCATGCGGCGGGGCGTGGCGTGGCCAAGTTTTCGGCCAACAAGGGTACGCTGGCGGGCGTGCACCAGGTGTACCGCCGCGTGGACGGCGGGCGGATGGTGGAAGACGTCATTGGCCTGGAAGGCGAACGGATGGACGGCCTGCGCCCGCTGCTGCGGCCGCTGGTGGAGCGCGGGCGCGCGGTGGGCAACCCGCCGGCGCTGGCGGACACGCGGGCGCACGCGTTGGCGGGGCTGGCGGAGCTGACGGACACCTTGAAGGACCTGGGGGCTGAGCCGCAGCCGGCCTTCCCGGTGCGGATGAGCGCTGGCGTGAAGCAGGCAACGGAGGAAGCGCGCGCGCGTCTTGCGGCGCGCTGACGAAAGGAGGAGGTCATGTACCGGATCCTGGTGGACGTGGACACGCAGGTGGACTTCTGCGAGCCGCAGGGCGCGCTGTTTGTCAGCGGGGCGCCGGCGGTGATGGACCGCTGCCGCGCGCTGGTGCGCCACGCCGGAAAGACGGGGATTCCCCTGGTGGGCAGCGTGGACAGCCACGCGTTCAATGCGTGGGAATTCAACACCAACATCACGGACGGCAAGCCCGGCCCGTTCCCGCCGCATTGCGTGAAAGGCACGGCTGGCTGGCTGAAGGTGGCGGGGACGCTGGCGGAAAGGGCGTATTTTGTTCCCAATACGCGGCATGAGGTGCACCCGCCGGCGGGTTGGGGCGCGCTGTACTTTGAAAAGGAGGTGTACAGCCTGTTTGCCAACCCCATGGCGGAGCCGGTGCTGCGGCAGCTGGCAGGGGCGGCCAGGGAGCGGCCCACGTTCACTGTGTTTGGCGTGGCGACGGACTACTGCGTGAAGGCGGCATGCGAGGGCCTGCTGGGCCTGGGTGTGGGCGAGGTGGAACTGGTGACGGACGCGGTGGCGGCGGTGGTTCAGGCGGACGGTGAGAAGGTGCTGGCGGACCTGCGCGGGCGCGGCGTGCGCCTGGTGACGACGTCCCAAGTGACGGCCTGACACGCCTCCCCCCGCTTGCGGGGGGAGGTCGCCTCGGCGCCCGGCGCCGAGGCGGGTGGGGGGGAGGCACGCGTTCCCTTTACACGGGGCGCGGGATGGACGATTCACCACCTCCTCGCGGGTACGTGGAGGCGGGCCATGGTGGGTCGTGAATGGGTGGTGTGCCTGGTGCTGTCGCTGGTTGTCGCGGTGCCAACGGCGCAGGCGCAGAGCAAGAACCCGGCGGCGCAGGCAGCCAAGCAGAAGGCGGATGGGCTGGCCGGGTCCAACGCTGACGGTGCGGCGGCGGGCTACGCGGAAGCGCTCAAGGCGGACCCGTCATTCTTTGAAGCGGCCATGGCGCTGGGCGAGTTGGAGTTCAACCGCGACCGTTACACCCCCGCGGCGGATGCGTTCTACACGGCGGTGCAGCTGCGGCCCAACGACGGCAGCGCGCGTTACAACTTTGCCTATGCGCTGCGGAAGGCGGGGCGGTTTCCGGAGGCGGTGGAGAACTACCGCGTCTACACGCAGATCAAGCCGCGTGACCCGGACGGGTACTTCGGTCTGGCGGAGAGCGAGGTGGCGGCAGGCATGAAGAAGGAGGCGGTGGGCGATTACAAGCGCTACATCGAACTCGAGAAGCGGCCGACGGAGCAGGAGTGGGTGCAGAAGGCCCGCGCATCGATGGAGAAGATTGAAAAGGAGCTCAAGGAGCTGGCTGCAGCTCCGCCGCCGGCGGCCAAGCCTGCTGCGCAGCCACAGCCCGCTGCGCAGCCACAGCCCGCCGCGCAGCCACAGCCCGCCGCGCAGCCACAGCCTGCCGCACAGCCACAGCCTGCCGCACAGCCACAGCCCGCCGCGCAGCCGCAGCCCGCCGCGCAGCCGCAGCCCGCCGCGCAGCCGCAGCCCGCCGCGCAGCCGCAGCCCGCTGCGCAGCCGCAGCCCGCCGCGCAGCCGCAGCCCGCCGCGCAACCGCAACCCGCCACACCGGCGCAGGCGGAACCCGCAGCACCCGCCGCGCAGCCACTCCCGCCGCCCACCAGCGCCCCGGCGACGCCGGACGGCCAGCAGGCGGCCAAGCAGTCCCTCAAGGACGGCGACGCATACCTGGGCGCCAAGAACTTCCCCAAGGCGCTGGGCGCTTACCGCCACGCCATTGAGCAGGACCCGCGCAGCGAGGAGGCGTTCTTCAAGCTGGGGCTGGGGAGCGCGCAGGCCGGGGACTTTGGGGGCGCCACGGCGGCCTTTGAGCGCGTCCTCTACCTCAACCCGAACAACACCGCGGCCAAGCAGAACCTGGAACGCGCGCGTTCCCGCCTGGGAGCCGCGGCACGCGCCGCGGGTGACCAGTCCTTTGAGCTGGCCGAGGCCGCGTTCAACAAGGGCGCGCAGAAGATGGCCAACCACGATTATGTGGGTGCACTGGCTTCGTTCGACGAGGCGCTGCGCTACCGGCAGGATTTTGCGCTCTGCTACGTGGCGCGAGGCACCGTGTTCGTGTCGTTGCGGGACTACCGGCGCGCCGTGAGCGAATACAACAAGGCGCTCACCTTCGACGCGACGCTGTCCAGCCCGTACTTCGGCATGGCGGAGGTGTACCGCCTCAGTGGCGACCGCCAGTCCGCCATGTCGTATTACCAGCGCTTCCTGGCCTCCAACGGGCGCGACAAGGACGCCGCCACGACGGAGCGCGCGCAGCGCTGGATGGCGGAGCTCTCCAAGTGACGCGGGGGGCAATCGCCGCGGGGGTGGTTCTCGCGCTGGCCAGCGGGTGCGAATGCCGCCCCTTGCTCGCCTCGCACTGGCGGGACCTGGGCATCCGTTGTGACGAGGACAGCCCGTTTGGCGCGGACCGCGCGGACCGCGTGGTGCTGGAGGACCGCGCGGCGCTGGTGGACTTCCTGCGCCGGGACTGCAACCGCGCGTCGGTGTCCCCGCCGGTGCCGGAGGTGGATTTTGACCGCAACGTGGTCATTGTGGAGGCCACCACCAGCCCGCTGTCCCCCGGGGACTGCGTGGCCGGGCGCGAGGTGGCCGAGGTGCACGCGTGCCTGGACGGGGTGGCGCTGCTGTACGACGACCAGCGCGATCCGGACTGCACGCCGCGCCGCATCACGGGCAGCGCATCCGTGCGCCGCGAGGACGTGCGCGGGCCCTTCTCCGCCCGCTGACCGCTTTCTTCCGTCACACCGGGCTTGTCCGGTAGGCTGCTGCGTCATGTTCCCCCGGTGCACCTGGGTGCTGCCCCTGCTGCTGGCCGCGCTGCCCGCGCGGGCGGCCATCTACACCTACGTGGACCGCCAGGGCGTCATTCACTTCACCAACACCCCGCAGCACCCCGGCGCGCGCGAGTACCACCCGGGTGACGACCTGGGGTTTGGCGGCGCGGCGGACAAGGTGCGGTTTGCCAACACGCCGCGCATGTGGGCTCCCGCCACCATCAAGGCTGGCCGGACCTCGCGCTATGACGACGTCATCACCCGCGCCGCGCACCGTTACCGGCTGCCGCCCGCGCTGGTGAAGGCCATCACGGCGGCGGAGAGCGGGTTCAACCCGGACGCGCGGTCCCACGCGGGGGCATGCGGGCTGATGCAGCTGATGCCGGCCACGGCGGCGGAGATGGACGTGCGGGACGTGTTTGATCCCGCGCAGAACGTGATGGGGGGCGCGCGGTACTTGCGCTACCTCATCAACCACTTTGACGGGGACGTGAAGCTGGCGGTGGCGGCGTACAACGCGGGGCCCAACCTGGTGGCGCGCGTGCGGCGGGTGCCCAACATCCCGGAGACGCGCGTGTACGTGCGCCGCGTGCTGGGGTTGTACCGGGGGTATCGCAAGGAGGAGCTCCTCGCGGAGCGCTGAGCCCATGGAGCAACCCGCCCCCCGCTGGCGTGATGACGCGGCCGCTGAACGCGACCTTGGCTTCCAGCAGTTCCTCCTGGACGGCGCGCGGCTGCTGCAGCTGGGTGACGCGCCCGGCGCCCGGGGCAAGCTGGAACAGGCGCTGCGCCTGCGGCCGCAGAACGAAAAGGCCCGCAACCTGCTGGGCCAGACCTACTTCAAGATGGGCCTGCTGGATGCGGCGGAGCGCGTGTTCCGCACGCTCTCTGACGAGTACCCGCGCGAGCCGACGCTGCGGCTGAACCTGGCGCTGGTGTTCCTCAAGCGCGGCGGGATGGACAAGGCGCGGGTGGAGTTGGAGACGCTGTACCGGATGCACCCCACGCACCAGAAGGCGCTGTCCTACTTGGGTCTGGTCTATGAGCGCCTGGGTGACCTGCAACGCGCGCGCTGGGCGTTCCTCCGGGCCGGCAGCGCGCGGGTGGCGGGTGAGTTGGAGAGCAAGCTGCGCCAGAAGGGCCTCCCGTTGGAGCCGCCCTCGGTGCCGCAGCCGGAGCCGCCCACCTCGGAGATAGAGCCGGTTCCGCCGCTGCCCACGCCCGTTGCGCGCCCGCCTCCCCAACCGCCGCAACCGCCGGCCGCGGAGGCACCCGCGCCAGACGCCACCACGGCGCACTACCCGGTTGTGGACGAGCCCACGCCCGCCGAGGATGCGCCGCCCGCCATGGACGACGGACACGCTGAGGAGCACACCGACGCGGTGGGCCTCTCCGCCGCCGTGGTGGAAGCGGCGCTGGCCGCCTCCGGAGTGGAGCGCCCACCCGCCGTTGCCCCGCCCGAACCCGCGCCGCCACCGCCACCGCCGCCCCCCCCCGCGCCGTGGGTCCGCGCGGCGGTGGAACACCCCGCCAGCAGTCCCCCGCCCGCCCGCCGGCACGCGCAGCCGGAGCCGTGCACCCAGCAGACCGCGCTCGCCGCCCTGGCGGTGCTGGGCCTGGCCGTCCGCGCGGCGGCCACCCGTGACGAGACGCTCCCGCCCCCGGTCGTTGAGACGCCTCCGCCCCTGCCCGCCCTCGTCGTGGAGACGCTGCCCCCGGCCGTGGTGGCGGACGCCGCAGGGGGCCCCACGCTGATACCCGGGGCGTTCGCGGACCTGCCCCTGACCCGCCCGGCGGAGCGCGCGCCCCAGCCGCCCGCGCCTCCCGTGGCGCAGGCCAGCGCCGCCCTCCCCCGCCTGCTGTCCGCCATGGCCAGTGAAACGGCGGCGCCGGCGGCGGACCAGCCGGACGCGTGGAGCGGCGGTGTCCCGCAGGATTCCATGGTCCTGGCCCTCAGCGGCGACGCGATGACGGGCGACCAGTGGCTGGCGCGCAAGAGCATCCCGGCGGCGGCGCGGCCCTTTGGGCCCATTGCGCCGGGCCTGCTGGGCCTGCGCGTGGACGGGGAAGTGCTGGTGCGCGCCCGCACGGTGGCCGCCATGGAGGGTGAAGTGGATTCCGCCGCGGCACAGCGGCACCCGGACGACGGATCCGCGCCGGCCATGCTGGGCGGCCAGGAGGATCCGCTGCTGGCGTGCTGGGGCAACGGGCAACTGTCCCTGGATCCGGGCGAACTGCGGGTGGCCGTGCTCAAGGTGGAGAACTCGGAGGCCACGGTGCTGGAGGGGGCGTTGTTCGGGTGCTCCTCCGGGCTCAGCCGGCAGGACATTTCGCTCACGCTGGATGACGAAGGCCCGCGCCTGCCGGCGGTGCGCTTCCGCGGCCAGGGCGTCGTCGCCGTGCGGTCCGCCTCCAGCGTGCGCGCGGTGGCCTGTCAGAAGGGCGTGCCACTGCGCGTGTCCATGGAACACCTGCTGGCCTTTGAGGGGCCGCTGACGTGGGTGGCCGCCCCGGCGGTGGGCGGCCTGGTCCACCTGGCCCTCCCGCGCGCCGCCGTGCTGGAGGGCCAGGGCGTGGTCCTGTTGCGCGCTGGCACGCGGCCGGCTTGACGCGGGCGCTCCCGTCGGGGAAAGAGCGGTCCCTCAAGAAACGCCGGCCCGGGGCCGCGCCAGGAGTCCAGAGCAACATGTCACGTTCCAAAACCAAGAAGGTTCGCTCCCGCAACATCCGCAAGGTCCGCCTCAAGCGGCAGAACGACAAGGTGAAGGCCGCGCGCAAGACCGCGCAGGCGGCCAAGGCCACCACCAAGAAGTGAAGTGGCGTCGGCCGCGCCGGTCACAACGGGCGTTCCTGAACCGCTCCCCGGACAAATGTTGACCTTGTGAGCGCGCTGTTGCGCCGTTGGTGCCCAGGCGACGGGAGCCGCGCCGCAGAGGGTTCCCGCGCGTTTCCGCGCGTGCCTTGTGGGGCGGTGACGGATTGCCGCGCGTGCCTTGTGGGGGCGGTGGCGGCTTACCGCGCGTGCCTCGTAGGGCGGGGGCTCGTCCGGCTCGTCCCCCGCCCGGTTGAGTTGCAGGACCGTTCGCCGGAAACGGATCCCGCTGGACCTCCCCTCTTTGCGGAGGTGGGGCGGTGCGCTCGAACACCAGGGCGGCCAGCGACGCGTTTTAGTGAACCGGGCGGGGGACGAACCCCCGCCCCACGACGTGGCGGTATGGGTCACCGTGGGCGGCGCGGGCCTCAGGGCGGCGGGCCCAACTGGGACCATGGTCCTCGCGCCCCACGCGCCGATGGTAATGGGCGCGCGCGGGTGACGGATCAGCCGGGTTCCGGACAATCTGCAGAGAAGCACCCGAAACCACCAACCGGGAGGCCGGACTCATGATTGCCCGCCACGTCGCCATTGCGGTTTCCTTCCTGAGCCTCTGCGCCTGTACCGGGCGCGGAACCAGCCCTGCCAGCAGCAGCACCGGCGGAGCGGGCAGCAGTTCGGGCGGAGCGGGCAGCAGCACCGGCGGAGCGGGCAGCAGTTCGGGCGGAGCGGGCAGCAGCTCAGCGTCCCAGACCGGGTCGTTGTCGTCCGCCACAGGCGCCCCGTCATCGGGCGGCGCCAGCGGCGTTTTGTCGTCGTCAAGCGGTCTGTCAGGCGGTGGCGCATCCTCCGCCGCCGGTTCGTCCGGCACCGCCGCGCCCCAACCCGTGCTGATCACCTTTGACCTGCACATGGACCCGCTGGACCAGAACGCCAGCGTGGACCAGCGGCGCAGCACCTACCAAGCCTGGCTGAACAACGCCGTGTGGCTGCTGGACACCTTTGAGCCCTACGGCGTGCGCATCTCCCTGCTCTCCACCGGGGAATGGCTGGAGTTCTGCCAGGAGGATGCCATCCGCTGCTACCCGGTGTTGCGGCGCTTCCGTGCCAGCGGGGGCATCCTGGGAACGCACATCCATGAGGAGATCCGGCAGGCGCAGCATGACTGGCCCAACCTCCTCACGCTGCGCGGCGGCGCGGCGCAGATCACCGCCGACGACGTCCAGCGGAACTGGCACGACACCAAGGCGGTGGTGGACGCCGTGGCGGCGGAGGCGTTTGCGCTGACCGCGGCGGAGGTGGCCGCCGTGAATACCGCGGGCATCAGCCACCTGCCGGACACGCACAGCGAGGCGCGGTGGCTGCACGAGATCCTCGCGAGCCTGGCGTACACCATCAAGGAAGGGGGCGCGGAGCAGGAGATGGTTCCCTTCTTTGGACACGTTCCGGTCAACCCGTTCCGCCCGGGCAACTGCAACATCTGCGAAGACCCCGCCGTGCCGGTCATTGCCCTGCCGCAGAGCGCCATCCCCGGCACCAACCAGCTGCACTTTGGCGTGCTGCAGGACGCGCGCACGCCGCGAAAACAGGTGGAAATCCTGCAGACGGTGCTCAACCAGCAGTTGGCCACCACGCCGCGGGTGTACACCTACGGGTGGGGCTGCCACGGGCATGACCTCGCGCCCTCCTCGGACACGCGCACGGCCCTGCTGGAGCTCATTCCATGGATTTCTGCGGAGCTGGCACCGGGCGGAATGGCCGCATTTGCCTCCTATCCCGCGGCGCGTGACGCGTTCCTGGCGTGGGAGGCTGACCACCCCGGCGTCTCATCGTTTGACTATTCGCTGGCGACGGCGGACTACACCGCCTACCCCTACGACGCGACCGCCAACCACTACCTGCGCTACGCGCATTACGTCGCAAAAATTGCCGACGGCGTCCACCACCTGGCCGCCTTTCCGCTTGATTCGTCTGCGCGTTACCCGCTGGTGCTGGTCATGGCCGGCGGTACGGGCAGCACGGATGTGTCCGGCGCGCTAGGAACTTCGCCGGTCCGCGCGGTGCGCCTGGGCTCTGGCCTGACGGCCAGCGTGGATCCGCGCAGCGTGCCGCTGGACGGGAATGCCTGGATTCTGTGTGAGCCTGCTGCGTGCGACGCCATCCTTGCCCTGGAAGCCTGGCTGACCCACCCGCCGTGCGGCAGCAGTTCCACGCCGTGCTCGCCCGGGACGGTGTGCGAACCCGGCCGCAGCGCGTGCAGTCCGGACTGCCGCGAGCCCATCTTCAGCTGCCCTCCGCAGCGGCCCGTGTGCAACCCGTCCAGCGGCGTGTGCGGGCCGGCTGACGGGGGCCTGCCGCCGCCTCCGGACGGGGGCCTGCCACCGCCGTCCGACGGAGGTCCACCCTCATGCGCCGCCGGCGAGGCGTGTCCCCCCGCCAGCGTGTGCTGCACCGCGCCGGCGCCGTGCGCGGGCCGCTGTGTCCCGGATTGCCGCAGTCCAGGGAACGCCTGCCCGGCGCAGCGGCCCACGTGCAACACGTCCACGGGCATGTGCGGTCCGTGAGTGTCGCTTCATTCCGTGGATGCCACCTCCGGCCCCGGGGGCAGCCTGACCTGCCCCAGTTTCCGGCACAGCACGGCCTCCATCTCCGGCGGCAGGGCGCGGCTCCCGTACCGCGCCGCTTCAAACACGTCCCGCGCGCGCTCCAGCAGCACGCGGTCTTCGTCCGCCACGGCCACGGCGGCGCTGGACACCCATTCCCGCACCGTGGCGGTGGGCGGCGCGTGTCCCGTCACGCGCACCACCGCGTCATGCAGCGCGGACCGCAGGCGCCGCGTGGGGTGCGCACCCCGCAGGGCGCCGCCGCGCCGCCACAGCCACACGCTCAGCGCCAGGGCGCCCAGCAGCAGGGCCGCCACCAGGCCGGGGCGCAGCAGTTCGCCCGGGGCCGGCGGGCGCCAGGTGCGCAGCCGGGACAGCGCCGCCGCCACGCCCTGCGCCGCCGTCACCTGGTTGGTGAGCCCAAAGTCCACCACGTACTCCTCCCACGCCTGCTGCAGGCTCTCCGCCAGGCGCGCGGTCCAGGACAGGGGCGGACGGTTGAGAATGTTGCGGGGCGTGGCGTCCACCTGCCACCAGCCCAGCCCGGGCAACCACACCTCCGCCCAGGCGTGCGCGTCCGACTGGCGCAGCACCGTGTAGCCCTGCGGATGGCCCGCGCCTCCCTGGTAGCCACCCACCATGCGCGCGGGCACGCCCACCGCGCGGGACAGCATGGCCAGTGCGGTGGCGTAGTACTCGCAGTGGCCGGCGCGCCGGGTGAACAGGAAGTGGTCCAGCGGCGACACGCCCGGCGGCGGCGGCTCATCCTCCACGGTGTACGCGTAGTCTGACAGCCGCTCCCGGATGGCGTTCACCCGCGCCCACGGGGTGGTGGCCTCCGCGGTCCACCGGCGGGCCAGCGCGGTGGCGCGCTCCCCCAGCAGGCTGGTGTCCAGGAAGCGCTCCCGGACCACGGGCGGGAACGGCTCAGCCTCGTCCACGCGCGCGGGGTCCAAGGACAGGTCCAGCGAAGCTTCCACCTCGTACGTCGTCAGTTCGTCCGGGCTGCTGGCCAGCACCAGGTCCCCCAGCCCGTCCCGGAAGGGCACGGCGGGCGCCGCCAGCAGGCGCGGGCCGGGCACCACGGACACGCGCCCCACGTTGCCCGCGGTGAACAGGTAGGGAACCGACAGCGGCTCCAGCGCCACCCGGTAACGGCGCGTGGGCCCTGACGCGCGCGGCATGCGCGCGTGCGCGGCCCCCAGCCCGCGGGCCAGCTCCTCGGAGCGCACCCAGCCCACGCCGTCATAGCGGTCAAACGCGGAGCCGCGGAAGTACAGCGTCAGCGGCAGCGGCTCGTCACCGTCCACCTCCGTCACCCGCATGACCACGGAGTTGTCCGGTGAAATGAGCCCCTGCCCGCCCAGCCGCACGCTGGTGGCAAACCCGCTGGTCCGCCCGCCGGCCAGCCGCAGCATCCCCAGCCCCACGCGCGGAAACACAATGAACAACGACAGCGTGGCCAGCAGCACCGCCACCGCAATCACCGCCGTGGCGGCAAAGAACCGCCCGCGCAGCACCCCCGGCTCCCGCCACAGCGGCGCCTCGCCCGCGCCCGTGCCCGCGCGCGCGCGGTGATCATCCATGGCGGCGCGCTTGAGCTCACGCGTGGTGAGCGCCCAGACAATGGCCACCGTGTAGGCCAGGAAACACGGCGCGTAGACCCAGTTGATGTTCAGCGCGGCCGCGTCCAGCACCAGCAGGAGGGACAGCGCGTACAACTGGAGATCGTGCGCGGGGGTCTCACGGTTGAGCAGCCGCACAACAACGAGCAGGCACAGCGCGTAACCGGCGCCCAGCAGGATGGCGTTGAGCCCCTGCCCCAACGTGAACACCATGCCCCAGGCCACCGCGGCCAGCGCCAGCACGCCGCCCGCACGCGTGGACAGGCCGCGCTTGCGGGACTGCAGCCAGGCGCCCAGCGGCACGGCCAGCAGCGCCCCCCAGGCCACCGGGTTCATCTGCCCGCCCGTCAGCACCGCCAGCAGCGCGGCGGTGGTGGCCAGCGCGGTCGCCAGTTCGTGTCCGGCGTAGAGCGTCACGCGGCCCTCCGCACGGTGACCGCACCCACGCCGGAGGGACTCACCTGCACGTGCGCCACCAGCGCGGGGGGCAGGGAACCGGGCCCGTCCACCACGACGACGGTACCCGTCGCCTGTTCGGGGGGCGCCGGGGGGAGTTCGTCAGCGAGGCGGGCCACGGCCAGCGCGGACAGCAGGCCTTCCCGCGCCGCCAGCCCCGCGCGCGGGGGCACAAAGCGCTTCCCGGCCAGCACCCCCACCTCCTCGCCGTGCTCCAGCAGCGCCAGCGCAATCCCCGCAGCCACACGGTGCGCCTGTTCGTACGCCTCCCGCTGCGCGCGCGTGGCGTCCTGGATGCCGCCGGGCACCACCAGCGTCAGCACGCGGCCGCGCGGCTCCTCCTCCTCGCGCACCAGCACGCGGCCCGTGCGCGCGGAGCGCTTCCACGCCACGCGGCGCACGTCATCCCCGGGCCGGTGGTCCCGCAGCGAAAAGAACTCATCCCCCAGCCCCGCCCGCGCCCCGGGCCGTTCCCCCACCAGCAGGCGGATCTGCCGCAGCGCGTCCCCCACCGGCGCGGGGGATGGGAACACCAGCAGTTCGCGCGGCTCCGGGGCCTCCGGCACCTCATGCTTCCACTTGCGGAAGAACCCAACCGGGTAGGCCGTGGCCACCTCAAACCCCAGCACCTCCCAGCTCCCGCGGTGCGGCAGGTCCGCGCGCACCACGCCGCGGTGCCGGGACGACGGTGGCAACCGCATGAAGAAGCGCGCCGGGAGCTTCACCGGTTCACCGCCCGCGTCCTCCGGCGGCCGCAGGATGGGTGACACCTCCAGGGACATGCTGTTGATGGACGCCTTCTGGTTGAACACGTGGAACGCCACCAGGCCCGGCAGCCCGGCAAAGCGGTCCCCGCCGGGCTCAATGCACACGACGATGTCGCGCAGGCCCCATTCGCTCAGCACGCCGGAGACGCTGACCAGCGCCAGCAGCAGGCCCAGCACCAGGTACAGGAAGTTGTTCCCGGTGTTCACCGCCGCGGCGCCCACCGCCAGCGTGATGCCCACCAGGATGCGGCCGTCCCGCGTGAGGGTCAGGCGGCGGTTGGGGTCCAGCCGCTTGGACAGGCGGCCCAGCAGGCCCATGCGCTCCGGCCACTGCCGCACCGCAAACGCAATCCCGCTGGCACTGCCCAACACCGCCAGGATCCCCAGCACCACCGCCTGCCCGCCTGACCGGCGCGGCAGCCCCCACCGCCACACCACGGCCACGCTGGCCAGGACTGAGATGACCAGCAGCGCCAGCCGCATCCACTGCACCAGCCCCAGGCGCGCGCGACCTGCGCCCTGGGCCTCGTCATGGATGCTGCGCCCCACGCTCATGGTGTGACCCGGTCAGACCGGCACGTCCTGCGTCTCCACAATCTCCGTGATCACCGCGCGCGCGGCGTCGCGCGCTTCGCGGCCGTCTGACCCGCCGCGCAGCAACAACCGGTGCGTGAGCGCGGCGTCCGCCATGGCTTTCACGTCGTCCGGGATCACGTAACCCCGCCCGGCCACAAAGGCCCGCGCCTGCACCGCCCGCAGGAACGCGTGGCTCCCGCGCGGTGAGACGCCCAGCTCCACCATGGGGTGCTCGCGCGTGCGGCGCACCAGCGCCAGCAGGTAGTCCGCCACCACGCTCTCCACGCGCACCATCCGCACCATGCCCTGCAGCACAATCACGCTCTGCGGCTCCAGCACCACCCGCAGCGCGTCCACGCGCTCGGCCCCGGTGTCCGGGCGGGTGAGCATCTCCCGCTCGGTGCCCTCGTCGGGGTAGCCCAGCTCCAGGCGCAGCATGAAGCGGTCCAACTGGCTCTCCGGCAGCGGGTAGGCACCGTGGTGCTCCACCGGGTTCTGCGTGGCCAGCACCACAAACGGCCCGGTCAGCACGTGCGTCACGTCGTCCACGGTCACCTGCCGGTCACTCATGGCCTCCAGCAGCGCGGACTGCGTCTTGGGGCTGGCGCGGTTGATCTCATCCGCCAGCACCACGTTGGCGAACACCGGCCCCGGGCGGAACTGCAACGTTCCGTCTTTGGGGTTGAGCACCTGCACGCCAATGACATCTGACGGCAGCATGTCAGAGGTGAACTGGATGCGGCGGAAGCGGCAGCCCAGCACCCGCGCCAGCGCGCGGCACAGCGTGGTCTTGCCCACGCCGGGTACGTCCTCCAACAGCACGTGGCCGCCACCCAGCACGGCGCACAACGTCGCCTCCAGGGCGGCGCGCTTGCCGTGGATGGCACGCTCGCATTCGCTCAGCGCCTCTTGCACAAGGCGCGGGTTCACCAGGGGTTCAGGGGCGGTTTGCATGAGTTGTCGTCGAACCTAGCAGGCCACCTTTCCGCGTGCATGCACCGTTCCAGGCCGGCCGACTTGCGCCTCCGCCCGCGCGCCTGTCACACCGGCTCCATGCGCACCGCCTCCCGCCTGCTTGTCGCCCTGCTGCCGCTGCTGATCTCCTGTGACCTCTTCAAACGTCCCAGCGGGACCACGTGGACGGAGGGCTCGTTCCCGGCCGGATTCCTGTGGGGCACGGCAACGGCCGGGTTCCAGGTGGAGGCCGGCTGCCCCACCATCCCCGCCGCGGAGTGCGAAGACCGCTACAGCGATTGGTACCAGTTTGTGACGTCGGCGGAGGCGCGCGCGGACCCCAACGCCCACGTCTCCGGCCAGGACATCTCCGCCGCCCCGGGCTTCTACGAGCTGTACGCGGCCGACCTGGACCGTGCGCAAAATGAGCTGGGGAGCAGCGTGTTTCGCATGGGCGTGGAGTGGAGCCGCATCTTCCCGCAGAGCGCGCGCGGCCTGCGGGATCATGCAGCCATGCGCGCGGTGGCCAGCGCGCCGGGCTTGGCGTTCTATCGCGCCGTGCTGCAGGCGGCGCGTGACCGCGGTCTCAAGGTGATGGTCACGCTGAATCACTATTCGCTGCCGCTGTGGATCCATGACGGGATGGCATGCCGCGCGGATCTTGCCGGCTGCACCGCGCGCGGTTGGCTGGATGACACCACCGTGGACGAACTGGCCGCATTCAGCGGGTTTGTGGCCGCGGAATACGGGGACCTGGTGGACCTGTGGGCTACCCAGAACGAACCGCTGGCCATTGTGCTGGCCGGCTACCTGATGCCGTCAGAAACGCGCACCAACCCGCCTGCGGTATCCCTGAAGTTTGCCGCGGCCAAGACCGTGGCGGCCAACCTGCAGATTGCGCACGCGCGCCAGTATGACGCCGTGAAGCAGTACGACACCGCGGATGCGGACGGCGACGGCGTCACCGCGGAGGTGGGATTGGTCTACAACATTGCACCGGTGCACCCGGCGCGGCCGGAGAACGCGGGTGACCAGGCCGCCGCCGAAGACACCGACTACCTGTACAACCGCGCGTTTCTAGACGGGGTGGTGAAGGGGGACTTTGATCCGGAGTTGGATGGAACCGCGGACCACCGCGCGGACATGGCCGGCCGCATGGATTTCCTGGGGGTGAACTATTACACGCGCGTCGTGGTGGAGGGCACCTCAGACGGGATGCCGTCCTTCCCGGAGTTCAGCGACCGCACCACGTTCAACCCGCTGGCACTGCAGCAGGGCGCGGACTACCCGCGCGGCATCTATGAGGCGCTGATGTTCGCCAAGGGGTACGGCATTCCGCTCATGGTGACGGAGAACGGCGCCACCGACCCGGATGACAAAGGCCACGGCGAGGACTTCCTGGTGCAACACCTGACCTGGGTGTCACGCGCCATCCGCGACGGCGCGGATGTGCGTGGGTACCTGTGGTGGTCACTGATGGACAACTTTGAGTGGAACCACGGCATGAGCTACCGGTTTGGGATGTTTGCCGTGGATGATTCCGCCGCCAAGAACCGCACGCCGCGGCGCACGGCGGCCGCATTCAAACGAATTGCCACGGGCAACGCCGTGCCGCAGGACCTGCTGGACGCGCACCCGGCGCCGTGAGGGCTGGGTGTCAAACGGCTGACGTCCTTCCCGGCGTCCCGCGCGGATATTTGGGCGCCTATCTTTGATAGGGATGAACTTTGAGAACAAACGATGGCGCCGCGAGTTTCCGTCGGAGCCGTGAGACCGGGCAGGTGTACTCGCTGCTCGGCACTTGCTCGTGCGGGTCCCATTCAAGCTCAACGGCGACGCACCTTTCGCCGCTGCTGTCCAGGGCCGCGGCGTAGCGCACCTCCGTCGCTACCAACTGAGTTCCGTCCGCCAGCTCCACGCGTAGGAGGCGCTCCGGCTTGACGACGCGCGCGTAGCTCATGCGGCATCCCCCGTGTACGGCGGGTCTGCGACGGATGCGTCAAGTTCCCAGGACGTGGGAAGGGACGGCGGACGGGCAAGCCAGCGCTCGACGTGGAATGCAGCTGCGGGAACGTCCACAAAGTTGCGCCCAGCCCACGTAGCGAGCGCGGTTGCGAGGCCTTCCTCCGTCACGTCCTCGCCCTGTGCGACTTGCAGTGAGAACCCTTCCACGACGGCGCGCGCCTCATGGACCATCGTCGTCGCGCGGCGCTCGGACACCACAACCGTTGCAAAGACCGGACGCTTGTCCACGCCAACGACGTACGCGTGGAGCACGTCCGGCGTGGCGCCGCCACCGGGATACACCGTGACCTCGGCAAACCCCGTTGCAAGCACAGACCGCAGCACGGCGGCGCGCTCACGATCATCCTCATCCATGTCCGCCGCGACGAGCCCGTCAAGCTCGGCATCCGCCAGCGGCGCCGCGCTGAAGACGCGCGCCTTCTTTCCGCCTTTGTCGACGTACGCGGCGAGCATCATGGGAACTTCCTGACAGTGCGGTTTCCGGGGTGCATGGGGCGCCCGTGAAACGTCCGCACCGCCGCGCCACCGGAGCACTCCACGTAGGAAAGCGTCGCGTCCTGTCCGTCGTCCCAGCCGATCACCACGCCCGTGGCGCGCAGGTATTCGGTCTTTGCTGCCAGCGCGCCGATGGCCTTCCGCTCGACGCCAGCCACCGTCGCGGTTTCCACGGCCTGCACATGAACGTGAAGAAGATACTTTGCCGGAAGCGGGTGCCGGGTCTGGCCGCGCGTCATCCCCTCATGGCCGAAGTGCTTGAAGCCGTGGTGGCTCCAGGAGCACGCGCCGCCCGGGAAGGCGCAGGCTGGAACTGGCCGTTCAACCGTGAACATTGCAACGTTGTCTCACCCCGGCTGAGCGCCGGCAACTGCCAGGCGCAGAACCTGCTGCGTCTGGCTATGGCAGGAAGGATGCCCTCACCGTTCAATCGCGGGCCGTGGACGGACGGAGGAGGGCTGCGCCCGGCCGCAAATGGGTCAATAGTTGTGCGTAGCGTACGCGTTGGTCGGGACTGGCACTGCCACCACGTTGGATCGCTCTCTCACTGACGTCACACCGGATTCACCGCGCGCGCCCACTGCGGCATGTGCAGGCCCCGCAGCCACGACGTCAAACGCGCGCTCCGGTTGGCTGGAACTGTCATTTCCAGCCAATTAGAACACGGGCTCCATGGGCATCTTGAAGCCAACGGCCACCTCAATGAGCCGCGCAACCTCCAGGCACAGGTCCTCCCGCCACAGGTCCGCGTAGACCTGGATTCCTGTTGGCAAGCCGTTCGCCACACCCATGGGCAATGCCACGCACGGCAACCCCAACGCGTTGCCTGGCAGCATGAAACGCGTGGTTTCCTTGAGCAGTTCCAGTCCGCGTTTGGGATCCAGGTCGGAATCCACCGGCCACAGCGGCGCAGCCCAATTGGGCCCAATGACAACGGGATACTCCGCCATGAAACCGGACCACGCGCGCATCAGCCGGGAGCGTTCCGAATGGAGACGTAGATTGGAAACGCCGTCCAACCCCGCGGTGCCACACACCCGCGCCATGTGGTCATACAGCGGCGGCGACAGCACGGGACGCAGCAACTGCAACTGCGCGGAGAAGTCGGTGGCGACGATCTTGTGCCAGACCTCATTGACACGTTCCAGTTCCGGTGGGTCCGCTTCCTCCACCGCCCACCCGCTCTCCTCCAGGATCTTCCCCGCGCGCTCAACGGCCGCGCGGATGTCCGCGGGCAACGCTCCACCCGGCAAGGATGTGACCAGAGCGGCGCGTTTCTCGTCGGGAGTGGGTCCCTTCAAGGGCGCGTCCACGGAGCGCGGGTCCCGGATGTCCCGGCCCGCCAATACCGGGAAAACCAGCGCAAGGTCCGCCGCGGACCGCGTGATGGGGCCCACCGCCAGCATGAGCTGACCGGCCATCCCAAAGTCCTGCGGCTCCAACGACGAAGCGTACGCAATGCGGCCCGTGGTTGGTTTCAGCGTCGTCACACCACAGGCACCTGCGGGCGCGCGCAACGAACCACCCAGGTCACCACCCAAGCCCAACGGCACCATTCCGGTTGCCACCGCCGCTGCGTCCCCGCCGCTGGAACCGCCCACGGTGAGCGCGCCGTTCCACGGATTGCGGGTGCGGCCGCGCAACGGATTGTCGGTATCCAACCGCAACCCCATTTCCGATGTGTTCGTTCGCCCTATGGGAATGGCGCCCGCTGCTTTCAGCCGCTGCACCGACGGAGCGTCCACGTAGGGCAGCGCGTTCGCCAGGAAGCGCAGGCCGCGTGTCGTCGGAGAGCCCACGCAGTCCAGGTCCTCCTTGATGGTGAAGGGAATCCCGCGCAGGTGCGCGTCAGTGGGCGTCTTGTCGGCGGCATCGGCCATGGCCAGCGCTTGCTCGCCGAGGACAAGCGTGACTGCGCGGATGGGCGTGTTGAGGCTCTCCATGCGCGCCAGGTGCGCTTCCACGACTTGGCGACACGTCACCGTCCTGGTGCGGATGAGCTCCACCAGTTCCGTGACCGTCTGCTCGTGCAGCGACGTCATGGCGAGACATTTGAAGGCAATGTGGCTGGACGTCAACCTTCAAGGTTGCGCGAACGTCCCGTGGGCGCACACCCGGCGCCGCAGTGGCCGCCCGGGTGGCCGTTCCGTATGCCATGCCAGTGTCCACGCCCATTGCCACCCTGCCCTCGCCCGAAGCCCGCCTGCACGGCGCGCCATTGTGGCTGCTGCACCTGCTGGCGTTTGTGGTGCCGGTGGCCACCCTGCTCTACGGGCTGACCGGTCCGCATGACTGGAAGACCGCGTTCCTGTTCTTCTCCGTGATTCCGCTGAGCGTCATGGTGGACAACCGCGCAGGCCCGTCGCTGTCCCAACCGGACGCCACACTGGCGGAGCGACCATTCACGATGATGGTGGTGCTCTTGGCGCTGCTGCAGTTCGCCAACATCGGGCTGCTGGCGTTGCACGCTGCGGACGACCTGGCGGCGTGGCCCACAGCCGCACTGACGGTGCTCTTGTACGGCGTCAACAGTGGCTACTCCGCCATTGTGGTTGCGCATGAGCTCATTCACCGGTCCACGCGCGGCCTGTTCACGCTGGGCCGCGCCCTGCTGTGCACGGTCTTTTACGAGCACTTCTCCGTTGAGCACGTGCGGGGCCACCACGCGCGCGTGGGCACGCCGGAGGACCCCGCCACCGCGCGCTACGGCGAGACGTTCAACCGCTTCTTCCTCCGCACCGTGCCCGCGCAATTCCGCAGCGCCTGGCTGCTGGAGCACAAGCGCCTCGGCGGCGGGCTGCTGCGCAACTGCGTGCTGCACGGCGTCATCGTCGAAGTAGCGCTGGTCGCGGGGCTGGGCCTGGCGTTCGGCTGGCCGGCCACCGCGCTGTTCCTGGCGCAGGCGTTCACCGCGGTGCTGCTGCTGGAGGGCGTGAACTACTTTGAACACTGGGGTCTGCTGCGCACGGGCAAGAAGGTCGCCGTCGTGGACAGCTGGGACACGGACAACTGGTTCACCCGCTTCACGCTCATTGGGCTGAGCCGCCACGCAGACCACCACGCGCACGCGTCCCGGCCCTTTCAGCAATTGCGGCACTTTGCGGAGAGCCCCAAGCTGCCGCGCGGGTATTTCGGCATGGTGCTGGTGGGCATCTTCCAGAACCGCCGGTACCTCGCTGAGATGACGGAACGCCTGGCCGCGCGCGGCATCACCGGGCGCTGACGCGGCCACGCCACGGCGTCACACCGCGCCCGCCACCACCGCGGCGGAGGCAGACAGCTCCGCTACCGGGGGACAGGCTTCCACTTCAGGAAGCCCAGGACCGCACCCACTTCTGGCACACGCGCGCAAGCAGGAGACCGCCACCACTTCCAGCAACGGCCTGCGCGAACGTTGCTTCACCGATTGCAAGACGCGTGCGGCGTCTTCTTCCTCGAGCGCATCACAGAGGTCGCGCATCGCACCAGTTCTTCGTGCGTGGTGATCTTCACGCCCATGGCACGCTGTGCGGAGACGGAGGGATCAAGGGAGGTCGCGGACAGAGTCAGCCCGCTCGCCCAGTGCACTCGCGTCGCCCTCAACGCAGGCAAGCGCACCCGTGCCGCGGACGATGAGCCCTTCGAGGGACGCGCGAGGGGAAGGAGGCTCGCCGTGGACGTGGACGGTTCAACCTTGACGCGGGCGCGCTGATCCCCGGCTGCGGCGCAAGATCGTGCCGCGGGACGAACGCGCGCCGACGCATGCGTATTCCCCGGCGAGAATCGCGCAGCGCCCACGCGTGCGCCGTAGGCGCACCTGATGGAACGCGTCCTCCACTTTGACCCAATGAGGTTTGGAAAGTCTGGTGGCGCCCTTCAAGTCATCGCCAGCATCCAGGACAACGCGGAGGCGCGCAGGTACCTGAAGGGAACCGCGCAGGACGCGGAGCTGCCCGCGCAAGGGCGCACCAGGACCGCCGTGAACGAACGCAACGGGCTCCGTGCCGCAGCGGGCGTCGTCGTCGGGGACGGTGCCGGCGGTGGTGTTCCCGGAGGAGCCCGCGCGCGTGACGCGGTGCGGCAGAGGACCCGTTCCGCGGGTTGAGCGCGTTGCCCGCGGCAGGGCTGACGATAAGACTCGACAAGTTGTGCCACGAGAAGGAGCCCTTCTTCACTCACAAGCAGCGGGCGTGCCAGCGCCGCGGAGGGCGACGCGTGTCTTAGGAAATGGAAAACAATAACTGGATCAAGTTGACGGTGAAATCGTGTAGTTCCAATCACCATGGAAACGATTGCGTTTGAGTTCGACGCTGTCAAGTATTTCGTCTGGGACCTTGGTTCCAGTCGGATAGCGCCGTGTG
>JACRCW010000120.1 GCA_016218805.1 Deltaproteobacteria bacterium | reverse complement strand
TGCTGGAACCCTGCGCGCGCAGGACGGGAGCGGCCGCCGTGCACAGCGCGACGACCAGGCCAACGTGGAGCAAACCCTTGCGATCGATCATGGGACCTGCCCTTGATGCCCGGAGACGGACGGCCACCGCGGCCGCCCGGGGGGCTGACGGGGCGCGCACCTAAGCACACAACCGCGAGGCGGCCAAGCCCGGGCGCGGCGGCGCTGACTTGCCCAGGCAGCAGAGAATGGGGAATCTGCCGGGCCATGGCTGGCGGCACCTTGGTCCCGGATGGTTTGCCCGCCACGGCGGTGGGCACCGAGTGGAACGCCACGCTGCGCACCAAGCTGGCCGCCGCGTTCCTGGCGCTGGTGCTGGTGGGCGCGGCCAGCGGGCTGGTCAGCGTCCTCAGCCTCAAAGACCTGGAGCGCGTGTACCTGGCGGAGCAAGTGGAGGTGAAGGCGCACGAAGAGATCCACGAGGGCCGGATCCACACCCTCAAGCTGCTGCAATTGCCGGACGTGCGGGAGGCGGAGCTGTCACCGGAATCACGCAACCACACGGCGGCCACCGTGGACGGGCTGCGCGCCCTGGCGCACCGGTGTGATGCCTGCCACGCCGGGCTGGCCGAGCGCAGCGGGCTGACGGCGCAGTTGCACGCCCTGCGCCGCGCGGGCGACCGGCCGGCTGGGTCCGTGCCGGCGGTGGAGAGCGCGGTGGCGCGGCTGGAGGAGAACTTTGGCGCGCTGGAGGAGCGCTTCCACGCGCTGCTGGAGCGGCACCACGCGGGCGGCGCGTTGCGGCTGCACCCCACCGCGCCGCAGCAGGTGGGGATTGTGGCGCTGGGCGTCCTGGTGGCGCTGCTGCTGGCGGCCGTGATGGCGCGGTCCTTCACGCGGTCCATCTTCCCGCTGATCCTGGCGGCGCGGCGGCTGGGCAAGGGCAGCGCCGTGTCCGTCCAGATTCCGGCGGACCCGGACCTGGCGCCGGTGGCCGAAGCCCTCAATGAGATGGCCGTCCTGGTGGCCCGCCGCGTGCGCGACGACGTCACCCACCAGCTGCTGCAGCGGGCGATTGACAGCCAGGAGGAGGAGCGCAAGCGCGTGGCCCGGGATCTCCATGACGGGCTGGGGCAGTCATTGTCCGCGTTGCTGCTGGAACTGCCGGCGCGTGCCGGCGCGGATGCACCGGCCCTGGAGGCGCGGGTCCGCGGGCTCATGGATGACGTGCGCCGGATGGCCTGGGACCTGCGCCCGTCACTGCTGGATGATTACGGGCTGACTTCGGCGCTGGAGCGCTACGTGGAGGACGTGTCCCGCCGCAGCGGCCTGGCCATCCATTTCCAGGCGGCGGCAGAGACCGGCCGGGGCACCGCGCGGCTTGCCCCCGGCGTGGAGACGGTGCTGTTCCGCGTGGCGCAGGAGGCGTTGCACAACGTGGTGCGGCACGCCGGGGCGCAGCATGCCAGCGTGGTGCTGGTGCGGCGTGACGGGCAGGTGCTGCTGCTGGTGGAGGACGACGGCCGCGGGTTTGACCCGGACGCGGCGCGCCGCAGCGCCGGGTCGCTGGGGCTGCTGGGCATGGAGGAGCGGCTGGCGCTGGTGGGCGGCGTGCTGACGGTGGACTCGGTGGCGGGCCGCGGGACGACGGTGCGCGCCAGCATTCCCGTTCCGGCGGGGACCGCATGAGCATCCGCGTGGTGCTGGCGGATGACCACGCGGTGCTGCGCGTGGGACTGCGCGCGCTCCTGGAGCGGGAGGCGGACCTGCACGTGGTGGGCGAGGCAGGCAGCGGCAGCGAGCTGTTGACCCTGCTGGCCCGGAGCCCGGCCGACGTGGTGGTGTTGGACCTCTCCATGCCCGGGATGTCAGGCGCGCAGGCGGCGGAGGCGGTGCTGAAGGCCCATCCGCAGGTGCGCATCCTCATCCTGACCATGCATGAGGACCCCTACTACCTGCAGGAGCTCTTTCGTGTGGGCGTGCGCGGCTACCTGCTCAAGAAGTCTGGCGCGGATGAACTGGTGCGCGCCATCCGTGCCGTGTACCGCGGCGACTACCACGTGGACGCCGCGCTGGGCGGCCTGGCCGTCTCCGAGCTGGTGACCCCCGCGGTGCGCCCCACCGGCGGCCGGCTGGACGCGCTCACCCCGCGCGAACGCGACGTCTGCCGGATGCTGGCGCTGGGCCACACCAACGCGGAAGTGGGTGACAAGCTCCAGATCTCGGAGCGCACCGTGGAGTCCCACCGCACGCACATCATGCACAAGTTGGAGTTGCGTACGCGTGCGGAGCTGGTCCGCTTTGCGCTGGACCACGGGCTGCTCGGGTAGGGCTCCGTACTTTTCCCGGATATGCGCCCGCCACCGTGCGGGGGTTTCCCCGGATTCGGCAGGGGCCGGGCGCCGGTAGGGTCCACCGCCGACCCCAACGCCGCGCAACGTTGGCGATGACGCCCGACGCCCGGCAACCGGAGATGGAGACGCGATGAACAGATCCCTTGTGAAACGGATGGCGCAACTGCTGCTGGTGACGGGGGCGTGGGCATGTGGCAGCCCCGGGCCGGAAGGTCCGGAAGGCCCCGCTGGCGCCGCCGGCGACACCGGCGCAACCGGTCCCACCGGCCCGCGCGGTCCCACGGGTCCCGCGGGCGACACCGGCGCAACCGGTGACACGGGTGCGACGGGCGCCACGGGCGCAACCGGTGACACGGGTGCGACGGGCGACACGGGCGCGACGGGCGCGACGGGTGACACGGGCGCGACGGGTGACACGGGCGCGACGGGTGACACGGGCGCGACGGGTCCCACGGGAGCGACGGGTGACACGGGTGCCACCGGTCCCACCGGCGCAACCGGTGCCACGGGCCCCACCGGTCCTGCTGGCGCGGGCTACGTCCCGCTGGAGACGGCCGGCGTGGTTGGCTACGTGCGTGACACCGCGGGCATCATTGTTCCCGGCGTCACCGTCTACCTGGTGCCCACCGCGGACGTCCCCTCCGCGCCGTTCTGGGAGCGCGCGTGGGGCGTGAACCTGGCCTACGTCGTGGGTGACCGCGTGGTGCAGGGCGGCAACATCTACGAAGTCATCACCGCGGGCACCTCCGCCACCGCCCCCAGCGGCACCGCCGCGGACATCACCGACGGCACCGTCCACTGGAAGCACGTCAACACCGAGGTGGCCGTGGCGCGCGCCAGCACCCTGGACGAGCCGCTGGAGGACACCATTGCCCTCAACGGTGCCACCTACACCCGCGCCACCACCGGCGCGGACGGCATCTTCCGCATCACCACCGTGCCCGCCGGCAGCTACTACGTGGTGGCGGTGCCCGCGGACAGCGGCCACCTCCCGGGCGGCAGCCACTGCCGCATGGGCATGGCGTCCACGGCGTTTGTGGGCACGCAACTGGACATTGAAATCTCCACCGTCCCCAGCGCCAACGCGGAATACGTGGGCCCGTCTGTCTGCCTCAACTGCCACGGCATGGTGCACGAGATGCAGACGCTGCACATGCTGGGCATCCGCAAGGTTGGCGCGGCGGGACCGCTGCAGAACTATGACCGCTTCCCGGACTGGAACCGGCCGCTCACGGACAAGTTCACCGCGGCGGGCACCACGCTGTACTTCTACGCGTACAACAACAACGCCACGTCCCCGGACTGGCGGGTGTCTGAGACCAACCCCGGCACCGGCATCAGCTTCACGCTGCGCCTGTATTCCACCGTTGCCGCCGGCGAGACGCACTACTGGGCGGACCTCACGGACGTGAAGGGCACCAGCTCACCCGCCACCTACGAAGTGGAGCTGTCCTACGGCGGCGGCCTGTACAAGCAGCGCTACATCACCAAGCTGGGCGGCAGCCGCTACGTGCTCCCCATCCAGTACAACTTTGAAGGCCAGACGGATGAGACGCAGCCCTCCTCGCGCTGGGTGTGGGGCCAGTACAACGCCCAGAACTGGTACACCGAAGCCACGCCCGCGCTGCGCGTGCCGGCGCTCGGCAAGTCGTTCGACAACAACTGCGCGGGCTGTCACTTCAGCGGCTTTTCGCTCACCGGTGATGGCACCGCGGGCTACCAGGCGCACGGCGTGCCGGACCTGCGTGGTGATTATGACTACGACGGTGACGGCCAGCCTGAGGTGATGAACATCTCCTGCGAGACCTGCCACGGCCCCGGCTCTGAGCACTGGTACTCCGCCGGGCGCGGGTTTGGCATTGTGAGCCCGCGCTTGCTGACCCCGGAGCGCGAGGTGACCATCTGTGCGCAGTGCCACACGCGCGCGCTGGGCGTGGGCGGCGGGAACACGGAGACCGCCATGGACAGCACCGGCCACACCATCCGCGCCGGCACCAGCCGCAAGGACTTCCTCACCAACTACATCTCCAAGATGGATGACGGCCTGTGGAACGCATCCGCCGGGGATGGCGCGCACAGCCAGAAGCACCACCAGCAGGCGTCTGACTTCCTCAAGAGCAAGAAGTACCGCAACCCGTACGACCTGCTGACCTGCGCCGCCTGTCATGACCCGCACGGCGGCACCGGCCTGCCGCACCAGATTCGGGACGTGCTGGACCGCGCGGCCACCGGCACCACGGCGGACACCGGCAAGGGCATGTGCATGGGCTGTCACGACCCGTACTTCACCGCCGGCGCCAACTTTGCCGCGCGCGTGCAAGCGCACTGGACGGCCAACGGCATCACCAACATCGCCATGGGCGACATTGCCTGCGTGGACTGCCACATGGCCAAGACCGCCAAGTCCGGCGCCGGCCGCAAGCAGAAGGTCTCCGCAGGAGGAACCACGTATTACTCGGGTGACATCTCGTCGCACGTGTTTGACGTGCCGCTCAAGGCGGACATCACCGTCAAGAGCGCCGGCCAGATGCCCATCCCGTTCACCAACGCGTGCGGCACCTGCCACAACCCCACGCCGTAGCTGCGTTTCCACGGCGGGGCGCGGCACCGACCTCCCGGCGCGTGCCGCGCCCCGCTGATGTTGCACCCGCAACCCCGGAGGCACCATGCGCGCGCTTGTCGCGCTTGTCCTGTTGTCCGCGTGTGCCTCCTGCGCCGAGCGCCCCCGCTACGGCGCCTCCATGGCGCAGGTGGGCCACTACTTTGAGTTGACCGGCCGCGCGCTGCAGGGCGGGCGCCTGGAGTTGGCGCGCTGGACGGTGCATGAGCTGAGCGAGACGTTCGATGACGATGTGGCGCATGCGCGTCCACCCGGGCGCGCGGACACTGCCGAGTTGAACAAGCAGGACGCAGCCTTCCGCGCGGGTGCGCTCAATGCGCTGGTGGCCGCCTCCACCCGGAACGACCCGGCGGCGCTGACCGCTGCCTTTGCCGCGGCGGCCACGTCCTGCAACGCGTGCCACGCCGCGGTGGGCTTCAGCTTCCTGGAGGTCTCCGGCCGCCCCGGTGACGCGGTGCCCACCACGCTCCCCCCTTGACGGTGGGCGCCCCCCGGCGCCACCCGGGCACACCATGACGGATTCCGCCGAACACCCCACCGCGCGGCGCGTGGTGCTGCGCGAAGCCGCGTGGGTGTTCCTGAAGCTGGGCACCACGGCGTTTGGCGGCCCGGCCGCGCACGTGGCGCTGATGGAGGACGAACTGGTCCGGCGCCGCGCGTGGGTCACGCGCGAGCGGTTTCTGGACCTGGTGGGCGCCACCCAACTCATCCCCGGCCCCAACTCCACGGAACTGGCCATCCATCTGGGGCATGTGCGCGCGGGCTGGGCCGGCCTCGTGGTCGCCGGGACATGTTTCATCCTCCCGGCCATGCTGATTGTCATGGCGCTGGGGGCCGCCATGACCGGGCTGCGCGCGGTGCCGCTTGCCGCGGACGCGCTGTACGGCGTGAAACCCGTGGTCATGGCCGTGGTGCTGCAGGCACTGTGGGGTTTGGGCCGCACCGCCCTCAAGGACCGCGGGTGCGGCGTCATTGGCGCGGGCGCGGTGACCGCCGCGCTGGCCGGCGTGCATGAGTTGGTGATCCTGGCGCTGGCGGCCGCCACCGCCGCGGCGCTGCAGTGGGCGCGCACCCGTCGCGGTCCGCCTGCGGGGCTGGCCGCGCTGGTGCTGCCCGTGTTTCCGTGGGGCGGTGTCACCGTTGCCGCGTCCGCTGCGGCGCCCTACGGAACCACCGCGCTGTTCCTGTTCTTCCTCAAGGTGGGCTCGGTGCTGTTTGGCAGCGGGTACGTGCTGTTGGCGTTCCTACGCGCGGACCTGGTGGAGCGCCTGCACTGGTTGACTGAAGCGCAGCTGTTGGACGCCATTGCGGTCGGGCAGGTCACCCCGGGACCCGTGTTCACCACGGCGACGTTCATCGGCTACCTGCTCGGTGGACCGGTGGCGGCGGTGGTTGCCACCGCGGGGATCTTCCTCCCGGCGTTCTTCTTTGTCGCCGTGAGCGGGCCGCTGGTCCCGCGGCTGCGCGCGTCGGCCACGGCGGGCGCGGTGTTGGACGGCGTCAACGCCGCGTCGCTGGGCCTGATGGCGGCGGTGTCCTGGCCGCTGGCCCGCGCGGCGATTGTGGACCTTCCCACCGCCTTGTTGACCGCCGTGGCGGGTGTGCTTGCTGGTGGTCTGGCGGGTGAATTCGGCGTGGCTGGTGGTGAGCGGCGGCTTGGTGGGGATGGTGCTGGCCGCCGCGCGCTGAGCGGTGCGCCGGATTCACCCCGCGGACGCGGCCCATGGCGTTCTCATGTGGCTGGAATCACATTTTGCAGGCGCCAAAGGCTCTCCCATGTGGCTGGGATCACATTGGCGGGTGCCAACCGCGTTCCCGTGTGGCTGGGATCACAATTGGCGGCTGCCAATCGCGTTCTCGTGTGGCTGGGATCACAATTGGCGGCTGCCAAACGCCTTCCGGGCTGGCGAAGTCGCATTTGGCTGCTGTACTGGCCCCGCTTCACACAGCCTGGGAGCGTTCCAGGCGGTACAAGACGGCCCCCTCGACAATGTACTGCCCGACCGAGGTGTGGCTCAGGCGCGCACGCAGGACACTTGCAGCTTGCCCCAGGGACGGCCGCAGCAACTGCGCCACCGGGTGTGGCTTCGTGGCCAGGGTGACTGCACCAAACAGCAGGTCCCGGGCGGCCTCCCGGCGTTGCGGGTCGGGAATGCTCCCGACAGCCTGGTGGAGCTGCAGCGCATAGTCGTGTTTGTCCAAACGGGGGCTTGGCGGGGCTTCAATGACCAGGGTCCACCGGTCCTCGTGACTGTCATAGAGCCACAGCGCGGCCCGGATTGGAACACCGGCGGCGTCCGCCGCAGCGACGAGGTCGCGGCCTGCATCCACCAGGTCGCTCACCAATGCAGCTTGAGCCATGGGAGCACTCCTTCCACTGGATCTTCGATTGACTTGAGCAGGGCGGCGGCCTCCTGTTCGTCCGTTCCCAGCGCGTACCGCCGATCCTCCCGCCACTCCGCCACCACGCTCCATGACGACGCCAGTCCTGGGTTTGTCATCCCCTCGTCTTCAGCTTTTGTCTGAGTCCGGCCAGCCCGAGGAGGTCTTCCAAACTGTGGGTATAGACAGATTGAAAGGTCCTGGGCGGCAGCGTTTCGGCGGGAATGCCTTTGGTGATGACGGCCTTCAACGCGCATTCCACACTGTAGCCCGCGAGGTACGTTGCCCCGTCGTATTCGCCGGCTTTCATCAACGCCCGGGCCTCCCGGATGCGCGCGTCCACCAGCGCCTCAAAATCCCTTTTTGACGTACCGCCCGCAAGACTCACGCGGTACTTGATTAGCGGGGCCAGGGCCCGGAGGCGTGATGTAGGGGGAGATCCCATCGGCGACTCGGCTGATCAACGCGGCGGTGGTTGCTGCCGATCCTGCTTGCATGAAGGACACGGACCCCCGGGACAGGCGCATCGC
>JACRCW010000021.1 GCA_016218805.1 Deltaproteobacteria bacterium | reverse complement strand
GGAGTGAAGGAGACACCTCGACGCTGACGAACCAGCCCGCTGCGGGTGAGCACGCCACGGTCACCCCAGCCCCCAGCCGATTGTTGCGCGTGCCGAAATGTGGCGGACGCCGGATATCCAGCCCTTCAACGGGTGCGGAAACGCGGTGCACGGGAGAGATCTGTCTTGACATCCCCTCCCATAGAAGGCAGCGCATCCGGGTGACCCGCTGACCACGCACCCCTTCGGCCCCGCAGAGCCGCCCGTCCGGCCTTCGGAAACGCTGTGGTGTGCATGCATCGGCCATTCCGGGCGGGAATCCTGCGCCGCGGCACTCTTTCGGCAAGCGTCACCCTGCGCGGGCCGGTGGTCCACGTGGTCAGTTGTCCTTGTCGGGCTTACGCGGCGAGGTCCGGCGGCCCTATGGCCCGCGGGTGCACGGAGGCCTGGCCGGTATGCTCCAGGTAGCGCGCGGTCTCCTCCTGGTCCTCGATGATGGCGATCGCCGTCATCCGCGCGTGGCACTTCGGGCAGTCGAGCGCGTCGATGCCCCAGGAACGCTTTTCATACTGCACCTCGTACCGTTGAATTGCCCATTGGGTGGGTCGGACCATGGACGGGTGGCGGCGCTGCTGCGTCAGGTGGCCAGTATGGCCACTCGCCGCGTTCGCCACAGATGCGACCTGTGAGGCTGCCGGCGCAGCGCATACGGTTGATGGTGGTGCGGCCAACGCAGAGCTTCGCGGCGAGTTGTTTCTGGGTCAGCCAACCGCCAGCAAGCATGCGGTCCTTGAGGCTCTTGAGCTTGGTGGAGGTGCGCACCACCTGACGCTGAGCGCATTGAACGTTTCACCGGCGCCGGCCTTCAGGCCTCGCTCGTTGAGCTCGTGGGCCACCCGCGCATCGGTGTACTCGTCGAGGATGGCGTCGATGTCTCGGCGCACGTTATCGTGCGTGGCGCGCAGTTGCTGGGCGGTGAGCGGGCGCGGGAGCTTCAGTGTTGTCGTCGTCCCGCCGCGGAACCGAACGTGGACGGTGATGTCGTGCTGTCTGATCAACGTCACATCCTCGACCAGCAGCGCCAGCATCCGGTGCGTTCGCGAGCCGGCGTCCGGGAGTCCCGCCATAATGCCGGGAACTCCGCAGCGAGTGCCATGACGCGTTGGCGCAACGCGTATTGGCGCTTGGTGCTCTCGGTGTTTTCGAACACCTGGCGCACGGTTGATTGCCGAACGTAGAGATACGCGTTGCGCTCGAGGTGGCGCGCCGTGATCTTCAGATGTGCAGATGTGCTCATGCGTGGATCTCCTCGCGGCAAGACAGGGCCATGGTGGCCAGCACGTGGACGAGATGGGCTTGAACCTCGTCGGAAACCAGCACACCGGTTCCCGCGGCTCCAGCACTGGGAGGCGGTTGGGTCGGTGGGGCGAGTCCAGTGCTCGGACTGTGCAAGCCACGCACGCAGGCCCCGCTGCAACACGAACTTGCCGATCTGGTCAGCCCCTGCGAGCGCGTCCCGCCGCCTGCCGGTTGGCGCACCGGCGCCACACCCGCACACCGGGTCAAGGTCCACAACGCGTGTTTTGGTTTTGCCGCGTGGCCGGGAAGGGATTGCCCTCGCCCGAGTCACGCTGGACCAACGCGCAGGGCGCCCGTTGGGGTGAGCACGGCGCAGAACGGCGAACCTACTGGCAGGTGGATGACTGGCTCACTCTCCCGGACGGTTCCGCACGCGCCAAATCCAGGACCAACGGTCACCCATTACTCCATGGAAACAGTGGCAGCCGCGAACGTCGACAGGCTCACATCAGAGCCATACCGATAATAGTGCGTGTTGGTCCGCGCATAGACTCCACAGGTGCCCGTTGTGGGACTCTGCTTGAAATACAGGCTCCCCAGGTGCTCTGCGCCCGGAGCCAGGACGCGGCCCAGCACGGCAATATCGACGAAGACGGTAGTGCCCCGACCCTCCACAATGTACTTGAGCTTGTCCGACCCAAGATCAGAACTTGCCAGCGGCTCTGTGCAGGCCGGATCGGCGTAGTACTGGCCGAACGTCCTTGCTGCGGACGGCTCCAGCAGGCCGGCACCAGACACCGGAGCGCACAGGAAATCACCTGCTTCCGTTCGAACGAAATCGCAATCAATATCGAGCGTCTGGTCGTGGAAGCCAATTTGGCGTGTGGAGCCATCCGCACCAACCAGGCGCTTCACCTGGAGGCGCGACCCGGCCGTGAGGGGCTGCTGGGTGGTGCCGGTTGATGGGGCCCTGCTGCTGGAAGTCTGGTTTCCGCCACTGCTTGACGTGTTTGCCGTAGCTGGCTCCTCGCAAGCGCCGTCCACGCAGACCCGGCTCCCCTTGCAGTCGGTGTCGCTCGCGCAGGAGTGCTCCCCGGCTGGCTGGCAGGCGCATGCCAGGATGCTGACGACAACCGTCTCGAAAAGAACTCCCCGGGCGCGGAATTTCATAGGCTGAGACCTCATGGTGTGCGGTGGTGTGCGGTTGAGCGAACAACAGGGTTCGCTGTGCTCTTGAACACAACTCGTGGGGCGCCTAGCTGAGCGCCGCAATTCAATCAACAGAACCCCAGGGACCGGCGACCCAACCCGCAGTCCTCGTTCCTCGTTGGCCACCACCTACGGACAAGCCTCATTGGGAGTGATTTTCCGGACCATTCGAGCCGCGTTGTTCGAGCGTTGGCCTGACCTGAGCAATCGAGCGCTCACAATCGACGGGCTCCGTGACCCAACTCCTGACGCCACTCCTGATCCAGCCGGAATGGAGCACCCAGGTGGAGGAGGTGAAATTGCCGGCGGAGGACTTGAATGGGTCGCTCGGGGGTTGGCCAGGCCTCCCAAGGCGACCGCGGCTCTCAAGCGCCTGATGCTCCATGAAGTCTCCCGGTCGCCGTCGATCACGTCCGAGGCGTACACGTTCAGCCCGTCCGCCTTCCCCACCACGCCGCCGCGCGGGTGCTCCACATCGTCCACCACCGATAGCGCGGGCCCCTGGCGTTCCCGCTTTTCCTGGCCCAGCGCCACGCGCCCAGTGCATCCAGCTGTTCCGGGAGATTCCCCGTGTCGTCGTCCTGCCGGATGAGACCGCGTCGCTTGAACAGCGTGTCCATCCGCCGCCGGATGCTCGCCGCCAGCGCGGAGAGTTCGTCCGGAGTCGGTTCCGGCGCGCGTACGAATACCAAAGCGCCGCCCGCGTTCCTCCGGTACACCCCGTCCATCACCAGCAGGTGTGCATGAACGTGCAAATTCAAGCTCCCGCCAAAGCGCTGCCGCACCAGCACGCCGCCGGGCTTTCCGTCGTCGTCATCTGCGCGCGCCTTTTGCCAGCGGCACAGCGCGTCGGTCACCATGCGCTCCCCCGCCGCCAGCAGGTCCGGCTTGAACGCCAGGGCGCCGTTCATCTGAAACGGGTAGCTCACCACCCATTGTCGATAGGGAACGCACGGAAGCACGTGGTCACACAAGTGCGCCGCGCCGTCTCCCATTGCCCGCGCCGAACAGGATGTGCACGGGCCGCGGCCCTTGGAGAAAGAGCAAACGACGTCGTCATGGCCGCACTTCGGGCAATTCCTGCACCGCGGCACTCTCTTCGGCAAGCGAGCTCGTTCGGTGCGCTGCGTTCGGAGTGGAGGTCACCGGGGTGACCCGCCCAGGCACCGCCCCCCCCACGACGTCGCCGCGTTCAGTCAGGAGAGCGTGTTCGGGTCTCACCGCGGTCTGGTCTTCTGTCTTGTGCGGCCCTGGGCGGCCGCTCCGCGTCCCGTGTTGTTCCTCGACGAAGCGGCGGGCGTCGTTCGCTCTCTGTGCACGCGCTCAACGGAACCCACGGATTTCTGCGTGGAAGCCTTGTTGTTGGGAGCGCCGAGCAGGCCAATCATCGACAGGAAGGGTCCGCAGACGTATGAGGACGTGTATCGGTTGGACACGCGAGGTCTTCATGCGGCAGCGGCTGCTGGTCATGGGTCCCATGATGGTCGTCCTCGGAGCAACTGACGCGCAGGCGGCCCAAGGAGGGCAGGAGTTCCTTGCCCGGGCCAAGACGCAGCTGGCCCACGCGGAAGCGCGGGAAGCGCGGGTCGCCGCGGAAGACGCCACGCGCGCGGACCCATCCTTGCGTGAAGCATGGGAAATCCAGGCCGGATGGTGGAGTGGCCTGGGCCTGGAAGCCGAGCACGCCCGGGTGTTCGCGGCACTCAAACGCCTCAAGCCCGTGGCACGTGAGCCGGAACCACCGGGTCCCATGGCGCTCAAGCCTCCTGCGGCCAACGACGGGGGTTTTGTTTCAGCCACCTCGATCCGGCTGCGCGCCAGAGCGGACGCCCGTGCCAGGATTGAAGCCGAGCTGCCCATCAACACCGCGGTGACGGTGCTGAAGGTGGACTCGGACTGGGCGGAGGTGCGAGGCGAGGTACCACCCCTCAAGGAGCTGATCTTTGACGGACCGCCGATGACGGGCGCGCCCACGCCATTCCACGGCTTCCTCATGTGGAAGTACCTTTCGCGCGATAAGCTCACACCCGCCAGGCTGGTCACTCAGGCCGCCGAAGAAGAGGCCGCGGGTCGCCCGCTGGAAGCCTCCCGTCTGCTCGAGCGCGCCATGGTGCTCAACCCACTTAACGACTCGATCCGCAAAGCCCTCGCGCGCACCGCGACGGCAGCAGGTCAGTTCGATCTGGCCATGCGGGCGGCACTTCCATTGGCGAGCATCGGCGAGCGGGATGCGGTTGAGCCATGGAACACGCGGAGCAGTGCCACCACACTGGACGCGTGCACCGGACAGCGCGCGTTGATGTCCACGCTCCATGGCCCTTCGCTCAATCCCCCGGCGGTGAAGGACGAGGTCCTGAACGGGTGCGTGGTGAACAGCGCCCGCCCCGCATGCGAGCCCCCAGACGCATCGCCGGAGCGCGCCGCATGGGAAAAGTCCCGCAAGGCCCAGAATGCGCGGAGCAGCGCCATCAACCAGGTCTTTTCAGACGCCGGCTGGGCGCGCCTCGTCGTTCCGCCGCCTCAGAGAGTCCAGGGAAAAACGGCGTTTGCGTACGCCCTGCCGTATTCCAAGACTTGCGAACTGCCACTGTCTGTCCATCCCGACGGTGTCCGTGTTTCCACCACCGGTTGGACGCCGACTGCGGGTGATGAGAGCACCACCATCTGGGTCCGGCCCCCGTCATCACAGGACACGTTGATCGGCCTGGTCTGGGCCACCAGTCCGGAAACGGCCAAGGCGGCCATCCTGGAGCACGTCCGGTCCTACTCTGGAAAGGTGGGACCGCGGCGCAACCTGCCGCCTCCCGTGGCCGTGACGCCACCTTCGAGTTGTGAGTGTGTTCCGCCCCCGCCCGGTGCTCCGTTGCTCCCTCTGGCCTCCGCGCGCCTGCTCTCGAATGTCTACAAATGGCGCATGGCGGACAAGGAAGACGTGTTCATGGTGGATGATAATGACCAGGACACCGTCTGGCTCAACGTGGGCGGCACGGAGTTGCCGTTCGGGCGCATCGATGGCGTTCACCCTCCCAAGACCCGGCGCCCCCAGGCGGGCACCAGGTGGTGGACGCTGTTTGAGCACAGCGGCCAGGAGCTTCGCATCGAATACCGCCTTATCAGCGTGGGTGACGGCGACGACTGCTCCGTCACGACGACGGAAGCCTCGCTCACACTCAAACGTGGTGGCCCGGCCCAGACACTCAAGCTCGTCGAAACGCACGGCTGCTGACGAGCCCAATGGCACTCCATACGCGTAGGAACTCCCATGCATTGTCGCCCTTCCACCGGAGCCGCTGCGCCAAGATCACGACGCGGTCTTTGCGGCTCTCCACTCCCCATGTCCAGCCGGAACCGGCCCTTTCGCCGGTGAAACGGGTAGACCGCCCATCCGGGTGACCCGCTGACCACGCCCCCCATCGGCCCCGCAGAGCAGAGCCGCCCGTCCGGCCTTCTGGAAACGCTGTGGTGTGCATGCATCGGCCATCCCGGGCGGGCATCCTGCGCCGCGGCACTCTTCTCGGCATGCGTCACCCTGCGCGGGCCGGTGGTCCACGTCGTCAATGGGTCCTTGTCGGGCTTACGCGGCGAGGTCCGGCGGCCCCACGGCCTGCGGGTGCACGGTGGCCTGCCCGGTATGCTCCAGGTAGCGCGCGCTCTGTTCCTGGCCCTCGATGATGGCGATCGCCGTCATCTCCGCGTGGCACTTCGGGCAGTCGAGCGCGTTTGGCCACGGGACGTGCGTGCCCTCCACGGGCTTGTGCGCTTGCGACACGGGCTTCACCGGTCCGCAATGCACGGAGTGCACCGCCGACGGCGGCGTGTACCCGAGCTGTCCGTAGGACGCGCCACAACCCGGCGAAGTGCACCTGCCGCGTCGCGCGTTACGGAGCGGACGTGATGGTCAGTGGCCATCCCCATTCGGCAGGGTCGTATCTCTGGAAGGTGCACCGTTCTGCTCCTTCGCAGCGGGTGACCTGCAGGGGCTGCGTGGGGATGTGGATGTGGAGCGTGCCGGTCCCCGGCGGCATGCCCTCCGCCAGGCGAATTGTGACCCTGTTCCCTTCAATGGACACACGGCTCACCCAACAGCCGAGAAGAAGACCGACCTCGCCCGCGTCGGCAGACGGGACGCCCGCATCGCGGGGGCAATCCTGGAACACGGGGTATTCGAACCACACCCGGCCACTTTGCAGCAGCACGTCCGTCGGCGGCTCGCGTGCAAACACCAGCTGCGCGCCGGACGCCACCACCGGCGGGAAGTCCGACGGCACGACCTCCGGATCCACCATGTTCCACTGCCGCACGGCCAGCGCGCTCGGCACGGTCATGCTGACCTGACCCGTCCCGTCCTGGATCACTGCGAGCGCGTTTCCACCGTCCGCGTACCCACGCCACCACGAACCGGTGAATCGCGCGGTTTCGTCACACGTCTCGTCGCCCACGCCGCAGCTCGGCTCGATTTGCCCCAGGGCCGTTGACGTGAGTCGAACGCCATTGAGCGTGCCGACGGCGTCGTCGCGGAGCCGGCCGCAGTTGGAGTCCGCCCCGTCGTCCCGCCCAAAGGCGAGCGCTACGGTCACCTCAAGCTGCGACCGCTCGTCGTGCACAGAAAGCGTCATCACGGCATGCGGCAGGCTGTCGAGTCCCACGGGCTGCAGCCGCTTGGAGGAGTCCGCGGACTCACAGGCCCACCACGTCAGCTGAATGGCCACCGCGGACGTGACCAGCCGCGCCGCGGCCCCAGTGGAACGACGTGCGCGGTCATCTCGCCGCATCCCCATGCGGTGCAGCGTACACGCGCCCCGCGGCGGTGCGCGGGCGTTCACGGACCCGTTCGCGCTGTTCGGGGCGCCGCCGTTGCAGGCCGCAAGGGCAACCGTGCGGGATGCAAGCCACCCCGCAGAAACGCGAGCCTTTTCGCGCGAGGCAAGCTGGCTCGTGTGTTGCTCTGCAAGAACCACCATGAGCGCGGCCCCGTTGAACCTCATCACCGTGATGCTGCTTTCCGGGGAGACCACCCGCGCGCAGGAGGTGCTCCCCGGCGCGGCGCCAGCGCCGGTTGCGCCCGCGCCTCCGCCGCCCGCCCTGCCGGAGTGGTTGGACGGCGTGACTTTGCACGGTTTCGTGGACACGTATTTCGCGGTCAATTCCAATCGGCCTGCGGACGGCGCCAACTTCCTCCCCGGCACGGGCAGCACAGGTAAGCGTTTCAATGAGTTCACGCTCAACCTCGCGGCGCTGGATGTTGCGGTGGAGAAGGGCCCCGTCCTGGGGAGGCTCACGCTGGCGTTCGGCAACGGCATTGAGGTGCTTCACGCCGGCGAACCCCGCGGCATTGCCACCGGTCCGGACGTCCTGCGCAACGTGCTCACCGCATCGGTGGGGTACGCGGCGCCGTTTGTGCGCGGTCTCACCGTGGAAGCGGGGAAGTTCCCCAGCCACGTGGGCCTGGAGGTGATGGCCAGCAAGGACAACTGGAACTACACGCGCGCCTGGAGCGGCGAGTATTCCCCCTATTACTCCGCCGGGCTCAAGGTTTCCTACGCTTTCCCGCGGTACGTCACCGTGACGGGCCTGCTGCTCAATGGCTGGCAGGTCACGGGGGAAAACAACCTGTTCAAATCCGTGGGCACGCAGGTGGCGTGGAACTCGGAGCGCCTGGTGCTCTCGTGGGGAACGCTGCTGGGGTCTGAACTGCCCGGCGCGCGCAACACGCTCACCGGCTGGCAGAGCCCGTACCTGGACACGCGCGTGCGCTTCTTCAATGACCTGGTGGTCGTCCTCAAGCCCACGCCGCACGTCAACCTGGGCGCACAGGTGGACGTGGGCTACCAGCAGGCTGACAAGGACAAGCACCAGGTCTGGGCGGCGGCCGGTGCGTACCTGCGCTTGTTGCAGTGGGAAAAGCTGGCATTCGCGTTCCGCCTGGAGACGTTCCTGGATCCATTCAATGCCATTTCCGGTTTTGAGCAGTGGCTCACGGGCGCCACCGCCACCGTGGAACTCATGCCGGCGCCGTTCCTGTCCCTCAAGCTGGAGGCGCGGTCGGACTACTCCTCGGTGCCCGCGTTCGGCACGGCCGAAACGACCGACGACGGCACCGTGATCGGCACGCGCACGCAGAACCTGCTGGTGGGCGGCGCGGTGGTCTACTTCTGAAGGAGAACGCCATGCTGGATTCCGTTCTTGTCATCGCCACCCTCGCATTCTTTGGCGTGTGCTGGGCATTCACCGAGTTGTGCGACCGGGCCTGAGCGGCGTGGAGGATTCGCCATGTTCGCTGAATACGTTGCAGGTGCCGTCCTGACCGCGCTGGTGCTGGCCTACCTGTTCTTTGCGCTGTGGCGTCCCGAGAAGTTCTGAGGCCCATCATGTCAACGCAAGGCTGGCTCCAGATCCTGGTCTATTGCGCCGTGTTGCTGGCCCTGACGCCTCCCGTGGGTCGCTACCTTCACCGCGTCTTCGCATCCCCGGAGGCGCCGCTGGGGCGCCTGGGCGCGGTGACTGAGCGGGCGCTGTTGCGGGCCTGCGGCGTGTCACCCGCGGAGCAGACGTGGAGGCAGTACGCGGGCGCGCTGCTCACGTTCAGCGCGGTCAGCGTCCTGTACACGTACCTGCTGCAGCGCGTGCAGGTGCAGTTGCCGCTCAACCCCGCCGGCCTGGGCAACGTGGAGCCCTCCAGCGCGTTCAACACAGCGGCCAGTTTCGTCACCAACACCAACTGGCAGGGCTATTCGGGCGAATCCACGATGGGCTACCTGGTGCAGATGGCCGCCCTTGGGTGGAACAACTTCACCTCCGCAGCGGTGGGACTGGCGGTTGCGGTGGCGTTGGCGCGCGGGCTGACGCGCCCCGCTCCGGCCGGGGACGCCCCGGCGACGCTGGGCAACTTCTGGGTGGACCTGCTGCGGGGGATCTTCTTTGTGCTGCTGCCGGCGTGCGTGGTGTACGCGCTGGCGCTGGTTTCCCAGGGCGTGCTGCAGAACCTGGACGCGTACGTGGAGCTCACCACGTTGGAGGGTGCGCAGCAGGTGCTGGCCATGGGGCCGGTGGCGTCCCAGGAGGCCATCAAGATGCTGGGCACCAACGGCGGTGGGTTCTTCAACGCCAACAGCGCCCACCCGTTTGAGAACCCCAACGGCGTGACCAACTTCCTGCAGATGCTGTCCATCTTCGTGATGCCCGCGGGTTTGACCTACGCGTACGGGCTGATGGCCGGAAACACGCGCCATGGCTGGGCCATTCTTGCCAGCATGGGCCTGCTATTTCTCCTCGGTGTCGGCGTGAGCTACGCGGCCGAAGCACAGGCCAGTCCCGCGTTTGCCGGATTGGCGGTGGCGGAGGATGGCGGCAACATGGAGGGCAAGGAGGTCCGGTTCGGCATTGCCAATTCGGCCCTATTCGCCACCGTCACCACGGACGCGTCCTGTGGCGCCGTCAACAGCATGCATGACAGCTTCAGCGCGCTGGGTGGCTTGGTGCCCATGGTGAACATCCAATTGGGAGAGGTCATCTTTGGCGGTGTGGGCGCGGGGCTGATGGGCATGCTCATCATGGTGCTGTTGAGCGTGTTCCTGGCGGGCCTGATGGTGGGCCGCACGCCGGAATACCTGGGTAAGAAGATCGAACCGCGGGATATCAAGCTGGTCACGCTGTACATCCTCATCTTCCCGTTGGTCATCCTGGCATTCACCGGCTGGGCGGCGGTGGCCGAGTACGGCGTGTCCTCGCTCAACAACGCCGGCCCGCACGGCCTGTCAGAGCTCCTGTACGCGTACTCCAGTGCCGCGGGAAACAACGGCAGCGCATTTGCCGGACTTTCCGCAAACACGCTGTTTTACAACGTCACGCTGGGCGTGGCCGTGTTGGCGGGCCGCTTCTGGCTCATCATTCCCGCGCTGGCGGTGGCGGGTACCATGGCGCGCAAGAAGACGGTGCCGCCGTCCCCCGGCACGTTCCCCACCGACGGGGCGCTGTTCACCGTTCTGCTCACAGGAGTTGTGGTGATCGTGGGGGCGTTGACGTTCTTCCCCGCGCTGGCACTGGGGCCGCTGGTGGAGCACTTCCTGGGTGCCGCCGGAAAGGTCTTCTGACCATGACCTCCAAGCTCAAGGCGGTTTCGCTGTGGGACGGGCCCATCCTCCGTAACGCCGTCGTCCAGGCGTTTGCCAAGCTTCACCCGCGCGCGGTGATGCGCAATCCCGTGATGTTTGTGGTGGCGGTGGGAAGCGTGTTGACCACCGCACTGTGGCTGCGGGACCTGCTCGCCCGTCCTGCCTGGGCGGAGCCCGCCTGGTTCACCGGCAGCGTGACGCTGTGGCTGTGGTTCACCGTGCTGTTTGCCAACTTTGCTGAGGCGGTGGCCGAAGGCCGGGGCCGGGCGCAGGCGGACACGCTGCGTAAGATGCGCAAAGAGACCATGGCCCGCCGCCTGGTGGAGGGGCGCGAGGAGCAGGTCCCGTCCAGCGTGCTGCGCAAGGGCGACATGGTGGTCGTTGAGGCCGGCCAGGTCATCCCGGGCGACGGCGAGATCACCGAGGGCATCGCTTCGGTTGACGAGTCCGCCATCACCGGCGAGTCCGCGCCGGTCATCCGCGAGAGCGGGGGCGACCGCTCCGCAGTGACCGGGGGCACCCGCGTGCTCAGCGACCGCATCGTGGTGCGCATCACCAGCAATCCCGGCGAGAGCTTCCTGGACCGCATGATCACCCTGGTGGAGGGCGCGCGCCGGCAGAAGACGCCCAACGAACTGGCGCTGCACATCCTGCTGGTGGGTCTCACGATGATCTTCCTGGTGGCCTGCGTCAGTCTGGTGCCGCTGGCGGCGTATTCCGGCGTGACGCTGGGGGCCACGGTGGTGGTTGCGCTGCTGGTCTGTCTCATCCCCACCACCATCGGCGGGTTGCTGTCCGCCATCGGCATCGCCGGGATGGACCGGCTCATCCGCAAGAACATTGTGGCCACCAGCGGGCGCGCGGTGGAGGCCGCGGGCGACGTGGACATCATCCTGCTGGACAAGACGGGGACCATCACGCTGGGCAACCGCATGGCCGCGGAATTCATCCCGCTGCGGGGCGTGGCGCAGGAGCGCCTCACGGACGCCGCGGTGCTCTCCTCCACGGCGGATGACACGCCGGAGGGCCGTTCCGTCCTGGCGCTGGCGGACAGCCGCTACGGCACGCCACCCCGCGCGGATGGCAACAACGGCGTGACGTTCATTCCGTTCAGCGCGCACACGCGCATGAGCGGGGCGGACGTGGGCAGCCGGCAGGTGCGCAAGGGCGCGGTGGATGCGGTGATTCAGGCCAGCGGCGTGCGGGACGTGACCGTGCTGGAGGAGGCCCGGAGTATCGCCCGGCGCATTGGTGACGACGGAGGGACGCCGCTGGCCGTGAGCGACAACGGGCAATTGCTTGGAATCATCCACCTCAAGGACACGGTGAAGTCCGGGATGAAGGAACGATTCGACCGGTTCCGCGCCATGGGCATCCGCACGGTGATGATCACCGGGGACAACCCCAACACGGCCGCCGCCATTGCCCGGGAGGCGGGCGTGGATGATTTCCTGGCGCAGGCAACGCCGGAAACCAAGATGCAGCGGATCAAGGACGAGCAGGCGCGGGGCCGGCTGGTGGCCATGACCGGAGACGGCACCAACGACGCCCCCGCGCTGGCCCAGGCGGATGTGGGCGTGGCCATGAACAGCGGAACGCAGGCCGCCAAGGAAGCGGGCAACATGGTGGACCTGGATTCCAATCCCACCAAGCTTCTGGAGGTGGTGGAGATTGGCAAGCAATTGCTCATGACGCGCGGCTGTCTCACCACGTTCTCCATCGCCAATGACGTCGCCAAGTACTTTGCCATCCTGCCGGCGTTGTTTGTGGTGGCATTCCCGGAGATTGCGCCGCTCAACGTGATGGGGCTGGCATCCCCGCGCAGCGCCATCCTGGCGGCGGTCATCTTCAACGCACTCATCATCATCCTGCTCATTCCGCTGGCGCTGCGCGGCGTGGCGTACCGTCCGCTGGGCGCGGCCGCGCTGCTGCGGCGGTCACTGCTGATCTACGGCGTGGGCGGCGTGGTGGCGCCGTTTGCGGGCATCAAGCTGTTGGACCTGGCGCTGTCCGCGCTGGGCCTGGTCTGAGTGGAGGCAGCATGCTGCGCACCTTGCTGACGTCGCTGCGGGTCACCGGTCTCACCGTGTTGCTGACGGGCCTGTTGTACCCCTCCGCGGTCACCGCGCTGGCGCAGGTGCTGTTCGCGGACAAGGCCAACGGCAGCCTGGTGAAGGATGACCGGGGCAGGGTGGTGGGCAGCGCGCTGATTGGCCAGGCGTTCACGCACGCCGGGTACTTCTGGTCACGTCCCTCCGCGGCGGGCGCGGGGTATGACGCGTTGGCCTCCGGTGGATCCAACCTGGGGCCCACGTCCAAGAGGCTGCGGGAGCGCGTGACCGCGGATGCCGCGCGCATCTCCGCGCAGCACGCGGGGGCCACGCACATCCCGGTGGACCTGGTCTCCGCGTCCGGCAGCGGCCTGGACCCGCACATCAGCGTGGCGGCGGCGCGTTACCAACTGGTGCGCGTGGCCGCGGCGCGCAGCGTGGAGCCGGCGCGCGTGTCCACGCTGGTGGATTCCATGGTGGAGGGCCGTGACCTGGGCCTGCTGGGGGAACCGCGGGTCAACGTGCTGCGTCTCAACCTGGCACTGGACACGCAGTTTGGTGCGGTGCATTGAGCCCATGACATGGTGGAACCCGCGTTGACCCGCAGCCGGGCCGAGGACTTCCTGGAACTGGTGGAGCGCCAGAAGCGCGGCCGCCTGAAGGTCTACGTGGGGCCCGCCGCCGGCGTGGGCAAGACGTTCCGCATGCTGGAGGAAGCGCACGGACTCAAGAAGCGCGGCGTGGACGTGGTGCTGGGGTTTGTGGAGACGCACGGCCGCCCGGACACCCACGCGCTCACCGAGGGACTGGAGCAGGTCCCGCGTCTCCGCTTTGAATACCGCGGCGTGGTGGTGGAGGAGATGGATGTGGCGGCCATCATCCAGCGCCATCCCCAGGTGGCCATCATTGACGAGCTGCCGCACACCAACGTCCCCCTGTGTCACAACAGCAAGCGCTACCAGGACGTGGTGGAAATCCTGGCCGCGGGAATCAACGTGATTGGCGCGCTCAACATCCAGCACCTGGAGAGCCTCAATGACCTGGTGGAGCGCGTGACCGGTGTGAAGGTGCGCGAAGTGGTGCCCGACGCATTCCTGCGGCAGGCGGACCAGGTGGTGAACGTGGACCTGGCCGTGGAGGACCTGCTGGAACGCCTCAAGAGTGGGAAGATCTACGCACCGGAGAAGATCAGCTGGGCGCTGGAACACTTCTTCAAGATGGATAACCTGACGTCGCTGCGCGAGCTCTCCCTGCGCGAGGTGGCCCAGCGTGTGGACCGCGCCGCCTTGTCCTCGCGACCGGCCACCCAGGCCAGCCGCGAGGTGGCCGGCCGCATCATGGTGTGCCTGTCCAGCGGCTCGCCCCGCGCGGGGCAGCTGTTGTTTGCGGGGTCCCGGCTGGCAGGACGGCTCAACACGGACTGGTACGTGGTCTACGTGGAGACTCCGGCGGAGAGTTCCATCAACATTGACTCGGAGGCGCAGCGCCACCTGCTGGAGAACGTCAACAAGGCGCGTGCGCTGGGCGCCGAGGTGACGCGCCTGCAGGCGCAGGACCCGGTGCCGGCGCTCATCAACTTTGCCGCCACCCACCAGGTGGCGCACATCCTGCTCGGTCGCTCGGAGGCACCGTGGTGGAAGCGCGTGTTGCGCCCCAACATGGTCCACCGGATGGTGGACGCCGCGCGGGATTTTGACTTGCACATCATCGCGCTCGGACCCGAGCGCCCCGGGACGTCGTCATGAAGCTGCGCGCCAAGCTGCGCCTGGCGCTGGTCCCGCTGGTGGCCACCACCGCGTTCACCGGGATCTTCTCGTTCGCCACCGTCTCCAGCCTGGCCACGCGCGCGGAGGCCATCCTCAAGGACAACCAGCGCTCCATTCTTGCCGTGCAGAAGATGCAGGACGCGGTGGCGCGGGTGGACGGCGCCATGATGGATGCGCTGCTGGGCCGCGCCGCGGTGGGCGTGCCCGCCGCGCGGGACCACCTGGAGCGGCTGGAGCGCGAGCTGCGCATCCAGGAGGGCAACATCACCGAGCCGGGTGAAGACCTGGTGACGCGCGAGTTGCGCGCGGCGGCCACGCTGTACGCGGCCTCCACGCAGCGCCTGTTGCTGATGACGCCCGGGCCGGAGTGGAACCAGACCTACCTGGGCGAGGCGCGGCCCGCGCTCCAGCGCGTGACGACGGCACTGCAGCGCATCCTGGTCATCAACCAGGACGCGGTGGTGCGCAAGAGCATGGACGCGCAGCGCGCGGCGGCCGCCGTCCGCACCGCGCTGTTGTGGGTGCTGGCGCTCGCCATGGTGCTGGGCCTGTACATCACCGAACGCTGGACGGGCCGCCTGCTGCGCCCGCTGCAGGACGTGACGCAGGCGGCGCGCAGCCTGGGAAACCAGGACTTCAATGCGCGTGCGCCGGTGCTGGGCAATGATGAGATTGCGGAGCTCACGCGCGAGTTCAATGCCATGGCCCAGCGCCTGGCGGTCTACCAGAGCAGCACGCTGGGCGAACTGCTGGCCGCGCAGCGCAGTGCGCAGGCCGCCATTGACAGTCTGCCTGACCCGGTCCTCACGTTTGATGCGCAGGGGCGGCTGGTGAACCTCAACCTCCCGGCAGAGGAGGTACTGCGGGTGCGCATGGCCGGTGACCAGCCGCTGGCCGGTCTGCCCCCGGTCCTGCGGGAAACGGTGGAGCGCACGCGGGACCACGTGCGCGCGGGAAAGGGGGCGTGGGTTCCCCGCGGCCTGGAGGACGCGGTGCGCGTGACGACGTTGGATCAGGAGCGGCACCTGCTCCCGCGCGCGGCCCCGGTGCATGACGAGAACGGCCACGTGGTGGGGGTCACCCTGGTGCTGCAGGACGTCACCCGCCTGCGCCGCTTTGACGAACTGAAGAACAACCTGGTGGCCACCGTGGCCCACGAGTTCCGTACCCCGCTCACCAGCCTGCGCATGGCCATCCACCTGTGCCTGGACGGCGTGGTCGGGGAACTCACGGACAAGCAGCGCGACCTGCTGGAAGCCGCCCGGCATGATTGCGGGCGTTTGCAGTCCATGGTGGATGACCTGCTGGACCTCTCGCGCATTGAGGGGGGCGCGCTGGCGGTGTCCACGCGTCCGGTGGAGGTATCCCAGTTGTTGGCCGCCGCGCTGACGGCGCACGAGGGCGAGGCCACCAGCCGCAACGTGCGTCTCACGGTGGATGAGCCCGTGGGTTTGCCGGCCGTGAACGTGGACCAGGATCGTATCGCGCTGGTGTTCGACAACCTGGTGGGCAACGCGCTGCGCTACACGCCGCCCGAGGGAAGCATCACGCTGCGCGCGCATCACCAGGACGGCCAGGTGCGCTTCGAGGTCCAGGACACCGGACCCGGGGTGGAGCCGCAATACCGCACGCGCGTGTTTGAGAAGTTCTTCCGGGTTCCCGGCCAGGCACGGCAGGGCGCGGGATTCGGCCTGTTCATTGCCCGGGAGGTGGTGCAGGCCCACGGCGGAAAGATGGCCGTGGAGGGCGCCCCAGGCGGTGGCGCGCTGTTCTGGTTCACGCTGCCTGTGGCCACGGTGGCGCAGCCGTAAAACTCATTGTTTCTTCTTGCGCCGCCACAGCGTTGATGTATCCACACCCAGGATCCGCGCCGCCTCCGCCTGCGACGCCGCGCGCTCCGTCACCAGCCGGATGTGCTCCTGCTCCAGTTCCTCCAACGTCACGTCCCCGCCCAGCCGCGGTGCCGCGTGGCTGCCGTGGGTCACGCGTTGCGGCAGGTCCGCCGCCGTCACCGTTGCGCCGCGGCACAGCACCACCGCACGCTCCAGCGCGTTGCGCAACTCGCGGATGTTCCCCGGCCACGCGTGCGCCCGCAGCGCGGACTCCGCCTCCGGGGACAGCCCCAGCGACGGGTTGCGGGTATTTGCTGCAAAGAACGCGATGAATCCCCGCGCCAGCGGGAGGATATCGTCGGGCCGGTCCCGCAGCGGCGGAACGGTCACCTCCACCACGTTGAGGCGGTACAGCAGGTCCTCGCGAAACCGGCCGCCCTGCACGTCCGCTTCCAGGTTCCGGTTGGTGGCCGAGATGACGCGCACGTCCGCGCGGCGCAGCCGGCTCTCGCCCACGCGCTCAAACTCCCGGTCCTGGACAAACCGCAACAGCTTGGCCTGCAGCGCCGGAGGAATTTCACCAATTTCATCCAGGAACAGCGTGCCGCCGTCCGCCGCCTCCACCCGCCCGGGCTGGTCCTTCACCGCGCCGGTGAACGCGCCGCGCGCGTGGCCAAACAACTCTGAGGCCAGCAGGTCCTCACTGAGCGTGGGGCAGTTGATGGTGATGAACGGCCCGTTGGCACGGGCGCTCAGCGCGTGGACGTGGCGCGCCAGCAGGCTCTTCCCCGTGCCGCTCTCGCCGCGCAGCAGCACCGGCGCGCCGGACGCCGCCGCGCGCTCCAGCATGTCCAGCACGCCGCGCATGACGGGAGAATGCGTGGTCAGATCCGTGCGCGGCGACGTGGACCGCAGCTGCGTCTCCAGGTCCGTCACGCGCGCGTGCAGCGCGCGCTGCTCACGCAGACGCCGTACCACGTGGGCAATCTGCGGGGGTGTGAAGGGTTTCTGCACATAGTCCGCCGCGCCCGCGCGCAGCGCTTCCACCGCCGTGTCCACCGTTGCATACGCGGTGATGATCACCACCTGCATCCCTGGACGCTCCGCCAGCAGGGGACCCAGCAACGCCAGGCCGTCCTCGGCACCCAGCCGAAGGTCCAGGAACGCAAGGTCAAACACGTCGCGCTGCACCTGCTGCAGCGCTTCGGCCCCGTTGGATGCCTGGCCCACCACGCAACCCAAGGACTCCAGGCACACCGCCAGCGTGGTGCGGATGTTTTTCTCGTCGTCAATGATGAGCACGCGCGGCGACGGCGCGGGCGTGGGCCTAGTCACGCGGTGGACGTTGGCAAACTTCGGTCCGCGGGTCCACCCGTGCGGCGGCGTTCTCCGTCGCTGCATGCGCGGATCGTAGCGGGCGCGGGGTTCCAGCGGCCTCACCGCAACGCGCCGGCCGCGCTCCGCGGGACGTGCTGCAACTCCAGGCCATGCAGCACCGCGGTCATTTCCACCAGTTCCTCATCCGTCACACCCGCGCCAAAGATGTCCACCAGCGCCCACGCAATGGGAACGCGCAAATCCCTCCCCTCGTCACCTGCGGCCCACAGCGCGGACGCGGCGCGCATCATCGCGCCTTGCCAGCGCGGCGCCGTGCACCAAGCGCCGGCGCGCCTTTCGATCACACCTGCCATCTCCAGGCGCGCCAGCGCCCGTGGGTCAGACCCGATCAGCATGCGCGGCCGGTGAGGCCTGCGGCGTCTTGCCCGCCTGGGCCTTGACGTAGGCCACAATGTCCAGCGTCTCCCGCTTGAAGGAGTCGTAGTCGGCCTGCTGGGCGTTGAGGAACGTGCTGGCCATCATGGTGAACCCGCCCATGAGGCTCGCCTCGGCAATCTCCTCGTCCGTGGCGCCGTTCAGCCGCGCCGCCTCCGTGTGGAACAGCGCGCAATAGCGGCACCGGGTTGCGCCGGAGACCGCCAATCCGATCAATTCCTTGTACTTGTTGGGAATCCTGGTCTCGCCGAGCTGGAAGTTCTTCATCAGGCTCCAGAAAGGCGGCAGAGCCGTCTGCGGAAGCTCGTTGACCCACTCTGGCACCCGCCCCAGAGTCTCCTGGATATCGCTGCGAACCTCGTCGCTGGGCGTCCGAACTGTTGCCATGGTCCCTCCGCGCCGACGGCAGCGCAGAGTGCGGCCGCCGGCCGTTTGGTTGAGCATGGATGTACCCGGCCGGCCGGGCCCCGGCATGCGCGGATGCGTGAATCCCCACCAGTCCGCGCGGATCAATCCGTCCGGGAGTTGATGGGGAAAACACGCGATTGGATCTGCCGGCGGGTTGCGCGCGGGCCCAGGCTGCTACAGTCTGCACAGCCGCATGGCAGCAGCGGAGGCAACGTGGACCACGCGTTTGAGGTGCGGGTGGCGGGAAAGGGTTGGATCAAGGGCCGCGAACTGGTGCAGGACGACCGTTTGATCGCCCGGTGCTCGGTGTGCGGCAACGACGCGGACCTGGTCGTGGCCATGACGCCTGAGGTGTTTGCGTGCCGGTCATGCCTGCGCGCGCGGCTGGACGCTGCCAGCGTTGCCACGTACCGCTTCACGGAGTCGGGACCCCATACCGGCCTGCCGTGGGGGAAGATCGCCGGCTGACCGCGGGACACGAATACCGCGCTATCCAATTGGCCTGTTTCGTTCGCGCGGGTTGCGCGGTGTCAGCGGCAATTGTTCCCCGTCGCGTCGTCCTGCCACCCGCAGCCCATGCCCGCGCTGGCGCAGTCATACGTCCGGATCGCGTCCTGCTCGCACCACGTCAGGGTCGAACCACTGCAGTATCCCTGGTAGGTCACGTCACCGCAGCCCGGCGGTGGCGGCGGGGCCACGCAGTTGTTCCCCACGGCGTCGCTCTCCCAGCCGCACACGTGGCCCTGGGCGTCACAATTGGCTGAGCGCAACTCGTTGTTCTCGCACCACACCACCGTGGTGCCATTGCAGTACCCCTGGTAGCTGACGGCGCCGCAGCCGGCAGGCGGTGGCGGTGGTTCCGCCGTCCCCGCGCCGTCAAACCAGTAAGCAGTCCCAAACGCGCTGAGCAGGTGTTCGGCGGCACCGCGATAGGATGCTTTCACCGCCTGGTGGTTGCAGGATGTGTAGCTGGGCGCGCACCCGTTGTAACACCACGCCATCGCCGTCATGAATGCGTCGTATTCCGCGCTGCCGGGCACCGCGCGGTCAAGCCACGCCAGCACCTCGTCGTCACCGCCAAACTGCGGCGTGTTGGGGCAGATACGCGTCTTGTGGATGATGAAGTCAATGCCGGCGCGGGTATTCCCTTCCGGGGACAGCACGTCCGCACCGTGCGCGCCCAGCGTCTGCGCGTGCGTGCCAGAATCCAGTTGGTACATGCCCAGGCCGCCCTGTTCGTTGGCGCACGGTCCATCTGCCGCGCCCGCCAGCACCGGCCCGCCGCATGCGTCTGACCACGGTCCCTGGCACGTCCACGTCGCTTCTGACCAACACTGCGCCAGCCCGCTCTCGTGGTACGCAATGGCCGCAAACAACAGCGGGTTGCGGCTGCCGCGCGCCCGCGCCACGTCTTTGATGCCATCTGCGCGGGCCCGCTGCGCATCCACGGACAAACCGCGGCGCACGCTGTCACCCTCCGCGGCCAGGCCCACCGGGTCCGCCGCCGGGGACTCCACCTGTGTCACGCATGCACACGCCGCCACCCCCACCGCCATCGCCGCTCTCCGCATTGCCGCCTCCGTTGACGTGCGTGTCAATCTAGTCGGACGGCGTTCGGTCGCGCATCGGTCAAGCGGATGGCTCCGGGACGCAGGCGCGCCAACATGACGACGTGGAGCGGCCAGCGGTGGAGATCCGCGCGACCGTCCTAGGACAACCGGATGACTTTGACTTTGGAGTCACCAGGGCGTCTGCGGGAGGCAGACGGTGCGGAACTTGTGCTCACAGGGGACCGGGGAGGAGCATCCCGGCGCCGTGGCTGATTCCGTGACATTCACGCAGGCCAGCGCTCCCGCTCGGGTTGAGCGCGCGCTGCTCGCGCTGCTGGTGCTCGGGAAGCTGTTCGTTGCCCTGGTCACGTGGGGCATTTCAACGGGTTTTGACCGCGGTCCCTACCTGGAAATGGTGCGCTCCATCCGCGGGTTGGACCTGCCGCCCGTGGATGAACTGTTCTACAGCTACCATCCGCCGCTGTGCTTCCTGCTGACCCGCGGCATCATGCTGACGGGACTGGGCGCCGCGCGCGCCGCGCAGGTCCACTCGTTCCTCGCCGTGTTCGCGTCCTTCCTGGTGGCGCGCCACGTCATGAAGTCACTGGGCTTGTTGCGCAGCTTTCCGGGGCTGTTGCTGCTGTACGGCAGCTTCTCCATGCCCATCGTGATCGGTCTGTCCTGGGGCGTGGAGATGGAAAGCACGGTATTGCTGTGTTTCATCCTGGTGCTCCAGGCATCCGTGGCGTGTTTCTTCCCCGTGGCGCGCGCGCAGGACGGCCCCACGCGTGTGCGGCTGCGCTTCCTGTGGCTGGGGGTCTGTCTCGCGCTCGGGCTGTACACCAAGTTCACGTGCCTCCTGTTCCTTGCCGTCCCGGTGTTGTGCCTGATTGCGTCCTGGGCGGTGGCGCAGCGGCCGCTGCGTGAGGTGGCGCGTGCGTCCGGGAGGTTGGCGGGTTCGTTTGCGTTGACGGGGCTGCTCGCCGCGCCGTTCTACGGCGTCCACTACTACGCGGAGACCGGCACGTTCCTCCCGGGCAACGTGGAGAAGTTTGGGCAACCGGGGCTGGCCGCCAACCGCGACGAGGTGGACCGGGACCTGGAAGGCGTCCTGTGGCGCCTGCTCACCGTCAACGTGCCAGACCTGCGGGGCCGGCATGATTCCATCAACGACAACTGGTACGGCAGCTTCTGGTTCCAGTTGTGGCGGCGCGATCCGTCCATGGGCTATCCGCCCGACCCGGAGGGCCGCAACGCGTCGCCGCCGAGGGTACGGTCCATTGGGGACTTCTACCTGGGGAACCTGCGCTGGTTCCTGGTGGGCGGCTGGTTGCTGTTTGTGGTCACGGTGTTCAGAAGGCGAATGACCGTCTTGGAAGGACTGGGCCTGGTGCTGCTGGTTTTCGGGGTTGTTCTCGTCGTGGCGCAGCTGGCTTTTGCGCTGAATACGCCCAAGTGGGATTGGCAGCCATTGAAGGCCAAGTACATCATTCCGGCGGTTTTCACCGTGGTTTACGGTCTTGCGTACACGGCCACGCTGGGAGAGGCGCTGCCGCCCGGGTCACGCGTTCAGCGGGCGCTGGCGCTCGTCGTCGTGGCGTTGCTGGCGCTGTTTGTGGGCGTCAATCACTTTGCGGTGGTCTATTGACCGCGCGTTCCGCCCGCGGTGTGCGCGGGACCGGAACGCGGCCTAGCGGATCACGTCAGAAACCTGCAGGAGCGACGCGTCCAGCGCGGCGCCCTCCGCGCGCGCGTTGGCCAGGTTCACCACCAGGCCCGGCCGCCCGCGCACGTCATCCAGCGCCACGCTCAGGCCGGCATCCACCATGGCGCGCGACATGCCGAACGAGAGGACCTTGTGCTCGCGCGTTGCCTCGGCAATGGAGGGCACGGCGGGCTCCAGTCCCCCGCACACCAGCACCGCGTCAGGCTTCACGCGCCGCAACGCTTCACCAAAGGTCTTGGCGTCAATGAACGCGAGGTAGCCGACCTTGGCGCGGCGCTTCCCGACGGGCGTCTGGAGGGCCAGTTGCTGGAGTTCCTGCTTGATGGCCACGCACGCGGGCGCCACGCCGCCGGTGCGGGTGACCACGCTGATGAGCGCCTCCGGGGCCGGGTTGGCGACGATGCGCCGCTCATAGGCGAGCGCACGGAACAGCAGTTGCGCCGCGCGGTCCACGGGAATCTCCGCCCGGGCCACCGTGGCAACGGCGACGGCGGTCAGCAGGAGTCCACAACGGGCGGCAAGCGTCATTCAGTAACGTCCAGGTTGTCTTCCGGAGACGGGGAGCGGCGACTTAGCGCCGAGTACTTGCGACAACAACTGGTGTCCCGGAACAACCGCGGCAGCGTAGCGTGGCGTGCGCCGGGGTCCAACATGCGGTCCTGCAGCCGGGGCGGCACCTGCAGCGCCACGGCGGGCTGCTGGACCGCGGGCCTCCCGCGCAGGACACTCTCCGCATGGATGACCCGCGCCTGGACAACTTGGAGATCAAGCTCGCGTTTGCGCAGGAGGAACTCGTCACGCTGGGCGGCGTGGTGGCGGACAAGGACCGGCGGCTCATGCAGCTGGAGGAGCGGGTGGAGCGCCTGGAGACGGCGCTGCGGGTGCTCGCCCAGCGGGTGAGCGCGCCCGCGGGTGAGGACATTGGCGCGCACCCCGAGGAGGACCCGGTGCCGCGCTCCGGTTAGAGCCGGTAGGACGCGCGCAGCAGGAACAGCTGTTGTGCCTGGTGCGTGTCCCGCGGCAGGTAGCCCACCACGCCCGCCGCGTTGGCCCCGTTGCCAAAGATGAAGTCCTGCACCACGGGCTCCTCCTCAAAGAACATCAGGTAGCTCGCCTCAAACGTGAGTCCCCACGCAACGCGGTACAGCACGTTCCCGTCAAACACGAACGCCTGTCCCACGGCGTTGCGCGGGTAGTAGCCGTTGACGGTCTTGGACACGCCCGTCACGTTGTACGGCGCGTCTGACGTGAAATAGCGCTGGTTGAAGCTGAGCTCATAGGTCATGCCGAGGTCCACATTGACCTGGCCGAACACCAACGCCCCCACGCGCGCCCGCGCTACCACCGCACGGTTGGTCCACCCGTCCATCCCGGTGAGCGACAGATCGTAGGTGACGGAGTCGTACAGCGTGGGATCACGCAGGCCCACCGTGCCGCCGTAGCGAACGGTGTCGTCGGGGCGGGCCAGGCGATTGGCGCCGGCACTGCCGCAGGTCTCGCCGTAGGCCAGCTGGTAGGTGGGGTTGCCCTGCGCATCCAGCACGGGATTGCCGGCGGCGTCCACGCGCTGCGCCTGACACACGCGGCACTCGGAGGCGGTGCCGTAGGGTTCCGGCACGCCGTCACCATCCTTGTCCAGCATGCACAGCGCATCCCCCTCGGGGCGCAGCCGCGGGTGATCGCGCCGCCACTCCACAAACACCTCGCCGTACAGCTGCGCCGAGCTGTCCTTGAACAGGAAACCCAGCGGGCTGACCCAGCCGCTTGCGCGCAGGCGTTCGCGCTGCACCATGGCCAACGTCTGCAGGTCCAGCTTCTTGCCATTGAGGATGAGCTGCTGGCGTTCTCCCGGCGGGGCGCCCGGGTTGCCCGCCGCCACGGCAAACTGCTCTGACACGCCCGGTTGCACCAGGTCTGACTGGTAGAAACGCCAAGACTGTGACGTCACCAGTGACTGGTAGTGATGCGCCTGGACGGACAACCCAAAGGGCCAGTCACCGCGGAAGGTGGCGTCCAGCAGCAGCTCGCGCAGGCCGCCGGTCTGGTCCACCAGCGGGTCCGTGAAACCCACCGGGTGGCGCAGCGCGCCCACGGGATTGCCGGAGGGATCCACGCGCCGCACGTCCAGGGACCGCAGCGCACCCCACGCATCCCACGATGAACGGAAGTGGAAATTGAGCGGCCGCAGCGGCTTGAATGTCATCAGGTGGTTCACCAGCGCGGCGTCCACCCAGGACGTGGGCAGTGAGGCGTTGAAGCCCAGCGCGCCGGGAGACGGCGTACCGGAGGTCACCGTCCACCGCGCGGCCGGGTTCCACAGGATGAGCTGGGCGCTGGTGTCGGAGGTGAACATGGGGAAGCGCGTGGAGAAGCTGGCACCCGCCGTGGCAAAGCGGAGGTTGAACAGGGTCTGCCCGTCCAGTGGCCCGGAGACCAGGCGCAGCGGCCCGCGCGAAATGAGCGCCAGTTCGCCCCCCACGGCGTCGCCGGTGAACGCGGTGTCACCGTCCGCGGGGAACAACCCGCTGAGGCTGCGGTAGTCACGGTCCAGCCACATGCGCGGGTGCCACAGGTCCGGCATGAGCCCCGCCCACGCGCCCACGCGTCCCCAGTGCAGCACCGCCGCGCTGCCCGCCACGCCGTCCACCATGGCCTGGAACGCGCTGGGTACGATCGTACGACCTACAAAGACATCCGCCCACCGGGTCTTCACGCTGAGGTTGGCTTCCGTGAGGCGGTCATACGTGAGGTAGCGCGGATGGCGGACACCGCTGCCGGACCACGGTTCCGGACCAAACAGCACGGGCGGCCCCAGCCGCAGCGGCCGCTGGTACAGGCGCTGCTGCACAAAACCGTCAACGTGCACCCCCACCGGCGTGCCAAACAGTTGCTCCGCGTCCACCTGCGCACCCACCTGCCCGTAGCCCCATTCCACACCCAGCGGTTGGCTCACGGTGTACAGCGTGGACGTCCACACGCGCCCATCCACCGTGTTGGGAAGCCCGCGCGGGGTGTGGCGCGTGGCTTGTGCGGGGGGCTTCTTCCCGGGCGCGCGCGGGGACGCGGGCGCATGCGTGGGTTGGGCCACGGGCGGCGGAGGCGGCGCCGGGGCGGGCGTCTCGTTGGCGGAGAACGCGCGCCCCGGCAGCAGCAAGAGCGAAACCAGCGCGGGGAGCAACGCCGTGCGCGTCACCGCAGGTTCCTCCGCAGTTCACCGCGCGGGCCGCGGTACCAGGAGACCTGGTTGTGGCACGGGAGGCAGTTGGGGTCCTGCACCACAGCGTTGTGGAAGATGTTGGCCACCGGCGAAGTAGCGTTGGCCCAGTCCCTCAGATGACAGCTGATGCACTCACTGCTCATCCCCGAGTACGCGCCCACGCCGTGGCACTGCCGGCAATCCAGCGTGCGGTGGATGCCCTGCAGCGGGAAGCCCGTGGTGGCGTGCGTGAAGGATGAGGGCATCCAACCCTGGACGCGGTGGCACTGCTGGCACTCGCGCAGCGCGCCGCCGTGGATGTCATCCTGGCGGTGGCAACTCTCGCAGCGCGTGCCGGTGCCGGTGAGGTCCGCGGACTGGCCGTGGCACTTGGTGCACTCCAGGTCGGAGTGCTGTCCCAGCAGGCTGAACGGCGGCACGTCGTGGTAGCGGTCCACAATGCGCGTGCGCCAGTCCTCCATGCCGTGGCACCGCGCGCACGTGGAGGCCGCGGAGACGCCGTGCCGGTCGCCGTGGCACGTTTTGCAGTCCTTACCCGGTGCGCGGAACTGCCAGTCCACCACCGGTTGGCCATCCGGCCCGCGCTCCGGGAGCGCGTGACATCCCACGCACTCCGCCCGCGCGTGCGCACCCTCCAACGGGAAGCGCGTCATCCGGGCGTGGTCAAACCGGGGTGCGCCACCGGACGGCGTGTGACACCGGGCGCAGTCCAGGCCCAGCTTCCCCGCGTGCACGTCCTGCGCGCCGTGACAGTCCACGCACTTCTGCTCCGGCACTTTGTAGGTCGCCGGTGCGCCCGGGTGGCACCGCGCGCACCGCACGGACGCGTGCCGCCCGGTCAGCGGGTAGTGCGTGTCGCGGTCATGATCCAGGCTCACCTGCAGGAACGCGTAGCCCTCGGTGTGGCACGCTTTGCAGTTCTTACCCTCGCCCAGCGTGCCGCGGTGCTTGTCCTCGTGACACGTCACGCAGTCAGCGCCCACCTTGAGCTTCTTGATCCCCTCCCCGTGGCACTTCTCGCAGCTCACCGCCGCGTGTGCGCCCGCCTGCGCAAACACCTCGGAGAGCTTGTCGTGCGGCGGCAGCTTGAGGTTGTCGGACCCCGGCACATGGCAGCGCGTGCACACCTGTGGCGTGTCATGGAACGCACGCTGGTGGGCCTCACGGTGCTGGTGACAGCCAATGCACTCCGCGCTCTTGAACCGCTCAAAGGTGTCCTCCGCCGTGCGCACCTCCGCCTTGGGTTTCCCGCGGTGACAGCCGGCGCAGCCCACCTCCGCGTGCCGCCCGGCCAGCTTCATCCGGGTCTCCTGGCCGTGGTTGAAGATCACGCGCCCCTTGAACCCCTGCGGTGTGTGGCACTTCTGGCATGCCACGCCGTCAAACCGGTCCGCGCCCGCCACCACGTGCACATTGTCCTCGCGGTGGCAGCCCAGGCAGTCCAGCGCGGGGGACTTCAGCACCTCCTTGGGATGACACTTGGTGCACGCCGTGCGCGCGTGGGTGAACTGCAGCGGGAACCGCGTCTTGCCGTGGTCAAACCGCTGTTCCTTGAAGCTCGCCTTGTCCTCCACGTGGCACTTTTCGCAGGACCGGCCCTCCGCCGTGTACACGTTGCGGTGCGGGTCCTTGTGGCAGCTGGCGCAGCCCTGCGGTTTCTGCGCCATCCTGAACGCCTTGCCCTGGGTGTGGCATTTCGTGCACTTGATGTCGTCGTGCGCGCCCCGCAGCGCGTGCTCCGTCACCGCGGCGTGGTTGAACGTGCGCAGCACCGCCTGCTGGCTCGCTATCTCGCGCGCGTCAAACTGGTGGCACACGGTGCAGTCCGTCAGCTCCTTGCGCGTGTTCTGGAAGTTGTGCACGTCCTGGTGGCAGGACAGGCACTTCTGGTCCAGGCCCAGGAAACGCGGTGTCCCGGACCGCTCAAACCGCGCCTTGTGGCAATCCGTGCATTTCACGCGGCGGTGCCGGCCTTCCAACTCGTAGCCCGTCTTGGCGTGGTTGAACTGGTCCATTCCGCCTTCCAGCTTCCAGTCAATCACCCGCGCCTTCTCACCCTTGTGGTCCACGTGACATTTCTCGCAGCTCTTCTGGAACTCGGGCCGGCCGTGCAGCCCGCGCCCGTGCTCCACCTGCGCGCGCAGGTCGCGGTGGTCGTGGCACCCCAGGCACTTGTTGCGGTCAATGCCGCTGCCCGTCCCTTCGGCGTGACACTTCTTGCAGTCCAGGTCCTGGTGCCCGCGGACGCGCGCTCCCGGCTCCAGCCCAAAGAAGTCTGCCTGCGCCGGTGCGGCCGCCCACGCCAGCGCCAGCACCGCGCAGGCAGGCCACGGCCGGGGGATGCGGTGCGTTGCCGCGGAACGCCGGGAGGAGAACGTCATGCTGGGAGCGGTGGTCTTGCCGCGGCCACGCATGCTGGCACGTCCGGCCTTGTTTGCAAGCCCGCACAACGACGTCACGCGCCCGGTGCATGAAGGCGCGCCACACACATCCGGCGGACACACCAACGCGCCGGCGCGAATGATGGGGGCATTCGCGGCGGCGCGTTGGCGGAGGTGCCGTGCCGGCTCAGTGCGTGGCGAACCAGACGTCCTCGCTCATCTGCTGCTGCCCGTTCTGCACGAACGACGAGCGCATCAGGTCCTCACCGCGCGCGTTCTGCTCGGTGTGCATGCCCACCGACATCTCCGTGATGCCCAGTTCCTTGAGGGACTTGAGTTCGCCCTTGCCAATGAGCGCGTCGCCGTCGTCCACCCAGACCTTGAGTCCCTCCAGTTCCTGGCCGGAGAGCTTGCCGTCGTGGTTGCTGTCCCGCTGCGCCATCTTGTCGTAGCCGTTGGCGTACTTACCACCCTGGTCCCCGTACAGGCGCCGCCCGTCAATCTCGCCGTTGCCCTTCATGGCGCGCGTGGCCCCACCGTCGCGGTCATCCACCAGCAGCCCGTCGCCGTTGCCGGACATCCACTCGGTGCGGTCCTTCTTGCCGTCACCGTCCACGTCAAACATCACGGTCTTCCCCACCTTGCCATCCGCGCGCTTCTGCGCGGTGGACGCGCCCGTGGTGCCAATCTTCCCGTCGTGGTTGAGGTCCAGCGCCACGGGGGACTTGAGGAACGTGTTGTCCACCTCGTAGTTCTGGCCATTGACCTCAACGTCCCCGCCCCGGCCCACCGTCTCATAGCCCTGGCGGGACACGGTGTGCGTGTCATCCAGGTCACCGCGCCCGCGCAGGTGACCGCGCACGCCCAGGTTGTCGTCGCCCATCACGTCACGCGTGTCCTTCATGCCCAGGATCTCGCCGCCGTCTGAAACGACGATGGACTTGCCCGCGGGGATCTTCATCTTGAGCTGTTCAGGGGTGAACTTGGACGGGTCAATGTTGATGCCGTACTTCTGCGCCTTCTTCAGGAAGCTGCCCAGCGTGCGCGGGTGCTTCTTGTTGCCGAACACAAACACCTTCCGCTTGCTCTGCGGCGGCTGCGGCTGCGGGTCGGAGATGGGCGTGGTGGGGTTGTCCGTCGTGGGAGGCTGCGGCTGCGGGTCAGTCACCGGGTCCTTGGTGGGGATGTCCGGGCGGCCGCCGGGGGCCAGCTGGGTGGCGCCGGACAGACCCTGCATCCAGTTGCGGCGCGCCATTTCAAACCCATCCCGCCCAAACGGCGAAAGCGCGGGGCCACCGGCGGTGGCCGGCAGGGCGGCGGGCTGCGTGGAGGCCTGGAACATGCGTTCCACCATCCCCATCAGTGTCTGCGCGAAGTTGCTGTTGATACGCATGGCGGCCTCTCCTGGCGGCCCGGCCACACGCGACCGGGGCACAAGGCGTGTATCGAGGCCTGCGACAAGGTGGTTCGTCCCCCTACCATCGGATGATCGACCTATCCGGAGTCCGTCCACCGGCCGAAGTCATGAAGCGGATGGGGTTCCGTCGAGAAGCGGAGGTCACCCGGCCTAGGCCGTCCTCCGGATGACGGATGCCGCGGTGCTCACGGCGGCACACACACCACCTGCACCAGGAACCGCACCGCCCCGGTCCCCGTTCCGCGCGTCACCGTCAACGTTGACAACGAAACATCCAGCGTGGCCACCGCGTCAGACGCCACGGACGTAATGCCCGCCACGGTTCCGCCGCCCTGCCCTGAGTAGCCCTGCCCGCTGGCGAACACGAACGTGCTCCCCGGGTCAACGTTGCTGTTGAGCGGCCAGGTTGCGGACGTCCCGCTGAATTGCAGGCCAAACGCAGTGACGGTGACCGCCGCGGGGAAGCTCAGCGCCTGCCAGGTGGTGTCCACCGCGGCGGTGGCGCAACCCGTGTCAGAGTTTCCCCGCAACAGTGTGACCAGGTTTCCCGCGGGTTCCGCTTCCGTGAACGCGGCACACGCGGTGGGTGAGCCCGAGGCGCGCCACGTTGCCAGCGCGGCCGAGCCCGTGGCCGCCACGCCCATGGAGCCGGCGTTGATGGGGACCTGCAGCGTGCCGGAAACCACGGACGCGCCGGTCCAGGTGACCACCTGCAGCGCGTAGTCCTCGCCGCCGCTGCTGACGGGGATGCACGCCGGACGCCCATTGCGCACAATCACCGTTGAGGGAAGCTGCAGCTCCGCGGTGCGGAAGTCATCATCATTGATGGTGCCGCCGCCGCCGCGGGCGCTGAACAGGAGGAATGAGGAGGCCGTGGCGGGTGTGGGCAGCGTGATGAACGTGCCCGTGTCCGAGGTGCACCCGGAGGTAAGGTGCTGCACGGACAGCCCGGTAGCGGATTCAAACACCTGCCAGGAGATGACGGCGATGGCGCCGTCCGTCCCCGCGCGCCGGCAGGCGATGGTGGACGTATTGGCCAGCTGACAGGTGATGGCGGAGTTCCGGGGCGTATTGTCCGTGAAACGCGAGGAGAACAGCATCATGGTGCGGTTCACGTCCCGCACGGCGCGGTACACCGGGCAATCCACGGCGCCGGAATTGGCCAGCAGGAAGCAGGTGCCGCGTTGCACCCGCGCGTCAAAGGTCAGCGCGTGGAGTTGCTCCAACCCGGCGGCGGAGATTCGGAGGTTTTCGGCGTGATCCCGCAAACCGCGGGCGGAGAACACCGCGCCGTTGGTGGTGTTCCAGAGAGCCTGCGCGGTGGATGAGGGGTAACCCGTGCAATTGGCGGAGGAGAACAGCTCTACCTGCGAGGGGGCCTCGGTGACGTCCAGCGTGACGGTGACCGAGCCCGCCGCAACGCGTTGGCCGGCGTTGTCCAACAGGTGGACGCGGATGGCGCCGGAGCATTCGCCCACCAGCAGGGAGGTGGGTGCGGTGACCTGCAGCGCGGAGGGGATCACGCTCACGGTGGCCGTGCGGGCCGGTCCCCCAAATGCGTTCATGGCGCCCAATGTGGTGGACGGGACGGTCCGGAGCACCACGCGGACGTGGGCCTCCACGGCGCCTGCCAGGACATCCAGCGCGGCAATGGGCGGAGCGGAACACGTGGTGTCCGAATCCGCGAAGAACTGGCCGAGCGCGTCATACGTGAACAGGTTGAGGGACAGCACCGCGTTGGTGGTGGCGGGCGTATCATTGGCATCCACCATCACCAGACGCAGGCGGTTGCAGCTCCCCGCGACGTACGCGCCCACCGGGTCTGGCAGCGCGTTCACCGCAGCCGGGGGGGCGGCGGAGGAAGAGAGGGCGGCGGCGGATGATGCCAGCACCGCGGAGCTGGAGCGTGCTGGCGTGAAGGACGCGGAGGCACGGCCGAACGAGGAGGACCGCCCGCGGCCGGAGGACGAGCTGACGTCCGGCCCGGAGGTGGCGCCGGGTGCGGAGGAGCTGACCTCCGGTTGGGAGGTGGCGGTGGGGAGGCTGGTGCCAGATGACGAGCGTCCCTCCGACGAAGACGACGACGAAAACGACGACGCGGCGGCGGGCGCGGAGGTTCCGGTAGAGCTGGTCAGAACGGTGGAGGTTGCCGGGGCGCTGGAGGTCACCGTGGCCAAACTGGTAGCGCCGGAGGTTCCGGGCGCGACACCCGACGAGGACGAGGAGGATGCCGCACCGGCGGATCCCGGGCGGCACAGGCCGTCCTCGCAGGTGAGGCCCCCCGCGCACGCGCCGGTGCAGCGGCGCCGGCACACGCGGTCTGCGGGGTCGCAGCCGTGCACCTGGTCACAGTCCGCATCAGACCCGCAGACAAAGGCCGCCGTGTGGCAACCCGTCCCCGCGGCGCCCAGGGCGGCCGCCAGCACCACATGTGGGATGACCCGCATCTAAGGGCTCACTCTAGCAGGCGCACTCACTCCACGCTGAGCGCGTCCCGCACGTCCAGGTGGCCCGCCCGGCGCGCGGGGACCAGCGACGCGATGGCCGCGACGCCCACGGACAGCAGTGCGGCCTGTCCCGCGGTGCCCCACGGGAACACAAACGGCAGGCTCCAGCCGGTGGACTGGAAGTTGATCACCGCCGTGAAGATGTGCCCAAACGCGGACCCCGCCACCACGGACATCACCGCCGCGCCCAGGCCCAGCAGGATGGCCTCCACCACCATCACCGCGTTCACCTGTGAGCGCAGCGCGCCCACCGCGCGCAGCACGCCAATCTCCCGCGTGCGGTCCAGCACCGCGGCCAGCAGCGTGTTGATGATCCCCAGCAGCGCAATGAGCACCGCCACCAGCTGGATGGCGCCCGTCACCGCAAACGCGTTGTCCACCAGCGCCCCCACGTAGGCGCGGAACTCGCCGTTGGTGGTCACCGTCAGACCGCGCGGCCCAAACTGCTGCGCCAGCACGCGGCGCGTGGCCTCCACGTCCGTCCCCGGTTTCAGGAACAGCTGGAACATGTCCGCCAGGGTGTCCCCAAACGCCTCCGTGTACGTGGACCGGTCCATCATCACAAACCCCTGGTCCGACGTGAAATCCACCGCCACCGCCAGGATGGGGAACCGGCGCGGGCCCTTGGGCGTGCCCAGCACCAGCACGTCTCCCGCGTGCAGGTGCTTCTTGGAGGAGAGGTTTTCGCTGATGGTGACGCCGCCGGTGGAGCGGAGCATCTGGCCGGTGATGACGGAGGGACCATCACGCACCATCAGCTTGGCGCGGCGCATGTACACGTCCGTCTCCAGTGACAGCACCTGCAGCGTAAGATCTTCAAACGGGAGCTGCGCCATGCGCACGTGGAACACCGCCTCCACGCCGGGCACGTCCGCCAGGCCGGCGCCCACCTCCACCTTGACGGGGATGTTCTTCTGGTCCGCCAGCCCGCCGCCCACGGACAGGAACATGTCCGACGGCACGGAGGTCACCAGCCATTGATCCATGGTGGACTTGAAGCTCCCCACCAGGGCGCCCACGCCAATGCTCAGCGCCAGGCCAAACATCAGCGCCACGCTGGTCACCGACGCGCGTGACAGGTCCCGCGTCAGGTTCCCGCACGCCAGCTGCCCGGTGACGGAGCCCAGCGCGCGCATCACGGGCTCGGTGGCCGCGCGCAGGCCGCTGAGCACCAGCGGCGCGCACAGCGCCGTGCCCACCAGCACCAGGAACGCCGCCACGTAGCCGGCCACCGGGATGTCATTCCACGCCGGCAGTGTGGCCACAAACAGCGCGGAGGTCAGCGTCAGGCCGCCCGCCAGCGCCATCAGTGCGGGATGCCGGGGCGGCCGCAGTGACGTGGCGCGCCCGGCCAGCACCATCACGGGGGACACGCCGGCGGCGTCCGCGGCGGGGCGCGCCGCGCCCACCACCGCCGTCACCACGCCCATCAGGAAGCCCGTCACCGCCAGCCACGCCGGCACCTGCGCGCCGGACGGCTTGATCTCCACGTAGATGGCGCTGATGGCGTCCGCCACGCTCTGCAGCGCCAGCTCCGCCAGCAGCCGCCCCAGCAGCACGCCGGCCAGCCCGCCCAGGATGCCCAGCAGCGCGGCTTCGCCCGCCACCAGGGCCACCACCTGCGCGCGCGGCATGCCCAGCGCGCGCAGCGTGGCCAACTCCCGCCGCCGCTGCATCACCGCAATGGCCATGGTGTTGAACACCACAAAGATGCCCACCAGCAGCGCCACCCCGCTGGCCAGCTGCAGCGCCGTCTGCAGGGCAAAGACCATCCGGCTGATGCGCTGGCCCCGGTCATTGGGGCGGTCCACCACCATGCCGCCGCCGGTGGCCGCGCGGATGCGCTCGCGCACGGCGTCAGCGCCCACCGTCACGTCCACTTCCACGTCAATGCGGTCGTACCGGTTCTCCTTGCCAAACATGAGCTGCGCGGCATCCATCCCCATGATGCCCACGCTGCCGCCAAACGCCTTGGCCGCGCCGGTAGGCGCCAGCAGCCCGGCAATCTCAAAGTCCGCGGGCCCGGATGCGGTCAGCAGCTTGACCACGTCCCCCTTCTTGAGCGCGTGCGCCTGCGCGTACGGCCCGGCCACCAGCACCGCGCGGGGGTTGTTCAGGAACGCCATCTCGTCGTCAACAATGTTCTTGCCGCCCTCCTTCTCGGCCAGGCCGCGGAACGGGTCATGGCCCAGGAAGTCAATCCCCAGCACCAGGATGCGGTCCCCGGTGGCGGGGTCCATCACCGTGTTCTCCAGCAGCGGGCTGGCGCTGGTGACGCCCGGCACCGCGCGGACCTTCTCCAGCATCTCGTCTGGGACACCCACCTCGCCGCTGCTGACCTGCAGGTCACTCCCGCGCGATATGGACGCCACCATGGTGTTGAACGCGTCCAGCACCGCGCCGTTGAGCGCCGTGATGCCCACCACGGCGGAGACCCCCACGCAGATGCCCAGCAGCGTCAGCAGCGTCCGCCCCCGGGAGTCCCGGAGGTGCCGCGCCGCCACAAGTCTGAGCAGGGACAGCATGGGGTCAGGGACTCTCCGGCACCTGGGACTGGTCGTTGAGGATGAGGCCGTCCTTGATGTCCACCCGGCGGTCCGCGCGCCGTGCCGCGCCGGCGTCATGCGTCACCATCACAATGGCCACCTTGCGCTCGTCACACGCCTGGCGCAGCAGCGTGAGCACCTCCGCGCCGGACCGGCTGTCCAGGTTGCCGGTGGGCTCGTCCGCCAGAAGGATGGGCGGGTCGGTCACCAGCGCGCGCGCAATGGCCACGCGCTGCTGTTCACCGCCGGACAGCTGTGAGGGACGGTGGTGCGCCCGGTCCCCCAGCCCCACGCGCCCCAGCAGCTGCCGCGCCCGGGTCTCCACGCTGGCCAGGGATTTGCCCCCCAGCAGCGCCGGCAGGCACACGTTCTCCACCGCGTTGAGCGTGGGCAGCAGGTTGAAGAACTGGAAGATGAACCCAATGCGCTCGCGCCGCAGCCGCGTGAGCGCGTTGTCATCCATCCGGGCCACGTTCTTTCCGTCCAGGACCACCTCGCCACGCGTGGGCCAGTCCAGCGCGCCCAGCAGGTGCAGCAGCGTGCTCTTGCCGCTCCCGGACGGCCCCATCACCGCCACAAATTGCCCGGGCGGCACGGACAGGCTCACGCCCCGCAGCGCGTGCACCGCCGCGTGGCCCTCGCCGTAGGTGCGGTGGACATCCTTCAGCTCAATCATGCTCATGGGCGCGCCGTCCCTTGGTGCGTCCCCGCCGGTGCGGGCCGCGCGCGCCTCCCTAGCACACACCCGCCCCGCCGACGCGCACGCCGGTTGACCTGACACGCGGGCGCGACCATACGGTGTCCCACGGAACGTCCCGGCACGTCCGGGCGACATGGAGGTCTTGCATGCGTCGTATCCTCGCCGCCGGAGTGGCGGCCCTGTCAGTCCTGCCAGTCCTTTCCTGCGCCCCGTGGAGCATTTCGTCGGGCAAGCTGGGGTCCACCATTGCGCCGTGGACCTTCCGCACGCAGTACGCGTACTGGGATGAGTACGTGCCGGTGGAAGTGACCACCTCCACCGGCCGGCGCACGGAGTACAAGAGGCGCGAAGACACCGCCGGCGGGACGGTGCTGCGCATCCGGTTGCACGGGTTCCTGTTCAACCCGCACGAGGACCGCCGCGAGTGGAGCATCTTTGAGAAGAACCACTACAGCGACGGCCTGCGTACGCAGCCCAGCATCCTGCTGAGCGTGACGCACGCGCAGGCGCTGAGCTCCGGTGACAAGGTGGTGTACGACAGTGAAAGCCCGACGACGACGGGCAATGACCCCGAGGTCAGCATCACGTACTACCCGGGCGAAGCGGAACTCAGCAATCGCAGCGAGTATCCCGACCACGTGCGCGAGTACGGCTCGCGCTACCGGGTGGAGCTGGAGTTTGGCCAGCTGGGGGAGAACCCGGGCCCCGCCGGCTGGGTGCGCGGTGGGCTGGTGTACACGGTGGACAAGGATGACGGGGACCCGGATGACGTCGTCACCGGTGAGATCAAGGTGAACTTCTCGGCCGAGGTGATCGGCGAGCGGCTGGCCAAGTGCAACGAGTCCGGCGGCGGGTTCGGTTCCGACGATTGTGAGATCCTGGACCCCGAGACGGACTGACCGCGCGGCGTGCTACCGTCGGGAGCCGTGCTCCCGGCGCTGGCCCTGACACTGTTGCTCCACCCCCCGGGGACGGCGGCCCACGCCCCGGATTGGGTGCGCGCAGCGCCCGCGGCCGTGGGCGTGCTGCTGGGCGCCGGGCTCATGTCCACGGGTGCGGTCGTGGCGGGGGGCGCGCTGCTGGGCGGGCTGGCGGCGGGGGAGGGCCGAATCGTCGGGCAGGTGCCCACGCCGGGGCTGAGCGGCACACCGCGCTTCCTGGCGCTGCAGGCGCCCCCTTTTCTGCTGGGAGCGGGTGCCGTGCTGCTGGGCGTGGCGGGTCTGGCGTGTGCGGCAGTGGGCCTGGCCTGGATGGGAGGGCTGCTTGCCACGCGCACGTGACCGGGCCGCGGCCGCCGTGTCCGCCGTCCTGCTGCTGTGTGCGGGCGGCTGCCCCGAGTACGCGGGCTGCGAGCACGACGAGGACTGCCCCGCGGGTTGGACGTGCGACCCGGACCGCCTGCACTGCCGCCGGAGTACCGGGGAGAACGGCAAGGGCGGGGGGACGTCCTCATTCCCGGCATCGTCGCTGTTGTTGTCGTCGTCGTCGTCGTCGTCGGGCGTCCCGTCCTCAGCGTGGCAGCCGTCGTCGTCCATTTCGCGCGGATCGTCCGGCACCGGGTCAGCGCCCTCCTCGTCGGCCACGTCCGCGTCGCGGGCGTCGTCATCCGTGCCGTCCTCGTCGGCCACCGGTCTTTCATCGTCCGCCTCGGCACTGCCGTCGTCCGGAACCTCGGCGGCGCCGTTGAGTTCCTCGGCCGCGTCGGTGTCCGGCCCGCCGCGGTTGCGCGGAGAATTCCTGCCGTCGGCCGCGGCCGCAGATGGCGCGGTGCGGCTGCGCGGCGCATTCCGCTCCGGTCCAACCGCGCGCGGCAGCGACGGGAACACCATCCTGCAGGGAGGATTCCCATGAACAAACACGCGGTGGCGGCGGCGCTCGTCGTGGGGGGCGTGGTGGGCGGCTGGCTGGCGCGTGCGGAACGCGGTGGCCTCTCGCCGTCCACCCTGTACTACTCCGGCACGCTGCAAGACGCGGCGGGGGCCCCGCTGGCGGGTCCGCACGTGCTCTCCTTCCAGTTCCACAAGGGCACCACCACCTGCCAGCCGCCGGATGTCACCCTCACGCCCAACGCCACGGACGGCACCTTCCAGGCCGGTGTGGACACCGCGTCCTGCCCCGGGTTCTTTGACGGCAGCGACGTCACGTACGACGTGAGCGTGGACGGCGCGGCGCTGGTCACGGCGCAGCCGGTGGGTTCCGTCCCGTACGCCCGCCACGCAGATGAGGCGGTGCACGCAGCGCCGGGCAGCATCTCCACGCTGGCGCGGCGCACCCGCGGCGCGGTGGAACTGTACGTGCGCACTGACGGTGACGACTCGACCTGTGACGGCCTGGCGGACGCCGCAGCGTCTGCCGGGGTTACGCGCTGCGCGGTGACCACCGTGCAGCGCGCGGTGGACCTGCTGCCGGACGTGGGCCCGGATGCGTGCAACGTGCACGTGGGTCCCGGCACCTTCCCGCTCCCTGTGGGCGCCACCGCGCAGGCCACCATCAGCCGCGGGTACCGCGTCAACATCCTGGGCGCCGGCGCCGCGTTGACCACGCTGTCAGGCGCGCTGGCCGCCGCGCCCACGGTCGCCGTGGCGTCCCATGGGATCTACTACGCGTCCGCGTTTGGCGGGTCCGTCGTCGGGGTGACGGTGGCGGACGTGGTCTACTACGGCATCCGCGGCTTCCACGCGGACAACCTGGACATTGCGGACACCACCGTCCAACGCGCCAGCCTGGGGATCATCTGTGAACGCAGCCACTGCACGCTCAGCGGCGCCGTGCGGTCGGAGAACAACACGTCCACCGGTTGGTACTGCGCGGGATCCACGCGTGCCACCAGCGCCACGTCCGTCGTCACGCTGTCCGGCAACACCTATTACGGGGTGTTGGTGCAGTTCCAGGCGCGCCTCTCGCTCGGCGCACCGCTGGTGGCGGACAACAACGGGTCCATGGGCGTGTATTGCGGGCAGGCCTCGCACTGTTCCGTGGCGGGGGTGACCGTCAGCGGCAACAACAGTTGGTCCCTGCTGGCCATCCAGGGGGCGTTCCTGGACGTGAGCGGGCCCATCACGCTCACCAACGTGATGTACGGCATTGCCGCCACGGAGCAGTCACGCGTGCAGCTGCTCACCAACGCGGACACCACGTACACCTTCACCGGGCGCAGCGGCGCCAGCACCGCGCTGCGGGTCTCCGGCAACTCCAGCATGGCGGTGTCCACGTCAGCGGGGAAGGTGCTGACGTGGGTCCCCACCGGTTTCAGCTACGGGATCCTGGTGGACGCCATGGGCGTGTTTGACGCCGCCAACGCGCAGGCCGGGAGCACCATCACCCCGGGCACCATCCAGGTGAGCGCGGGGAGCCTGTACCGCCGCGGCGGGGTGTTCCCGGTCGCCACCAGCTGTGGCAACTCCACCTGCCCGTGAACATCGACCGCGCCGGCCCCGCCACGCTATGGACTCCGTCCCATGCGACCGGAAGACAAGGAACGCGTCCTCACTGAACTGCACAGCCGCGTGCTGGCCACCGTCAGCCGTTCCGTGGAGGCGGGCAAGACGCGGCCGGACGAAGTGCTGGCGGACAGCATCTACCACGAGATGCGGCGCCTCAAGGAAGACCGTGATTCGCGCACGGTGGATGCGGACCGCGCGTTCTGGAACCGCGCGCGCCATGAGATGACGCGCGCGTCCGACCGCGCGCTGCTGGATCTCATTGGGCAGGCGGTGGACCGCTACGGCAACGAGATTGCCGGGCACTTTGAACCGCGGCTGTATGACCTGGTCACGCGCGCGGGTGAACCGGCGCTCGGCCTGCTGCTCAACGCCATGAGCCCCAAGCGCATCCTGGCGGACTTTGCCAACCTGCCCAGCCTGGAGGACGCGCTGGTGGTGCAGGGTGAACTGGAACACATCCGCCGCCTGCACGAAGTGGGCACCGTCATCGTGGTGCCCACGCACGTGTCCAACATGGACAGCATCATTGTGGGGTACGCGCTGTACCGGATGGGGCTGCCGCCGTTCATCTACGGCGCGGGGCTCAACCTGTTCAGCAACCCGCTCATTGGGTTCTTCATGCGGAACCTGGGCGCGTACACGGTGGACCGCAAGAAGCAGGACCCGCTCTACAAGGAGACGCTCAAGGAGTACGCCACGCTCACCCTGGAGCACGGCTATGACAACATCTTCTTCCCCGGCGGTACGCGCTGCCGGTCCGGCTCCGTGGAGAAGCGCCTGAAGCTGGGCCTGCTGGGCACGGGCCTGGGCGCCTTCATCAACAACCTGCAACGCAACAAACCCAACCCGCGCATCTTCATCGTCCCCGCCACCATCTCCTATGAGCTGGTGCTGGAAGCTGAAACGCTCATTGATGACTTCCTCAAGGAGGTCGGCAAGTCGCGCTACATCATTACCGACGACGAATTCAGCCGGCCCAAGCGCGTGTTTGATTTCGTGCGGCAGCTGTTCAGTCTGGATTCGCGGATCTTCTTCACGCTGGGACGCGGGATGGACCCGTTTGGCAATCCGGTGGATGACGAGGGCGAAAGCCTGGACCCTCGCGGCCGCCGTGTGGATCCGGCGCGCTACGTGCTGCGCGGCGGCAAGCCGGAGGCGCACGAGACCCGCGACGCGGAGTACACCCGCGAGGTGGGCGTGCGCCTGAGCGACGCGTACTTCAAGGACAACGTCATCCAGTCCACGCATGTCACCGCGCGCGCCATCTTCTCCATGCTGCGGCGGCAGAACCCGTCCGTGGACACGCTGCGCCTGGTCCGCCAGGGCGCCGAGCGCGACGACGTGCCGCTGCTGGACACCTACCGCGAGGTGGAACGCATGCTGACGGAACTGCGCGGGCTGGCGGCGCGCGGCGGCGTGCGCCTGGGACCGCGCGTGGCGGACCGCACCGCGGAGGACGTGGTCACCGACGGGTTGCGGCACTTCTCCATCTACCACACGTCCCCGGCCGCCCTGCGCCGCGGGGACCGCGTGTTCCCCACGGACCGCGCGCTGCTGCTGTATTACCAGAACCGGTTGGAGGGTTACCGGTTTGAGCGCGAAGAGGGCCTGCGGCCGGTATTGACCTCAGACCACCGCGCGCTGGGACGGGGAGGTGCCGCATGAGTGGTCTCCACCTGGCCATCCTGGGCGGCGGGCGCCTGGCCACGCGCGTGGCGGAGCTGATGACGCGCACGCCGGCGCAGGTCCGCGTGTGGGCCCGCAATCCACGCGCGCGGGAGACGTTGCGGCACGCGCACCCCAAGGCGCACGTGCACGACGACATGGGCGCGGCGGTGGCGGACGCGGACATGGTGCTGTTCGCCGTCCCCGCCGAAGCGCTGCCCGAGGTGGCGGACCACTACGGTCCGCACGCGCGCGGGGACCACGTGGTGCTGCACGCGTGCCGCGGCGTGGGGCCCGGGTTCACGCTGCCGCACGCCGCCATCCGCGCGGTGACCTGCGTGCGCAAGGTGGGCGCGCTGGGCGGGCCGCTGTACTTTGACGAGGCCAGTTCGCAGCGGCCGCTGGTGGCCGTGCTGGCCAGCCGGTACGACGAGGTGGCGGAGATGCTCAAGACGCTGGTGAAAGGCACGCCCATCAAGGTGCACACCACCATGGACGTGGTGGGCGTGGAGGTGGCCGGCGCCATCTCCAACGTGGCGGCGCTGGCCAGCGGCATGGCGGACGCGCTGGAGATGGGTGAGACCTCCCGCGGTGTGCTGCTCACCCGCGGCCTGTCCGAGGCCACGCGGCTGGGCGTGCGGTTGGGCGGCGAGGTGTCCACCTTCAGCGGCCTGGCCGGGGTGGGGGACCTCATCCCGCGCCACGTCTCCTCCACGCGGCGCCACCGTGACGTGGGCGGTCTGATGGCGCAGGGCGCGTCCCTGGAGGGCGCGCTGCAGAGCGTGGAAGGCTGCGTGGAGGGCGTGGCCACCGCGCGCGAAGCTGCCGCGCTGGCGGGCCGCCTCAAGCTGAACCTGCCGCTGATGCGCGTGGTCAATGACATCCTGGAGGGCCGCGCCAAGGCGCGCCCCGCGCTGGAGGAGATCCTCAAGTTGGACCTGGAGCTGGACAAGGAGGCGGTGGGCTCCCGCGCCTGAGCGGGACGTCGCTGTGACCATGCTGCTGGAGCGCACCAACCACCGCACGTTGCCGCCGGACTACGCGGGTGACGTGTTCGTATGGGACATTGACAAGACATACCTGGAGACGCGGTTCTCCTCCGTCCGCGGCCTGCTGGGCATTGTGGCGGAGGCCGCGCTGGACAAGCGCGCGGTGCCTGGCGCCGTGGCGCTCATCCGCGCGCTGCGGCGCGGGCCGGGTGCCGAACCGCTGCTGGCGCCGTTGTACTTTGTCAGCGGGTCACCGCCGCAGCTGCGCGGGATCCTGGAGCGCAAGATGCTGCTGGACGGCGTGCAGCATGACGGCATCACGTTCAAGGACCAGTTCGGGTACCTCAGGGCGCTGCGCCCCAAGGCCATCAGGGAACAGGTGGGCTACAAGACGTGCGCCCTGCTGCTGTACCGCCGTGACATTCCCGGACCGTCACGCTGGTGGCTGTTTGGTGATGACGTGGAGAGTGACGCCGCGGTGTTCACGCTGTTTGGCGAGATCTGCGCCGGCCTGCGCGGTGATGCGCTCCGGCAGCGCATGCTGACCATGGGCGCGCAAGCCCCGGAGGTGGACGAGGCGTTGCGCATTGCAGACCGTTTGCCGCAGACGCCGGACCCCGTGGCGCGGGTGTTCATCCGCCTGGAGCGGGGGCGTGACCCGTTGGCGTTTGGGCATCCCAAGGTGTGTCCGGTGCACGGGTTTCTCCAGGCGGCGCTGGTGTTGGCCCAGGAGGGACGGATCCGGCCGGCAGACGTGACCACGGTGGCGGAGTCCCTGCGCGCGGCGTACGTGCCGGAGGCGGTGGTGACCCAGCAGGCTGAGGACGCGGTCAAGCGGCTGGGCGTGGACGCGGCGCTGCTGGAGCGGGTACGGCGGTGACGGGGCCTGGAAGGAGCGGAGCAATGAAAGCGTTGTGGTGCGTGGTGCTGGTGGCGTTGTCAGTGTCGTGCAAGGACGAGGCGGCCAGGCCGGCCGCGGCGGTGGCGGCGGCGGAGTTGCAGGGCGGCACGCAGGTGGTGCGCGTGCGGGTGACGGACATGGGCTACGTGCCCAAGGCGGTGGAACTCAAGGCAGGCGTCCCCGCCAGGCTCATCTTCATCCAGGAGAGCAAGGGCGAGTGTGGCGCGCAGGTGCACCTGCCGGCGTTCAACGTGAAGAAGACGGAGTTGCCATTTGGCAAGGAGACGGCGGTGGAGTTCACGCCCGCGCAGGCTGGGAGTTTCCAGTGGTTGTGCGGAATGGACATGATGAAGGGCGCCATCATCGTCAAGGGGTCCTAATCCCGGCGTCGACGCGTGCCCCTCCACCAACCCGCTTGCACCCTCAGCAGCTCATGCCTGCGCTGGGGTGCGGGGCCGGAAATCGCCAAGTGTGTCCGGAGTGTATTGGTGCGCAACGGACCTGAAGGGGCGCAGTGGGACCGGCGTCCCCGCCGGTCGCCGGCCCATCCCGCCTCTTCCCCTCTGACCGGCGAAGCCGGTCCCTCCACATCCCGCCCGCCAACGTGCCTGCACCTCAGCAGCTGTTGCCTGCGCCCTGCGGTGCGGGCCGTTCGCCAAGTGTGTCCGGCGACCGGCGTTGACCCTGGTCCACTCTGACTGAGGGATTTGCGGTGGCGCGTACCGGTGTGGTTGCCTCGCGCCGGGACGACGGAGGTCTTGCCATGTCAACGCAGGGCACGCTGCAGCGGATCCAGCCCGAGGGATGGGCGCAGCCCAAGGGTTACGCCAACGGGATGGTGGGCCGGGGACGGGTGTTGTTTGTGGCGGGGCAGGTGGGGTGGGACGCGCAGGAGCGTTTCCACACGGCGGTCCTGCATGAGCAGTGGGCGCAGGCGCTGGACAACGTGCTGGCGGTGGTGCGGGCGGCGGGTGGACTACCGGAGCACGTGGCGCGCATGACGGTGTTCGTCACGGATCACCGCGAATACTCCGCGCAGCGCGCCGAGATCGGCCAGGCGTGGCGGGACCGCATGGGGCGTCATTACCCGGCCATGTCGCTGGTGGAAGTGAGGGCGTTGCTGGAGCAGGGCGCCAAGGTGGAGATTGAGGCCACCGCGGTGCTGCCGGACTGAACGCATGAGCGCGCTCCTTCTCGCCTGCCTGTTGGCTGCGCCGCCGGCGGACAACCCGCCACCGGTAGGTTCGCCCGAGGCGCCCGAGGCGCCGGCGGTGGAACCGGAACGGCCGCCCATGGAGCAGGAGCCCGCGTCCGGGTCACCGTGGCTGGGGTGGGGGACGGACGTCGCCCTGGGGACGTCCGTGGGGCTGGTGCTGGGCGTGGGGGTGCCGCTGGTGCTGGGCGCCGCCGCCACGGGTGGCCTGGGCGTCCTGGTGTGGCAGATGCTGCAGTTGAACACCGGGTGGCAGGACCTGGCGGCGGTTGCGCTGGCCATCATTGGAATGGCGTTCATTGTTCCGGGGACGCTGCTGCTGGTGCCGCTGCTGGAGACGGCGTTCTTTGTGGCCTCCGCGTCCGCAAGCTCGGTGGCGCGCCGCGTGGTGCCGCCGCTGCGCGCCCGCCTGGACCGGCGGGACAGCCCCGGCCGCCGCGTGCTGCGCACGGCGCTGGCCCCCGTTGCGTTCGCGCTCGCCGCGCTGCCGGTGCTGCTGGTGTCGTTGTTCGTCGTGGGCGGCGGCTTTTCGCTGGTGCCGCTGACGTTTGCCATCACCAACACCATCAGCCTGGGGGTGCTGGGCGAAGCGTTTCTTCCCATCATGCTGGGCGGCGCGGCCTCGGTGGCGCTGGGTGGCGTCCTGCTCCACGGCCTGCTGGCGGTGACCGTCCGCCCGGCGCTGGCGGCCGTCTGGCAGTACGTGGATGGGTGGATCGCCGCTCCGCCCTAGGCCTGCCCCAGGCTGCGCCGGCCACGCCGGGCGTGGTACCCGTTGGCCATGCCTGCTCCCCCGCCGCCGCCCGCCCGCAAGCCGCCCGTGACGCCCGCCGGCAGGGCCGCAAAGGGCGGCAAGAAACCCGCCGGGCGTCCGCCGGTGCAGGCGGGGAGCATCCCGTGGAACGCCGTGCTGCTGGTTGCCGCCGTGGCGCTGCTGGCCGCGGGCTACAAACTGCGGGACCGGTACAACGCGGTGGAGGCTGCATTGCCCTCGCTGGCCAGTTCGCCGCTGCCGGCGGGTACGGACGCGTTTGGCGTGGCCGCGCTGGTCCGCGCGCGCGTGCTCTCCGCCGGCGCGTCCCTGCCGGATGACGGGCTGGAGGTCACCATCCGCGGCGGCGAAGAAACCCAACCGGTCAGTGTGCGCGTCCGCTACCGCGTCCCCATGCTGGTCACCCGGGTGGACCGCGAAGCCAGCCTGGCGCTCACCGGCACCGGCCTCCTCCCGGGCCGCTACGCGGGGGATGGCGAGAAGGCACCGGAGCCTGACCCGTCCACGCGCGCGCGCCTGGACCGCGTGCTGCAGAAGGACCGCTGCCCGGAGGGCACAGAGCAGAAGGGGTTCTCGCCCCCGCAGGGCCTGGAGACCTGGTGCGAGCAGCCCGGCAAGCCCGGCCGCCAGCACGGTCCCTACCGCGGCTACCACAAGAGCGGGCAGCTGGTGGAGGAGGGGGAGTATCTCGACGGGAAACGGCATGGGCGGTGGGTGAAGTACTCCGCTGAGGGCAGCCGCGAGGCGGAGGCGTACTACAAGGCCGGCGTGCAGCACGGCCGCTTCAAGCAGTGGGACGCCAAAGGGGAGCTGGTGGTTGACGTGGAGTACCGGGACGGCAAGCCGGTGCGCTGACGCGGGCGGTGCCCCGGCAGCGTGGTTGTGGCGGCGGGGGGGGCCGGACCATGCTCCGGCGCATGCGCAGGGGCCTGTTCCCATGGGCGTGCTGGGCGGTGGCGTTGCTGGGGGTCCTGCTGGGGACCTCCGCGTGCCGGCCGCGGCTGTTCCGCGTGCTGGAATCCGGACCCAGCGGCGCGTGGGACGCGTGGCAGGAGGCCCGCCGTGCACACACCGGAGGGCGCCGCCTGCAGGCCATGCGCTTCATGAGCGAAGACACCTTTGAGCCGGGTATTGCCGAGCTGGTGTACCCGGAGCTGGCGCCGTCATGGGTGGCCAGCACGCGCTTTGACTTCACGCGCGCGGCGGGTTGGCAGGTGGCGCAGCGTGACGGCGGGCGCGTGGCGTGGGCGCTGGAGGACGGGCACCTGCGCACCGCTGTCAACGGGCGCCCGTACACGCCGGTGGCCGGCGTCCGCCGCGAGTTGCACCTCACGGTGATGATGGGGCTGGTGCGGCCCTGGGAGCCGGTGGACCCGGACTTTGCGGAGGTGCGCCTGGTGCCGCGGCACGGCCCGCACCTGCTGCTGTCCCTGCGGGACCGGCGCGGTGGCGAGGTGGAATGGGTGCTGGAGGTGGACGGTGACAGCGGGCTGGTGACGGCGGTGGAATACGTGGTGCGGCTGGCCGGGCTCCCCTGGCGCCTGCGGGCCGAGTACGCCGACTACCGCGACGTGGGCGGCGGCGTGGTGGTGGCGCACCGGATTGAGGAGTGGCTGCTGACCCGCGGCGGCCGCGCCCATTTCCACGACGTGGAGCTGTGGGACGTGCAGGTGGACCTGGAACCCGCGCTCCCCCTGGTGCGGCAACCGTCGTGGCCCGGTCCCACGCTGGTGCAGGGACCGTTGTACCCGTCTCCCCGCCGCGCCATGCCGGTGGGGGCGGACGCGCCGCCCTGACCGCTCTCCGCCCGCCCTGCCTGACCGGCCTCCCCGCGCGTACATGGCGTTTCCCGCCACCGCTGCCATAACCTCCGGGCCATTGTGACTGCCCGCGTGCCCCGGCGCTTCACCGTCGACGAGTACCTGCGCCTGGAGCGGGACGCGCCGGAGCGCAGCGAGTTCATCGGCGGCGAGATGTTCGCCAGGGTCGGCGGGACGCTGCGGCACGCCAAACTGGGCCCCAGCTTCGGAGCGGCGCTCAGTGGGCGCCTGCGGGGCAAGCCCTGCCAGCCGTTCGGCAGCGACGTCCGGCTGTAAATTCCGGGGCCCGGCATCGTGGTCTATCCGGACCTCATGGTCATCTGCGGTCCGCCGCGGTTCCACCCACCGGGACCGGCGGACACGGTGCTCAACCCCACTGTCATCGTGGAGGTGCTGTCGCCGTCGACGGAGGCGTACGACCGGGGGGACAAGTTTGTGGCGTACCGGTCCATCGCGTCATTGCGGCACTACGTGCTGGTGGACGGCCAGCGTCCCACCGTGGAGGTCTTCTCCCCGGATGCGTCAGGCAACTGGTGCAACACGGTGTTCCAGGGCCTGCAGGCGGTGGTGGAACTGCCCGCCGTCGGCGTCACGCTTCCCGTTGCGGAGTTGCACGCGGACCTGCCGCCCTGAAAGCGGAAGGGCCGCCCCCGTCATCCGTTGACAGGAGCGGCCCCGGTACGCGGCGTGCCCGCGTGTCAGCGCGCCTTGGCTTCCGCGTCCTTCTTCTTGCGGTATTCCTCCACCAGGCGTTCCTGCTCGCCCTTGGGGCAGGGCGCGTAGCGGGCAAACTCCATGGTGAACTCGCCCTTGCCCTGCGTGGCGCTGCGCAGGTCGGTGGAATAGCCAAACATCTCGTTCAGCGGCACCTCGGCGTCCACGGTGACGTAGCCCTCCGCGTTCTCAGAGGTGCGGATGACGCCGCGGCGCTGGTTCACCTGGCCAATGACGGTGCCCTGGTATTCCTCAGGCACGGCCACCTGCACCTTCATGACGGGCTCCAGCACAATGGGCTTGGCCTTGTCGTACACGTCGCGGAACGCGTAGATGGCGGACAGCTTGAAGGCCAGTTCGCTGGAGTCCACCGGGTGGCTGTTGCCGTCATTGAGGCACACGCGCACGCCCACCACCGGGAACCCAATGAGGGTGCCCCGCTGGATGGCCTCCTTGAACCCCTTCTCCACCGCCGGGATGAACTCGCGCGGGACCGCGCCGCCCACCACGGAATCCAGGAACTCAAAGCGCTCCACCGCGTCCGAGGGCAGCGGCTCCACGTACCCGCCAATCTTGGCGTACTGGCCGGAGCCGCCCGTCTGCTTCTTGTGCGTGTACATGTACTCCACGTGCTTGGTGATGCTCTCGCGGTAGGCCACCTGCGGCTTCCCGGAAATCACCTCGCAGTTGTACTCGCGGCGGATGCGCTCCAGGTAGATCTCCAGGTGCAGTTCGCCCATGCCGGAGATGATGGTCTGCGCGCTCTCCTCGTCACGGTGGACGCGGAAGGTGGGGTCCTCCTTGGAGAAGCGGTTGAGCGCCTTGGAGAAGCTGTTGGTGCCCGTCTTGTCCTTGGGCTGCACGGCCAGGCTGATCACCGCGTCCGGCACGTGCATGGAGGTCATGGTGACCTTCAGCTTGCCGTCGGTGAACGTGTCGCCGGACGCGCAGTCCACGCCAAACATCGCGACGATGTCACCCGCGTGCGCCTCGTCAATGTCGTGCATCTCGTCCGAGTGCATGCGCACCAGCCGCGGCACCTTCACCTTCCGCTCGCCGGCGGACATGTTGAAGATAACGTCCCCCTTGCGCAGCGTGCCCTGGTAGAGGCGGATGTACGTGAGCTGTCCGTACTTGCCGTCCTCCAGCTTGAAGGCCAGCCCGGCAAACGGCTTGGCCGGGTCGGAGGCCAGGATCACCATCTGCTCGTTGTTGGCCTGGTCCAGCGCCTCGTTCTCCACCTGGTCGGGCGAGGGCAGGTACGCGCACACCGCGTCCAGCAGCAGCTGCACGCCCTTGTTCTTGTACGCGCTGCCGCACATGACCGGGGTGAACTTGAGGCTGAGGGTGGCCTTGCGGATGGCCACGCGCAGCTCCTCCGGCGTGACCTCCTTCTCTTCCAGGAACTTCTCCATCACCTTGTCGTCAAAGTCCCCCATGGCCTCCACCAGCTCGTGGCGGAGCTGCTTGGCCTCGTCGGCCAGCTCGGCGGGGATGGGCTTGACCACCACCTCGGTGCCGTCTTCGCCCTCGTAGTAGTTGGCCTGCATGGTGACCAGGTCAATGACGCCCTCAAACTTGTCCTCCGCGCCAATGGGCATGGCCACCATGTGTGCGTTGTGGCCCAGCTTCTCCCGCAGCTGGTCCCGCACGCGGAACGCGTTGGCGCCCGCGCGGTCCATCTTGTTGATGAACGCAATGCGCGGCACCTTGTAGCGCTTCATCTGCCGGTCCACGGTGATGGACTGGCTCTGCACGCCGGAGACGCTGCACAGCACCAGGATGGCGCCGTCCAGCACGCGCAGCGCGCGCTCCACCTCAATGGTGAAGTCCACGTGGCCCGGCGTATCAATGATGTTGATGTTGTGCGGGCCCCACATGCAGAAGGTGGCCGCGGACTGGATGGTGATGCCCTTCTCACGCTCCAGGTCCATGGAGTCCATCTTGGCCCCAACCCCGTCCTTGCCGCGCACCTCGTGGATTGCGTGGATCTTGCCCGTGTAGAACAGGATGCGCTCCGTCAGCGTGGTCTTGCCGGAGTCAATATGGGCGGAGATGCCGATGTTGCGGACTTTCTCGATGGGGACGGACGTGGCCACAGCTCAATCCATTGTCACCGGAGGGCGGGGAGCCCTACCGGGTAGGGGGGGTTGGTGAAAGGGCGCGCAATTGAGGGAAACGGACACCGCTTGTCAATGGTGCTCGGCGGTGACCGGCGGCAGCGTGGCCACAAGCCCCAGGGCAGCGGCGGCCACGTGCGGGAAAGTTGACGTGTCAAAACGCGGGCTTAGGGTGGAGAGCCGCGCATGATTGAGCTCTACCACGTCTCCAAGGTGTATGAGCGCGCCGCGCGGCCGGCGCTCGACGACGTGAACCTGGCCGTGGAGAAGGGTGAGTTTGTGTTCCTGACGGGGCCCTCCGGCGCGGGCAAGACCACGCTGCTGCGCCTGCTGTTCCTGGCCGAGCGCTGCAACCGCGGCCAGGTCTTCATTGCCGGCAAGAACGTGGCGCACCTGGCGGACAGCCAACTGCCGTTGCTGCGCCGGCAGATTGGCGTGGTGTTCCAGGACTTCAAACTCATTGACACCCGCACCGCCGAGCAGAACGTGGCGCTGGCGTTGGACGTGCAGGGCCTCTCTCCGTCCGTCACGCGCCAGCGCGTGTTTGACGCGCTCAAGCGCGTGGGGCTGGCGCACAAGCGCGCCGCCGAGGTGCGGCGGTTGTCCGGTGGCGAGCAGCAGCGCGTGGCCATTGCGCGGGCCATTGTCACCGAGCCGCTGGTGCTGCTGGCGGATGAGCCCACCGGCAACCTGGACCCGGAGCGCGCCGTGGACATCATGAACCTGCTCAGTGACATCAACGCGCGCGGCACCACCGTCGTCGTCGCCACGCATGATCCCATCCTGCTGACGCGCTACCGGCACCGCATCATTGCGCTGGCGGACGGGCGCGTGCATTCGGCGGGGGTGTGATGATCACCACCGCCATCAACCAGGCGCGCAGCGTCACGCGCACCGCGCTGCTGGGCCTGCGGCAGGGCGCCGGCGCCATGAGCCTGTCCGTGGGTATCATTGCTCTCAGCCTCACCGCGCTGGGGGCGTTTGCGCTGCTGCTGCTGCAGCTGTCCCGCCTGGCGGACGCGTGGAACCGCGAGATGCTGGTGGTGGCGTTCCTGGATCCCACCGTCACCGCGGAGCTGGCCGAGCCCGTGCGTCAGCGCGCGCGGTCCGTGGACGGCGTGCTGGACGCGCGCTTTGTCAGCAGCCACGGCGCCCGCGCGCGCCTGCGCGAAGCGCTGGGTGAGCGCGCGCACGTGCTGGACGGCATGGATGACGACGTGATTCCCGCCGCCGTGGAGGTGGAGCTGCTGCCGGGCAGCCCCGCGGAGCAGTCTGAGCGCGTGGCGGCGGCGCTCAAGGGCGAGCCGCTGGTGGTGGAGGTGGCATGGGGCGCCGAGGAGCTGGGCCGGTTGGGTGCCGTGCTGGGCATCCTGCGGCTGGCCGGCGGCCTGCTGGGCGCGCTCATTGCGCTGGTCACCATCCTGGTCATCTCCAACACGCTGAAACTGACACTGCTGGCGCGCCGGGACGAGGTGCAGATCATGGTGCTGGTGGGCGCGTCACCCGCGTTTGTGCGCGCGCCGTTTGTCATTGAGGGCGCGCTGCAGGGGCTGTCTGGCGGGACGCTGGCGGGCGGGTGCCTGCTGGGGCTGCACAGCGTGCTGGCGCTGCAGGTGGAACAGGCGCTGGCGCGCGCGTTTGGGTCCGTCAGCCTGGGCGGGCCCCCGCTGGGCGTGGTGGTGGCGCTGATGGGCCTGGGTGCCGGGCTGGGAATCCTGGGCGGGCTGGTGGGGGTGACGCGGTTTGCCGGGCGCGAGGAGGCGTGAGTGGCCGGGACCGCCGTGCTCCTGGTGGGGATGCTGTGGGCCGCGGCCGGCGCGGATGACGCGGCGCGCACGGAAACGGACCTGGCCCGGCTGGTGCGTGAGATGGATGAGCGGCAAGCGGTGCTGCAGGAGATTGTCCGCGAGGAGCGGTCCATCACGCGCGCGCTGGGCGAGCTGGACGAGGCCATGGCGCGGCTGGATGCGCGCGCCGCGGAGCTGGACGCGCGCGTGGCGCGCACGCAGCAGCAGGTGGCGGACGCGGAGCTGGACGCGGCGCGGCTCACGCGCGAGCTGGAGGAGGCGGAGGCGGCGCTGACCCGGCGGCTGCGCGGGATGATGTGGCTGGGGCCCCAGGCGGACCTGCAGATGATGCTGGGCGCGCGGTCCATGCGGGACCTGGTGTGGACGCGGCACGTGCTGCGGCAGGTGGCGGAGCATGATGCGGCGCTGGTGGAACGCGTGCAGGCCCGCCGCGAGGCGCTGCTGCACGAGCGCGCGCGCCTGCGCGACCTGCAGGGACGCCTGGCCCAGGAGCGCGGCACGTTGGAGGGCGCGCGCCGGGCCGCCGCCGCCACGCGGGTGAGCCGCGCCGCATCCCTGATGGCGGTGGGGCTGCGCAAGGGCGCCGCGCAACAGCGCATTGATGAGCTCAACGCCGCGCGCCGCCGCCTGCGTGACCTGATGGATGATCTTCCCCCGGCGCAGAACGCCTCCGGGTTTGCCGCGCTCAAGGGGCAGCTGCGCTGGCCCACGGACGGCGCGGTGGACGTGCCGTTTGGCGTGACGCACGAGCGGGCGGGCACGGAGGTGATGCACTCCGGCGTGTCCATCAACGCGCCGCTGGGACAGAAGGTGGTGGCCGTGGCACGCGGGCGGGTGGTGCACGCGGGGTGGCTGCGCGGGTTCGGGCAGCTGCTCATTGTGGACCACGGGGACGGGTACCACACGCTGCTGGCGCACCTGTCGCGCATGGTGGTGCAGGCGGGTGACGAGGTGGCGGAGGGGGACGTGATCGCGTTCGTGGGTGACAGTGAGAGCCTGGTGGGGCCACGGTTGTACTTTGAGCTGCGCGCGCGCGGACGCCCGGTGGACCCGGTGCGGTGGCTGCGGCGCTGACTGAACACCGCTGGACCAACCTGTGAGCGAGGAGCGTTGCGATCAACCCCACCACGGAGCACCATGTGATGGAGCACAATGGGAGGAGGGACGCGTGAGGTACTTGATTAGCGGCCCCGTCGGCTCCGGGCTTGCCTGGATCGAAATGCGGCGCGGCGATGTGTCCAATGGAGGCTGGGAGCGGGCCCGTGGTTGGGGGGTCCACTCCTGTTGGCACGGGATGCCGAGCCGGCGGCGT
>JACRCW010000122.1 GCA_016218805.1 Deltaproteobacteria bacterium | reverse complement strand
TTTCCCTTTCTTGCTGTTTGGGAACGGGGTTCCCCTCCACGGACCCAGTTGGTCCGCAGCGTATTCTGACCGTGGACTGCCGCTGCGCTCGCCGGGGCCGGCTTTTCCAGCGTGATGCGCCGGTCAACGTGGTGGGCCTCTGCATCAACTCCAACCGGTCACACTTCCGACCGGCTGCGCACCACGCTCGCGTGGACTCCGTTGCACGGCGTGCCCACGCGTCTCCCGTCGAGTTTCGATCTAGACGAACACAGGTCTCCTCATCGGCTGGCCGGGGCAGCTCTGGCTCCCACCCACCGGGCGTCCTTGAGACGCGGCCGCGCCCCCGCCCGGGTACAAACGTGGCCCGGCACGGCGGAGCGCCGGGGCAACATCCACGCCAGCTGAACAGGGTTGATTACACATGACGCAAGCCGCCCCGCAGGCCGGTTTTCCGGACACCCTGACCGGAAAGCGGTCACCTGCCCGGCGCCGCTGCGCGCGCGGTTGCGGCGTCAGCCTGTTCGCGCGGCCCGGCGGCGCGGGGTGTAGTCGCCCATGGTTGTGGCCTCCGTTCCATGGCGACCAGCCGGAACGCAACGCGGGTCCGACGTCGCCGAAGGCCGCTTTGTCAGGGTGCCGCGAGACATGCCATCCATGGGACCGCTGCTTGGGCTCCCCGCGCGCCCGCGATGGCGGAATCAGGTCTCTCACCTCCACGCCAAGCGCCTGCCCGAAGGCAAACCAGGGTCGCCAAGGCATTGGCCTGTTGATTCGCCCCCGCGTTTGGGCGCACGCCGTCCTTCCGGCTGGCGGCGAAAGCTGCCGGCGCAGGTAAAGGCTCGCCGGTGGCGGGAAGCTTGAACGCTCGCGCGGGGCCTTGCCGACTGCACGGATGGGATAGGCTCCTCCGGCCCAGCGGGGCGGGGGCAGGGGGTGAGGGGCCGATGAGCGCCACCACGGAGCGACCGTCCGATTCCCGCAACTGCGTTCTGGTGGCTGGCGACGCGAGGACCGCCCGGTGGGCGGATGCGGTGGCGGCCCAGGGTTTCCAGGTGTTTCCCGCCGGGGATGGCGCGCAGGCCCGCCGCGCCCTGACGGAGCAGCGGCCGGGGGTGGTGGTGGTGGTGGACGCCCTGTCCGGCGAGCCCTCCGGGCTCAGCCTGTTGCGGTGGGCGCGCGGGGCGGTGGCCCACCTGCAGGGGATCCTGGTCACGGATGACGCGCGGCCCGGCGCCGCGGTGGAGGCTTACCGCGCCGGCGCATTTGATGTGGTGGTCACGCCGGCGGACCCGGGAGTGCTGGTGGAGAAGGTGAAGCGCGCCGCGGAGTGCCATGCCACCGCGGTGGCCCGCGCGCACGTGCAACGCAAGTACGAAGCCCTGTTTGAGACCGTGCCGGGCGTGGTGTTCTTCCTGGACGGGGAGGGCCGGGTGCGGCGCATCAACCGGGAGGGTGCACGGCTGCTGGGGTATGACGCGGAGGAACTGGAGGGCGGGCCGGCGGAGCGCATCCTGGCGGAGCCGGACGGGGAGGGGCGCTGGGTCTTCCGCGAACGGCGCAGCAGCGGGTGCCCGGCGGCCCGGCGTACGGTGGAGCTGGCCACGCGGGACGGGCGGCGCCGTTTCTATGACCTGCAGGCCAGCGGGGTGTGGGACGGCGGGGCGCCGGGCACGCCGGTCCGCTGCGTGGGAACGCTGGGCGCTGGCTGGGACATCACCGATCAGTTGGCCACCGGCGAGCAGTTGCGCCAGGCGCAGAAGATGGACGCGCTGGGGCGGGTGGTCGGCGGGGTGGCGCATGACTTCAACAACCTGCTGACGGTGATCAACACCAACGCCCGCCTGCTGCGGGCGGACCTGCACGCGGAGCCCCGGCTGCTGGACATGGTGCGGGACGTTGAGGAGGCGGGGCGCCGGGCCGCGCAGCTCACGCGCCAGCTGCTGACGTTTTCGCGCAAGGACCCGCTGCAGACGGCCGCGTTGGACCTCAATGAACTGCTGGCCGGCGTGGAGCCCATGTTGTCCCGCCTGCTGGGGGAACGGGTGACCATCCGCGTGGACGTGTGCGCGGAGCGGCTGCCGCTGCTGGCGGATCAGGGCCAGTTGGAACAGGTGCTGCTCAACCTGGCCCTCAACGCGCGTGACGCCATGCCCGCCGGCGGGACGCTGACGTTCCGCACGCGCGTCAACCCGGCCGGCCCGGAGGATCTGTGCGCCCACGCGCGGCTCAGTGTGACGGACACCGGCACCGGCATGGACCCCGGCGTGCGCGAACACCTGTTTGAACCCTTCTTCACCACCAAGCCGCCGGAGCGCGGCTCCGGGCTGGGCCTGGCGGTGGTGTACGGGATCCTCCAGCGGCATGACGCCACCGTGTACGTGGAGACCGCGCCGGGTGCGGGGACCAGCTTCCACGTGGACTTCCCGCTGCGCGAGGCGGCGGCGGAGGCACCGCAGCCGCGCGAGGTCACGCGCACGCTGGTGCGCGGCAACGAGACGGTGCTGGTGGTGGAGGATGACGCCGCCGTGCGCAAGCTGCTGCACCGGCTGCTGGAGCACCAGGGGTACGTGGCGCTGGACGCGCCGGATGGCCAGCAGGCGCTGGACCTGCTGGCCCGGCGGCCGGAGGTGGACCTGGTCATCACGGACATTGTGATGCCCACCATGGATGGGCCCACCCTGCTGCTGGAAGTGCGCCGCCGCGCGCCGCGCGCGGCGCTGCTGGCGGTGACCGGCTACACGGACGGGGACGCCGTGTCCCGCCTGCGGGACCAGGACGTGCACACGCTGACCAAGCCGCTGCTGGCGGGCCCATTCCTGCGCAGCGTCCGCCAGGCCATTGACGCTCGCGGCGGGCAGGTCGCGGTGGAGCGGCTGGGGCACCTCTGCTAGCGTCCGCCGTCCGTCCCAACCGGGACCGTGGTGACCATGAAGCTCGACGGGCTGGTGGAGGACATCCACCTGGACGAGGTGCTGAGGGTGCTTGCCGTAGCGGGCCGCTCCGGGGCGCTCCACGTCAAGGGCGAGGAGGACCAGGGCCACGTGACCCTGCGGGAGGGGCGCCTGGTGGCGGCCCGCGTGGATTCGGACACGCGCACCGTGGCGGACGTGCTGAAAGCCGCGGACGTGCTCACGGATGACGTGCTGGACAGCCTCACGGAAGCCCGCCGCAAGGAGCCCATCCCGGACTGCTTTGGGGACGTCATGGTGGTGGCGCCGGAGCTGGCGGAGGACGCCGCGCGCGTCCTGACGGACCGGCTGCGCGAGCTGGTGCAACGCCTGCTGGCGGTGGGCCGCGGCACGTTTTCGTTCCAGGCGGCGGCGGAGGCGGCGGAGGTCCCCTGCTACCTGGGTGACCAGGGGGTGGCCGTGGCCGGCGGGATTGAGGCGGAGGCCGTGGTGGCGCGCGCGCGGGACGAGCGCGCGGCCCGTCCCGCGCCCGCCCGCGGCAAGGGGACCCGCACGCGGCTGCCCGCCGTGGAGGCGCCCACGGAGGACCTGCTGGTGGTGGACGACGATCCCGCGCTGTTGGAGGCGGTGTGCCGCCGGATTGTGGAGCGCGGCCTGAAGGTGGGGAAGGCCGGCAGCGCCCGGGAGGCCTGGGAACGGGTGTCCGCCCGCACCGGGTCCGGCCGCACGGCCGCGGTGGTGGACCTGGTGATGCCGCGCGTGGATGGCCGCGGCATCCTGGGCGGGCTGGACCTGGTACGCCGCCTCAAGGAGAAGGAGCCCGGGGCGCGCGTGATCCTCACGTCGGAAGCGGACAACACGGACGCGGTGGACCGCGCGCGGGAACTGGGCGTGTCACTGTTTGTCCGCAAGCCGCCGCCGGAGCGCATGACGCCGCAGGACACCGTGGCGTTTGTGGACGCGGTGCTGGCCGCCGCGGGGTTGTCGGACCGCGCCGGCAGCGTGGACCTGGGCAGCGAGCTGATGGCGGAGCTGGGTGAGGCTGCCCCCATCCCGGTGGCGCCGCTGACCGGCCCGCAGGCGGAGCTGGCGCGCGCACTGGAGATGCTGCGGGACATGGTGGGCCCGGTGAATGACCCGGAGCGCCGTGACGAGATCCCGCTGATGATCCTGCGCGTGGCGTCCACCACGTTCTCGCGCGCGGCGCTGTTCCTGGTCACGGAGGGGGATTTTGTGGGGCTGGGCGGCTTTGGCCTGGACGCCAACAACCGGGACCCCGGCAAGGCGCTGCGGGACACGCACATCCCGCTGGAGGCGGACACCGTGCTGGCCGCCGCCCTCAAGGAGGGGCGGCCCGGCGCGCACCCGTTCTTCGCCTCCGAATGGAACCGCTACCTGTCCGAGCGCCTGGGCGGCCCGCTGCCCTCCCGTGCGTGGGTCGCACCCATCCTGTGCTCGCACCGGGTGGAGGCCGTGTTGTACTGCGACAACGCGCCGGACGGGCGCGAGCTGGGTGACACGCAGGTGCTGGAGTTGTTCCTCACCCAGGCGGGTGCGGCCATGGAGCGCGCCATCCTGGAGCAGCAGCTGCTGGGGCGTCTGGGAGGAGCGGTCTGATGCCGGAGCTGAGGATCCTCGTCGTGGATGACTCGGCCGCCACGCGGCAGATGCTGACGTCCGCCGTGGAGGAGCTGGCCGCCGAGCGCGGCCGCGAGGCCCGCGTGGACACCGCGGACAGCGGGCTCACCGCGCTGCGGGCGCTCCCCTCCGGGCCGTATGACCTCATCCTCACGGACATCAACATGCCGGAGGTGCACGGCCTGGAGCTCATCCGGTTTGTGCGCCAGCACCCGCTGCAGAAGGACGCCCCCATCCTGGTGGTGAGCACCCAGGCCGCGGAGCGGGACCGGCAGAAGGCGCTGTCCCTGGGGGCCACCGGGTACGTGACCAAGCCGGTGACGCTGGCCGCGCTGCGGGAGGCGCTGACGCCGTTGTGGCCCGCCGCGGCCCCGGGAGGTGCGCCGTGACGGAGAAGGAATTCCGCGCGGAGGCCGCCGAGCTGGTGGAAGCGCTGGCCAACGGCGTGTCCGCCCTGGACACCGGGCTGCGCGGCGGGCGCGTGGCCCCCGCGCTCATCAATGACGTCTTCCGCGCGGCCCACAGCCTCAAGGGCATTGGCGGGCTCATTGGCCTGCCCGCGCTGGGGCACCTGGCGCACGCCATGGAGGACGCGCTGGACGCCATGCGGCTGGGGAAGGTCACCCCCACCACCGGCGTGCTGTCCGTGCTGGATGAGGCGGTGGAGCTGTTCCAGAAGCTGGTGGAGGCCAACCCGCAGGAGGCCGCCCGGCTGGAAGACCGCGTCAATGAGGTCAGCCGCCGCGTGGGCGCCATCAAGACCGGGGTGGAGCCGGCGGCGGCGGTGGTGGCCCGCACGCCCAAGGACCTGGACCTGGCCCCGGAGTTCTTCAGCGTCCTGACCGAGTACGAGGAGCACCGCCTCACGGACAACGTGGCCCAGGGCGTGCCCATCTACCTGGTGCACGCGCCGTTGGCGCTGGACGCCTTTGACGTGGGGCTGGGCAAGCTCACGGAGGCGCTCAAGTCCCGCGGCGAGATCATCACCACGCTCCCCTCCAGCGAGAAGGCGCCCGGCGTCATCGCGTTTGACCTGCTGTTTGCCGGCCAGGTGGCGGTGGCGGAGCTGGGAGACGCGGTGCGCGCGCTGGACCCCGCGTTCACCGCGTCCATCGTCGGGACGCGCCCGCGCAATTCGGTGCAGGCCCCGGAGCCGGCCCCGGCGCGCCCCGCGGCGGTGGAGGAGGAGACGCTGGTCCCGGCGCATTCGGCGGCCACGCCGCGCACGGAGACCGTGCGTGTGGACATTGAGAAGCTGGACCGCCTGATGAACGTGGTGGGCGAGATTGCGCTGGTGCGCACCGGCCTGGGGCGCATTGCGGACCTGCTGCGCGTGGACGGCGGACACACCCAGCCGGTCATTGAGCTGCAGAAGCTGGCCCGGTCCCTGGAGCGCAAGATTGATGAGCTGCAGGGCGGCATCATGGAAGTGCGGATGGTGCCGCTGACGCAGACGTTTGAACGGCTGCAGCGCATTGTGAAGAAGACCGCGCGGGAGCTGGCCAAGGAAGTGGAGTTTGTGGTCCACGGCGAGGAGACGGAGCTGGACAAGCTGCTGATGGAGCAGCTGGTGGACCCGCTGGTGCCCCTGGTGCGCAACGCGGTGGACCACGGCGTGGAGTCCGCGGACGCCCGGCAGCGCGCGGGCAAGCCGGCCGCCGGCCGCGTCACCATCAGCGCGCAGCCGCGCGGCAACCACGTGCTCATCTCCGTGGAGGATGACGGCGCCGGCCTGGATGAGGTGGCCATCCGCAAGGCCGCGCTGGAGAAGCTGCTGGTCACGGAAGAGCGCGTGGGCACGCTGACCGGCCGCGAGCTGTGGAACCTCATCTTCCTCCCTGGCTTCTCCACCCGCCGCGAGGCCACGGACGTCTCCGGCCGCGGCGTGGGCATGGACGTCGTGAAGACCAACATCGCGCGGCTGTCCGGCATGATTGAGATTGACAGTGTGGCCGGGCGCGGCACGCGGTTTTCACTGACGGTGCCCATCACGCTGGCCATCATTCAGAGCCTGATTGTCCGGGTGCGCGGCCGCACGCTGGCCATGCCGCTGGGCGGCGTGAGCGAGATCCTGGCGTATGACGGACAGCTGCTGCGCACCGTGGAGGCGCGCGAGGTGTTCCAGACCCGCAAGGGCACCGTGCCGCTGCTGCGGCTGGGGGACGTGTTTGGCTACCCGGGGACGGACGTGGCCAACGGGTACGTGATCCTGGTGGGCGTGGGGCTCAACCGCGTGGGCATTGTGGTGGATGAGCTGGTGGGGCGGCAGGACATTGTCATCAAGCCCATGGGGCGGTTGCTCAAGGGGCTGCGCGGCATTGCCGGTGCCACGGACCTGGGTGAGCGCTCCACGGTGCTGGTGCTGGACGTGGGCGGGCTGGTGGAGGAGGCGCTGGGCGTCAATGCCGCGGCGTGAGGAAACCATGGCCGGACCACGCAGGAAGAAGACGGCGGGACGGGGTGACGCGGGTGCCGCGTCGCTGCCACCCATGCCGCCGCCGGGGACCGACCGGCCGGCCGCCCTGCCGGAACCCCCGGCGGGTGCCACCGTGGTGGGGTCCCTGGTGCCCACCTTTGCGCCCATCTCCGCCACCGGACGCAACGCCCTGTCCGAGTTCTTCCTGGACGCCGGCCGCGACGGCCAGGTGGTGGAGACCGAGCAGGCGTCACTCCAGCCGCAGGAGGGCGGCGGGGACCTGGAGCGCGTCCTCATCTTCCGGTTGGGCGGGGAGAACTACGGCATGGGGATCATGGGCATCCGGGAGATCCTCAAGCCGCTGGATCTCACGGAGGTGCCGCGGGCACCGGAGCACGTGCTGGGGGTGTTTTCGCTGCGCGGCCACGTCATGCCCGTGTTGTCCCTCACCGGCATCCTGGGCGTGCAGGGTGAGGCGCGCGGCGGCGGACCGGAAGCGCGCTTCCTGGTGGTGGGCCGGGGTGACGACAGTGTGGCGTTCTGGGTGCACCGCGTGGCGCACGTGGTGAAGATGGACACCGCCCGGCTGGAACCACCCCCGGTGGGCCTGTCCACGGCGCGCCGCACGCTGCTGCGCGGCCTGGGCAATGCGGAGGACGGCCTGGTGATCGTGCTGGACCTGGGGACGCTGATGACCCACCTGGGCCTCACCTCACCGGACGCGCAGCATGAGGAGGCGGAATGAAGGACACCTCCGGGCTCCCCGCACCCGTGGCTGAGACGGACAGCCCCGCCCCGGCGCGCGCGGACACCACGTTTGTCAATCTCTGCCTGTTCCGCGTGGGCGGGGATGAGATGGTGCTGGACATCATGCGCATCCGCGAGATCCTGCGCCCCATGCCGCTGACGCCGCTGCCGCGTGCGCCGGTGGGCGTGCGCGGCCTCATCAACGTGCGCGGGACGGTGATGCCGCTGGTGGACCTGCGCGTGCGGTTTGGGCTGCCGCCGGATGACACGGGGCCCCGGCGCCGCATCCTGGTGGTGCTGGACCGGCACCGGTTGCAGGGATTGTTGGTGGACTCGGTGGCGGAGGTGGCACGCGTGGGCCGCGAAACATTGACGTCCGGTGATGGCATCCTGTCCGGGGACGCCGCGGAGGTGTTCTCCGGGGTGCTGCAGTACCGCGGCCGGATGGTGCTGCTGCTCAACCTGGCGCGCCTGCTGGCGCGGGATGCGCCCGTGGCGCTTCCGGCGCTGCCGCAGCCGGGAGGTGGCGCATGAACTCGCTGCCCCAGGGTTCCCCGGAGCGGGTCACCGTGTTCTGCCCGGAGTGCGGGCGCCGCTACGCGGTGCTCCCCGCCCAACTGGCGGACCCGTCCCTGCGGCTGCTGTGCGGCAACTGCGAATCCCTGTTCACCCCGCGCCTGCCGGAGGGGGATGCCGCCGCCGCACCGGCGGCCGCCGCGTCCCGTCCTCCTGCCGCGGGCCCCACCGTGGTGGTGGCCCATGAAAGCCCCGCGGTGTGCGCCACGGTGGGCCGCGTTCTGGAGGAGGCGGGGTTTGTCCCGCGCTACGTCCATGACGGCGCGCGGGCCGTGGCGGCGTTTGACGCCTCGCTGCCGGACCACCCGGTGGCGCTGGTGCTGGACGTGGGGATCCCGGTGGTGATGGCCTTCCAGGTGGTCCAGGTGCTGCGCGGCCGCCCCGGCGGCGCTGCGCTGCGCATCATCCTGCTGGCCAGCGTGTTTGAGCGGACCCGCTACAAGCGGCGGCCCACCTCGCTGCACGGCGCGGATGCCCACATTGAACTGCACCACGTGCCGGACCGGCTGGGCGTGCAGCTGCGGGACCTGTTGGAGTCACGCCAGACGCCGCCGCCCCGCACGCACATGCCGGTGGAGCGCGCCCTGGCGGAAGCGCTGCGGGCGCCCCAGGAGCCGGTCAACGGCCTGGAGGCTGCGCGCGCGCTGGCCCGGCGGCTGGTCAGTGACGTCGCCCTGTACCATGAGGCCTCCCTGGCGCGCGGCCTCAAGAGCGGCGGGCCGCTGGAAGGGGAGGTGGCGGCGGCGGTGGCTGAAGCCCGCGGCATCTTCCAGAGCCGGGCGGTGGCGCTGGGGGAATCAGCCCGCGGCGTGTTTGATGAAGCGGTGGCGGAACTGCTGAGCGGGCTTTCCCGCGGGGTGGATCCCGGTGCCAGGACGGTCTGACGGGAGGCGGGCGTGAGCGGCATCTCGCAGGAGGACGACCGGATCCGCCGGGTGGAGGCGCTGGCGGCGCGGCCGGCCGCGGAGGCGCTGCCCGCGCTGATGGCGCACCTGGGTGACAGCTCCTGGCGCGTGCGCCACGCCGCGGTGGACGCGTTGTGCACACTGCCGGATCCGTCCGCGGTGGCCGCCGCCCTGTTTGACAGCCTCAAGGATCCTGAGGACACCGGCCGCCGCAACGCCGCGCTGACCGCGCTCAGCCGGCTGGGCAGCGCCGCGCTGCCGGCGCTGTGCACAGTGTCCGCCGCGCCCGCGGCGGATCATCGCAAACTGGCGGTGGACGCGCTGGGCATGCTGGGTCTGCCGGACGCGTGCGCCGCGTTGGTGGCGCGGCTGGTGGACCCGGACACCAACGTGCGCGCGGCGGCGGCGGAAGCGCTGGGCCGCGTGGGCACGCCGGAGGCCGTCCGCGCCCTGCTGGACCGCCTGGAAACCGCGCCCCCCACGGACGGCCTGGAGGTTTCCGCCATCCTGCTGGGGCTGGCGCGCGCGCGGCAGGCGCCACGGTGGAGCCTGCTGGCGCCGCTGCTGCAGGAGCCGCTGGTGCGGTCCGCCGCCATCACCGCGGTGCCCTACAGCCAGGCCCCGGAAGCGCCCTCCGCGCTGGTGGAGGCGCTGGGCTCGCGGCTGGGGACGCTGCGCGCCGCCGTCCTGGGCGCGCTGTGCGCCGCCGGCACGGCGGCCCCCGCGGTGGCTGCGCTGCTGCGGCACGCCTCCTGGCGGGATGAGCTGCGCCGCCGCGCCGTGGAGCTGTTGGGCACCCGTGACGAGGAGACCGCAGCCAGCGCGGCCGCCGCGGCCAGCTGGGTGGCGGACACGCGGACGGCGGCCGTGCTGCTGACCCAGCGCGTGGGCCGCCCGTGGGACGCCGCCGTGGCCGAGGCGCTGCGGCGCGGCGGCCCGGACGCGGGCCTGCTGGTGGCGGAGATGCTGCGGCGCATGGAGCCGGAGGACCAGGCGCTGGCGCTGGAACTGCTGGAGCAGCACCCGGACCCGCGGGTGGTGCCGCACCTGCAGCAGCTGTTCCCGCGCGTCTCCAATGACCTGCTGGAGCGCGTGGCGCGGGCGTGGCTGGCCGCGGAGCCGGTGAGCGCGCTGGAGCCGCTGGCGCGGCGCACCGCGGACCCCGCCACGGAGCCGGAGGACCGCAGCCTGTGCCAGCGCGCGCTGCTGGACGCCGCCGTCAGCCTCCCGCTGGCGGTCCACCGCGCCGTGTCCCCGCTGATCCTCCCGGGCGCCGAGCAGGCCCCGCTGGTGCAGGTGCTGGCGCGCGCCGCCGGACCGGATGATGGGCCGCGCTTCCGCGGCTGGCTGCGCCACCCGGACGCGGAGATCCGCGCCGCCGCGTGCGAAGGCCTGGCCGCCGCCCGCACCCCGGACGCCACCGACGCGCTGCTGCCGCTGCTGGTCGACGAACTGCCGGCGGTGCGGGCCGCGGCCGCGCGCGCGCTGGGCCGCCTGGGCGCCGGCGCACACCTGGATGCGCTGCAGTCCCGCGTGGCGGACGAGGACCCCGAAGTCCAGCGCGCCGCCCTGGGCGCGCTGTCCGCGCTGGACCTCACGCGGGCGCGTTCGGCCATCCTGGAGCTGGCGGCCAACGCGGAACCGGACCGCGCGGAAGCGGCCCTGTGGGCTGCCGAATCCGTGGGCGGCGAACTGGCGCTGGCCGCCGGCACCCGCGCGCTGTCCCACCCGGAGGTGTCTGTGCTGCGCGCCGCGCTGCGCACGCTGGGCGCGTCGCTCCAGGAGGCCGCCTCCACCACGGTGACCAGCTACCTGCGGGACCCCCGCTGGGAGGTCCGCCACGCCGCCGCCCGCGCGGCCACCGCGCTGCAGGAGGCCGGCATTGCGGAGGCCGCGCTGGCGCGCGCCGCCCGGGAAGTGCTGGCGGCCGAAGGGGACCCCCTGGTGCGCGAGGCCCTGCAGCTGCTGATTGGTCCCGCGCGCGAGGCCGGCGCGTGACCCTGGGCGTGCACCCCGTCATGAGCGTGGAGGAGTTCCGCGCGTTCCGGCGCCTGCTGGCGGACGCCGCCGGTCTGGCGTTTGAAGACGGCGCGCGCGAACGGCTGGAGCGCCGCCTGCTGGAGCGCCTGGAAGCCACCGCCTCACGCGACTTCACCGACTACCTGCTCAAGGTGTCCCGCGGCCCCGCGCCCAACCCGGAGCTGGAACGCATGCTGGAGATGTGCGTCACGCATGAGACGTACTTCTTCCGTGAACCGCGCCAGCTGCGCGCCCTGGAACACGAAATTGTCCCCAACCTGGTGGAATACGGCCGGCGCGTGGGCCGGCGCCGCCTGCGGATCTGGTCCGCGGGCTGCTCCACCGGCGAGGAGGTCTACACGCTGGCCATTGTGCTGATGCGGCAGCCCCAGCTGGCCGGTTGGGACCTGGAGGTGCTGGGGACGGACCTGTCCCAGCGCGCGCTGCAGCGGGCGCGCCGCGCCGTCTACGGCCACTCCAGCTTCCGGGAGACGGAGCCCGCCGTCCTGGACCGCTACTTCTCCCGCATCGGTACGGACCAGTGGGAGGTCCGCCGCGAAGTGCGTGACCTGTGCACCTGGGGGCGCCTCAACCTGTGGAACTCGGGGGACCTGGCCGCCGTGGGCTACATGGACGTGGTGCTGTGCCGCAACGTGCTCATCTACTTTGACCGTGACGGCAAGCGCCGCGTCATTGAGGCGCTGTTTGACCGCCTGCGCCCGGGCGGCTGGCTGCTGCTGGGCCACAGCGAGAGCCTGCTGCAGGTGCCCACGCGCTTTGAGGCGGTGTCACTGGCCAATGACCTGGTGTACCGCCGTGCGCCGTTGACGCCGGACACTCCGCCACGCCACGGTGGCCCTGTCCGATAGCGGAGGAAGCGCAGGATGGGTCCGTGGCGGGTGCTCGTGGTGGATGACCTGGCGGTGAACCGCCATGCCTTGTCCACGCTGCTGGAGGCGGACGGGCGCGCCATTGTGGTGGGCCGCGCGTCTGACGGCGCCGAGGCCATGCGCCTGCTCAAGGAACAGGCGCCGGACGTCATCACGCTGGACCTGGAAATGCCGCGGATGGACGGGTTCACCTTCCTCCGCCTGGTCCCCGGCGTCCGCCCCACGCCGGTCATTGTGGTGTCCACGGACAGCCGCCCGCACTCCGTGTTCCAGGCGCTGGAACTGGGCGCGCTGGATTTTGTGGTCAAGCCCAAGACGGGAGACATCTCCCAGGCCACTGAGGCGGGGCGGGAGTTGCGGGAGAAGGTGCTGGTGGCCGCGGAGTTCGGTGGCCGGGCCCGCAGCACGGAGCCCCTCCCGGAGCGCGAAAGCACCGGCGGCTTCCGCGCCTCCGGCATCACCTGCGTGGCGGTGGCCGCGTCCACCGGCGGTCCCCCCGTGGTGCAGAAATTCCTGGAGGCGTTCACGGAGCCGCCGCCGTTCTCCGTCATTGTCGCCCAGCACATGCCGCCACGCTTCACGGAGGCGCTGGCCGAGCGGCTGCGCAAGCACATCAAGCTGCCCATTGGGGAACTGCGCCAGGCGGAGCCCATCCTGCGCGGCCGGGCCTACATCTGCCCCGGCGGCCTGGTCACCTCCATCAAGAGCCTGGCCGGCCACACCATTGCCCGCATCACCCCCGCCACCACGGAGCGCTACACGCCTTCCGCGGACGCGCTGTTCACCAGCGTGGCGGAAGCGCACGGCCCGGAAGCCGCCGCCGTGGTGTTCACCGGCATGGGCAATGACGGCGCCGCCGGGGCCAAGATGATCGCCCGCGGGCAGGGGCGCGTGTTCGTGGAGGAACCCAGCCGCGCCACGCTGCCCACCATGCCCCAGGCCGCCATGGACGCCTGCCCGCGCGCACGCGTGATGACCCACGAAGCGATCATCGCCTACTTCGCCTCCGCGGCGCGCGCGCTGGCCACCGCCCGGCCCCCGCTGCGCTGACGATGTCCGGAAGCCCGCTGCTCAACGAAGTTCCCCCCGCGGCGGAGGCTCCCACGCTGCATGCGGCCGTGGCCGGGGCGCTGCTGGGCGGTGCCCTGGCCGGATTCACCGCCGGTGCGGTGGAGGCGGGGGACCTGTTCGCGCGCCGGCTGGCCCCGGCGGAGGGCCGGGTGGCCTTCACCCTGCTCACCGTCCTGGCCGAGGGCGGGTTGGCGGCCCTCTGCGCCACGCTGTTTGCCCTGGCGGTGCGCGTGACGGGGTGGCGCGGCCACGCGGTGGGGCACGTGCTGACCGCGCCCGTGCGCGGCGCGCTGGGGCTGGATGCGCCGGACCGCCACGCCGCCCGCGCGTTTGCCGGGGCGGGGGGCGTGCTCACCGGGGTGGCGGCGTTTGTGGCCGGTGTGGGCGCGCTCAGCGCCTGGTCCCAGAAGGCATTCAACGCGCGGGAGCTGGCGGGCGCGCTGGTGGGCGTGCTGGCGCTGGGTGTCCTGCCGGTGGCGCTGGCCCTGGGCGCGGTGGTGCGCGAAGCGCTGGTGCACCTGCCAGGCGTGCGCGGCGGGTCGCGCCGGGCGGGCTGGGGCCTGTGGCCGTGGGTGGCGCTGCTGGCCGCGGGCGCGGTGGAACTGCTGCGGGTGGCCCAGCCGGTGCTCAAGGGCACGGACCTGCGTCCCGCGCTCTACCCGGTGGGGCTGGCCGCCGGCGCGGTCCTGCTGTCCCACGTGGTCCAGCGCGTGCGCCACGTACCGGCGCGCGTGGCGGCGGGGGCGCTGGCGCTGTCCGTGCTGTGCGCGGGAGCGGGGTTGCAGCAGCTGCCGGGGAGCGCGCCGGGTGGCGTGGTGCTGGAGCGCGGGATGCTCTCCGGGCCGGCCGTGCGCTGGCTGCGCGCGCACACCGACGGGGACAAGGACGGATTCAGCTCCATCCTGGGCGGTGGGGATTGTGATGATTCGCGAAAGGACGTGTTTCCGGGCGCGGTGGACCGGCCGGACAACGGCGTGGACGAAGACTGCTCCGGCGCGGATTTCCACGTGCCGCCGCGCCGCCCGGACGTCCACCACGCCGCCCTGCCCGACGGCGTGGGTCCCTACAAGAACATCCTGCTGGTCATTGTGGACACGCTGCGCCTGGACCGCATGCACCTGTACGGCAACCCGCGGCCCAACACGCCCTATCTGGACGCACTGGCGCAACGCTCCGCGGTGTTTGACGCCAATTACTGCAACGGCGTGCGGTCGCACCGCTCCATCCCGTCCATCCTCACCGGCCGCTATCCGTCGCGCCTGCGCATGGCGCCCAGCCGCACGGAGCTGCTCACGCTGCTGCCGCAGAACGTCTCCCTGGCTGAGCGGCTGACCCCGCGCGGGTACGCGGCGGCCTCGTTCATCCTGGAGAAGTACTTTGAGGGCCAGGAGGGACTCACGCAGGGATTTGACTTCTTCAACCCGCGGCGCGTGGACCCCGCGTACAATGACTGGTCCCGCCCGCAGGGTGAGGCCGTGGTGAACAAGGCCATGGAGTGGATCAACCAGCAGGCGGACCGCCCGTGGCTGGCCTGGGTCCACCTGTATGACCCGCATCTGTACTGGCATGACACGCCGTTCGGCGGGGACCCGCTGGCCCGGTATGACGCGGCGGTGGCCTACGTGGACCGGCACCTGGGCCGGCTGGTGGACCACGTGCAGGGCCTCCCGGACGGCGGCCGCACGCTCATGGTGTTCACCTCAGACCACGGGCAGGGCCTGGGCACCCACGGCGAATGGGGCCACGGCCAGAACCTCTGGCAGGAGGACATCCACGTGCCCCTGCTCATCCATGCACCCGGCTTCCCGGCGCAGCGCGTGTCCACCGTCGTGGAGAACGTGGACATTGTGCCCACGCTGCTCAACCTGCTGGGCCTCACCAGCGGTGTGGACCCCATGCTGGACGGCAAGACGCTGGTGCCCTTGCTGCTGCGCGGGGATGCCGCCGCCGCCGGGGACCCGGGCACGGCCATTGTGGAGGGGCTCACTGACCCCAAGCAGCCGCACAACCGGCGCGCCGTGGTGCGCGGGAACATGAAGCTGCTGCTGGACCTGGACGTGAACACCACGCAGCTCATTGACGTGGCCCGTGACCAGGCCGAGCGCAACAACCTGGCGGGCGCGCAGCCGGAACTGGTCACACAGCTGCGCAACCTGCTCAGCGTGCACAACGCCGTCAGCGCGTGGGAGCTGTCCCGCTGAGGCGGTGCCGCGGCGCGCGCGCGTTGTTACACTGCACCGAGGTTTCCATGCTGTTTCCTGACCTGCGTCCCCCCACCATCGCCCTCCGGGGCAAGGAAGAGCTGCGCAAGCTCCGCGCCGCGGGCCGCCTGGCGCATGAGCTGCTGGACTACCTGGGGCCGTTGGTGAAACCCGGCGTGACCACGGAAGAGCTGGACCGCCTGGCCGACGCGTGGACCACCGCCCGCGGAGCGGTGTCCGCGCCGTACGGCTACCAGGGCAGCAACCCCAACCTCCCTTTTCCCAAGCACATCTGCACCTCACCCAATGAGGTGGTCTGCCACGGCATCCCGTCCCGCCGCGTGGTGCTGCGTGAAGGGGACATCATCAACCTGGACGTCACCCCCATCCTGGACGGCTGGCACGGGGATGCGTCCCGCACCTACCTGGTGGGCAGGGTCAGTGACGCCGCGCGCCGCCTGGTGGAGACCACGCAACAGTGCCTGGACGCTGCCATCCGTGAAGTGAAACCCGGCGGCCGCCTCGGTGACATCGGCGAGGCGATTGAAGAGGTGGCGGCCAAAGCGGGCTATTCGGTGGTGCGCGACTTTGTGGGGCACGGGATTGGTGACCGGTTCCATGCGCCGCCGCAGGTGAAGCACTACGGCAAGCGCAGCGGCGGGGACGGCCGCGGGCGCGGGCTGCGGCTGCAGCCCGGCATGGTGTTCACCATTGAGCCCATGATCAATGAGGGTGAATGGCCCGTGCAGATGCTGGACGACGGGTGGACCGCGGTGACCGCGGACGGGAAACTGTCCGCGCAATTTGAGCACACCGTGGTGGTGACGGAGAGCGGCGTGGAGATCCTGACGCTGCCGTGACGCGCCACAAAGAAACGTCAGTGCAGCCGGCAACCCACCACGGTGGCGGTGGTGACCCCGTTGCCGTCCCCCACTGAGTGGTCCTTGCACGCGCAGGTCCACGCGCTGGCCCCGGACGGCGCGTTGATCACCATCAGGCGGCCCGGGTTGGCGGAGCCGCAGTCACAGCCGCCCCCGGTGCGCGCGTAGGTCCCGTCCGCAATCGCGGCGGTGGCGGTCTTGTAGCTGCCGCCGCTGTTGGAGACGGTGGCCGTCCAGGTGGCGCACGCAATGGGCTGTGAGGCCAGCATTGCACCGGTGATGCTCGCGTTGGGCACGCTGAAGGCGCCGTTCACCGTGAGGCTCCCCAGCTGCGCCTGGCCGGTCACCGCCGCCGAACCCGTCGCCACGGAGCCCGCGGCCACGGAGCCGGCGGCCACCTCGCCGTCCACCAGGAATCCCTGTCCGGGGATGCCGCGCTTGGCGCTGAGCGCGTACGCGGCAGAGCCCAACTGCTGGCGGCCCGTCAGCGTGGTGTAGCCACTGCCCGGGCAGGCGCCTCCCTGGCTGCCCGCGGCCACGCCCACCTCCAGGAACAGCTGTGTGGCGCCTTCCACCGCGGCGTTCAGCGTCGTGACCTCGCCCAGCCGGACCGAAAACGCACCGGCGGTCACCACGCGGTCCGGCTGCGCCTCCGCCCACAGGGCGCTGCCGCCGCTGGCCACGGGGAACAGCTGGAAGCAGAAGTCCGCCGTCCCGTTGGCGGGCACGCCGTTCTGTTCCAGGAAGCCCGCATACGGCAGCGTGCCCCAGCTCTCCGTGGGGACAATGGCTCCCCACGCCACCACCCCGCCTCCGCCCAGCACGGCCGCCACCGCAGCCGCCACCGTCCACCGTCGTGCCTGAGGGTTCATGCTCGTCGTCATCGCATCGCTCCTCGCCGCTGCTGCGCGCCAGCGGGATGTTGCAGCCCGCCGGGTGCCATGGGCAAGGCGGCGCACGTTGGACAACGCGGTGGGACGCTACGCCCGCGGAGGATGGACCCTCAGGCCGCGGCCGTGGAGCCGGATGACGACGACGGGGTCGTTGTCCCGGTGACGGCCTTGGTCTCGGTCTTGGTTTCTGCCTTGGTCTCCGTCTTCTTCTCCGCGGTGCCGGAGTCCTTCCGCGTGGACCCATACAGGTCCGAATACCAACCGCCGCCCTTGAGCTGGAACGCGCTCTGGCTGATCAACTTCTCCAGCGCATCCTTCCCGCAGCCCGTGCACGTCTTGAGCGGCGCTTCTGACATCTTCTGCATGACCTCAATCCGGGTCCCGCAGTCACCGCACTGGTACTCGTAGATCGGCATCAGTCCCAACCTCCAACTTTGCGCCCTGGCATTCATGGGGGCGGCAAAAGCGTCGGCAACCTAGGGACCGGGATCGTGGTTGTCAACGCTGACTCACGTCGTCACTCGCGGAACGGGAACGCGCGCCAGTCCGGCGCATCCCGCACCCGCCGCAGCTCAAAGTCCTCCACCAGGTCCGCAGGGCTTGCCGGCGCCGCCCTCACGGACACGCCACACGAATGCGCCAGCCACCCCACCAGCGCCCGCGGATCCGCGCCCGCCGCCCGCAGACCCGCCAGCGTGTGCCGCGGTTCGCGCTTCTGCAGCCGCGCGCCGTCCGGGCCGTTGAGCAGCGGGACATGCCCGTATTGCGGCGGCTTTCCGCCCAGCGCCCGCGCCAGCTGCACCTGCCGCCCTGTGGAGGATACAAGGTCTGCCGCGCGAATCACGTCGGTGATACCCATGGCCAGGTCATCCACCACCACGGCCAGCTGGTAGGCGTACAAGCCGTCGGCGCGCCGCACCACCACGTCCCCCGTGTCCCGCAGGACATCCTGCGGGCAGCGGCCCAGCACGCGGTCGGTGAACTCCACCAGGCCGGCATCCACCCTGAAGCGCCAGGACGGCTCGCGGCCGGCCTGGGCGCGCGCGTCGGCGCCGTCGGTGTAGCGGCCGCGGCAGGTGCCCGGGTAGGCGGGGCCTTCTTCGCCGGCGTGGGGGGCGGAGGCCAGCTTCTGCAGGTCCTTGCGGGTGCACGTGCAGGCAAAGGCCCGCCCCCGCCCACGCAGCGTCTCCAGCGCAGCGGCGTAACGGTCCAACCGCGCTGACTGCACGTAGGGTCCCCAGGGGCCGCCCACGTCGGGGCCTTCGTCCCAGTCCAGGCCCAGCCAGCGCAGGTCTTGCTGTTGCTGCGCCATGCTCCCGGCCACCACACGCGGCGTGTCCAGGTCCTCCACGCGGTAGACCAGCGCGCCCCCGTGCGCGCGCGCATCCAGCCACGCCAACAGCGCGGTGCGCGCGTTGCCCAGGTGCAGGGGACCGGTGGGGGAGGGCGCGAACCGGCCGCGGTAGCCCATGGCGCCTACGGGATCCCCAGCAGCCCGCTGCTCACGCGGGCCAGCGCCTCGGGGGAGTGCGGGCTGTCAGAGAGTTCCGGCCCCAACAGCACCTCCACGGCGCCCACGCGCTTGCGCAGCGCCGCAATGGCGCGGGCGTCGCGGTCGGACAGGTAGGCGCGGTCCTGCAGCGTGGCCGCCATGCGCTCGGCCAGGACGGCGCGCTTGTCGTCGGGGATGCCGGCGGTGCGCAGCGCGTCGTGCGCCTGCTCAGAGGTGGGGATGACGCCGGTGGGGCGCACGCGTACGCGGTTCACAATGAACGCGCACGCCGTCAGCTTGAAGTCCCGCAGCCGCTGCGCAAATTCCAGCGCTTCTTCAATCCGCAGTGCGTCCGGCGCCGTGACGACGACGTAGGCCGCCTCCGGCCCGCGCAGGAAACTCTCCGCAAACAGGCCGCGCTGTTCAAACGCGCTGAACAGCCCCTGGAAGGTGCGCATGAAGTCCGTCATGTCCGCCAGGAACTGGTCCCCCACCACCTTGCCCACCAGTGACAGCGCCGCATCCTGCGCCTTGTTGAACAGCAAGTCGGCCAGGCGCTTCTTGCCCTCGCGCGGGATGAAGAAGCGGGCAATCTTCTCATTGAAGAATGACGCGGCGCGGCCGGGTGCCTCCAGGAAGTCCAGCGCGTTCTTGCTGGGCGGCGTGTCCAGCACCACGACGTCAAAGCGCTCGTCATGGGCCAGGTCATGCAGCTTCTCCAGCGCCATGTACTCATGCACGCCGGCCAGGCCGCGGGACAGGTGCTGGTAGACGGTGTGCTTGAGCAGCCTCTCGCGCTTGGCCGGGTCACTCACCAGCTTGCCCACCATGCGGTCAAACGTTTCCCCCGGGTCCAGCATCAGCGCGTGCAGGCTGCCCGTGCTGCCCGCCCACAGCCGGTCCTGCGGCACCGCGCGCGGCGTGCTGTCCAACGCGCCCACGCCCAGCGCATCCGCCAGGCGCCGCGCCGGGTCAATGGTGAGCACCACGGCGCGCCGCCCCAGCCGCGCCGCGGCCAGCGCCAGCAACGCCGCGGACGTGGTCTTCCCCACGCCGCCCGTGCCCAGGCACACCACCAACCGCTTCTGCTGGAGCAGCCCCACCAGCGCGGGTAGCGTGGGGGCGGCCGGGACGGGGACGGGACCGCTCATGGGAGGGCCGTGCTCACTGCCAAGCGTGGCGGCCGTATGCAAGCGGTGGGCGTGCCGGGTAGAGGAGGCGGGATGTTTGAGGACGCCCGCACGCTGAGGGAACGCGCGCAAGCCGCCGCAGCGCGCGGGAAGTGGGACGAGGCGGTGGAGGACTACCGCCGCCTGCTGGTCAAGCAGCCGGGGGACCTGGGCGCGCGCCAGAAGCTGGCGGACGGGCTGCGCCGCACCGGCCAGACGGCGCTGGCCGTGGAGGAATACGAGGGGGTCATCCGCGCGTACGCGGCGGATGGGTTTGTCCTCAAGGCCATGGCCATGTGCAAACACGTGCTGACGCTGGACCCCAGCCGCACGGCGGTGCGGGACATGCTGGGCCAGCTGGCCACCGCGCGGCGCGCCGCCCCGCTTCAGGCGCCGCCGCCCCCGCGTGACGAGGACAGCGCGCGCCTGGAGCTGCCGCGCGCCGAGGACGTGGACGCCGCGGTGGCGGCCGTGGTCAGCGCGGAGGTTTCCGCGGAGGTGTTGGAATCCCGGCCCGCGCTGCCGCCGCTCACGCCCGCCACCACGGTGGATCCGGAGCGCATGCGCGTCACCGCGGTCCCCGAGGTGGTGCTGGACCTGCGCAAGGCGCCGCACATCCCGCTGTTTGGTGATCTTACCCCGGATGAATTCGCGGACTTGTTCGCGCGCCTGGCGGTGCGGCACGCGGCGGCGGGGGACGTGCTGGTGCGCGAAGGCGATCCCGGCGAATCCATGCTGGTCATTGTGCAGGGTTCCGCCGTGGTGCAGCGGCCGGGCCGGCTGGGGCGGGCGGAGACGGTGGCCACGCTGCGGGCGGGGGCGTGTTTTGGGGAGATGGCGCTGGTGTCCCGCGCGCCACGGATTGCCACGGTGGTGGCCGCGGAGGACTGCATCCTCATGGAACTCACCCGCGCCGATCTTGCCGAGGTGGTGGCCGCGCATCCCGGGGTGGCGGCGGTGATTGAGAAGTTCCACCGCACGCGCCTGCTGCACAACGTGCTGCGCGCCTCTCCGGTATTCCGCGGGTTGGCGGCGCCGGCGCTGCAGGCGCTGGTGGACGCGTTCCAGCGCGTGCGCGCGTCGGATGGTGACGAGGTCATCCGCCAGGGCACGGCGGCCACGGGTCTGCACCTGCTGCTGCGCGGCCGCTGCGCCGTGTCCGCGCGCCGCCCGGACGGGACCACCGGGGATCTCCCCGAAATGAAGGAGGGGGACGTGTTCGGGGAAATCTCGTTGTTCCTGGGCACGCAGGCCACCGCCACGGTGCGCGCGTCCGGACCGTGCGAACTGCTGGTGCTGCCCGCGGAGGCGTTTGAACGGCTGGTGCGGCCGGACCCGGAGGTGGCCCGCGCGCTGGCCACCCTGGGCGAAACGCGCCTGCGGCGGCTGGGTATTGACGTGGAGATTGACGTCTATTCGGCGTGAGGCTCAGGCGCGCAGGCGCGCTTCCAGCAGCTTCTCCAGGTCCTGGAGCGCCTTGGAAAAGCCCTCAATTCCTTCGGCCAGCTTGTCGGACGCCATCTTGTCGTTCTGGTGCATGGCGCGGAAGATCTTCTCGCTCATGTCAATCTTCGCTTCGCCCTCCTTGAGGGCGCGCTCCGTCGTCAGCTTGCGCGGCAGGCTGACCTGCATGCCCTCCAGCTCCGCCAGCAGCTTGGGGCTGATGGTGAGCAGGTCGCAGCCGGCCAACTCGGTGATTTCACCCGAATTGCGGAACGAGGCGCCCATCACCTCCGTCTTGTAACCGTGCTTCTTGTAATAGCTGTAAATGCGGGACACGCTGAGCACGCCGGGATCCTCGGCGGGGGCGTACGTGGTGCGGCCGGTGTTCTTCACGTACCAGTCCAGGATGCGGCCCACAAACGGGGAGATGAGCCGCACGCCCGCTTCGGCGCACGCCACCGCCTGGTGGAACCCGAACAGCAGCGTCAGGTTGCAGTGAATGCCGTCCTTTTCCAGGATTCCTGCGGCGCGGATGCCCTCCCACGTGGACGCGATCTTGACGAGGATGCGCTCCTTGTCCACGCCGGCCGCCTTGTATTGGCTGATGAGTTGACGCGCCTTGTTCACGGATGCATCCGTGTCATAGCTGAGCCGCGCGTCCACCTCCGTGGACACCCGCCCGGGGACAATCTGCAGGATGCGCAGGCCAAACTCCACCGCCAGCCGGTCCACCGCCAGCCCCACCGCGCGCTTGATGTCCCCGCCGGATTCACGGCGCGCCCACGTCAACGCTTCGTTCACCACCGGCTGGTATTCGTCCATTTGGGCGGCCGCCGTGATGAGTGAGGGGTTGGTGGTGGCATCCCGCGGCGTGAACTTGCGGATGGACTGGAAGTCCCCGGTGTCCGCCACGACGACGGTATAGGCCTTCAACTGCTCGAGCACGGACGGCATGGTGACCTCGTGGGGTGAGCCGCTGCTTGTAGCCGCGGCCCCACCGGGCGTCGAGTGCGCCCGCGGCGTGCGTCTGGCAGGCTGCGCGGCCATGCAGCGCGTAGCCTGGGCGGGTGCGGCGGTTCTCCTGTTGACGGCGACGGTGACGGCGACGCCGCTGGCCCCGTGGCTGATGCGCCCCGCGCGCGCGCTGGTGGAGCGGTTCAGCGGTCTGCGGTTCGGGCGGCACGTGCCGGTGGTCAGCATGACGGAGGAAGAGGCCCGCGCGTACCTGCGCGCGGACCTGGCCAAGGATGCGGCGGGCCAGGACCTGGAGGGGCAGTCCGAGATCCTGTTCCGCCTGGGCTTCCTCCCCAGCCGCGTGGACCTGCACGCGGCGGTGTTGGAGCTGGTGTCGTCACAGGCGGCCGCGTTCTATGACCCGGCCACCGGCGTGTTCCACAACATCTCACGCTTTGGCCCGGCGGACGCGCTGGGCGAACCCGTCGTGGTGGCGCATGAACTGACGCACGCCCTGCAGGACCAGGTGCGGCCGCTCAAGCCGCTGTTTGACGCGCGCAAGGACAACGACGACGCGTCCACGGCGCTGCGGTGGAGCACGGAGGGGCACGCCACCGTGCTGGGCAACCGCGCGGGCAACGTGGTGTGGCCGGTGCCCGGACCGGCGGGGCTGGCTGCAGGGGAGGGGACCACGTTTGCCGGCTGGACGCCGCTGTACCGGCGGTTGGCCCTGCTGGCCACGACCATGACGACGACGGGGGCCGCCCCGCCGGCGTTCCTGACCGAATCCCTGCTGGCGCCCTACCTGGAGGGCAGCCGCGCGTTCTGGGCGGTGGAGGCCATCCTGGGACGGCGCGCGCACCTGCTGTGGCTGTGCCACCCGGCGCGCAGCACGGAGGAGCTGGTCCACGTGGAGAAGTACCTGGCCGGGACGGACCCGCCGCTGGCGGTGCCCCTCCCCGTGCCGGCTGGAGCCCGGCCGCGCACGCAACTGGTCCTGGGCGAATGGGCGCTGCGCTGGCTGCTGCGCCAGGGGCCGGCGGCGGAGCGCGCGGACGAGGCGGCGGCCGGCTGGGGCGGGGACACTGCGGTGCTGCTGGGGGACGGGCGGCTGGTCTGGCGCATCCGCATGGACTCGGCGGATGACGCGCTGGAGTTGGCGGAGCCGCTGGCGGGTTCGGTGCCCCACGGCGTGTCGGTCCAGCGAATGGCCCGGGACGTGATCGCCTGGACGGGGGGCAGTGTGGACCCGGCGGATCTGGTGGCGGCCGCACCGGTGACGCCCGCGCCCGGCGAGTGGACCCCCTCCGCCGGCGCCTGCCGCAGCCTGCCGGGACCCACGCCGTTGCCCACGGGCGAGCGCGTGCGGTAACAGCGCGCACCCTCCTGGGGCCTTCTGGGCGCCGGGGCACGTCGCGGAGGAGTGCATGCGCGCAACGCTCGTCGCCACCATTGTCTGCCTGTTGGGGTCCGCCAACGCTCTGCGTGCGCAGGAGGCCGCGGCCCCCGCGCCGCAACCCGCGCCGGAACCCGCCCCGCTGCTCCCCCCCTCAGAACCCGCCGCGGCCGCTGAGCCTGCGCCCGCCCCGGAGGCGGCGCCCCCCCCCATGGACACCACGCCACCGCCCATGGACTACGTGACCGATCCGGTGCCCCCCGCGCAGATCCCGCCCGCGCCGGAACGCCCGTTTGTGGCCCGCCTGGGTGGCCTGGAGCTGGGCCTGGCCGCGGGCGCGCTGGCCGCGGGCTGGGTGGTGTCCCTGGGCGCGGCGTTCGTCGCCACGCTGGCCGCGTCGTCGTGGGCCAGCGGCCGGCTGCAGTGGGACCTGCCGCGCACGCTGTACAACACCGCCCGCGCGCCGGATGAAACCACGGAAGGCAGCCGCATCTTTGGTGGCCAGAACGGCGGCGTCATGATGGGCGCCATCCTCGCTTCGTCGCTGGCGGGCGCGTTCTTCTCCGCCGGCATCGCCACGCTGCTGGGCTACATCAGCCAGGACTGGGACACCACGCTGGGGCCCGTGGCCGCCTCCGGATTCCTGGCCGGGGCGCTGAGCGCGGGAGTGGGCGGCACGCTGTTTGTGGCCAGCCTGCTCATCCCGTTCCCGCCGCTGTGGATGGCCACGTTTGCCGGCGCGCTGGTGATGGGCGTGGTCTTCCCGCCGGTGGCGGTGGTGGGCGGGCAGATGGTGACCAAGAAGGCCCGCGCCGTGCCGGGCGGGATCATGGCGCTGCTCAACAGCCTGCTGGCGCTCAACCCCATGACGCAGGGCCTGCTGAACCGCGGGGCTGCGGCGCCCGCGCCGCAGTAGGCCCCGGAGGGTGTTCCATGGAAAAGAAGTTCGCGGACGTCGGCGGTGACCGCATCTGCTACGTGGAGGGCGGCACCGGGCCGGACCTGGTGCTGGTGCACGGCTTCCTGGTCAGCCACCGCGTGTGGAAGGACGTGTGGGGGCCGCTGACCGCGCGGTTTCACGTCGTGGCGCCGGACCTGCTGGGGCACGGTGACAGCGCGCGGCCGGATGCCTCCCGCACGCCGTATGACGCGGACTGCCTGGCGGAGCGCGTGGCCGGGCTGCTGCAGCACAAGGGCATCAAGGGCGCTGGCGTCGTCGGACATTCCATGGGCGGCAAGGTCAGCGCCGCCATGGTGCTGCGCCACCCGGAACTGGCCTCCCGGCTCATGCTGCTGGACAGCGTGGGCGCGCAGCAGGAGCTGCCGCTGCTGGGGAAGATTGTGAACCTGCCGGTGGTGGGCAAGGCCATCTTCAAGCACGCCTACAACCGTGCGGTGGTGACCAGCTACTTCAAGGGGGACGTGTACCGGGATCCGCGCCGGGTCACACCGGAACTGGTGGACGAGGTGTACCGCTGCCTGGAACTCCCCCACGGGCGTGACGCGATGTACGCCATCTTCCAGCGCACCGTGGCGCCCAACGTCACGGACACGGCGGATTCGCTCAAGCAGCTCAAGCTGCCCGTGAAGCTCATCTGGGGCGAGTTTGACAAGATCTTCCCGCTGTCCGCAGCGCGAGAGTTTGAGCGCATCATCACGGGGTCCACCCTGACGGTGATCCCGGGCATTGGCCACAGCGCGCCCGACGAGGCGCCCGAGAAGCTGGTGGAGGAGATCAACACGTTCTTTGGTGCTGACGCGGCAGTTGCGCCCGCGGGGGCGTCAGTCTAAGAGGACCACCCCGCACGGAGAGATGGCCGAGAGGCTGAAGGCGGCGGTTTGCTAAACCGTTATACGTGTGAAAACGCGTATCGAGGGTTCGAATCCCTCTCTCTCCGCCAGGTTTTTCCGTCGTCATGACGGATTGGGATTGACACACGGGGGCGCGGGATTTTAGGTTGCGCGCCCCACTTGGAAGGACACGCTCCCGTAGCTCAGTTGGATAGAGCATTGGACTACGAATCCAAGGGTCGGGCGTTCGAATCGCTCCGGGAGCGCTGAAGGCCTCGCAGCAATGCGGGGCCTTTCTCTTTCTTGCGGTGGCGGGGAACGGCCCGCCGCACGCGTGACTCTCACGCAGGGCAGCGCTTCGCCGGCCCCCCCCCGGAGGCGCGGCAAGCAATCGCCCGTGCGTCAGTGGCGCTTCACGGCTGCAGCGGGAAACAGGCCGCCTCGTAGGTGACCTTGATGTACTGGCCGCGCTGCGGGACCGAGCCGCTGTTGAACACAATGGAGTTGGTGGACGCCTCGTAGAAGTAGCCGGTGGCGCTCCCCTCCGGGGCCGCGGCGACGGGCGCGCACGCCGTGCTGGGCGTGACCACGGGGTCATCCTGCGCAATGCACACGGTCAACTGCGCGGGGTCCGCGTTGCGGCTGAGGAAGAACTGCGTCTTGAGCCCAAACGAATCAAACGCCAACTGCGTGAGGTAGTTACCCCAGTCATTCTCGCAGATGTCCAGGAACAGCCCGTTGGCAATGGCATCCACCGCGTCCTTGTAGCGCGTGCCCGCTTCTGCCGCCTCGCCGCAGCCGCCGGGAACGTGGCCGGCAATGGCGGAGACGGACACCAGGCTGCGGTTCCGGAAACCTTTGAGGTTCTGGAAGAAGTCCACGTACAGGTCCACCGGCCCGGCGGACTGGTCCTCCTCGTCAGAGATCATGATGACGTACAGCTTGGCGTCCTCCCGCAGAAAGCCCGCGTTGGTGGTGGTGCTGTTGGGCTGGCTGAGGAACAGCTTGGCCGCCTGCAGCCCCGCCTCCGCGGAGTCCGAGTGCGCGCGTGACGGCGTGACGTTGCTGCTGTCCGCCACCTCCACGTTGCACGCGAACTGGCCCTGCGGGTTGCTGCTGGTGCGGGACAGGTAGTGATCATTCCCCGGACACGCCGTGTAGTAGCCGGCCTCCGTGTCCGGTTCCGCAAAGCAGGGCGCGTTGGGGTTGGTCAGGTCCGGGATGCACGCGTCTGACGACGTCAGCGTGGTGGTCACCGCAATGTGGTAGTCCACGTTGTTGATGGAGGTCTGGTTGAAGAACGCGGGGAAGTTGGTGCCCAGCGCGGTCTGCTCGTCACTCATGGAGCCCGAGTCATCCACCACCCACAGCACGTCCACCAGCGGTTCCGTGAGCTGGCGGAACACGTCCTCCACGTGGCTCTCCGTGGTGCCCTCGCCGCGCAGCGGCACGGTGTATTCGCCGTAGCTGCTGTTTCCCTCATCCGTGGTGATGACCAGGTTGGCGGCGTGCTGGCCGGTGTGCCGCGGGTAGAAGCGGACCTTCACGCGGATGTTGTTGCCCGGCGTGATGGTGGCCGGCACGGGCGGCTGCGCCGTGATGCGGAACTCCACCGGGTTGGCCACGGGGCTGATGCTGAACTGCGCAATCACCAGGTCCGCGTTGCCCGTGTTGTAGATCTTGACGTCGCGCTCTTCGCTGCCACAGCCCAGCGTGATGACACCAAAGTCCAGTTCCTGCGGAATGATGTCAATGGCCGGCGCCACCGACGCGCCATTGAACCCGAACGACAGCACGCCCGGCCCGCCGCCAATGGCGGTGGTGTCAATGTTCTCCGCGTTGGTGACCAGCTTCACGCCGTTGCCGTCGCACGTGGGGGGCGGGAACCCGAACCCGCAGTGCAGCAGGCGCGCCTGCAGGTCCAGCTCCGCGGCGCCCAGCCACTTCTCATTGGGCTCCGCCGGCGTGTAGGTGGCCTTGATGACCACGGTGCTGCCCGGCGTGATGGTGATGCCCGGGTTGCCCGGCGTGAGCGGGTTGCCGGAGGGATCCTCCATGCCAAACCCGTGGGACGGCGTGTCCGCGGTCTGCCACTGCCACCCGCTCACCGCGCAGTTGGCGTTGCCGCGGTTGGTCAGCGTGATGGGCATGCGCTTGGTGATGTTGCGTGTGGTGTTGCCAAAGCGGATCAAGCCGTAGCGCTGGTAGGTGGTCTGGTCCTCGGAAAGGCCAAACGGGTTGGAGCTGGTGGCCGTGGGCGGCAGCACCGGGTCCACGGCCAGCTCGCAGCGTGGCGTGCCGCCACCGGTGGCCTCCAGGCGCACCTCCTGGTCCGTGGCAGTGGTGTTGGAGGCGCTCATGACGTGGAACGCCGCGTTGTCGGACGAGGCGTTGGCGCGGTTGCCGGGTTCATACTTGAGCTGCAGGACCACAATGGAGGTCATCCCCGCCGTGGGCGCGGCGTCACCGTCACACCCGTCCGTACCCGGCAGCGTGAACGGCGCGGTGGGCGGGCTCACGTAGGAGAAGCCCACGTCCGCGGGCGTGATGGCCGTGAGCTGGTCCACCGTGCAGTGACACACGCCCAGGTTGCGCAGCTGCACCGTCTGGGTGGCGCTCTGGTTGGCCGCCACGGCGCCAAACTGCACCAGGCTCGGGACCACCTGCAGGTTGCACTCGGCGCCCTTGCCGGTGAGCTGGAAGGGGTAGACGGTCTCACCGGTGGCGGCCGTGGTGGTGACGTTCAGTGTGCCCTGGAACAGCCCGCCCAGCGGCGGGTTGAACTCCATGACCACGTCAAACCCGCAGGAGGTGGCGTTGTTGCCCGTGCACGGCGGCAGCTCGCCTGAGGGGGGCGCGGCCGGCGACACAATGTGGAACGCCGGGGTCAGCGAATCCTGGACGGTCAGCGACGACACGGTGACGCCGCGCGTGCCGCAGCTCTCAATCCGCTGCGTGCGCTGCTTGCCCACGCCCGGCTTGGTGGTCCCGAAGTCCACGATGCCACCGGTGTCCGGCACGGCGCACAGCCGCGGGCCCTGGCCGGAGGCGGTGAAGTAGACCTTCACGGTGCCTTCGTCCTCGTCATTGGAGCGGATGAGCAGGATGCGGCAGTGGCTGCCGCCGGTCACCTGGAAGGCCAGGGACAGCGTGTGCGTGCCGCCGTCCTTGGCCACCTCCACGGGGCGCTGCTCGTTGGCGGACGCAAAGCTGATGGCGGAGGACGGCACCGGGCAGATCGGGTCGGCCGGGTCCGCGGGCGCAAAGGACACGTTCTCCACCTTCAGCACGTCGGTGCCCTTGTTGGCCACCTCCACGGTGCGCGCGCTGCGCGTGCCCACCTCGCCCACGCCAAAGCCAATCACCAGCGGCGTGTTGCCGTCGCTGCCGTCGCGCGGGTCGTCGTTGGTCGCGCTGGACATGGGGTCGCGGACTTCGATTTCCGGCTTGGGGAGTTCGGTCAGCTCCTCGGTGCAGTTACACCGGGCGAACACGAGGGGAAGCAGGGGCAGGACCAGCGCGGAAGAAAGACGTCGCATGAGGGCCACCGACGAGAAAAAGGGTGGGCGGAGGCTAGGCGGCGCCACCGGCGCAGGCATCCGCCTTTTGTCGTAGATCCCCGTCGGGAACGCGGGGTTTCAGTCCACCGTCACCGACCAGGCGCCCGGGCAGCGCGGGACGGACGGGCAGGCGGGCGGCGCGGCGAAGGGCTCGCACGGGGTGACGGCGTGCTCAGCCACCGGGCGGCGGTCAAGGAAGTTGCCCGTCAGGGTGCCCACCACGCCCGCCGTCCACGTGAAGGCCACGTGGCTGGCGGCCAGCACCAGCAGCGGCGGCGTCATCCCCAGCGCCAGCCCGGCAAAGAACCCGGCCGTGACCGGGACCCACAGCGGGACCTGACCGGGGCGGGGCGGGGCTGCCTCCAGGCGCGGCGGCGCGGGCAGCGTGCCCGTGCGCCAGCCCACCGCCACGGTGGCGGCGGTGATCAGCACGCCCAGCCCGGTGGCGACGACGACACCACCCGCCACGCCCGCACCGGCGAGCAGGACGGCAGGCAGCGCGCGGGGCCGTGAACTGTCCGCGCGCACGTGCACGGGACCGGCCGGCGCGGGGGCGGCGCGGGCTGGAGCCATCACGGCGCGGCGCGGCAGGCGGCGCACGCGCGAAGAACCGGCCGGGCACGCGTCGTCGTGCGCGGAGGCGGTGGGTGCGGCGGCGGACAGGGCGGCAACCAGCAGGAACCAGGGGCGCATGAACGGAATCCTAGAGCGCGGCCCGTCCAACCGCGAGCGCGATCTCACCCGGGCAACAGCGCCACCGGCTTGTCACCGCGCTTGAGGTCATCCCGCACGGCCAGCGTCACGCTGCTGTCCACAAAGTACAGCCGGTCCCCGGCGAACACCGAGAGGAACACGCCCAGGTGCCCGGTGCGCGGCAGCCCCAGCGCCTCCAGGTGCGCTTCCAACTTTGCGCCCAACGCCTCCAGGAAGTCGCGCAGCGGGGGGAGCGGATCGGGCAGGACCACTTCGTAGGAGCGCGTGACCAGGCCTTCGCGCTCGCGCCCGTCACGGTGGAAGGCCATGGCCGCGGACGCGTGCTCCGCCGCCGTCTGGTCAAAGGCGCGTCCCAGCCAAGGTTGATAGGGGTGTTCCGTCACGAACGCGGGACCGCGGGACCGTCACGCCCCAGCGGCACGTCCAGCACTTCCAGCGGGTCCACAAATCCGCCGTGGCGCGACACCGAGAAGTGCAGGTGCGGGCCGGTGCTGCGGCCGGTCTGGCCCATCAGGCCGATGGGCGTGCCCTCGTCCACGGGCGTGCCCTGCTCCACCAGGATCTTGGACAGGTGGCTGTAGTGCGTGCGGTACCCATTGGGATGCACCACGATGACGTGGTTGCCGCCGCCGCCCTGCCAATCCGAGTACGCCACCACGCCCGGCCCCGCGCTCATCACCAGCGTGCCTTCCCAGCCGGCCAGGTCCACGCCCGCGTGGAACCGCGTCTGCCGCCGGACAATCGGGTCACGCCGGCGGCCAAAGTAGCTGGTGATGTTCACCAGCTGCACCGGATGGCGCAGCGTCACCGTGCCCTCAAACGGCCCCGTGTCCTCCATCGCGAATCCCGTCGACAGGCTGCGCAGCTCGCGCACGCGCTCGTCGACCTCGGCCAGGGTCTCCTTCACCTGCGCGGTGAGCTCCGGGCTCACTTGCCGGTGCCGCCGCTGGTCCATCTGGAACTCGGTTTCCAGCGTCATGCGCGTGCGCATCAGCAGGGACAGTTCCTCGTTCTCGCGCCCGTCGCCCGCGTCGTCGGCCAGTGCGTCGTGCACCTGGTCCAGCATGGCGTACCAGTGACGCTCGCTCTCCATGCTCATCTCCGGGAGCTTGCGCCGCGGGAAGTGCATCCGCCCCGCCTGGAAACGCTTGAGTGCCGTCGCCAGCGGCAGTGCGGGCGGCCCCTTGGCCGCGCGTGCCGGGCCCACCTTCTTCACGGGCAGGCGCGCCGGCACGGCTTTCTTTACGGTGGGGGAGGGCGCGGGCGCCGCCGCCGGCGCCGCGACGTTTTTCAGCGTGGCGTCTCCGGAGGAACCCGGCCGCGCGCCTGACGAGGTGGCGCACCCCAGGGCGATGGCAGCGACGAGAGCAAGGGTGATCACGCGCACGGCCCGTCCAGACTAGATCGCAAATCGCTGCGTCTCCAAGGGACATTCTGCGTGTTGCCGACGGAGGACATGCGCCCACACGCCCCCACCCGCGGCCGGTTTCTTGGAGCCCGCCGTCCGCCGTGGGAAGTAGGAACCAGATGGAGCCCAGCGGCTCCAAAGGGTGTGAGGAGGTGCCACATGGATCCCAAGGCAGCCGAAGAGCGGTTTTTCAACAGTCTGCAAATCTGGACGGAGCCCTGCGCGCAGCGGAAGGAACGGGTGCTGGACGCAGCCACGGACGTCCCGCAGGACGTGGACCGCATGTTTGACGAGCTGCTCCGGCGCCGGTCCCTACCCCCTACCTGACCCTCAGGGCCGGGCCTCTTCGTCCGGCACCATGTCCCGCAGGGACAGCTTGCCTTCTTCAATCAGCGGAATGGCCAGCGGCCGGATGGGCGTGGACAGGTAAGCCGTCATGGTCAGCGTGTAGGGAATCTCACCCATCAGCAACAGGACCGCCCCGGCGGCCAGCGCTTCGCGGAACGGTGCGCGCAGGCGCACCGGCCCGTCTGCCGTCCCGCGCGGGGGAACCGTGAGGCTGGCGGTGGTCTCGCCGTGCGCGGTCACGCGGTGGTCCAGCTCCAACTGGTATTCCACGCGTTCCAGCAACAGCGGGAACACGTTGGGATTGTCAATCCGCACCACCGCCTCCACCGTCACGCCGGTGGGGTCCGCCGTCACCGCGCGTACCCGCGTGAGTTTCACCGTAGGACGGATGAGGCGGGCGCCGGGGGATGCGGTGGCGCAACCGTCCACCAGGAGCAGGGCGGGGGACAGCGCCAGGACAAGGGCGAGCAGTGGGCCGCGCATGGGCCCGCAGTAACCCGGCCGCATTGGCCGGGGCAACGCGCTTGCCTCCGGGTTCGGCGCGTGGGTAAGCCGGCGCCGGATGGACGCACCGACGACAAACACCGCGTGGGACCGGCTGCGCGCGCGCGGCGCGTCCTGGCTGGGCGGCCTGGTGGCGCTGCTGCTGCTGGCGCCGTGGATTGCGTGGAACCGCTGGGAGTTTGTGTTCCGCCTCAATGAGCCGCGCAACTTCGTGTGGTCGGACATGCAGGGGTACGTGGAGCGCGCGGTGCACCTGGCCACGCCCGGCATCAAGCTCACGCGGTTTGATACGTTCTACCCGCCGGGCACGCACCTGCTGATGACGCCGCTGATGCGCGTGGCGGCCAACGAAAAGGACGGGCTGCTGCTCAACCAGTGGCTGTGGTGGGTGCTGGCCGTCGTCACGCTGTACGCGGTGGCGGGGCTGGGATGGAAGCTGTTCCGGCACCCGCTGGCCGGCGCGCTGGCGGTGGGCGGGCTGATGTTCCATTGGCCGTTCACCATCTTCGCCGGCCTGTACATGAGCGAAAACCCGTTCACGTGCTTCATGGCGCTGTCGCTGCTTGTCGGGTTGTTCGCGCGGGACCTGGACGAAGCGCGCCCGTGGCGGCGCGCGGCCGTGTACGCCCTGGCGGGGCTGCTGGCCGGCGTGGCGACGGTGATCCGCCCGCAGTACGCGCTGGGGGCCGCCACCATCGGGTTCCCGCTGCTCACGCGGCGGTTCCCGTTTGTCCGCGTGCGTGAGGCGGTACCCCTGTTGCTGGCGTTCCTGCTCCCGGTGCTGCCGGCCATGGAGCTGCAGAGCCACGCAGCAGGCACCCGCGTGGGGTTGTCCAGCAACGCGGGATTCAACTTCTACCAGGGGCACTGTGACGTCGTACATATTGAGACGCACGAACCGGGCGTGGCGATGTACTACACGTTTGCCGCGCCGGTGAGCATCCAGCGCGCGCAGCGCGAAGGCCGCGAGGAGAAGAAGGCCATCCACCGCAAGAACATGGCGTGGGACAACGCGTACTATTTCCAGCAGGGCTGGGAGTGCATCCGCCAGGACGGCTGGGCGCACGCCCGTCGCTGGTGGGCCAACCTGGAGGACATGTTTGGCGCGTCCGAACCGTGGCCGCCCAACATCACGCCCTTTGCCAAGGGCTCCGCCACGATGAACCGGCTGTACAGCCACGCGCTGCTGTTCCTGCTGCCTGTGGCCCTGCTGTTGGCGCGGTGGCGCCGGGCGGAGCGCTGGTTGCTGCTCCAGTTGGCCACGCTGACGCCCATCATGGCGCTGTTCTACGGCGACAGCCGCTACCGCATCCCGTACGACATGTTTGGCTACCTGCTGCTGGCCGGGCTCATGTGCTCCGTGTTCCGCCTGCGCCGCGACCCACGCCGCGTCCCCGGACTGGGCTGGACGGTGCGGAGCTATCCGGCCTGGCGCGGCCGCGCGTAACGGAACAGCTGCGCGGGGCGGTGCGCGCCGCGGCGCATCTCCCGGGTGGCCTTCACCAGGCCGTCCCGCTGCACCTTGGAGCGGAAGTTCCGCTTGTCCAGGTCCGTTCCCAGGATGGCCTCGTGGACTTCCTGCAGCTCCGTCAGCGTGAACAGCTCCGGCAACAGCTGGAAACCAATGGGTACGTAATCCAACTTGCCGCGGATGCGGTTCACCGCTGTGTCAACGATCTTGGCGTGGTCAAACGCCAGCTTCACCGCCGGTCCGCCCGTCAACGGCACGCACTCCACGCCGTGCTTCCCATCGCGCACGCGGAACCACTGCGTCTCCGCCGCGTCACTCCCCGCCCGCAGGTCCAGCCGGTCCACCGTGACCAGCGCGTAGTGCGCCACGGAGATGACCCAGGTCCGCGGGTCCCGCCCCGGCTCACTGAAGGTGTACAGCTGCTCCAGGAAGATGTCCCGGGCCCCCGTCTCCTCAGCCAGCTCACGGCGCGCGGCGGCTTCCCCGCTCTCATCCGCGCGCACAAACCCGCCCGGCAGCGCCCAGTGGTCCAGGAACGGGTGCTTCTTGCGCCGGATGAGCAGCACCCGAAGCGTGCGCTCCAGCACGGTGAACAGCACAATGTCCACCGTCACCCCGGGGCGGGGATACGCACCCGGGTCGTACTTCTCGAGGAATGCGTCCTGCGTCCCGCTGGTCTCTTCTTGCTCGGTCAGTCGGCGGGATGTCATGGCAACTCGTTGACGCGGGCTCGGCAGGAGCCTCGCCCTCCCAGGTGGCCCGGTGCGTGGCGGCCCCGGTGCGCGGCGGCCCCGGTGCGCGGCGGCCCCGGTGCGCGGCGGCCCCGGTGCGCGGCGGCCC
>JACRCW010000117.1 GCA_016218805.1 Deltaproteobacteria bacterium | reverse complement strand
TCCCCCCCCCCCCCCCGGCCCCCCCCCGCGGGGCCCCCCCGACTCCCCCCGCAAGCGGGGGGAGTGATTGTCTTTCTTACGCGTTCACGCGCGGCGCGTTCTTGCGCAACCACGCCCACACGCCCAGCGCAATGAGGAACACCGGCACGCTCACAATCTGGGACGTGCCCCAGCCCGCGTGCACACCGCGCTCCGCGTCGCCGCGCCAGAACTCAATGGTGAAGCGCGCCGCGGCGTAGCCCACCGCGCCGATGGCCAGCAGTTCGCCGCGGACCTTCCGGCGCGGTTCATACCAGTGCAGGAACGCCAGCAGCGCGAACCCGAACGCGCTCTCATACAGCTGCGTGGGGTGCACGGCGTGCGGCCCCGCGCCGGACGCCGCGGGGAACGTGATGCCCCAGGGCACATCCGTGGGCACACCGTAACAGCACCCGCCCAGGAAGCAGCCCAGGCGCCCAAACCCGACGACAAACCCCAGCAACGGCGCACCGGCATCCGCCACGACGTAGCGGTCCAGTCCGCGCGAGCGCGTGAACCACAGCGCCACCGGGACCATGGCGAGCGCGCCGCCGTACCAGACGTAGCCCGGGTCTTCGATGCGGGCCCAGTGCCAGGGGTCTGCGCGCAGCAGGTCCACCATGCCCGTGGACACCGAGCCATCCGGCAAGCGGTGGCCCGCGCTTTCAAACACCAGGTGGCCCAGCTTGGCGCCAAACACCGCGGTGATGCAGCCGATGATGACGCCGTCAAACACGTCCTGCCGGTCCAGCCCCGCGTCCACGCCGCGGCGCACGCCCCACAGGAACGCCACGCCGTAGGCCACGATCATCACAATGATGAACGTGGAGACGTGGGTACCGCCGAGGTTGATGGAGGGGAGCACGCGGGGCTTGTAGCCCGCGCCGCCGGAATGCGGTAGGAGCGCGGCCGTCCACCATCGGAGGTTTCCCCATGCGCATCACCACGCTCCGGGTAGGAATTGCGGTCGCGTTGTCGTCGTCACTCGCCCTGGCCCAGCAAGACCGCACCGCGGACACGGAGGCTCCCGCGGAGCCGGACAGCCCCGCATCCGCACCGGCGGATGACACCGCGGTGGCCGGCGCACGGCAGTTCCTGTCCGAGACGATTGGCCTGGTGGAGAAGGCCAAGTGGAAAGATCTCAAGGCGCGCATCCACCCGTTCACCCTCAAGCTGATGGAGGAGCGGCAGAAGCGCACCAAGCGTGACGATCACAACCTGTCCTTCTGGACCCACGTGAAGGAGTGGAAGATTGAGAAGTGGGAGATCACCGCGCTGGAACCCGGCGCGCGCGGCACCGCGGTGGCAACCACCCGCGAGGACCACTTCATGATTGAGGAGAAGGGCCACGACGAGGGCAAGGACGCCGAGTGGCTGCTGGGCAAGGTCTCCTTGGGTGGGAAGGAGGCGCGCTGGTGGATCCTGGACCGCAAGGAGGGCACCGGGAACTTCTCCGCCACCACGATAGAGAAGACCTTTGGGGACATTCTCCCCGCGCCGGTGGAGGCCGCGGCCCCCGCCGACGGTGCCTCGCCGGTGGCTGCCTACCAGAAGAAACTGGAGGGCCTGGTGCGCGCCAAGGCAACCGTTCCGGAGGACATCCCGGACAGCCAACTGAAGGTGATGCGCCTGACCATCAAGGTGATGATTGACGACCGGGGCGCGGTGCAGTCCCGCGTGGTGTCACGCCCCAGCGGAAACCCGGCGTTTGACCGCGCATTTGTGAAAGCGCTGGACGCGGTGGCGCCGTTCCCCGCGCCCCCCGCCGGCGACGCCACGGCCAAGGCGCGGGACGGCCTGGAACTCACCTTCCGCGGGAAGAACTGACCGCGCCTCAGATTCCGCAGGCCGCGTTCTTCTCGTGCAGCGCCTGGGCGGACTCGTCGCCCGCGTCGCTCGCCTGCGTGGCCATCCAGCGGAACGCTTCGTGGGCCAGCGGGCGCTCCTTGCGCTCATTCCACAGCCACACCGCCCACGGCGTCAGGGACTGGTTGACCGCCCGGAACGCCAGGCGCCGGAACCCCGGTCCACCGCGCCGCATGGCCGCATCCACGGCGTCGCGCAGCCCCAACCACGCGGCCCACTCGTCGGGAGACGGCAGCGCGGCCCGTACCTCTGCGCGCGTCCGGAACGCCTCGCAGGCCAGTTCCACCTCCTCCAACAGCGCGTGCCGCGCCTCCCACGTGACACGCGTGGCCACCGTGCCCGCACCCTCAGCGGCTTCCGGCAACCGGGCGCTCCCGCCCCGCGCCAACGCCAACAGCCGTTCCACAACGTCATCCTCCAGCGCGGCGCGCGCGCCGGGCAGATCCGTGACACCCAGCAGCGCGGCGCGCTGGTGCATCCAGGCCTTCACATCCGGGTGTGCCAGCGCCGAATCCCACGCCGCCGCCGCCGCCGCCACGTCGTCACCGGACGCTGCCGCGCGCGCGCTGACCCAATCCAGGCGCGCCTGCGCCAGCGCCAGCAACGGGACGCGCGTGCGCGCGGCCACGTCTTCCGGCGGACGGAACGCTGCCACGGGAGCTACCACCGCCTCCGCCACCGCGGCCGGTGCCCACGCGCGCCGCATGAGCGGCCACGTCACGCGCCACCGGCCTGCAAGCAACCACCACGCCGCCATGCTCCAGCGCCGCTCCAACGACGCGCCCTGCAGCCGCTCCCCGACGTGACCGAGCCACCGCGTGAGCGCCGTGCGCGGACTTGCTGACCGGCCCAGTTCCACCACGGCGTCCCAGTCCCCGCGCTCGGCAGCGTCCAGCGCGCGCCACTCCGCCGCCAGGCGCCGCGCCGCAGCGGGCGTGGCGAGCTCATGCGTGGCGTCCGCGTCCGTCAACCACGCCCGCGCCTGGTCACGGCGTCCCTGCGCCGCCTCCAGCAATCCCAGTGCAACCACGCCCGCGCCGCGCAGCGGAGATTCGCGCGCCAGGCGGTCCCGCACCCAGCCCAGGGCGCGCGCCCGGTCACCGCGTTGGTGCAGCACCGCCCACGCCGCCGCCAGCGCGCCCGCACCGCAGTGATCCCGCGTCCACGTGATGTCGTCAGCGGAGGCCAGGTACCAGGCCGCGCGGTGCCACCCCAGCGGCACGCACACGCGGCGCGCAAACCACCACGGCACCAGGCACACCGCCAGGCCAGTCAAGCTGCCCACCAGCGACGGGAGCGATGGCCAACGTCCGGCAGCGATGAAGCCGGCTACGCACGCCAACCACATCACCGCGGCATGCGCGGGCAGGCGGGACTGGCCTTCGCGCTTGTTCAACGTCATGGCGGCCACGGCGCCCGCAATCGCGCCCCACGGCATCATGGCGCCCTCCCCCAGCCCGCGGCCATCAGCAACCCCGGGACGCCGGCCGGCCCGCGCGGTTCACCAGACGGCGGTGTCGTCGTGGATCCGGGGTCCATCCGCGCGGGGAGCTGCGCGGTTGCCTCATGCGCCAGGCGGCGCGCCGGGTCCCGCAACTCGGCCATGGCCCAGCGCACACCATCGGCGTCACGCGGGCGCGCTCCCGCGGGCGTGGGATGCGTTGCCGCACCCGGCAGACCCAGTTCCAACATGCCCAGCAGCTTCTGGCCCTGGCGTTCCACGTCCGCGCGCGTGCACTCCGGCGGGAGCTCCAGCAGGTAGAACGGGTTTTCCCTCGGGCCGGTCACGCCCGCATCCTAGCAGCGCGCACCCTCCCCGCCCCACAAACGCGCCCCCTGATCCCCTGGCGAATCCCCGGCGCACGTCGCAGGCTCCCACGCTGCATGTTCGCACCCTTGGCCCGCCTCAGGACCCGCATCCAGGCCGCTGGCCGCGCCCACTGGTACGTCCGGTGGGGCGTGGACCTGGTGTGGATCACCGTGTTTGTGGCGGCGGTCAGCGCATGGCAGACGCGCAGCCATGTGCGCGGAGATGCGCCGGCGTTCTCCGCCCCCACGCTGGATGGTGGCCAGGTGACACTGACGTCGCTGCGGGGACGCCCCGTGATGCTGGCGTTCTGGGCACCGTGGTGCGTGGTGTGCAAGCAGGAGGCGCCCAACATTGAGTGGACGCGGGACCTCGTCGGTGATCGCGCGCGCGTCCTCACGGTCGCTTCGGCCTACCGGGACACGCGCGAGGTGCAGCGCTACGTGGACGACCGCGCGATGGCCTCCCCCGTGATCCTTGGCGGTGACGATGTGGCCGCGCGCTTCCGGGTTGAGCAGTACCCCACGGTGTATTTCCTTGACGAGGAAGGGCGCATCAAGAACTCCGTGGTGGGTTACACCACGACGGTGGGGCTGCTCTGGCGCCTGTGGTGGTGACTCACGGTGCACGGGTGAAACGCACGTCCACCCAGCCGCCCTCCGACGACGACGCCCGGTGAAGCGCAACGAACACGGGTCCGGTGACCGGCGCAGGCACCTCCAGCACGCGTGCTGTTCCCGCGGCTACCTCCACGCATCCGGCTGATGCATCCCCGCACGCCGTCCCAACGGCCAACGTGAGGTCCGCGTCCGTGCGCACCGAAATGCTCAGGGCCTCCTGCGTGGGTGGGCGGAAGACCAGCCCCCCGGCCTGCGCGCCGCAACCCGCTGGTCCGGCTGGAAGTGACGCCACCTCCAGGATGGCGCGGTCAGGCCCGGTGACGTCAAAGAGCATGCCGCCACCGCAGGCGCCGCGCACCACGCGGTGCGCCCACGGTGAATGCCACAGCACGGCGGTCTGTGCCGCGCTGACATCAAGATCGCCTCGGAGGGGGAATGAAGGGAACATCAGGTTGCCGTAGTCCGGACAGCTCTCCAGCGACGTGCCGCGCGGGCATTCGGGCGTGTCAGACAGCGGGTCACGCCCGCCACCAGAGAGCTCCGTGGTGTGGCGGAGGCCCATGAAGTGAAACAGCTCGTGCGCGGCGAGGATTCCGGTGGCATCACCGCTTCCCATGGATTCCAATACAATCCCGCTGCCGGGTGACTGCCACGTCTCCGGCGGTCCGGGGATGCCGCCCGAAAAACCCGACGTGAACGCGAGGTCCTGCACGAGGAACAGGTTCACCGACCGCCCTGCCAGCCCGGTGCTCGAGGCCGCCGTGCACAGCGCGCGCGCCGCGTTTCCGTCAGGAACCTCGTCGTGGCCGCCCAGGTGGGCAAACGTGACGGTACCCAGCACCAGGTGCGCGCGCTCAAGGTACGCCGCCACGCGCCCCAACAGCGCGGTCACCCATGCGTCGGCGGACGGGGCGGTGAAGGAAACGCCCAGCGCGGGCGAGAAGGACAGGTGCAGGTCCACGGCGCCACCTTCAACGCCGACGGGTTCCGTCAACACGCGGATGCGCTCCACGTTTCCGGGGATGGGCGTAACGCCCAGCGTGTCATCCAGCGCGTAGGTGGCAACGCGCAGGGTCCACCGGCCGGGGATCGCCCCGGCGCGCGGGTCATCGCCTGACGGGACCAGCACGCTGGCCACGCCGACATACACGGTGCCCGGGTTCAGGTCGGACGCTTCGTCGTCGGCATTGAGCACCACGGTGCCATCGGGGGCCACCAGGCGCCGCGCGCCCAAGCGCAGCCCGTCGTCGTCCTCCAGCACCACAGTGAACGATCCGGTTCCCGCCGGAACCTCAAACGCGATGTCCTCCGAACCTGCCGCAGACGTCGTCACCGCGCCAAGGTCGAGCTGACCGCGTCCCTGCACTTCCCACAGGCACAACCCCGTCGCCCCTGCGGCGCCGCCCTCGTAGAGCATCCGGCCCGAGCACGGTGCGCCGTCCGCGCACGCTCCTCCTTCGACGCACAGCGCCCTGCAGACGTGGTCCACGCAGGCGCCGTGCGCACAATCCAACGAGCCACCGCAGAGATCCCCAACGGCGCGCCCCCCTGGGCGGGCCGGCACGCAGTACGCCCAGAGCAGCTCACCGCGGGCCAGCGCGGCGCAGACGCGGCCGCCCCCGCAGTCACCGTTGTCGCTGCACCGGGGACGCAGGTCTGCTCGTCACAGAAACCGTCAGCGCAGTCCCCGTCCGCGCTGCACTCCGGTCCGCCCCGCCCTGCGCAGCAGGCCAGCACCAGGCACATCCACAACACCACTGCGCGCATGCGCCCTCCCGCAACCCGGCTGACGGCGGGGCATCCTGCCACGGGACCACCCCGAGCCACAGGCGACGACGCCAGGGGGATGCGTGTAGGGTGCGCGCATGGCGGCCCTTATTGATTGCCGGAAGTTGGTGGTGGGTTACGGCGGCGTGCCCATGTTGCCGTGCATTGAAGTGGACATTGAGCCCGGCGTGTTCTGCTGCGTCGTCGGGCGGAACGGCAGCGGGAAATCCACGTGGTTCAAGACGGTGCTGGGCCTGATTCCCCCGGTCTCCGGCGAGGTCATCCACAAGCCGGGCCTGCGCATTGCGTACATCCCGCAGCGCCTGGCGTACGACGCCATCTACCCGCTCACCGTGCGCGAAGTGGTCTCCATGGGTCTGCTCAAGGCCGGCGGTTTCCTGGGCATCCCGCGCATTCGCGACGGGGAAATCCAGCCCGCGTTGGAGTCGGTGGATGCGTGGAAGCTGCGCGCACAGATCTTCCACTCACTGTCAGAGGGACAGAAGCAGCGGGTGCTGTTTGCCCGCGCGCTGGTGGCGGACCCCGAGGTGGCGTTCATGGACGAGCCCACCGCCGCCATGGACGTGGTGGCCCAGCGCGAGATGCTGATGCTGGTGGACTGCATCCGCCGCGAACGGAAGATGGCCGTGGTCATGGTGAACCACGAGCTCAGCGTGGCCACGCACTACGCAGAGCAGGTGTTCCTGGTGGACCGCACCACCAACGTGGTGGTGTCCGGCACCGCGCGTGAAGTGTTCTCGTCGCCCACGTTTGCGGAGTTGTACGGACAGGAGAAGGCCAACGACCTGATGAAGGAGTTGGAGCACGTGGAGTGCGACCTGCGCACGGCGGAACACAAGGGCCACACGCACGACCACGACCACGACCACGGGAGTCACGCATGAGCGAGGGCGCACCCACCCTGCGCGAGTTCCTGGACGCGTGGGACCTGTTCCGGGACCCGGTGATCACCGGCATGTGCGCAGGGTTGCTGCTGGGCTACCTCGGCGTGTTCATCGTCCTGCGCCGGATGGTGTTTGTGTCAGCGGCGCTGTCACAGGCCGCGGCGCTGGGCGTGTCACTGACGTTCCTGGCGGACGTGCTGGGCCTGCTGCCCAAGAGCCTGGCGGAACCCGTGGGCGGCGCGCTGCTGTTTGCGCTGGGCGCCATGGCCTTCTTCATGCGCAACACGGAGAAGTTCCGCCTCACGCGTGAAGGCCTGCTGGGTCTGGGCTACCTGCTGGGCGCATCCGGTGCCGTGCTGGTGGGCGACCGCATCACGCAGGAAGCGCACGACGTGAGCGCCATCCTGTTTGGTCCCGGCGTGGTGGTGCGCACGGTGGATTTCTACCTGACGGTGGGCACCGCCGCGGTGCTGCTGCCGCTGCACCTACTGATGCAGCGCGGGCTCATCTTCACCAGCTTTGACGAGCAGAGCGCGCGCGTGCAGCGCCTCCCCGTGGCCCGGCTGAACTTCTTCCTGTTCCTCTCCATTGGCGTCGCGGTGGCCTTCACCACGCACGCCATCGGCGCCATGTCCGTGTTCGCCTTCAGCGTGCTGCCGGCCATGACCGCGCTGGCCCTCAGCCACCGCCTGGGCCTGGTGCTGATCCTGTCGCCCGCGCTCGGGCTCGCCTGCGGCGGCGGCGGCTACCTGTTGGCGTTCCTCTACCGGTTCCCCGTCGGCGCATCGCAGACCATGCTGGCGTGCGCTTGCTGCGGAATCGCCATGCTCGTCGCTGCCGTGCGTAACCGGGACTGAACCATGTTGCAACTCGGTCGCAATATTGATAGTCGGCGGCCGTGCGCGGTGGGTCCGGTCCTGAGCCACGTTGTCGGGCGGCCCCACGCGCTGCCGCGGGCTCGCCAGGAGGCTCGCCCTCCCGTGGTGCTCCTTGGACGCCGACAGCGCTGGGTGGTTCGCCCCGTGGTGCTCCCTGGACGCGGACAGCGCTGGGTGGTTCGCCCCGTGGGGTTCCATCGACGCCGACCGCGCTGGGTGGTTCGCCCCGTGGGGTTCCATCGACGCCGACCGCGCTGGGTGGTTCGCCCCGTGGGGTTCCATCGACGCCGACCGTGCTGGGTGGTTCGCCCCGTGTGGCTCCATCGACGACGACCGCGCTGGGGGGATCGCCCTGCGCGGTTCCATCGACGACGACCGCGCTGGGAGGGCGAGGCTCCTGCCGAGCCCGGGCTCGGTGGGTGCCTGGTCCGTGCGAGAATCGAATCAACGCCCGCGGGTGGGTTCCCGTCGCGCGGGCGTGGGCTGACAAGGAGGTGATCATGGTGCGGCCACTGCTGGTTGCCGGTTGCCTGCTGCTGTGGGCGGTGCCCGTGCGGGCACAGGACGCCGTGTTTCCTCCTGCGGACGTGGACGCCGGCATTGCGGAGGTTGACGCCGGCCCGCCCGCCGCGGCGGAAGAGGTTGGGCTGTCGCCTGAAGAGATGAAGGAACTGGAAGCCGCAATGAAGAAGGACATGCAGTCCGGTGGGCAGCCGGGCGGTCCCACCAGCGGCTCACCGTACGTGCTGGGATCGTCCGAGGCGCCGGGCCGCCCGTCCCAGGCGGGACCGTCCGTGATGACGCTGCCGTCCACCGCGAACATGAATCCGGACATTTCGTTCATTGGCGATTTTGCCTTTGCGCTGTTCTCCAATGACAAGCCGCTGCCGACGGGCGGGCACGCGCCGCAGAAGAACGGCTTCAACATGCAGCAGATGGAGTTGGCCGTGGGTGCCGCGGTGGACCCGTACTTCCGCGCGGACGGCAACGTGGTCATCCAGCAGTTTGGCCTGGAGGTGGAGGAATTTTACGCAACCACCACGGACCTGCCGTACGGGCTGCAGGCACGTGTGGGCCAGTTCCTCACGCGCTTTGGGCGCGCCAACACCAAGCACCTGCACGCCTGGGATTTCCTGGACATTCCCATGTACTGGGCCAAGGTGTTTGGCCCGGAAGGCAACCGCGGCGTGGCGACGGAAATCTCCTGGCTCACGCCCCTGCCCTGGTACGTGGAACTGGTGTTCTCCGCCAACGAAGCCGCGGGCGGTTCCACCGCGCGCTCGTTCCTGGGCAACAACCCGCAATGGGCGGCGGACCCGCGGCTGTTGCAGCTCAATGCCGCGCTGCGCTCGTTTGTGCCGCTGGGTGACAGCCTGTCCTTGGCGGGCGGGCTCACTGCGGCCACCGGCCCGCACTACACCGGCCGCTTCCAGGCGCTGTCACTCAATGACTTTGTCCCGGAGAACGGGTGGCTGCGCCGCGGGGTGGATGAGACCGGCACCGGCGAAGTGGGCCTGCCGCAGTTTGACGGCCGCGACCACCGCGCGGAGTTATTGGGCGCGGACCTGTACCTGAAGTGGCGGCCCATTGGCGCTGCGCTTCCGTCGTGGCGCATCCCGCTGCCGGGCAACCCCGCGTGGGCCCCCGCGTTTGAGGTCACCTACCAAATCGTCTCATTCACGGCGGAGTGGATCTACCGCCGGCGGCAGGTGCCGGGTGGTGTCCTGGTGGACCACGGCGGTTACGCGCAGGTGTTCTGGCGGTTTGCGTCACGCGGGGCGGTGGCCGCGCGCCTGGACTACGGCAGCGGGATCCCGCAGTCCTATCACGGCGGTGACCCCACGGACCCGGAGTGGACCACCTGGCGCGCGCGCGCCAGCACGGCGCTGTCCGTGTGGCCCAGCGAGTTCTCGCGCCTGCGCGCGCAGTACAGCTTTGACCGGCCGTTCTACCGTTCCACCCCCACGCACTCGATCCTGTTTGCCGTCGAGTTTGCCATTGGCGCGCACGGCGCGCACGCCTTCTGAGGCCCACCATGCGCGCACTCTCCACCACGCTGCTGCTGCTGTCCGCTGCCACCGCGTGCACGCTCAACAACGGGCGCTCCACCACGGAACTCCGCGTCCGTCTTTCGGCCAGTTGGACTCCCGCCGGCCTGGGCACGTGGGTCACCGCGCTGGGTTACCAGGTGGAGCTGAACGCTGCGGAATTCACAACGCCGGGACTGCGCCTGTCCACGTCCGCCGCCGCGGCAACCACCGGCACGGGCACCTTTGACGAGGCCAACCCGCCGCCCGGCTGCACGCTCTGCCACGGCGGGCACTGCCATTGCGACGGGAAACTGGTGTCCTACGAGGAGCTGGCGGGCGGCGGCGCGGGTTCGGGCGCCCAGGCCACCGAGTATCCCGGGCCCGCCCTGTTGAACCTGCAGGACCCGCACGAGGTGGAGCTTCCCGTCCAGCCGGTCCCCGCGGGAGCGTGGAGCGCACTGCTCCTGGAGCCCGCCACCTTGGTCCTGCGCGGGCACGTGAAATCCGCGGGCTCCGCGGAGTGGGTGCCCTTCAGAGTGGAGGTGCCGGAGCTGACATCCGCCGCGTTCACGCAACCTGGGGACCTGGAGGTATCCGCGGAGCGCGAGCCCATCGTCGTCGCCACGCTGCGCCTGCTGCTGCCGGACGGGCTGTTGGATGAGGTGGAGTTCGCCAACCTGGAGTTGCGCAACCACCGGCGCGTGCTGGACGCCACGTACGCCCCGGGTGACGTGGCGGCCATCCGCCTGCTGGTTTCTGAAGACGCCACCGCCACGCTGGACGTGAGCCGCAAGCAGGACGTGCGTCCGGTCCCGCTGCTGGACCCCGCGTTGCCGTCCTGGGAGGACCTGGGCCTGCAGGGCAACCCGCTGCGCCTGCTGCCGCACCCGGACGACGACACCTACCATCCGGACGCGGGACCGGGGCCCTCCCCGTGGGCGCCGTTTGCGGTGGACGGCTGCGAGCACCTCAACGACGGCCCCGAGCTGGGCACCGTCACCGCCGCGGCAACACCCGCCGGGCTGTGGACGGACGGTGGTGCGGCCGCACGCCTGCAGGTGAAGCACGGGCGGACGTGGGTGGAGCTGCACCCCATTGGGAACAAGTACTGGGGCTGGCTCCACCTGGACCACGCGAAGATCCGCGACGACAGCGTCGTCTGGATGGTGATGCAGGAGGAGGGTGTGCCCGTGGCCATTGCCCACACCGGTGGCGGTGTGGTGCCGGAAGCGGACCTCGGGCGGCCGGACGTGCCGGGCAACTGCGGAAGCCAGCCGCGGCACATCGGGCATTTGTGGGTGTTCCCGCTGCCAACGGGGGGCTTTGTGCTCACCGTCGGTCCCTCGGATACGCCGGGGGTGTCCCTGGTGGCGGTGGATTCCAACGACGAGGAGGAGGAGTGATGTCCATCAACCGTTCGCTCACGCTGCCGCTGGCCGCGTTGCTGTCACTGTGGTCCGCCGCACCCGCCGCGCACGCGCTGAAGATTGTTGCCACCGTGGAGGACGTGGCCAGCATTGCGCGCGAGGTCCTGGGCAAGGACGGTGAGCTGATCACGCTGGCCAACCCGTCACAGGACCCGCACTTTGTGGACCCGCGCCCGTCCTTGCTGCTGCCGCTGAGCCGCGCGGACGCGCTGCTGGTGGTGGGCCTGGAGCTGGAAGTGGGCTGGCTGCCCACGCTGCTCAAGGGCGCGCGCAACGGGAACATCCAGCTGGGCGGGGCCGGCTACATTGACGCTTCCAGCTTCATCATGCCCACGGACGTGCCCACCGGGCCCGTGGACCGTTCCCAGGGTGACATCCACCCGCGCGGCAACCCGCACTACCTGAAGGACCCGCACAACGCGGTCCTCGTCGCCAACGGGCTGGCGGAACGGTTTGTGTCACTGGACCCCGAACGCGCCGACGCGTTCCGCAAGCGCGCGGCGGACTTTGCCAAGGCAATTGAGGGGCGCATCAAGGCCTGGGAGACGCGGCTCGCCGTCCTCAAGGGCAAGGGCCTGGTGAGCTACCACAAGAGCCTCAACTACTTTGCGCGCTGGGCGCAGCTGGACCAGGTGGGCTACGTGGAATCCAAGCCCGGCATCCCGCCGTCCCCCCAGCACATGGTGCAACTCATCGCGCTCGGTCGGGCGCGCAAGGCCGCGGTGTTCGCCACCGAGTCGTGGTTTCCCACCGCGCAGATTGAATTCGCTGCGGAGAAGTGTGGGCGCCCGGTGACCGCGGTCCCCGGCCTGCCCAGGAGCAACCAGCCCTATGCGGACCACATTGAAGACGTGGTGGCGGCGTTCATCAAAGGCGCGTCCTGACCCGCGCCCGCCGCGTCATCAGAACAGCCGGTTCAGCCCGTTGAGCGCCGCCACGCGGTACGCCTCCGCCATCGTCGGGTAGTTGAACGTCGTGTTGACGAAATAGTCGATGCTGTTGGCGCCGTCCGGCTGCGCCATGACCGCCTGGCCGATGTGGATGATCTCCGACGCGTTGTCACCGAAGCAGTGGACGCCGAGCAGCGCGCGCGTCTCCCGGTGGAACAGCAGTTTGAGCATCCCCACGGTGCGCCCGGTGATCTGCGCGCGCGCCAGGCTGCGGAAGAATGCGTGGCCCACTTCGTAGGGGATGCCCGCCATCGTCAGGTCGCGCTCCGTGCGTCCCAGCGAGCTGATCTCCGGGCTGGTGTAGATGCCCGTGGGGATGTCCTTCACCAACGCCCGCTCCAGGCGCCCCTCCACCAGGTGCGTTGCAGCAAACCGCCCCTGGTCATACGCGGCTGACGCCAGCGACGGGAACCCCACCACGTCTCCCACCGCGTACACGTGCGGCACCGCGGTCTGGTAGGCCTCATTGACCTGCACGTTGCCGCGCCCATCCACGGCGATGCCCAGCTCCTGCAGGCCCAGGTCCTGGCTGTTGCCGGTGCGCCCGTTCGCCACCAGCAGCAGGTCCGTTTTGACTTTCTTACCGCTCTTGAGGTGGAGCACCACGCCGTCGTCCAGCGTTTCCACCCGCTGCAGTTCCTCGTTGTGCCGCACCAGCACGCCGGACTCGCGCAGGTGGTACCCCAGCGCGTCGGAAATCTCGTCGTCCAGGAAGCTCAACAGCCGGTCCCGCGTGTTCACCAGGTTGAGCTTCACACCCAGCAGCCGGAACATGCTCGCGTATTCGCAGCCAATGACCCCGGCCCCGTAGATGGTGAGGCTGCCCGGTGTCTCTTGCAGGTCCAGGATCCGGTCGCTGTCAAACACGCGCGCGTGGCGGAAGTCCACGTTGGGCGGATGGTACGGGCGTGACCCGGTGGCAATCACAAACGCCTTCGCGGCGACCCGCTCAGTGGCCCCGCGCGCATCCGCGATCTCAACGGACGACGCGTCCACAAAGCGCGCGCGCCCAGTGAGGACATCCACGCGGTTGCGCTCATAGAACGTGGAACGCACCTGCACCTGCTGTGCAATGACCCGGCTCGCGGTGCGCATCAACTCGGGGAATGACTTGCCCGGCCAGCCCGCGCCACCGTGGAGTTCCGGGAATGCCTGCTGCGTGTCCACCATGCGCTGGATGGCGTGCCGCAATGCCTTGGATGGGATGGTCCCTGTGTGCGTGCAGTTCCCGCCCACCACCGGCCGCTGGTCCACCACCGCCACCCGGCGCCCGCTCTTGGCCGCCTTCATCGCCGCGCCCTCACCGGCCGGCCCGGAGCCAATCACCACCACGTCGTAGTCGCGCGCTGTCATGCCGCCATCCTGCTGCACCCGGCGGGGTCCGGGGAAGCCCACCGCCGTGTTGGGCCCAGGTCGAGACGGCGCGTGCAGATAGAGCGGAATGGCGCCGCCGATCCGCGCCCATTGGCCCGTCCGAGGCCACCCCCTGCGGCGCGGACCGCGTGGCGTCCGCCGCCCCGTGGCCCCGGAGATGGGTGCGCCCTACAGGCAGCTCACCACCAGATTCCAGTCCACGCAGAAGCCCGCGTACGGAGGCACGTGCGGGCTTGCCTGGCAGCAGTCACCCATGCCGCACTGAGAACTGGTGTTGCAGTTGCGGGTGCTCCAGTTGACGCACTGCCCGGCCTCGCAGCCGTAGTGGTTGGGGCAGTCCGTGATGCCGTTGGGACAGGAGCCGTCTGCCACCTCACACACGCCGTTGCGGCACAGCCGGTTGGCACCGCATTGATACGTGCTGCCGCACATGCTGCCCAGGGGAACGTAGACGCACACGTCGTGAGAGTTCTGGCTGCCGCATAACATGGTGCGGGATTCACAGGTGTAGCCATCCCGGCAGTAGGGGCACCCGGTGGTGCGGTAGTTGAGCGCGCACTGCTTGAGATTGCCGGAGCCTTTCTCACCAATGCCGCAGTACCAGAATTGACCGCATTCGTAGTCAACCTGGCAGTCCGCGTTGGGACCCATTTCCAGGCAGTGACCGTTGGCGCACACGTAGGAAGTGGACAGGGGGATGTGACAGGTGCCGCAATCATAGTTGTTGCAGTTCGCTGCGGGAGTCTCGTCCGTCACGCAGTGCCCGGCCTGGCACAACTGGTACATCCCGCAGTCACTCCAGGTCAGGCAGGGCGCATTCTCCAAAACCCGCACGCAGTGGCCCGCCTGACAGATGGACGCCGTTGGGCACCCGTCCGTGCGCCCGTCAAAACTGCAGTATTCCACCGTGCAAGTGCTGTTTGTGCACAACTGGCCCACGCCGCACGCCGCGTCCTGAACGCATGGATCGCCGTTGTTTGCCGGCACGCATGTGCTGCCGCGGCAGGCATATCCAAAGCTGCAGTCCTCGCGGACGGTGCACGTGCCGGAGCCGCCGCTGCTGCTGGAGTTGCTGCTGCTGAGACTGCTGCTGCTGGAACTGCTGCTGGAGGCACCGCCACACGGATTCTGTTGCACAAAGGACAGCAGGTCCTGGGCTGCCGCGGAGGCAAAGAAGTCATACGCTGCAATCTCCGCGCAGCTCACCCCGTCAGCGCGGGTGTCATTGTCTGTGCAGCCGGTGCACGTGGTGCCCACGGTACAAAGCGCCGGATCATTGATGGCGTCCTCACAGATCCTGGAGTCAAACAGCCCGTCACAGGCGCTGCAGTCCATCTGAGAAAAGAACTGCAACGCGCACGCCGCTTCCTCCGCAGAGAACGCAACCCCTTCCATGACGCACCCGCCGGTGGAGCTGCTGCTGGGGCTTGCACTGCCCGCGGAAGACGAAGCGCCGGAAGGCGAAGTTCCGCTGGCCACTGAGGAGGACGCAGCGCTGGATGAGGATGCGCCGGCACCGCCGGAAGAAGAAGACGCGGAGGACGATGAAGACGATGAAGACGACGATGCGATGGATGACGACGCGTCGGATGATGATGTGCGGGAGGATGATGCGCCGGTGCCGGATGAAGCGTTGCTGTTGCCAGAGGATGAACTGCTGCTTGAGGAGGAGCCGCCGCCAGAGGAAGAGCTGCTGCCAGAGGAAGAGCCGCCACCTCCTGCGGAAGAACTGCCGGCTCCGGAAGCCCCGGAAGATGATGACCCGACATTCTCTTCACCAGCGGGACCGGAACACCCCGCTATGGAAACGCAAGAAGCCACGGCGGTGAGCAGAAGCACTTTCAGGAAACGCAGCATGAGGGAACCTCGCACGGGTGCAGGCGTAAGACGCGCGCGGCGCCGACAACCCAAGCCCCTTGGCCGCTCCCCGTGTAGCGGACCGACTCCGCGTTCACAACAACCGTCACGGCGGCGGGAAACGCTGCGAAGAGCGCTCCGCGAAATGGCGGGCAAGCCCTTGGCATGGTGGTTTCCTCCAGTCCAAAGCTGTCACACCGCGTGAATGTTTGGATTTGGAAGACAATACCTCGGCCATTGGTGGTAGCCGCAAAGATCCGAAGCAAACAATCTTCTTGGGCGAGGTGGCCGTCTTCGCAGGTAGCCGCTCCCTGCGGACACGGCGCATGGGCCCCGCGCGTGACCTCGCCAAGGTGAACCCCCACAGCTACAGGACGCGGCATGGACGCTACCTGGACCTCCCGTTGGGACCTTTCCTTCGACGACCCGGCCACTGAACGCGAATTCCGGCGCTACCACGAAATGACGTCGGTGCCGGTGATCCGCGAGGCGTCGCTCGGCGCGCTGTTCATATGGGGAGGCATCCATTCCGCCGTTGCGGCTTTTGCGCCCCAGCACCTGTTCATTGGGTCCTTGCTCCTCGGGGCGTTGTACCCGGTGGTACTCGCCAATCTCCTGCTTGCCAGTCGGCCGCGGACGCCCGAGCGCTGTCACTTGCTGCAGCACCTGGTGCTCTTTGCGCATACGATGTCGTTCATGATCGCGATCGGCATGGGGCAGCTGCGAATGAGGATCGACGTGCTTGGGCTCGTGGGCCTGGTCTCCATGCTCTACCAGGTGGCATCCGTCTACCGTCACCGCGCGTCGCAGGTGCTGCTGCTGTTGCTGGCCGGTGGCGGCGCCTACCTGGCGGCCCTCGTGTACCTCGGGTACCGGGGCGAGCTCGCGGAGGACCTGCGCTGGGTCGGACCGCTGATGGTGGGGGTGACCGTGTTGCAGAGCTTTCTGGTCGCGCGCGGCGGCGAGCGCGCGCTGCGGGAGACATTCCTCATGGACCAGCTGATCGAAGCGCAAAAGCAACAGATCCTCGCCGAGAAGGCGCGCTCCGAGGAACTGCTGCTCAACGTGTTGCCGTCGTCCATCGCCGCGGTGCTGCGCGACCGGCCGGGCATCATCGCCGAGGAGCAACCCGAGGCCAGCGTGCTGTTCGCGGACCTCGCGGGTTTCACGTCGATGTCGGCGGGGATGACCGCCGCGCAGGTGGTGGAAGTGCTCAACGAAGTGTTTACCGAGTTCGACCGTCTGGTCGACAAGCACGGGCTGGAGAAGATCAAGACCATTGGCGACTGTTACATGGTCGCGGCCGGCGTCCCTTCTGCACGCCATGACCACGCAATCGTCATGGTGCGCCTCGCACTGGAGATGCGTGACCTCGTCGCGTCGCGCGAGTTTGCCGGGAGGAAGCTGAGTTTCCGATTTGGTGTGAATTCCGGGCCCGTTGTCGCCGGCGTCATTGGCCGCCGCAAGTTCATCTATGACCTGTGGGGTGACACAGTGAACGTGGCGAGCCGGATGGAATCCAACGGACACGCCGGCGTGGTGCAGGTCAGTGCGGAGACGCGGGGGCGCGTGGACGGCGCGTTCGTGTGCGAGCCGCGCGGCAAGGTGCACATGAAGGGCAAGGGCGAGATGGACGTGTTCCACGTCGTCGGAAAGCGTGTGGCGGTGGTGTAGGCGCAGGATGCCCGGGTCCACGTGGGGCTCCACGCTCCACGGGCACCGGATAACCAGACTCGTCGATCAGACTGGGCTCCCCGAACGCACCTGTTGGGCGGCCGGGCACCGTGTGGGAACGTGCTCGCCGCCGCATGGATCCCGCCTCGCAATCCGCTGACCGTCCGCCCAGCCCCTGGCGGTTCGTTCCGCTTTTGTACTTCTTACAAGGCGTGCCCACCGCGGTGGTCCAGCAGCTGGCCGTGGCCATGTACAAGACACTCTCCGTCGACAACTCCACCATCGGTGTGGTCACGAGCGTGGTGAAGGTACCGTGGACGCTCAAGCCGCTGTTCGCCCCGTGGGTGGAGGCGTTGTGGACGCGGCGCCAATGGATTGTTGCCACGCAGGGCATGCTGGTCGCGCTGCTGGTGACCTGCGCGTTCACCACCACGGGGCCGTGGATGATCGCGCTGTCCGCCGTGGGGCTCGGCCTGGTCGCCCTGGCCTCGTCGCTCCATGACATCGCGGCTGACGGCTTCTACCTCCTCGCGCTGGACACGCGGCAGCAGGCGTCGTTCGTTGGCGTGCGCTCCGCGGCCTTCCGGGTCGCCATGGTCGTCGTCGGTGGCGGGCTGGTGTGGCTCGCGGGAGCGCTGGCGGTGCGGTCGTCGCTCGCGGAGGCGTGGCGCTACGCGTTCCTGGCCGCGGCGGTGCTGTACGCCGCCGCCATGATCCTGAATGCGCGCGCCATGCCCCGCCCCGCTTGTGACCAGCCGCGGCCCGGCGCCGCGCGGCTGTCCACGTTCACCACCGTGCTGCGCGCGTACGTACGCCAACCGCGGCTGTTGGCGCTGCTGGCGTTCATTGCGTTCTACCGCACCGGCGAATCCATGCTGGCCACCATGTCCATGCCCTTCCTGCTGGATGCGCCGGACCGCGGCGGGCTGGGCATCAGCGTCGGCACTGCGGGGTTCATCCAGGGAACGGTGGGCGTGGTTGCGCTGACGGCGGGCGGCCTGGCGGGTGGCTGGGTGCTGGGGCGGTGGGGCCTGCGCCGCGCGCTGTGGCCGCTGGTGATCACCATGCACGCGCCCAACCCGCTGTACGCGTGGGCCGCCTGGGCGCGGGTCGGAGTGTGGGAGGCCACAGCCGTCGCGGGGGTGGAGCAGTTCGCCTACGGCTTTGGTTTCTCAGGCTTCATGGTGTGCCTGATGCAGCAGAGCCAGGACACCGCGCACCCCACGTCGTTCTACGCCATCTCCACGGGGCTCATGGCGCTCGCGGCCCTGCTTGCGGGCAGCGCCAGCGGGTTCCTCGTTGACGCGCTGGGGTACACGGGGTTCTTCCTCGTCGTGTGCGCGTGTGCGGTTCCGGGCGCGCTGGCGGTGGCCGTGTGGCTGCGCGGAGCGCCGGACGCTGCCGGGGCGTGAACAATTCCTAGCCCGGGCTAGGAACAATGCCGTTCGGTTTGGGCGATCCTCGTCGTCCTCTCAGCCGCAGCTCCCACACCGACCGCAGTGCGGCGCGAAAGACTCGACGCGCTGAGCCCGCGGGTCCCGGACCCCCGCCGCTTGGCAGCGCGGCCCTGGGCCCCCAAAGTGGGGGCCTACCCGTCTTCCTGAGCTCCGCGCCCACGTCTGGTCGCAAAAAGGCCAGCCCCCCACTTTGGGGGGCTGCCGGCCAGATGAGCGCAGTGACGGGGGGTCAGGGCCCAGCGGGCAGAACAAGTCAACCCTCCGCGGCATACGGGCCTCTGGGCCTGGTGAGTATCCCGCGTCCAACCGCGGAACTCCGGGTATTCCCAGCTCCACCCCGGATCCCTGCTAACCGAACGGCATTGTTCCTAGCCCGGTGTTCCGTACGGGGTGTTCCCCCAGTACGCATAGAACCCGTCGTCCGCCTTCTTCCAACCCGCCGCCACCTCCGGCATGTGCTCCTTGAGCCAGCGGACAAAATGGGGACGCGAGCCATCAGCGTCCGTGACGCCGTACTCATCACCGAGGTCCCACGACGCGATGACCCGCCCGTTCCTCCTGGCGACCTGCGGATCCGCGGCAAGCGCCGCCACGCCGCGGCCCACGAACAGCGGCGTTTCCGAGGCGATGAACTCCTTGACCGTCGCCGCCGCGTCACGCCAGTTCGCCTCGGTGACGCCGAAGTGATCCAGCATCCACTCCGAGCGAAGGAAGCCCGGCGTCACGGCGACCGCCGTCACGCCCCGGTCCTTGAGCTCTTGCGAGAGCGCAAATGCCATCCGGATGACGGTGGTCTTGACGAGGTCGTAGAAGAAATGCCCGCGATAGAAGAACGCGTCGCCGTCGGTGATCTCGAAGACGACGCCACCCCGGCGGATGTGCGGGAGCCCGTGGTAGCTCGTGATGATGTGCGTCTTGATCGCGCGGTCTATGAGCGTGAGGCCGTCGTCGAGCTTCGTCTCCCAGAGCTTCTTGCCCCACGCAATGACGTCGTCACCACCCCAGATGTCGTTGACCAGGATGTCGAACTCACCGACCTGCTCAAACAACGCCGCGACCTGCTCGGGGACGGTGTGATCCACCCGGACCGCAATCCCGTTGCCACCACGCTCCGTCACGATGGCAGCGGTCTCGTGAATCGTCTCCGGGCGGTTCTTCATGCCGGGGCTCCCGGGCACGCTGCGGCCGGTGCAGTAGACGGTCGCGCCGGCCTCCCCAAGCGCCGTAGCGATCCCGCGCCCGGCACCGCGCGTCGCGCCAGCAACCACGGCGATCTTTCCAGCAAGCGGTTTGGCCATGGCGTTTCTGATACCACAGGCAATCGCGCGGATGAGCGCTGGAGCACGGCGATCAACGCCGCGCGGAGTGTGTGGTGTGCGGGCCGCCGACGCTGTTCGGACCTACGCACGCGCTATTCGGGACGGCGCACCCACAGCAGCGCCGCCGGACCCGCGTACAGCAACGCCGCCCCCTGCAATGCCGACGAGAAACCACCGACCATCGCGATCACCACCGCCAGCACACTTCCCAGCACGCCGAACGCGCCGTTCACCGCCCAGAACCACGGCAACCGCGCGTTGCCGAACCGCCTCAGACCCGCGGGGAACGCGGTGCCCATCGGACCCGAGGCCACTCCGACCACACACAACGTGACCACAACCCGGGCCCCTTCGCTCCATCCCAGCGTGGCGCGCATGAGCTCTGGGGATGCCGCCTCCAGGGCAAGCAGCCCAAACGGAACCACGGCCACGACGACGCGGCAGCGCGCATCCGGCCACGCGCGCCAGGGCACGCCGGAGGCCACCTGCAGGCGTGACGGCGGATTCCGCAACCCCGACGGCGGATTCCGCAACCCCATGGAGGCGCGGTACCTTCGGCGGGGGTTCATCAACGGGGACGTTGTCGCTGCGCTGCCGCGTGGCCTACTACCCTCCGCTGATGCTCGCGCAGGTCCCCTTCCTCGCCGGCCGGCTGGTGCAGAACCTTCGGCTGGACCGCGAATGGCTACTGGTGGAGCTGCCACGGGAGCCCGGCGTCCGTCGCTACCGGTTTCTGCTCGAGAAGTACGCCGCCATCGCCGCCAACCGGCGCAGCGTGCGCTTCCTGGGGCGGCCATTCGTGTACGACAACCGCCTCGCGCCGGCGCTGCTGCAGGGCTACCCGAAGGAGATCTTGGACCTCGGCAGCCACGTGGACCTGCGGGCGGCGCGCACCGTGTTCGACGTGGGGGCAAACGTCGGGCAGTTCGCCTTCACGCTCAAGCGTTACTGGCCGCACCTTGAGGTCTGCTCGTTCGAGCCGAATCCTTCGGTTTTCCCGCTGCTGGAGCGCAACGCGCGCGGCGTGCCGGGTTGGCGGGTGTTTCCCTTCGGCGTCGGGCCGGAGCCGGCGCGGGTGCCATTCTTCTGGGTTCCCGGGAAGTCGGCGCAGGGCAGCGTGCACCGTGCCAACAGCGTGCGAAACCTGCAGACCACAGCCGTCCAACAGCTGTCCGTCGATCTTCGTCCCGTCGACGGGGAACTGATGCGGGCGTGGCAACTTCCCTGGGGAGGTGGACCTGCTGAAGGTGGACGTGGAGGGGTATGAACTCGAGGCGCTGCGGGGCTTGAAGGAACTCCGGTGGAAGTGCCTTTTCATCGAGGTTTCCGAGGGCCGCGTGGGGTCCTTGTCGTTATTGGCATTAGAGGAAGCCATCCGATCCACTTGGGGAGAGCGGCCGCGGCTTGTTTGGTAGGGGGACCGGTCGCAAGCAGCGAGGAATGTCGTGTTTTGCATGTCCTCGAAGCCCGAAACTACCCAACAGGTGCAACTGCGGGATCACTCCGACGAGCCCCGACCCCAGTGAACCAGCCACACGCCCGGAAGCGCAACACCACGCGTCTTCGCCGGGACGGCCAAGCCGTCCTGAGACACCGGGTCGAACAGCGCCTGCGACGCCGGCTCCTCGTCCTCCGGGGTCATCCACAGGGGTAGGGACGAGGAATCCGAAGGACGGGTGCTGAGATGGCGGACCAAACCCGCCCGGGCGCCCACCAAGGAACGCAGCGCGTTCGCGTCGATCCCGTCGACGAACTGCAACGCATTGGCGTGGTACACGATCCCCGTGCCCATGCCCGATCACGGACGCCACCACCCGTGTGTCCCCCCTCGAATGGGATGGGCCAGCGTGAACCGCTCCTGCCCCCTCGCCAATCGTGTGATGGCGTGAAGGGCTCGGGCATGCGAGCACCAGCGTGGAGCGCGCACGACATTCTTCCCGTCGCAGGAACCCGCCGCTGGATTCCAGCGTAACTTGCGTGGAGTGGACCGCCGCCGCGCTCAGGCTCGCGAGCCGAATCATCAACTCCACGGGCATCATCACCAGCGCCATGTACCCTCCGTGGGTTTCGCTGCTTGACCCGGCGTTCCAGCACGCCATCCGGGCGATCGCAGCGCCGGGAACGTGCGCTGGGCCCGCGCAGCGCGCAGGGAATACGGTTCTTCGTCGTCGTGTTCGCGCATGCGGTTCGCGGTGAGCCTGCGCCGCCCGGGCGTGACCGTGGCCGCGCGCGCCTTGCGCGATCCGCGGAACCTCAGCGAATTCCCGTACCCGCATGGCCACGCCTCTGCGCGTCCCTACCCTGAGGGCCGATGGCCACCACGTTCCTCCCCGTGGGTCACTTGTCGGCCGGTCCGCCGACGACAGCCACGCCTGCGCCGCCCCGGTGGCACGCGCTCACCGGCGCGCAGGCCCTCACGCAACTGAAGTCCACGGACGCCGGGCTCTCGCCTGCCGAGGCCGCACGCCGCCTCAATGCCTACGGGCCGAACACGCTTGCAGCCGCGCGTGCGGTGAGCCCGTGGAAGGTCCTGGCGGACCAGTTCAAGAACGTGTTGATGCTCATCCTGCTCGTCGCCGTGGTGTTGTCCGCGGCGCTGGGGCACGCGCTGGAGGCGGTGGCCATCGGCGTGATCCTGCTGTTCGCGGCGGGCCTGGGGTTTGTGCAGGAGTACCGCGCCGAACGCGCCATGGAGGCCCTGCGCAAGCTGGCCGCGCCGGCGGCAAAAGTGATCCGCGACGGCACCGAGCACACCCTGCCCTCCCCGCAGGTGGTGCCCGGCGACGTTGTGCTGCTGCACGCCGGGGACCGCGTGCCCGCGGACGCGCGTTTGCTGGAGGCCGTCAACCTGCAGGCGGACGAGGCATTGCTCACCGGCGAATCCGTCCCCGTTGACAAACACGCGGACGCAATCCCCGGCGCGGACGTCGCCGTCGCGGACCGGCGCAACATGGTGAACGGCGGCACCGCGATCAGCTACGGGCGCGGCCGCGCGGTTGTTGTATCCACGGGGATGGCCACTGAGTTTGGACGCGTGGCCGGCATGCTGCAGGACGTGCAGGTCACGCGCACGCCGCTGCAGGTGAACCTGGACCGAACCGGCCGGACGCTCGCGCGCGTGGCGGCGGCCGTCGTCGTCGTCATCGTCGCGCTGGGATTGATCCGCGGCCAGCCCCTGCTGGAGATGCTGGTGTTCGGCATCGCCCTGGCGGTGGCCGTGGTTCCGGAGGCGCTGCCTGCCGTCGTCACCATTTCGCTGGCATTGGGCGTCCAGCGCATGGTCGGGCGGAACGCGCTGGTGCGGCGGCTGGCCGCGGTGGAGACGTTGGGCAGCACCTCCGTGATCTGCTCGGACAAGACCGGCACGCTGACGCGTGACGAGATGACCGCACGCCGCATCTGGACCATGGCGGGCACCGTGGACGTGAGCGGCGCGGGTTACGCGCCCGTGGGTTCATTCTCCGTGGGCGGGCAGGACACTCCGGCATCCCCGGTGGTGACGGAGCTGTTGCGCGCCGCGGCGCTGTGCTCGGACGCACACCTGGCTCCCGCCCAGGGCGAACGCCCCGCGGCGATCCACGGCGACCCAACCGAGGGCGCGCTGGTGGTGGCCGCCGCCAAGGCGGGCCTGGACAAGGTGGACCTGGACCGCCGCTTCCCACGGCGGGCGGAGGTGCCCTTCACGTCGGAACGCAAGCGGATGACCACCCTGCACGACTCGCCGGACGGGTGGTTCGCGTGCGTGAAGGGCGCGCCGGAAGCGATCATCCGCCAGTGCACCGGCGCCCGCGGTGCGGATGGACGCGTGGTGGAGTTGACGGCACCGCTGCGTGACGACGTCCTCCGCGCCGCCGGCGGGATGGCGGACCAGGCCCTGCGCGTGCTGGCCGTGGCCACGCGCACGCACGCCACGCTGCAGAACGCGGAGGAGGAGCTCACGCTGCTGGGGCTGGTGGGATTGTTGGACCCGCCGCGCCCGGAGGCGCACGACGCCATCCGCAAATGCGAGTCCGCGGGCATCCGGGTGGTGATGATCACCGGTGATCACCCGTCCACCGCGCGCGCCATCGCCGGCGAACTGGGCATCCTGGGCCAGGGGCGTGTGGTGACGGGAGCGGAGCTGGATGCGCTGCCGGATGACGCGCTGGCGCGCGTGATTGATGACATCACCGTGTATGCGCGCGTTTCTCCCGCCCACAAGCTGCGCGTGGTGGAGGCGCTGCAGGCGCGCAAGCGCGTGGTGGCCATGACGGGTGACGGCGTGAATGACGCGCCGGCCCTCAAGCGCGCGGACATTGGGATTGCCATGGGGATCTCCGGCACGGACGTCACGCGCGAGGCCGCGGCAATGACGCTCACCGACGACAACTTTGCCTCCATTGTGGCTGCGGTGGAGGAAGGACGCGGCATTTTTGGCAACATCAAGAAATACCTGATGTACCTGCTGTCCTCGAATATCGGCGAAATCGGCCTCATGGCGGGCGCCGCGCTGTTGGGACTGCCGCTCCCGCTCACCGCCGTGCAGATCCTGTACGTGAACCTTGCCACGGACGGCCTGCCGGCGCTGGCCCTGGCGGTGGACCCGCCGGAGAAGGACCTCATGCAGCGCCCCCCGCGCGACGCGCACCGCGGAATCTTCACCCGCCCCGTCGTGCTGCTGATGCTCCTGGGCGGGGCGTGGTCCGCCATCCTCAACCTGTCACTGTTCGCCTGGGCGCTGCAGCGGGGAATGCCGGTCACGGAAGCCATGACACTGGTGTTCGTGTCACTGGTGCTGGTGCAGTTCTTCAAGGCGTACAACTTCCGTTCGGACCACCGCTCCGTGCTGGACCAGCCGTTCGCCAACCGTTGGCTCAACCGCGCCATTGCCTGGGAGTTGCTGCTGTTGGTGCTCATTGTGGAGCTGCCCGTGCTGCATGCGCCGTTCAACACCTACGCGCTGTCCGCCATGGAGTGGCTCGCCGTCGTCGGGCTCGCCTCCACTGTTTCGCTCGTGCTGGAGCTGGGGAAGTGGATGGAGCGGCGCGGGTGGTTTGGCCGCGACGCGTGAGTAACGCCTGCAGCGGGTCAACCAGTGCCTAACTTGGCGGTATGGTGACGACGTCACAACCCGTGGCGGAGCCCGCTTCACCGGTCCTGGAGGGACGGGCGCTGTGCCGCGTGTACCGCATGGGTGACGTGGAGGTGCAGGCCCTGCGCGGGGTGGATGTTGCGCTGGCTGAGGGTGAGCTGGTGGTCATCCTGGGCGTTTCCGGCAGCGGCAAGTCAACGTTGCTCAACATCCTGGGCGGGCTGGACGCGCCCACCTCCGGCGAACTCCGCTACCGCGGTCAGTGCGTGGACTTTGATCACGAGGAGAACCTGACCGCATTCCGGCGGCGTCACGTCGGCTTTGTATTCCAGTTCTTCAACCTGGTTCCCAGCCTGACGGCGCGGGAGAACGTGGAGCTGGTTACCGATCTTGCGGACGACGCGCTGGATCCTGCGGACGTGCTGGACCTGGTGGGCCTGGCGGAGCGCAGGGACCATTTCCCCGCGCAGCTGTCCGGCGGCGAACAGCAGCGCGTGGCCATTGCGCGCGCGGTGGCCAAACGGCCGGACGTGCTGCTGTGTGACGAGCCCACCGGCGCGCTGGACTTCCGTACGGGACAGAAGGTGCTGACGGTGCTGGAGCGCGTGAACCAGGAGCTGGGCACCACCACGGTGCTCATCACGCACAGCGCGGCCATCTCCACCATGGCGCACCGCGTGCTCACCATGGCGGATGGCCGCATCCGTGGGACCGTGGTGAACACACGCCGCGCGCGCGCGGAGGAGCTGCAATGGTAGCCGCGTTGCAGAAGAAGCTGTGGCGGGACCTGCGCGGCCTGGCGGGCCAGGTCGCCACCATCGGCGGCGTCGTCGCGTGCGGTATCGGCGGGTACGTCGCCATGCGCGGGTCCCTCAGTGCCATTGAGGACGCGCAGGAGCACCACGCCGCGCGCTACCGTCTCGCGGATGCGTGGGTGGACGTGGTGCGCGCGCCGGATTCCGTGGCGGCGCAACTGGAGTCCGTTGCCGGGGTGGAACGCGTGGTCACGCGCGTGGTGCAGCGCGTGACACTCCCGTTGGAAGGCCTGGTGGAGCCCGCCTACGCCACGGTGGTTTCACTCCCGCCGCACGGTGTGCCGCCCCTCAATGCGTTGCAGCTGGTACGCGGCCGCCTCCCTGACCCGCGCGCCACGGATGAAGTGGCCACCATGGAGCAGTTCATGCTGGCCCACGGGCTGGAGCTGGGGGCGCGCGTGCCCGCCATCATCAACGGCACCCTCCGCCGGTTGCAGGTCGTCGGCATCGCGTTCTCTCCGGAGTTCATCTACCCCGTCCCGGAGGGCGAGCTGCTCCCGGATGACCGGCGCTTTGCCGTCCTGTGGATGCCGCGTGACGCGCTCGCCCGTGCGTTCCAGATGGAGGGCGCGTTCAACAACGCCGTGTTCCGCCTTCAGCCGGGCGCCGCCCCGTCGTCAGCGCTGGCGCGCATTGACAGCGTGCTGGAGCCGTGGGGCGGGCGCGGCGCCTACCCGCGTGAGCGGCAGATGTCCTGGAGAATCCTGGAGCAGGAGAAGATGCAGCTTGAGGCCATCGCCACGCTGATGCCGGCCATCTTTCTCGGCGTTGCCGCGTTCATTCTCGCCTTCGTGCTCAACCGGCTGGTCACGTTGCAGCGCGTGCAGGTGGCCACCCTCAAGGCCATCGGCTACTCCAACGCCGCCGTCGCGCTGCACTTCCTCCAGCTCGCCGGCGTCGTGGTGCTGGTGGGCACGGCGGGTGGCATCGCGGGTGGGACCTGGCTGGGCCGCGCCACCGTGCAGATGTACCGGGACTATTTCTATTTCCCGTCGCTGCGGTTCGTACTCCAGCCGGACGCGCTGGGCGTGGCCGTCCTCGTCAGCCTGTTGGCGGCACTGGCGGGCGCGCTGGGCGCGGTGCGTTCGGTGACCGCGCTGTCACCCGCGGAGGCCATGCAACCGCCCGCTCCGGCCACTTTCCGCAGCGGCTTGATGGACCGCGCGGGCTGGCGGCGCCTGGTGGCTCCCGCCATGCGCATGTCCATCCGCGAAATGGCCCGCCACCCGGTGAAGCTGCTCCTCTCGTCGCTGGGAATCGCGCTGGCGGCCGCGGTGCTTGTGGCCACGCGTTGCTCCATAGACTCCATTGAGTTCCTCATGGACCTGCAGTTCTACCGGTCGCAACGCGAGGACGTGCTGGTGGCCCTGCGCAATCCCGTCCCCTGGCGCGAGCTGCACGCCGTGGCGCGGCTGCCCGGCGTCCTGCGCGCGGAGGGCATGCGCGTGGTGCCGGCCCGGCTGCACCATGGTGCCGTGGCGCGGGAGATTGTCATCAACGGCTACGCGCACGGCCAGACGCTGCGCGTGGTGCGTGACCGCCGCGGCAACCGCGCCCCCATCCCGGATGACGGCATCATGCTCACCCGCAAGCTTGCGGAGATTGTGGGCGTCACGGTGGGCGGCGTGGCGCGGGCGGAGTTCCTGGACGGCAGTGGCCGCACCGTGGACCTGCCTGTGGTGGCGGTGGTGGATGAGACCTTGGGCCTGCAGGGGCACATGTCCCTGGACGCGCTGCACCGCGCGCTGCGGCAGGAGCGTCACACCAACAGCCTGCTGCTCCAGACTGATCCGCGCGCGTGGGATGGGCTGCAGCGCGCGTTGGCCGCCATGCCCGCCACGGGAGCCATCACCCGCCGCAACGTCGTCATTGAGGTGTTCCGCCAGGAGATGACCGGCCCGGTGATGGCGGGGGTGGTGATTCTCACCGTGTTCGCGCTGATTCTTGCGTGTGCGGTGGTCTACAACAACGCGCGCGTGGCGTTGTCACAGCGCGCGCACCAGCTGGCCACGCTGCGCGTCCTGGGGTTCACGCGCCGTGAGATCGCCGGGATGTTGACCACGGAGATCATGGTCCACCTGGCGCTGGGCATTCCGGCGGGCCTGGCGCTCGGGACACTCATTTCGCACGTGGTGCTTTCTCGCGTGGACCCCGAATTGTTCCGCCTCACCGTCGTCATCAGTCCGGCCACGTACGCGTTTGCCACCGTGGTGGCGCTGCTGGCGGGCGCGCTGGGCATTGGCGCGGTGCGGCAGCGGCTGCACGGGTTGGACCTGTTGGCCGTACTCAAGGCACGGGAGTGACCCATGGACACCACCCTCTCCGCCCCCAGCGTGCTCCACCACCGCCGCCGCTCGCCGCGGGCCATGCGCATCCTTGTTGGACTGGCGGCGGCCACTCTGGCGGCCATTGCGTTCCAGGCACTGCGCCCGCGCCCGCTGCGGGTGGAGACGGCCACCGTGCGGCGCGGCGTGCTGCGCGTCCTGGTGGAGGATGACGGCGTGACCCGCGTGCATGACCGTTGGGTGGTGACGGCGCCGTTGACGGGCACGCTGGCGCGCGTGGGGTTGCACCCGGGTGACACCGTCCGCCAGGGCCAGGCGCTGGTGGCGGTTGAGCCGGTGCAACCGCCCATGCTGGACGCGCGCATGCGCACGGAGGCCGCCGGCCGGCTCGCCGCGGCCCAATCCGCGCGGGATGCAGCCATGGCCAACGTGGAGCGCGCACGCCTCGCGGCGGACCTTGCGCAGCGGGAGGGCCGGCGCATGCGCCTGCTGGCCGACAGGCAGCTTGCCCCGCCGGCGGACACGGAGCGCGCCGAGTATGAGGCCAGCGCGCGCGCCATGGATCTGCGGGGCGCGCAGTTTGCGGCGGACGTGGCCGCGCACGACGTAGAGATGGCCCGCGCCACCCTCCAGCGCGCGCGCTCCGCGCCCCGCGCCGCCGAGCGCCTCACGCTGCCATCCCCCATGGCGGGACAGGTCCTGCGCGTGCTGCACCCCGGTGGCGGCGTGGTGGCGGCGGGCACGCCGCTGCTGGAGATCGGCGTGCCGGGCACGCTGGAGGTCGTGGTGGACGTTCTGTCGTCTGACGCCGTGCGCATCCGCGCGGGTCAGCCGGCCACGCTCACCCGGTGGGGCGGCGAGGGCCCGCTGCGGGCCCACGTGCGCGTTGTGGAGCCGGCCGCATTCACGCGTGTCTCCGCGCTGGGCGTGGAGGAACAGCGGGTCAACGTCATCCTGGCGCTTGATGAGCCGGACACGCGCACCGCCGCGCTGGGTGACGGGTTCCGCGTGGATGCCCAGATCGTGACGGCGGAGATCCCTGCCGCGCTGCAGGCCCCTTCGGGCGCTGCGTTCCGCCGCGGTGACGGGTGGGCGGCGTTCCGCATTGTGGACGGGCGCGCCCAGCTTACGGAGGTGGATCTGGGGGCGCGCAGCGGCACGGACGTGGAGGTCCGGCGCGGCCTGGCGGACGGTGACCTGGTCATTGTCCACGCGGGTGACCGCGTGCGCGCCGGGGTGCTGGTGACCGGCGGCACGGACGGTTGATTTGACGTTCTTACGCGTCACCCTTCCACTGGGCCAGCAGCGCGGGCGCCGTGTCCGTGGTGCCGCGGCGTCGTGAGACGTCCACGTCCGTCCCGGACCAGCGGTCCACCACGCGGAAACCGCAGCCGGCAAACAGCACGGCCGGCCGCTCCCCGTCGGACAGCGGCCACTCGCGGCAGGCCCGCGGCCGTAGCGCGTATTCCCGGCAACGCCCGTCCACGCGGTTCCGGCATTCCAGGATGCGGTGGTACTCGCCGGTCTCCGGGTCCAGCACCGCATTGGCGGTCACGCGCATGGGGTAAATCCGCTCAAGCCAGAAGCGCGCCAGGCGGCCCAGCACCGGGCGGACCAGAAACGGTTCCTCCACCACCAGCAGCCGGCGGCAGCACCCGCCGCCGTGCGCGCAGGCTCCGCGCACCTGGTAACGCGGTGGCACGGCGCGGTGCACCGCACGCCGCCCCCACACAATGCAGATGTCCAGCGGCACCATCAGCGCGCGCACACACCAGGACAGCGCGCGCAACGCCGTCATGAACCGCACGTGCAGGAAACCGCATTGACCCGCGTGACCCGCAGCAGCGCTCCCTGGACCGCACCTGCCATGGCGTTCATCCGGGTCTCCACAAGGACCACCACGTGGGGCCTATCCCGCGGAGCGGTGCGCGTCCACGCGGAAGGGGCGTCCCGGGAGGATCGTGGGCGCGCGGGCCTTTGCGCCGGTGCCGCGGCAGTTGCTACGCCCGTCCACCGTGCGTGCCGCCGCGCTGTTCCTGCTGTGTCCGCTGCCGGCGCTGGCCGCGCCCGGCGTGGACCTGCGCCGCATTCCCCTCACGTTGGAGGGCCGCACCGCGCACGTCGTCACGCGTGACCTGGACGGGGACGGGCTGGCGGAACTGGCGGCCACGGCGCGGCAGGGCACGGACCGCGCGCCCGTGCGGCGCCTGGCGCTGTGGCAGGTGGGCGTGGACGGCCCCACGGCAGAACCCACGCAGTTGCTCACGCTGCCGGACAATGCCGTGGTGGTGGACTTCTGTGACGTGCTGCCCGCGCCCGGCGCGGAGGTGGTGCTGTTGACTGCGGATGGGTTGTCCGTGTTCACGCACGTGGACGCCACGCGCTACGCGGACACCGCGGTGCCGCTGGTGGAGATCCCGGGCGTGCTGGGTTTTCCTGACGAGGAGGACGCGCCGTTCTACCAGGTGTGCCGCGCGCCGCGCGGCGCGGCCACGGCGGTGGAACTGTGGGTGCCCACGGGACGGGGGCTGGCCATTGCGGTGCCTGACGGTGCGGGCGTGCGGGTGGAGCGGACGTTGCCGCTGCGCCCGCGCGCCTACCACACCAGCGGTGACGAATTCCGCGGCCCGCGCGCGCGGCGGGACTTTGCGCTGATGACGCAGGTGCTGATGCCGCGGCTGGTGAACGTGGATGCGGATGGCGACGGCGACGACGACCTGTACCAGGTGGTGGAAGACACGCTGAAGCTGTTCCTGCGGCGTGACGGCCGGCTGGACCCGGCGCCGGTGAACGAACGTTCGTTTGAGCTGCGTACCGAGACGGACCGCGCGCGCCGCAACGCCGTGCTGGACGTGATGCTGGGTGACCTGGATGGAGACGGGCTGCCGGACGCGGTGGCCACCAAGCTGGCCGGCGGGCTCACCAGCCTGCGCACGGAGACGCGGTACTACCCGGGGCGTGGCGTGGCGGGGTTTGCGGCGGACCCCACCAGCGTGCGGCGGGTGGACGGCTACGCCACGCCGCTGGCGTTGCTGGACGTGGACGCGGACGGGCGGTTGGAACTGCTGGAGCCGGTCATCCGCACCACGCCCATGGCGGTGGCGGGCATGCTGGTGCGGCAGCGCGTGGACGCGGACCTGCGCGTGCTGCGGGCGGTGGGCGGGACGCTGCGTGAAGGGCGCTCCATGACGCTGCCATTTGGGCTGGATACCGGGGCGGGGAGCGTGAAGGGCGGTCCGCCGCTGGTGGGACAGGACTTCAACGGGGACGGGCGCCCGGACCTGGTGAACCTGGGCAGCGGGAATGAGGCGGTGGTGCTGCTGGGCGTGGCGGGAGACCCGCCGTTCGCCGACGACGAGGCGTTCTCAGCGCGCGTCCCGTCCACCTCGCGGGCGGAGTGGTACGTGCCGTGGCCGCGGGGTCCGGCGTCGTTTGTGATGGCGTTTCCGGACCAGAAGGCGGCGGCAGGCAAGCTCGTGCTGTTCTTCAACGCGCGTTCACGCCAGGGCCGCATTGAACCGCGCTCGCCTTGATCACCTCCCCCGTTGGGGGAAGGGCGCCCCGGCGCGGGAGCGCCGGGGCGGGTGGGGCGGGTGGGGGGGCCGTCAGTGCGCGATCACGGGGGCGTGGGCGCCTGTCCCAGCTTCTGCAGCAGCGCGTTCATCTGCGCGTCGGTGACGTACCCGTGCCCGTCCGTCTCAATGGCCTTGTAGACGGCCTCAAACCCAAAGTTCCCCAGCCCGGACCGCTTGGACAGCGACCGCATGGCGCCTTCCGCCTCTTCGTAGGAGCAGTACATGTATGAGAGGTATTCGCCGGCGAACAGGATGGCGCGGGCCTGGTCCTGCTTGGAGAGCGTGCCGCCGCTGCGTTCCTGGCTGAGCTGCTTGAACACCTCGTACTGGACCATGGTGCCCAGCGCGAATTGGCTCTGATCGGCATACGCCTTGTTGACGCTGACGCGGAAGAACGTCTTGCCGTCCAGCGTTTCCTTCTTGACGCGCACGGCCTCGTCCTTGGGGCCCTCAAACCACCCGCCGCCCAGGAACGCGTCCATGTCGCCGTTGTTGAACCTGCTCGTATTGTTGCCGTGGTCCACGTGGTAGGTCGCCAGCGTGTTGAGGAACTGCACCGCGTGCAGCACCTTGCCGCCGTCCAGCTCGTCGGCCTTGTGGTCGTTGTCGCGGGCCACCAGGTCCACCTTGGTGCCGGCGGGGAACTTGAGCCCCACGTCGTACAGGCGGTCCCGCCCGGCACCCTGCGCGTCCACGCGGCCGTCCTGGTCCACGTCGTAGAGCTGGTAGCGGCGGTCCTCGTGCGGGAAGAAGTAGTTGTCCTTCCCGTGCTCATCCATGATGTAGCCGGTCTTGTCCTTGATGGTGGTGTAGTTCGCCTGCACGCCCAGGCCTTCCACCATGCCGCGCGTGATGGTGGGCATGGAGGAGAAGTAGGAGGGCGCGTCCGTCGTGATGAACTGGGTGTTGGGGTACTTGTTGGCAAACTCCGGGATGTTCTGCTTGCCGCGGCACATTCCCATGACCACAAGCTTGTTGCCCTTCTCCTCCTTGCCCAGGCGCAGCTCCTCGGAAACGTTGCCGCCCAGGTTGGAGTGACCGGTGTAGAGGATGACGTTGGTCTTGGGGTCATCCATGGACTCAAACAGCCCGTCGTGCGTGCGCTTGACTTCAATGCACATGGTGACCGGCCCGCCCTGCGCGTTCTGGATGACCTTCTCCAGCTTCCACGTCGGCGGCTTGGCCGTCTCGTTCTTCTCCTTCACCGTGAAGCCCATGGCCGTGTAGTTGGCCACCGGGTCCGCGCCGTACTGCCAGCACTCGTCGTGGGCGTAGTGCTTGATGTTGATCGCGCGTTCACCGTTGTTGGCAAACCACGTGGCGTAGGGGGGCGCCTGCGGCACCACCTGCTTGCGCACGTCCTCCAGCCCCTTGGCCTGCTCCGGGGACAGGGACGCCTTGAGGCCCTCCAGGTTGAAGTACATGGAGGCGCGCAGGCCGTTCATGGGCTCGCTGCCCGCGTGCTTGAGGTAGGCGGCAATGGCCTGGTCACGCACGCCCTTCTCCGCCGGCGTGGTGCAGCCCTGGATGACCGCCAGCAGCGACGTGGCGGCCGCGGAGCGCATGCGTTCGCGCGCCACCTGGGGGAGCGCCTGGGTGTCCTGGCCGGCCTCAAAACACTTCTCCAGGTGCGCCAGCATCTTGGTCTTCACTTCCACCGGCACGCCCTTGAGCGCGTCGGCGGGAGCACCGGAGAGCGCCTGCGCCGCGCGGTAGGCTGCCAGCGCGCCGCCCGCGTCGTAGCGCGCGGGCGTGGTGTTGGCGCCCACCTGGAAGTGCCCGTCGGGAGACAGCGTGTACTTGCTGCCGTTCACCTCGGGGAGGTTCACGTCCAACGTCGGGGCGCCGGTGCCGCCGCCGCCCTCGGCGCCAATCTTGGTGGCAATGATGCTCTTGGCCTCCGGAGACAGCTTGGAGCCAATGAGCATGGCGCTGAGCGAATACTTCTCCCCCGACGAGATCTTCCCGTCCTTCTGCGCCAGGCCCAGCAGCTTGTTGGCGTCCGCCGTGTCAATCACGCCGTCCTTCTCCAGCGCCACCGTCTCATTGCGCAGGGTGACGTTCTTCATGGCCAGGAAGCTGGCCAGCCGCGCCTTGGCATCCGGCGCAAACTTGTCTGCGTTCTGTTCCAGGACCGCCTTGAGTTCCGCGCGCTCCGTCGGTGTGAGCACCTTGTCCTGCACAGAAGCGCCCAGCAGGTTCTCCACGTCCGCCTTTTCAATGCGGCCGCGCTGCAGCATGGGTTGGACCAGCGAACGGATGTTGGCATCAACGCGAGGCATGGGTTCTCTCCGGAAAGGGGCGGAAAACCGGGGTCCGGTTTTCCGTAGGTACAAAGGCGGACCCTCCGCTTTTCAGCGGCACATTTCAAACGCCCGCGGCGGAACTTTCTCGACGACGACGCAGCGCGTCAACGGCCCAGGTAGCGCAGTGCGTCCTGCAGGAAGGCGGCCTGTGCATCCGCGGTGATGGGCTCGGCCCAGGGTTCCCGGCGGAACCAGGTGCGCTGGCGCTTGGCAAACTGCGCGGTGCGGGTGACCGCGGTGGCCTTGGCGTCGCGCTCGTCCATGACGCCGCGGAGTTGTTCGCGGGCCTGCGCGTAGTTGATGGTGCCCAGGATGGGGTGGTCACCCGGCAGGAGGCTGAGCAGGCGCCGCGTCTCCTCCAGCAGGCCGCCGCGCCACATGGCCTCCACGCGCGCGGTGATGCGCGCGCGGTGCTCCGCCAGGCCAATCTCCAGGAACACGCCCTTGACGTCGTAGGGACGCTCGCGGAACGCGTGGCCGCGCTCAAAATCTGAAAACGGGCGGCCGGTGAGCGTGTGCACCTCCAGCGCGCGCGTGATGCGCACCGGATCGTTGGGCTGGATGCGGGCGGCGTAGTCCGGGTCCACCTCAGCCAGGCGCGCGTGCAGCGCGGGCCAGCCCAGCCGGGACGCCTCCTCGCGCAGCTCCGCGCGGACCGCGTCATCACGCGAAGGCGCCTCCATCAGCCCCATCAGCAGCGTGCGCAGCCACAAGCCCGTTCCGCCCTCCACCACCAGCGGAATGCCGCGCCGGTGCGTGTCCTCAATGCCCCGCACCGCGTGTTCGCGGAACATGGCCGCATCAAACCGGTCCGCCGGGTCCACCAGGTCAATGCCGTGGTGCGGGACGCGCTGCCGTTCTGCCTCCGTGGCCTTGGCCGTGCCAATGTCCATCCCGCGGTAGACCTGCCGGCTGTCCACCACCAGCACGTCGCCACGGGCGCGCTCCGCCAGCTCCAGGGCCAGCGCGCTCTTCCCAGACGCGGTGGCTCCCGCCACCACCACCAGGCGAGGTCGGCTCACGGCGCCAGCACCACCTTCCCAAAGTGCTTGCGCTCCTCCAGCAGCGTGTGCGCGCGCGCCGCTTCAGCCAGCGGGAGCACCTGATCCACCACCGGCCGCAACCGCCCCTGCTCAAACAACCGCGTCACCGCCAACAGGTCCGCGCGTGACCCCATGGTGGACCCAATGATGGACTGCTGCTTGAAGAAGATGTGCCTGAGGTCCATCTCCACCTGCGAGCCCGACGTGGCGCCGCAGGTCACCAGCCGGCCGCCCTTGCGCAGCACGCCCAGCGCCGCGCGGAAGGACGGCCCGCCCACGTGCTCAAACACCAGGTCCACGCCCTCGCGCCCCACCAGCGCCCCCACCTGCTTTTTCAGCTCCCCCCGCGAATCCACCACGTGGTCCGCGCCCAGCGCGCGTGCGCGCTGCGCCTTGTCGTCGTCACCTGTGGCGGCAATCACCGTGGCACCCGCCAGCTTGCACAGTTGGATCCCCGCCACGGACACCCCCGCGGACGCGCCCATCACCAGCACGCTCTCGCCGGGGCGGACCTGCGCGCGCACCATCAGCATGCGCCAGGCGGTGAGGAAGGTGAGCGGGAAGCTCGCCGCTTCGGGGAAGGTCAGGCGGAGTGGCTTGGCCAGGAGGTGGCTGGCGGACGTGCGGAACTGCTGCGTGTAGCCGCCGTTCTGCGTCTCGCCGTGGATCCCGTAGCGCGCGCACACGCTGTCCTCGCCGGACAGGCAGTAGCGGCACACGCCACAGGACGTCCCGGGCGAGACGATCACCTCATCCCCCGGCTTCCACGCCGTGACGTCCGGGGAAACGCTGCGGATCACGCCCGCCATGTCGCTCCCCAGGATGAAGGGCCGTGGCAGGTTGAGGCCGGGCCAGCCGCGCCGCACCCAGATGTCCAGGTGGTTCACCGCCACGGCCCGGATGTCCACGACGACCTGCCCCGCGCCGGGCGTGGGGTCGGGGAGGTCCAACAGCTGCAGGACGCCCGCGTCGCCGTGTTCCTGGAACCCCACTGCCTGCATGGCGCCCTCCCGGGTGAGCCCGTCGTCGTCACGGGTGCCCCGGCACCCCCACCCGCGTCAACCCCCTGGCCCCGCCCCTTGCGCGCGCCCGCGCCCCGGGTGATTCAGGACGTCCGGGCACGGAGGCGGCGGATGGTGGAGAAGAAGCGGTTCATTGCCATGGCGGGCAACATCGGCACCGGCAAGACCACGGCGGCCAAGATGATCTCGCAGAAGTTCGGTTACGAGCTGTTTGACGAGCCCGTCGTCGATAACCGGTTCCTCAAGGACTATTACGCGGACATGCGGCGGTGGAGCTTCACGCTGCAACTGGAGTTCCTCATCCGGCGCGCGGAGCACCATGAGATCATCCGCCACGTGGACAAGAGTTGCATCCAGGACCGCACGCTGTACGAGGACCCGGAGGTTTTTGCCAAGTACCTGCACGGGCTGGGGCACATGCAGGACAAGGAGCTGGAACTGTACTTTGAGTACTTCCACCGCCTGAACCGGGACCTGGTGTTGCCGGACAAGATTGTCTTTCTGGACGTGGGCAGCGTGGAGACGCTGTTGGGGCGCATCCAGTCCCGCGGGCGTCCGGAGGAGCAGGGCATTCCCGGGGATTTCCTGACGGGGCTGAACCACTATTACGCCACCTTCCCGCAGGTATGCCGCAGCAAGTATGGCGTGGAAGTGATGCGGTTTGACGTGAGCCAGTCAGACATCCGCAGCGGTGAGGGCAAGGAGAAGTTCCTGGACGAAGTCTCAGCATTCCTGCATGCATGAACACCTCCACCCGTCGGCCACGACGGGGGGAGGTCGGCGACGCCAGTCGCTGGGTGGGGGGTGAAAGGGTCCATGGAGCCGTACGAACGCGAAGCGCAGTGGGCGGCGCGGCTGGCCCGCGAGGCGGGGGCCATCACGCTGCGGCACCGCGTGGCGGGCTTCTCCGTGGTGGACAAGCCGGACGACGAGGGCCCGGTGACGGCGGCGGACCGCGAGTGCGACGCGTTCATCCGCGCGGAGCTTACGCGCGGTTTCCCAGCGGATGGGCTGCTCACGGAGGAGACGCCGGACGACGGTGCGTGGCGCAAAAGCGCGCGGGTGTGGATGGTGGATCCGTTGGACGGGACCAAGGAGTTTGTGAAGGGCGGGGATGATTTTGCGTGCATGGTGGGCCTGTGCCTGGACGGCGTCCCCGTGGTGGGGGCCGTGTACCGGCCGGCGCTGGACGTGCTGTTCTGGGCGGGGCGGGGGCTGGGTGCGTTCCTGGAGCGGGACGGCGTGCGCACGCCGCTGCACGTGCCGCGCGGGCAGCCGGAGCACCTGGTGGTGGCGGTGACGCGGTCCCACCGCGGTGAAAAGCTGGAGCGCATCCTGGCGGGCCTGGGCCCGCTGACGGAGTTCCCCTCGGGCAGCGTGGGGCTGAAGATCGGGCTCATCGCCACCGGCGTGGCGCACGCGTACATCAACGGTTCATCGCGCACGTGCCTGTGGGACACCTGCGGCCCGGAAGCCATCCTGCGCGAAGCGGGCGGCCACATGACGGACCTGCTGGGCGGCCCGGTGCGCTACGACGCGGGGCTCAAGCACCCGCACGGCCTGTTCTGCGCCACCGCGGACGTGCACGCCGCGCTCAAGGACCGCGTGGCGGACACGGCGCGCAAGCTGGCCGCGCTCCCGCTGGCGGACCGGAGCTGACCCCCCCACAAACACCACCGCCCCGGCACGTGCAGCGCGCACGGCACCGGGGCGGCGGGTCCCACCGGGCTTTTCCTGCTCAGCCCTTGACCACGTCACCCACCTTGTGGCCCACGGCCTGCTTGCGGGACAGCTTGATCTTGCCGGTGCCGGGCTCCACGGCCAGCACCTTCACCGCCACCTCGTCGCCCTCCTGCAGCACGTCGGTGACCTTGGCCACGCGCTTGTCGGCCAGTTCGCTGATGTGCACCAGGCCATCCGTGCCCGGGAAGATCTGCACAAACGCGCCAAACTCGGCCACCTTGCGCACGGTGCCCATGTAGATCTTCCCAATCTCCGCCTCCTGCGTGATGTCCTGGATGATCTGGATGGCGCGCTTGACGCCTTCCCCGTCCACGCTGGCAATGGAGATGGACCCGTCGTCATTGATGTCAATCTTTGCCTTGGTCTTCTCCACAATGTCCCGGATGGTCTTGCCGCCCGGGCCAATGACGTCCTTGATCTTGTCCGGGTTGATGCGGATCATCGTGATGCGCGGCGCGTACTTGCTGAGGTCCGCGCGCGGCTTGCCAATCACCTCGGTCATCTTGCTGAGGATGTGCTTGCGGCCGTCACGCGCCTGGTACAGCGCTTTTTCCAGTAACTCGCGGGACATGCCGTCAATCTTGATGTCCATCTGCACGGCGGTGATGCCCGTCTCGGTGCCGCACACCTTGAAGTCCATGTCGCCCAGGTGGTCCTCGTCACCCAGGATGTCACTGAGCACGGCCACCTTGTTGCCCTCCTTGATGAGCCCCATGGCAATGCCCGCCGCCGGCGCCTTGATGGGCACGCCCGCGTCCATCAGAGCCAGCGTGCCACCGCACACGCTCGCCATGGAGGAGCTGCCGTTGGACTCGGTGATCTCGGACACCACGCGGACCGTGTAGGGGAACTCCGGGTTGTCCTTGGGCGCAATGCGCTCCACCGCGCGCTCGGCCAGCGCGCCGTGGCCAATCTCCCGCCGGGACGAGCCGCGCAGCATGCGCACCTCGCCCACCGAATACGGCGGGAAATTGTAGTGCATCATGAACTTCTTCCAGGACTGTCCCAGCAGCGTGTCCATCTTCTGCTCGTCGTCCTTGGTGCCCAGCGTGCAGGACACCACCGCCTGCGTCTCACCGCGGGTGAAGATGGCGGAACCGTGCGCGCGCGGCAGCACGCCCACCTCCACCGCAATGGGCCGGATCTCCGTGAACGTGCGCCCATCCAGCCGGCGCGAATCATCCAGCACCAGCGCGCGCATCATGGTGTATTCCAGCTCGTGGAACGCCTCGTCCACCGCCTTGGCCTTGTCCACAAAGCGATCCTTCAGCTTCTCCTTGATGGCCGCGTGGATCTCGTGCCGCTTGGCGTAGCGCGCCAGCTTCTCCTTGATGCGGAACGCGTCCTTGAGGCCCAGCGTGTTGGCCTCGTCTGCCACGGCCTTCTTGATGTCCTCCGGGATGACCGCCGGGGCGTACGGCACCTTGGGCTTGCCAATCTTCTTACGCAGGTCCTCCATCGCCGCAATGATGGGCAGGCAGGAGCGGTGCGCAAACAACAGCGCTTCAATGAGGATGTCCTCCGCCAGCTCGGCCGCGCCGCCCTCCACCATCACAATGGCGTCCTTGTGCGCCGCCACAAACAGGTCCAGGTCAGACGCCGCCTTTTCGGCCGGCGTGGGGTTGAGGATGAAGGAACCGTCCGGCTTGCGGCCCACGCGCACCCCGGCAATGGGACCGGTCTTGTCGGCCCACGGGATGTCACTGATGTGCAGCGCGCAGGACGCGCCGTTGAGCGCCATCATGTCGGAGTCGTGGTCGCCGTCGTGGGACATGACGGTGCAGATGACCTGCGTGTCGTTCTTGAAGCCCTCGGGGAACAGCGGGCGGATGGAGCGGTCCGTGATGCGCGCGTTGAGCGTCTCCGCGTCACGCGGGCGCGCCTCGCGCTTGAAGAAGCCGCCGGGGATCTTGCCCGCGGCGTACATCTTCTCCTGGTACTCCACGGTCAGCGGGAAGAAGTCGATTCCTTCGCGCGGCTTGGCCTGCACCGCGGTGACCAGCACCACGGTGTCACCGTACTGCACCCAGACGCTGCCGGCCGTCTGCTTGGCCACGCGCCCGGTATCAAACGCAAACACTGCGTTCCCCAGGCGGAGCGAGGTGGAAGCGTGCTGCTTGGAGTTGTGATCCTTCTGAACGGAAATGCCTTCAGCCATGTTTCTCTCCGGTGTGGGTAACTGCCCTGCCGCGCGGAATCCGCGCGCGGCGGCGGTGGGCACCGGGGGACCAGGCAACGAAGAATGAGGGCGACAAGGCGGGGCCAGGGCCGCGTCTTCCACATTCATCGTTGGCTGGGGCGGACCTCCGGGCTGCCCAGAAACGGCCCGGCCGGACCTTTTGGGGGGCCCGGCCGGGGTTCCTCATGGAATCACTTGCGGATGCCAAGGAGACTGATGAGGTCCTTGTACCGCTTGGAGTCCGTCCGCTTGAGGTACTCCAGCATGCTGCGGCGCTGGGAAACCAGCATGAGCAGACCTCGGCGCGAATGGAAGTCCTTCTTGTGCGTCTTGAAGTGCTCGGTGAGCTGGGTGATGCGGTCGGTCAGCAGGGCCACCTGGACCTCCGGCGAGCCGGTGTCCTTTTCGTGACGGCGGTGCTGCTCGACAATGAACGCCTTCTTCTCTTTGAGTTGGGCCATGGTCATGCTCCTTGGACAGGCGGCATCCCCAGGGGTGGTTTCCGCCAGGCCTTGGCGGGCCTCCGGGGGGCCGTGAAATGGGATGCGGTGCCTACCGGACGGGAGCGGGGGCGTCAAACGGCCACGCGCCTGATGGGTGCGTAACAACAACCCCGGGAGCCTGAGGCTCCTGCCAAAGGCCGCTGGGCGCATGACGCATTTGCGTCGCCTCGCCAGGAGGCTCGGCCTCCCGAAGGGCCGGTTCGCCCCGCTGCTTGCGTTATTCGTTCGCCTTGCGGGTGATGAGCCGGACGTCGCCAAACGAGCGCTCCAGCCCATCCTGGTCCACCACGGCGGCCTGGCCGGCGGTGAACATGACCTTCTTGAGCATGGCCCAGGCAATCTTCCGGTCCGCCACAATGGCGTACTTGCCCTCAAACTTGGCGCCGCCAGCGTTCTCAATCTTGAGGAACTGCTCCGCCTTGTCCTCCATGGCGCGCTTGAGCCCGGGGATGAGGAACGGGTTGTTGGGGTCCACGCTGTCCGGCGCCACGTCGCCGTCCTGCATGCGGCCCACTTCCTTCTCATCCAGCAGCATGCGGTCCTTCTGGATGAACACGCGCACGCACTCGGACGGCTTGTCCGTGATGGTGGACCCCGGCGGCTGGACGTCCGGAGACAGTGTGATGACGTCGGACTGCCACTGCTTGATGAGGAACACCAGGATGATCGTCATGAGGTCCAACATCGAATAGATGTTGAGTTCCTCGTGACCACCGTGCCGCTTGTGCTTGCGGCGCCTCTTGCGGTCCTTGGCTGCGGCCAGCGCGCTGGCGTCCTCCGCCGTGATGGGCGCATCCGCCGCAACCATGGGCGCGGTGGAGGGCGTGGCGGAGGGGTCAGTCGGGTTGGCCATGGTCAGAACCCCGCGAACATCACGTCCGGGAACAACAGGTCCGGCCCGTTCTCACGCATGGCATCCATGGTGGAGACAATGGACCCGTACGTGACCTGGTCCTCCGGCACCACAAACGCCTGCGTCTCCTTGGGAAAGGCCTTCTTCACATTGACCAGCAGCTTGGTGAGGCCAATGAAGTCGTACTCGTTGTTCACCTTGCCCAGCGTGGGACCCTCCGCTGTGCCCCCGCCCGCACCCTGCAGGACCGCCTCCGCGCCGGCCACCGTGTAGCCCTTCTCGCCAATCACAATGGTCAGCCGCAGCGGCGGCTTCTGGTCCGGCGGCGGCGGCGTGGTGTCCCCTGTGGGGCCGCCGCCCGTCGCTGGCAGCTTGGTGGCAATCTCACCCAACGCCACCGCCGTGGCGGATGCCTGCAGCAGGAACATCACCAGGTTGGTGACAATGTCCAGGTACGGGACGATGTTGAGCTCGCCCACCTCCATCTCAGGAGGATGGGCCTTCCGGGTGCGCCGGCCGCGGATGAGGTTCTCCGCGTCCAGCGCCTCCTGGCCGGACTCAACCCGCGGTGTTTCTCCTGTGGTGCGCGGCTCCATGCCTGTCCCCGACGAGAAGAGGTATCCCTTCCAGCGTCAGCGAATCACTGGCCCGCCGGACGTGCGCCCGGCGCCTCGGCCGCGTTCAACTCGCCCTGCGCGCGGCGTGCAAGCAGGTTCTCCAGGCGGAGCGCGTTGAACTCCACGTCATCCAGCAGCTTCTTGGAGAAGCCGGACAGGATGAGGTGCATGACAATGCACACCACGGCAATGGTCAGACCAAACGCCGTGTTGTTCATTGCCTCGGCCAGGCTCTTGGTGAGCACCGTCTGCCGCTGGTCCGGCGCCGCCACCGCCACCGCCTTGAACGCGCCAATGAGCCCAAACACCGTGCCAATGAGGCCCGTCAGCGTGGCAATGTTCGCCAGCGACCACAGGCTCTGCACCCGCTTGGTCAGGTACGGCGTGATCTCCATGATGGCCTCCTCAAGCGCTGAGGCCACCGCCACCGTGCCGCGGTTGGCGCGCGACAGGCCGCTCTTCACCACGCGCGGCAGCGCCGCGTTGGGCGCGCTGTTGCACAGCTTCACCGCGCGCTCCAGGTTGTTCGTCAGGATCAGCTTCTCAATCTGCGTCATGAACGTCGTGGCGTTCACGTTGAAGCGGAAGAAGAGCTGGACGAACCGCTCGATGATGATCGCCAAGGCGACCGCGAGGAACAGGATGTTGATGTACATGGCCGGGCCACCCTCACGGATGAACTCCGCAATCTGGGCCACGAAACCACCACCGCCACCGCCACCGTGCATGGATCCCTCCAGCAGAACTACGCCGTGAACACGAACCGGATCGGGGTGTCCTGCGTTGCGTTTGCGGCAGGCCCGTCACCCCGAGCGGCTCTGCCTTCCACCCCACCGGCTTCCCTCACGGCAACCGGCCCACCCCGTTTACTGGCTATCCCCGCCGCCGTGCAAGAGCTTGTTGAGGTCCTCGGCGCTGGTGCCCGCCGCACCCCCACCCTGCACCACCGCAAAGTGGATGTTGCCGTAGCCCGCCTGCTGGCAGGTGTACATGACCCGCTTGAGGATGCGGAACGGCAGCGCCTTGTCCGCCTGGATGTTCACGGACGTCGTCGGGTCGGACCCCTTGGTCTCCGTGGGGGCCGCCCCCTGCCGGATGGCCAGGTAACGCTCCCGCAGGTCCCGCAGCTTCTCCTCCAGCCCGGGAATCAGCCAGTTGGGATCACGGTTGGACCCGGACACCAGGTCACTGATGTCCGCCACCGCCGCACCCTCCATGATGATGCTGTCCCCGGAAATGGCCACCACCGGCAGCAGGTCCATGTCCTTGCCGTGCTTGGCGGTGGGCATCACCAGATCCTTGCTCATGTGCAGGATCTCGCCCGTGGAGCTGAATTGCTGGATCAGGTACACCACCAGCAGCGTGAACATGTCCACCATGGGCGTCAGCATCAGGTCCGCGTAGCCGCTCTTGGACTTGTGGCCGCCGGTGCCAAACACCTTGGACTTCTTGAGCCGCGGTCCCACGCGGTGTCCGGGCTCCAGGATCCCCTGGTGCAGGTCCGGGCGCCCGTAGGCAACTGTGGGGTCAATCATGGACATGGTGCACCCGGATCACGTGGAGGTGGGGGAGGTCAGCATGACGTTGGTCAGGCGGTTGCCCAGGCACGAGTCAATCACCCGCACCAGC
>JACRCW010000119.1 GCA_016218805.1 Deltaproteobacteria bacterium | reverse complement strand
GCGTAAGAAGTACCAAGGCATTGAACCCGCCATGGAGCGCCCCGAGACGTTCTTTGACCCGGGCGCCAAGTACCACGTCCCCGGCAACGTCCCGTACACGCGCTACTTCCTCGCGCGCATCCTGCAGTACCAGTTCCACCGTTCGCTGTGCCAGACGGCCGGGTACCAGGGCCCGCTCAACCGCTGCACCATCTACGGCAACGCCGCCGCCGGCGAGAAACTGCGCAAAATGCTGGAGATGGGCATCCAGCGCCCCTGGCCCGAAGCGCTGGAGGTTGTCACCGGCCAGAAGCAGATGGATGCTACCGCGCTGGTGGACTACTTCGCGCCGCTCAAGACGTGGCTGGACAAGCAGAATGAAGGCAAGCAGTGCGGGTGGTGAAGGTGCGCTGAGCTTGCGTTTTGCGCGGGACGCAATACCGCGCACTGACGGTCCGGGTGCGCATCCCTCCGGCGCTCATCCTCCGCCATGAGCGGTGCTCCTTGCGCGGACGTTGTCAGACGTCGACACGCAACGCGTCGTCTCATGCGTTGTTGATGGCCACCGGAACGGGCCGGGAATCCGCCACGGGACAATAGAACCTGGCCCACGACGGTGGGGAGCGCAGCCCAAGAACGCCCCCGGGACGGCAAGTGCGGGCACCGTGGGTAACCGCACGCGGTTTCGCGTGATTTCCGCGAATCCAGGGAATGGACCGCACCTTGGCTCGCCGGGCTCAAGGACCGGCGCGTCCTGGCGCACAGGGCTCTCTCGTCCGTATGCAGGTTTCGACGATATCGGCTTCGGTAGGCGGCTGCTGCTCGCGGCACTCTGTTCGCAGGCGCTCGACCATCCGCGATAGGGCTTGGCGCAATGAGTTGATTTCCCGGGCAGGCAAGGGCGAGCAGTTGCGACACAGGGCCCGAATGCGCCAGTCCGGGCCGTCGTGCTCGATGGTCAGAATGTAGCCGGCAAGGAGACGGGCCTCGACGCCATCAAACCCTTTCACCGGACTAACGCCAAATGCAGAAGTGCGCGTTGGCTCTCGTATTCGTTTGACTTCCGCAAGATCCGCATTTCCTGGCGAGGGCGGCGGCCACACACGGAGAGTCCAACTGCAGCTTGGTTCTCGCCAGCCACTCTATGCCTGTCGCACCGTCGCATGAACAGACCATGGCCGCCAAGACGACTAGAAGTGTGTTCTTGTGCATCACCGTACCCTCGGGGAACTGTCCTCCGGACCCAGTTCCAGCGGGTTGTCGTTCGCGCCTGAAGGCTCGGCGCTGGCGTCGCGTCCGCATAGCGGCTCACGTTCCCTGCCGTAATCGCACTGCCAGGCGCCCCGAGAACGCTCTGCAATGGATGGCCTCCGACATGGTCGAACGGGGAAGTTGGGCTAGTGGCGGCGCGCCTGCCTTGGGATGCAGTAGGGAGACCGGTTTCCTATCAGTTTCCGTGGCCTCGGTTTGTTGGTCGCTTCGGCGGCCGCCTGGACAAGGTCGGACAGCGTGCGCTTAGCGCCCGCGTCTCCGAGGCGGTCGCGAAGCAGAGCACGCAACTCCTCTGCGCCGGTGGGCGTCACCTCCACCTGGGTCAAACCAATCACCTGACGTCCGAACGCCTTGGGAAACCCGTCGCGCGGAGGACGCACCACGACATCAACACGGCACCCGGTGGAATCAAACGCTTTGGGATAGCATTTGGCTTCCACGTCCGCCGCCTCCATGGCTGTGCTTGCGACGTCCGCACTGCCCAGGAGAAGCACCTCACCATCATCACAAAGGATTAAAAAGGGAGGCTGCATGGCGACCAAACCTCCCTCCCAGGGCCGATGTTGCCCCAGCCCTTCACTATCAGGCGAGCAGGGCGACCCGCCCTCGCCTCACGCACGACGCAATACCGCGCACAGACGGTCCACCAGTACCTCCGGCCGGCGCTCCTCCGCACCCACTTGGGAGAGCGTGACCAGGATGCGTTCCACGTCAGCAATGGAGACGCGCCGGGCGATCACGCCCTGCAGAATCGCCGTGAGCTGCACCAGCGACAACCACCGCTGCAGCACGTCCTCCGCCAACCCGCTTCTGACGCGCGGGTGCACCGTCCCTGCGTTGACCAGCGGCATGGTTCAACGCCCCCAGGGCGAGGGGAGAGTCGACAAGGGGCCGGCGCCCGGCCAGAGGCCGGGCCCACGGAGATCTCACTTCCCGCTCCCACTCCCGCTGCCCGCCCACCCTCCCATCCGCAGACCCGGGCAGCTCACCGCGGCGACGCACGTGCCGTTTCAGCGTGGTGTTCATCCGGCTGCAAGCGCTTGCCCGTGGCGACGTCCGCCGCGTAATAGCGCCCCAAACTCCTGGGAGGGATTCCATGTCCAAGTTCGTGCGTGGTGTTGCGTTTGCCTGCCTTCTTGTTGCGGCCTGCTCCAATGGCGGGTCGGATGATGATGACAGCTCGTCGTCATCATCATCATCATCGTCTTCCTCATCATCGTCCACATCCACGGGCGGCAGCTCCGGCGCGTCCGCGTCATCATCATCCGCAGCATCATCCAGCGGCGGGACCAGTTCGTCCTCGTCGTCCTCAAGCTCGTCCTCCTCCTCCTCCTCCTCCGGCGGGTCCTCCAGTTCGTCCACGGGCGGAAGCAGCAGCAGCAGTTCCGGCGGCTGCACGGGCTCTCAGCCCGCGTGCGCCAACACCGGCGTGTGCGCCGGCACCACGCCCACCTGCGTGGGCACGCAATGGCGCTGCGCCTACCCGTCCAACTACGAGGCCCAGGAAGTCACCTGCGACGGGCACGACAACGACTGCGACGGCACGCCAGACAACAACCTCACACCACCCGCCGCCTTCTGCGACAGCGACGGCGTGTGCGCGGGCACCGTGCCCGCCTGCGAAGGTACCGGCGGCTGGGTCTGTCACTACACCTCCGCCGACTGGCTGGCCGACGAGGATAAATGCGACACCCAGGACAACGACTGCGACACCCAGGTTGACGAGTGCACCGGTGGCAAGCAGTGCCACGCCTCCGTGACCGTGTGCACCGATCCGCTGGATATCGACTTTGACGCCGACACCGTCACCGAGCGCGCCGGCGACTGCGGCCCGCAGGACGCCGCCATCACGCCCGGCAAGGACGACATCGTCGACCAGAAGGACAACGATTGCGATCATTTCATGGACGAGTTCACCGACGGCGAAGGCGCGCTCATCACCACGCTGCGCAGCTACCAGTCCGGCACCGTCTCACCGGCCAAGGAGTTTGATTACTGGTCCTACGCCTTCACGCCGGGCACCTGGCATGTGCGGCTCGTTGCGTACCCGCAGGCCACTGCGGACCTCTCCGTGGGCGTCTTCAAGGCGGACGGCACCCGCATTGGTGACATGGTGAACGCCGCCGCCACCGGCGGTTTTGAAGTGGCCAACGTCACCATTCCGGATACCGCCACGTACTTCCTCGGCGTCACCAGCGTGGGGTCCACCACCGGGCCGTACCGCATTGCGGTGTACCCCGGTGCGTATGACCCCAGCGCCATCGCAGGGGGCGACGCGTGGAGCGCCTTTGCCAGCATCAACAGCGGCGTCATCGTCGCCGGGGGTGCCAACGCGGACACCGACCCGTTTGGCAACGCGGTGGAGGGTGACGAACTGTTCGTGGTGCTGGCCGACGGCAGCGGCGCGGTGGACCAGGTCAGCCACTTCCTGGTTCCCGGGATGCTCATCCAGGACGTGGCCATCAGCCCCAACCGCGGCCTCATTGCGTTCACCTCCAACTGGAATGGCGGGCGCTGGGACGCGTACGTCATGGACCTGCAGGCGGAACGCGTGCACCGCGTCTCACCGGACACGCTGCCCTGCCCGCAGAACACGCAGCTGTACGGTTTCGCGCAGCCGGCGTTCGTGAGCAACGCGCAGGTCATGTTCCTCGGCGAATGCTACGACATCGGCAGCGGCACAGAGATTGACGTCGTCATTAAGGCGCCACCGGATGGTTCCGCCGCGGCCACCTTTGTCACGCTGGCCAACCCCAACAACTACCCCACCAACGGCGCCAACACCTGCCTGCGGTGGTACGTGCACCCGCGCCCCGTTCCCGGCGCCGCGGAGGTGGCCATCTCGCGTGACGGGTGCGCGTTCAGCGGGTCCGAAACGTTCACCGGCATGATGATCACCGCTTACAACTCCACGACGGGCGCGGTGACCCGCAACCTCAACGTCAACTACGCCGGCGAAGGCACCGCGCGCGTCAACGACACGCACCACAAGGGCTCCGCGTGGGACTTCAACAGCGCGGGCACCGCGTACGCCGTCAGCACGGACCAGGGCCTCATCATCGTCAACGCGTCCACCGGCGCCATCACGCTCACGGTAGCCCTTGGTGGCAGCGCGTTTGTGCGCAACCAGTCTGGTGACTACTGGAACCGCGAATGGCTGGACTACGAGGACAATGGGTCACGCCTGGTGCACGCCACCTGGCGCGAGTACAGCGCCCAGCACGGTGACGGTTACGACCTGTACGTGTTCAACGGGTCCACCCGGACCACGGTATACGCCGGCGGTTTCTTCCGCCGCGGCGTGGCCTGGTGATGGCGACGGTTCCGCCCCCGGTCTGCGGCTCCACCCTCCCCCGGCGTCTGGCCCACCCGCGCGACGCCGTGTAGTGTCCCCGCGCCCTCGGAGGACACGCATGACCACCGTCGAATTCACGCTCAACGGCGAGAAGCGCCGCATTGACGCGGCGCCCGGCCAGTCACTGATGGACACGCTGCGCGAGCAGTGCGGCATCAAGTCCTGCAAGGACGGCTGCGCGCCCCAGGGCCAATGCGGCTGCTGCCTGGCCATTGTGGACGGACAGGCCAAGACCACGTGTGCCACGGACGTGACCAAGGCGCAGGGCAAGCAGATCGTCACGCTGGAAGGGCTGCCCGCCGTCGAGCGTGAGATGCTGGCGAAGTCGTTTGTGGCGGCGGCGGGGCTGCAGTGCGGCTTCTGCATCCCCGGCATTGCGCTGCGCGCCAAGAACCTGGTGGACGCCAATCCCGAGCCGACGCGCGCGCAAATAACCAAGGCCATTGACGGGCACCTGTGCCGCTGCACGGGGTACATCAAGATCATTGACGCCATTGAGACGTACGCCAAGGCGCGGAAGACGGGCCAGATGCCGGTGCTGCCGGAGGACGGGCGCGTGGGGAAGTCCTGGGCGCGCTACGGCGGCGCGGAGATGACGCTGGGGGACCGGCCCTACGTGGCGGACATGCAGCGTGAGGGAATGTTGCATGGCGCGCTGGTGTACTCGCAGCACGCGCGCGCCCGGGTGAAGCGCATTGACGTCAGCAAGGCCAGGGCGCATCCCGGCGTGGTGGCGGTGGCCACGGCGGCGGACGTTCCCGGCGAGCGCTGGTACGGCATCCTGTACAGCGACTGGCCCGGCTTCATCGCCGTGGGGGAGGAGACCCGCTACGTGGGCGACGTGCTGGCCGCGGTGGCTGCGGTGGACGAGCGCACGGCGCGGGCCGCCACCGCGCTGGTGGAGGTGGAGTACGAAGTGCTCCCGGCGATCCTGGACCCCAAGGAGTCCATCAAGCCCGGCGCCCCGCAGGTGAACCCCAAGCACGACAACCTGCTCAGCCGGTCGCGCATCACGCGCGGCAACGCTGAGGACGCTTTGGCGAAGAGCGCCCATGTCGTTGAGGGGACGTGGAAGACGCAGCGCATTGAGCACCTGTTCCTGGAACCGGAGTGCGCGCTGGCTGAGCCGCTGGCCGACGGCAAGTGGGGCTTGTACACGCAAGGCCAGGGCGTGTTTGACGACCGCCGGCAGGTGGCTGCGTTTCTGGGCATCCCCGAGGACAACGTCTACGTGGAGTTGGCGCCGTCCGGCGGTGCGTTTGGCGGCAAGGAGGACATGAGCGTGCAGGCGCACGCGGCGTTGCTGGCGTTCCTCACCAACAAGCCCGTGCGCGTGAAGCTGTGCCGCGAGGAATCCGTGCGTATGCACCCCAAGCGCCATCCCATTGAGATGCACTACCGCGTGGGTTGCGACGCCCAGGGGAAGCTCACCGCCGTGCACGTGCGGATGATTGGCGACTCCGGCGCGTACGCGTCCGTGGGCGGGAAGGTACTGGAGCGCGCCGCGGGGCACGCTTGCGGTCCTTACCGGGTGGCCCACGTGGATATTGAAGCGGTGGCCGCGTACACCAACAACCCGCCGTGCGGCGCCATGCGGGGGTTTGGCGCCAACCAGGCGTCGTTTGCCATGGAAGGGTGCCTGGACCAGTTGGCCAGGAAGGTCGGCATTGACGGGTGGGAGATCCGCGACCGCAATGTCGTCGTGGTGGGGGATGTGTTCTCCACGGGCCAGGTGCTGGAGAAGTCCGTGGGCATCCGGCAGACGCTGCACGCGGTGAAGGACGCGTATTACGCGGCCAAGAAAGCCGGGAAAGCGGTGGGCATCGGGTGCGGCATCAAGAATTCCGGCATTGGCAATGGCGTGGCCGAATGGGGCAAGTGCCGCCTGGTGGTGGAGGAGGACGGCACCGTGTCCCTGTACAACGGCTACACGGAGATGGGTCAGGGCCTGTTGACCATCCTCATCCAGTGCGCCGTGGAGGTGACCGGGCTGCCCGGCAGCGTGTTCCGCGCGTACGTGGACAGCACGTACGTGCTGGGCTGCGGACAGACCACCGGGTCCCGCGCCACGCTGTTCTCCGGCCGCGCCGCCAAGGAAGCCGCCGAGAAGATGAAGGTGGACCTGGACAAGGGGCTCACGCTGAAGGACCTGGTGGGCCGCGTGTACGCCGCGGACGTCGTCATCAAGGACACCACGCCGCTGGGCGCGGACGTGCCAAAGATCAAGACGCACACCGCGTTTGGCTACGCCACGCAGCTGTGCATCCTGGATGGCGAAGGAAAGGTGGAGAAGTTCGTCGCCGCGCATGACGTGGGCAAGGCGATCAACCCGTCGCTGTGCGTGGGGCAGATTGAAGGCGCCATCCACATGGGCCTGGGGTACGCGCTCACCGAAGAACTGCCAACGGTGAACGGCATGCCGGTGACGGTGAAGCTGCGCGACATCGGCGTGCTGCGGTCGCGTGACATGCCCGCGGTGGAGGTGATCCTGGTTGAGGACCACGAGCCCGAGGGGCCGTTTGGTGCCAAGGGCGTGGGCGAGATTGGGTTGGTTCCCACGGCGGGAGCGGTGGCCGGCGCGCTGGAGGCGTTTGACGGTATCCGCCGGTACGAACTGCCAATGAAGGACTCGCCCGCTTCCCGGGCGATGAGCGTGGGCCGCATCAAGGGTGACCGGAGCACGTGGCGATGACCGCGCTGGACCGCCTGGACTGCCGCGGAACGACGGTGGAACCCGCGCAGGTCAACGCGCACACGCACCTGTACAGCGGGCTGGCGCCGCTGGGGATGCCCGCGCCCAAGGCCCCCCCGGAGAACTTCCTGCAGATCCTGGAGCGCGTCTGGTGGCGCCTGGACCGCGCGCTGGATGAGGACACGCTGCGCGCCTCCGCGCGTTATTACGTGGCCCACGCGCTGCTGGCGGGCACCACCACGCTGGTGGACCACCACGAATCGCCCACTTTCATCGCGGGATCGCTGGACGTGCTGGCGGATGCCGCGCACGAACTGGGCGCGCGGTTGTTTGTGGCGTACGGGGCAACCGACCGCAACGGCGGTCCGGACGAAGGCCGGCGCGGACTGGAAGAGAACCGCCGGTTCCTGCGCCACAACACGCGGCCGCGTGTGACGGGCGGCGTGGGCCTGCACGCGTCCTTCACCGTGTCCGACGAGACGATCCGCGAGGCGGGACGGCTGGCGCGTGAGCTGGGCGTGCGTATGCACGTGCACGTGGCGGAAGACGGCGCCGACGTGGTGGACGCCACGCGGCGCGGGTACGCGGGCCCGCTGGAGCGGCTGGCGCAACTGGGCGCGCTGCCCCGTGGGTCCATCCTGGCGCACGGGGTCCACCTGTCCGAACCGCAGGTGCGCGACGCGGAAAGCCGGGGCTGCTGGCTGGTGCAGAATCCGCGTTCCAACGCGGGCAACCGCGTGGGCTACGCGCGCGCGCTGGTGGCCAGCCGGCATGTGGCGCTGGGCACCGACGGGTGGGCGGCGGACATGGCAGCGGAACGCGCGGGATTGCGCGTGGAATCCCAGAGCGCGGCACAACCGCTGGACGGCGAGCTGTGGCGCGCGCGCACCGGCGGCGGCCACGCGCTGGCGGCGGAGCTGTGGCGGGACTGGGATGACCAGGTCGCGCGCGAACCGGATGGACGCGCGCGGCACGTCAGCGTCGCGGGTGACGTCGTCGTACAGGACGGCGTGCTTGTGCGCGCGGAGCTGGGGAAGATCGTAGAAGATGCAAAACATGCTGCGGCCCGGCTGTGGAGCAGGATGGATGCGCTGCCGTGACACACTTTCACTTCCCCCCACTCGGGGAGAGCCGGACTGCCCCGTCAGGGCAAGCGGTGGCGGCGGGCCAAGCGCTTGCGCCACCCCCTGCCTCCTCCCCCCACCCGGTCGATGCTCCGCATCGACCGGCCTCCCCCCACATGGGGGGAGGCGACGCTGTGCGGAGTGACCCATGAGTGAACTCTCCATCAACCCGGCCCGGCTCACCGCTTCATTGCAGGAACTGGGGCGCATTGGCAGTTACGTTGACGGGAACACCGGCCTCCACGGCGTCAACCGCCTGGCCCTCACCGCCGCGGACGGCGAAGGCCGCCGGCACGTGGCGGCAAAGATGAAAGCCCTGGGACTGACGGTCACCACCGACCGCATTGGGAATGTCTACGCGCGGCGTCCCGGGACGGACAACGCGCTGCGCCCCGTCATGATGGGCTCACACATTGACAGCGTCCCCACCGCGGGAATGTTTGACGGGTGCCTGGGCGTGCTGGGCGCGCTGGAGATCATCCACACGCTCAATGACGCCAACACCACCACGCGGCGCCCGGTCGTCGTTGGGTTCTTCACCGACGAAGAGGGCTCACGCTTTGGCACGGACATGCTGGGCAGCGCGGTGGCCACCGGCCGCATCCCGCTGGAGACCGCGTACGCGCTCCAGGACCGCGCCGGCCTCACCGTCCGCGGTGAACTGGAGAAGATTGGCTTCCTGGGTAACACCGACGAGAAACTGCCCCCGCCGCACGCGTACCTGGAGTGCCACGTGGAGCAGGGCCCCGTGCTCCGCTCCCGGAACATGGACGTGGGCGTCGTCACCGGTGTGCAGGCCATCTCCTGGCACGAACTGACCATCACCGGGAAGAGCGCGCACGCGGGCACCACGCCCATGGAACTGCGTGCGGACGCGGGGCTGGCCGCGGCGCGCGTGAACCTGAAGATGCGGGAGATGACCGCGTCCGGCCGCTACGGCACGCAGATGCGCGCCACCATGGGCGCCATGGTTCCCGTGCCCGGACTGGTGAACATCATCCCGGGGCGCATGACGGCCACGGTGGACCTGCGCAACCCGGATGACGCGTTCATGCGCGCCGCCGAAGCGGACCTCAAAGCGTTCTACGAACTGGTGGCCCGCGAGGAAGGCGTGAAGCTCGACTGGCGGCAGACCGCGCGGACGGACTGCGCGCACTTTGACGGCGGCATCCAGGAGCGCATCGCGTCATCGGCGGGACGGCGCAAGCTGGTGAACATGCCCATTGTCTCCGGCGCAGGGCACGACGCGCAGGAGATGGCCCGCGTCACGCGTGCCGCCATGGTCTTTGTCCCGGGCGAATACGACGGGATCAGTCACAACCCGCGCGAGTTCTCCACAACCGAGCAGTGTGCCAACGGCGTCAACGTGATGCTGGACGTGCTGCTGGGCCTGGCGGACGAGCGCGACTGAGGTACCCATGCAGAAACGACTTATCCGTGCGGCCATGACCCAGACAAGCAACGCCTACCGGAACATGCCGGACAAGGTGGCGGGGCTGCCCGCGCTGTCCAAGCACCTGGAGGACATCCGCCGTGCCAACGTGGACCACCACGTGGCGCTCATGCGCGTTGCCCGTGAACACGGCGTGCAGGTGATTGGCTTTGGCGAACTGTTCACGGCGCCGTACTTTGCCCTGGGCAAAGACCCCATGTGGTTTGGCCTGGCGGAGGACGCCGCCGCCGGTCCCACCGTCACCGCGCTGCGCGCTGCCGCGCGCGACCTGTGCATGATTGTGGTGGCACCCCTCTACGAGCGCGACCCGTCCGGCAAGCGGTTCAACACCGCGGTGTTTATCGACGAGAAGGGGGAGGTTCTGGGTAAGTACCGCAAAACCCACCTGCCGCAGGGGACCAATGAGCAGGGCAGCTTTGACGAGCCGTTCTACTACGACCGCTCCGACGGGAACGACGGCGACACGCCGGCCAACGTGTCCGCCAACCGCTATTTCCCGGTGTTCCGCACCACGCTGGGCCTCCTTGGCGCGGCCATCTGTTATGACCGGCACTTTGAGGGCGTGATGTATTCGCTGGCCAAGGAGGGCGCGGAGCTGGTGTTTGCCCCGGCGGTGACCTTTGGCCAGAAGAGCCAGCGCATGTGGCACCTGGAGTTTCCCGTGGACGCTGCCCGGCATGACCTGTTCATAGGCGGGTCCAACCGGCGGGGCACCGAGGCGCCGTGGAACCAGGCGTACTTTGGCGAGAGCTACTTCTGCGGACCCAACGGCGTGCTGCCCAACCTCAGCAAGCACCCCGACCTGGTGATCTCCGACGTCAACCTGGGCGAACTCTCCGGCCCGGACCCCTCCGGGTGGAACCTCCCGCGCGACATCCGCCACGACATCTACACGCACCGCAAGTGACGCTCAGGTCTTCTTGTCGTCGTCGTCGTCCGGCGTGAGCGGCGTGTCCGCCGTGGATCCGAACAGGAGCTCGCGGCCCGGCTGGTAGAACGGGTCCACAGGCATGGATGGCGGGGCTGCCTCCACCGCGGGCGGGCGGAACACCACGCCGCGGTGCTCCGCGCGGAACACCGCCACTTCAGGGATGTGCGTGCCGGGCTCCTCGCCATCCATGAACCAGTCCCACCACAACGGGTGCACTTCAGGCGCGTAGCGTTCATACGCGTCAAATGCGATCAGCCGGTCCACCAGGGCGCGCGCTTCGTCCAGCCGCGCCACCAACCGGACCGCAACGTCCTCCCGGGCGTAGGCCACGTTGGCCAGCCCGGCTTCCATGGCCTGCGCAATCCGTTGCGCGTGTTCGCGCGCGCTGGCCTCCACCGGCGCCACCACGTGCGTGCGCAGCGCATCCAGATAGCGCGCTTTGGCACCGAGCCCGAGCACGCGCCGGGCCATGGCCGCCCCGCCCGCCACCCCAGCCGACGTGCGCAGCAGCGCCGCGTCCTTGAGCGCGCCCAGCGCCTCCACCACGCGCTTGCGGGCCAACCCCAGGTGGCGCGCGTCCAATCCCGCCGCGGTGGCCGCAAGATCCCGCGCCCGTCCCACGCGGCTGCGCGTCAACGCGCGTTCGCGGGACAGGGCCGCCTGTTGCGCCTCCAGGTCCTTGAGCGTGTCCGCCTGCGCGCGGTGCTTGTCCAGCAGCTCCGCCAGCGTGCGCGTGCCCAGTGCCGTGCCGTGCCGCGCCAGCAGCGCCTCCTCCGCGCGCGCGTTGCGCCAGTGGCTGAACGTCCACCACGCGGCTCCCTCCGTCGTCACCGCCGCGGCAAACCGCGGGTCCGCCAGCCGCCGCGCCACCCCGGCGCGGACGGAGTCGATCCACTCGCGCAGCTCGCGCTGTTGCACTTCCAGCGCATCCAACCGGTCACCGGCCTCCGCCTCCGCCGCGGGACCCACCTCGGCCAGGCGCGCCGCCAGCTCACCCCGCTCCTGCCCGTGCGCTCCCAGGACCAGCGACGAGGCCAACGCCGGGACGCCCAGCAGCTGGCACGCCCGGTCCAGCGGGGCCGCGTCCAGCACCGGAAGCACCTGGGCGGCCAGCTCCTCCCATGCCCGGTCGCGCGCGGCCAGCACCACCGCGCGCAGCTCCTCCAGCTCCCGCGCGAGCGCCACCGCCCGCGCCACGGCGGCATCCAGTGCCCGGAGCTGCTCCAGCATGTCCACCGTGGCCTTCTCTCTCCCGGGCATGTGCCCGCGCACCTAAGCATGCCGCACAAACGCCGGGTGCAGCCACGCTTGCAGCGCCCGCCTCGCTGGGACAAGCCTGTGTCATGATCTCTGCCCTGTGCGCGCTTTTCGGCGTGGTGCTCCTGGCGGGCACCCCGGAGCCTGCCGTGCCGGCCCCGGACACACTGCCGGGTGCTGCGGCACCGGCTGATGCCAGCCTGCAACTTGAAGACGCCACCGCCCAGGAGCTCCTGCCCGTCCAGTCCGTGCTGGCGTTCCTCTCCGTCGGCGCGCTGGCCACCGGCGGGGCGGGCAGCCTGGCGGGACTCTGGTTGTCCATCGCCACTTCGCCCGTGGCGTACTTTGACGGGAAGCTGAGGGATCCGCCGCTGGCGGGGTTCTTCCATCCGCAGGGGGATCCCTCCACCGCGCTGCTGGGCGCCATGCTGGCCGCGGCCGTGGCGCTGCCCGCCATGGGCGTGGCGCTGGCCGCCCTGATGGCCACGGCCCTCACGCACATCCTGGCCATGCTGGACGCGCGCGGGCGGACGCCGGGGAAGCTGGCGCTGCGCGCGGGCACTGCGGCGGCGCTGGCCGCATGCGCGCTGCTGCCCCTGTGGCACCTGGTGGGTGCGGCGTTGGTGCTGCCCCCGCTGGCCGCGGCCTGGACGCTCTACCAGGTGGCACCGCAGCCGCCGGTCTCCGCCACCACGGCGCAAACGCTTCCGTGGGTGGTGACGGGCACCGCGGCGCTGCACGCCGGGACGCTGCTGCTGTGGCCCCTGGCGCTGGGCCTGGCCACGGTGGCCGCCGTGGGCGTGTTGCCGTTGCTGACGTGATGCGGGTTTGATCTTCCTACGCGCGGCCCCTCAGAACATCACCGTCATCATTGTCAGCATGAACTCCGCCACCCAGTAGAACGTCTGCCAGTCCCACAGCCCAACAAATCCCAGGGGGATGCTGATCACGGGGAACAGCAGCAGCGTCAGGGCCAGGAGCACGCCCACGCCGCACGCGCCCGCGCCGGCGGCCAGCAGCGGCGTGTTCACCTGGGGCAGGCTGGACAGCCCGGACAGGATGATGGTGCCGCCGGCCAGCCCCCAGCCCACCCCGCAACAGCCGCTGCTGCACAGCGTGCAGGTGGTGGTCCCGGTGATCAGCCGCGCCGCAACACCGCGGGCGTTCCAGGGGTTCTCGTCGGCAGCGGCTTCGCCGGGGGACAGGGGGAAGGCGTCCTCCTGTGCGGGCGCAAGGAGCGTGGCAAGGAGCAGCAGCGTTGGGGCCATGGGACGTCATCCTGCGGCAGCGGCAACGCCGCCCGCAACTCAGCGCACGCAGGCAACCGTGAGGGACCCGCTGCCCGGGAACGCCACGGGGCCAAACCCGCTCTCATACCCGCCATCCAGGCAGAAGCGGTGGATGGCCGCGTTGCAGTCCATGCCCCACGACATCGTCGATCCGTCGCACTGCGCGAAATAGGCCGACAGCGCTGCGTACGAAGTGTCCACGAGGAACGCGGTGGGCAGGCACACGAAGTCCAGGTTGTTCCCGTAGTTCTCCGTGGGGCCGTAGCCGGTGACAAACCCGCGGCCCATGCACTCCTGGTGGATGGCGAGGTTGCACGCGGCCCCCAGGCGCTGGATGGAGCCATCACAGAAGGGATGGCGCGCGGCCAGGGTGGCGTAGGGGACGTTGGGGTACGCGGTGCCACCCGTGCAGGTGAATTGCAGCAGGGACTCCTGTGCCTCCACGGCGCCAAAGCCGCTGCGCGCGCATCCCAGGTCCGCGCAGTACCGGTTGATGGCCGCAAAGCACGCGCCCGCCACCGCCTCGGACGCGGCGTTGCAGTCCGCGTGGAACCCGGAGAGCACCGCAAACGTCGCGGCGGTGTCGAACGCGACACCCGGATTGTCACAGCTGACCGCGTTGCCACCGTTGCAGTGCCAGGTGCCGCATGTGCCACACGCCGTCCCCGGGGTTCCCGCCAGCGCACTGCACCCGCCGCACGCATTCCGCGTGCAGGACGACGACGACGGTGGGCGCGCGGACGAACTGGGCGGCCGGGACGACGAGGGCGGCCGCGACGAAGTGCCGGGCGGCGGCGACGACGACGGCGGTGGCGGCGTGGCGGACGAAGGTTGCGACGGCGCGGACGACGACGACGAGGACGACGCGGCGCTGGGGGCCTGGCTCACGGCCAGCGAGAAGGCGGTGGCCGCCCCGCCCGAGGACACCGAGGCAGACGGCAGGCACACGTTGCCCTCGCACGTCTCGGTGATGGCGCAGTCCTCAAGCTTTTCGCACGTGGCCCGGCATTCCGACGCCACGCACCGCGTGCCCGGGCCGCACAGCTCGTGGCCGCAGGCGGTGCCATCCTCCACCGCGGGGTCGCACGCAGCGGCCACCACGACGGCCAGGACACCCAGGAGAGCGCGGGGGCGCATCAGGACGGATGTTGGCCCGCCCGACGCCTCACCGCAATGACGCGTTCAGCCGTTCTTCTTGGCAAACGCTTCCATGAACGACACCAGCGTCTTCACGCTGTCCACGGTGACGGCGTTGTAGGTGGACACGCGGATGCCGCCAACGGAGCGGTGCCCCTTGAGGCCCACCATGCCGGCCTTCTTGGCCTCAGATACAAACGTCTCCTCCAGCGCCTCCGTCGGCAGGCGGAACACCACGTTCATGTAGGACCGGCTGTCCTTCTCCACCGGGCATTTGTAGAACGCGTTCATCCGGTCCAGCGCGCCGTACAGCAGCGCGCCTTTCTCGTCATTCCACTTGGAGACCTGCGCCAGCCCGCCCACGGACTTCATCCACGCCAGCACGTTGCGCACCATGTAGATGGCAAACGTGGGCGGCGTGTTGAACAGCGAATTGTTCTTGGCGTACGTGCTGTACTTGAGCGTCTCCGGCAGGTCCTTGCGCTCGTTCTTCTCAATGAAATCCTTGTGCGCCACCACGACGACGATCCCGGACGGCCCGATGTTCTTCTGCGCGCCGGCGTAGGTCAGCGCGTAACGGCTCACGTCAAACTTCTTCCACAGGAAGTCTGAGCTCATGTCCGCAATGAGCGGCACGTTGCCCACGTCCGGGACGTAGTGGAACTGCGTGCCAAAGATCGTGTTGTTGGTGGTCAGGTGCGCGTAGGCGGCCGCCGGGTCCACCTTGATCTCGGCCTGGTTGGGGATGCGGGTGAACTTACCGTCCACCTCGGTGGTGCAGGCCACGCGCGGGCTGCCCAGCGCCTTGGCGTGGTTGAGCGCCACCTTGGCCCAGTGCCCGGTGATGACGAAGTCCGCCTGCTTGCCGCCGTGCGCAAAGTTCATGGGCAGCGTGCAGAACTGCAGATGGGCGCCGCCCTGCATGAACAGCACGTGGTACGCGTCGGGGATGGACAGCTCGTTGCGCAGCAGGGCAATGGCCTCGTTGTGGACGGCCTCGTACTCCTTGCCGCGGTGGCTGTGCTCCATGATGGACATCCCGGACCCCTGGAAGTCCAGGAACTCGTCACGGGCGCGCTCCAGCGCGGGCAGCGGGAGGGCAG
>JACRCW010000022.1 GCA_016218805.1 Deltaproteobacteria bacterium | reverse complement strand
GTGGTGGACGTTGAGAACGAGGTGGTGCGCGCATGGACGCTGGAGCCGGTGCAGGCGTTTGACGCGGCGTTCTTCAAGGCGCGGGTGCGGCGGGCGCTGGAGCTGCGGCGCGCGCTGGGCCTGGTGCTCCCAGAGGAGAGCGGGCGCGCCATCAACGCCGAGGGCGACGGGCTGGGCGGCATCACCGCGGACGTGTTCGGGCCGTGGGGGGTGGTCTACGCGTACAGCAAGGGTCTGTGGACATGCGCGCGCTCCGTCGCCGAGCAGCTGCGCGAGCAGGCCGGGCTGCGCGCGGTTGTTGTCAAGCTGCGCGTCCGGGGTGGCGCCAAGCCGGGCCAGGTCAAGCAGGAAGTGGTGGGCGAGGATCCGCCGGAGTCCGTCGTCGTCAAGGAGCTCGGTGTCCCGTTTGAGGTGCACCCGCTGGGCGGGCTCAACGTGGGGCTGTTCACGGACATGCGCGAACACCGCCGCAACCTGGCGCGGTTTGTCCATGGGCGGCGCGTGCTCAATACGTTTGCGTACACGGGCGCCCTCTCCGTGGCTGCGGCGCGCGCGGGCGCGGCGGCGGTGACCAGCGTTGACCTGTCCTCCGGGGTGCTCAAGTGGGCGGCGGAGAACTTCCGGCTGTCCGGCCTGGACCCCGCGGATGCGCGCTGGAAGTTTGAGGTCTCGGACGTGGCGCGGTTCATGGAGCGCGCGGTGGAAGCCGGCCGCTCCTATGACACCGTCATCCTGGACCCGCCCACGTACTCCGCCGCGCGCGCGCACGCGTGGTCCATGAAGAAGGATTACCCGGACCTCATTGCCAACGCCGCGCGCCTGTGTCCCGAGGAGAGCGGCGGCTTGCTGTGGGTGTCCGCCAACGCACATGGCGGCAAGGGCGTCCTGCAGCACGCGGAGGAGGGCATCCGGAAGGCCGGACGGCGTGCGGTCATCATGGAAACCGGTGGCCTGCCGCCGGACTACCCCACGCCGCTGGGCTGGCCCGACGGGCGCTACCTGGAGGTCGCCTTCCTGCGCGTGCTGCCGCAGTAGTGATTGCGCCCCGTGCGGGGGCGCACCTAGGGTCCGCCTCCCTTCAAGGAGGACCGTCATGAAGACGAAGTCGCTGGTGCGTGGGCTGGGCGCAGCGTGCGCCGCATCGCTCGTGGTCGTCGTCGCGTGCAAGTCAGACAAGGGGGCCAAGGAGGCGTCACCCGCGCCGGCCAAGGCCGCTCCCGTTGACGCGGCCCCGCCACCAGTCACCTATGACCGTGTCAGCCGCGCGGAGTTCAACGTGCTTGCCGCCGAGCTGGCGCTGCCGCTGTTCTGGATCACCGACGCGAACACCAACAACACGTTGGAGCCCACCGAGCTGGCAACGCTGTGGGGCAACGCGCGCTCCGGCGAGGCCTGGCTGAAGGACGGTGCGTTCACGCCGGCGTTGACGGCCGCCTACGAGTCCATCGTCGCCCGCAAGGCGTCCCCACCCGCAGCCGCCACGGACGACGAGGGCAAGCGCCGCGCGGCCATCCTCAAGGAGCTGTCCCAGGGCCGGCCCACGGTGGTCATGTCTGACTTCTCCGCGGGTTCGGCGGAGGACAAGGCGGTGGTGCAGCACGTGCTGGTTGCCGCGGACCTGGTGGAGAAGCTGCACGCCCGGCAGATGGGCACGGCCGGCATGGAGGCGCAGATTCCCGCGGAGGACACCGCGTCACGCCAGGCGTTCCACCGCAACCAGGGACCGTGGTGCACCGCGCCGGCCACCCAGGATGACCCCCTGTGCAACGCGCTGCCCGGCAAGCCCGCGCGCATCTCCGGCGTGTATCCGGTGGACATCCAGGCGGACAAGAAGTTCTGTGAAACACTGCAGGCGCACAAGGACGCCAAGGCGCTCATGGCGCCGTTCGTCGTCGTCACCAAGGACGCGCAGGGCAACCTGGCCGCGGTGCCGTACAACGTGGCGTACAAGGAGGACATGGAGGCCATCAGCCGCGAACTGAAGGCCGCGGCGGATGCCGTGACGTCGGCGGAGGAAGCGGCGTTCAAGGCGTACCTGGCGGCGGCGGCGCAGTCCTTCCTGGACAACAACTGGCTGCCCGCTGACGAGGCGTGGGCCAAGATGAACGCCACCAACAGCAAGTGGTACCTGCGCGTGGGCCCGGACGAGGTCTACTGGGAGCCCTGCAGCCAGAAGGCCGGCTTCCACGTCAGCTTTGCCCGCATCAACCCGGGGAGCCTGGCGTGGCAGCAGAAGCTGGACCCCATCAAGGGCGAAATGGAGAAGGAGCTGGCCAAGCTGGCGGGTAAGCCGTACAAAGCGCGCAACGTCTCCTTCCACCTTCCCGACTTCATTGACGTGGTGCTGAACGCGGGTGATGCGCGTTCACCCATGGGCGCCACCATTGGCCAGAGCCTGCCCAACTGGGGCCCCGTGGCCAATGAGGGCCGCGGCCGCACCGTGGCCATGGTGAACTTCTACACGGACGCGGACAGCAAGAACACGCTGAAGACGCAGGTGGAGAGCCTGTACTGCGCGGATTCCATGGCGTCCTTCACGCTGGATGAAGGCCCGCAGATCATGAGCACCGTGCTGCACGAAGCGGCGCACAACCTGGGCCCCGCGCACGAGTACGCCGTGAAGGGGAAGAAGGACGGGGAGCTGTTCGGCGGGCCGCTGGCTTCCACGCTGGAGGAACTCAAGGCGCAGTCCAGCGCGCTGTACCTGACGGACTGGCTGGCGGCGAAAACGCTCATCACCGCCGACGAGGCGGCGCGCGCCCACAACCGTGACGTGGTCTGGGCCTGGGGTCACATCAGCCGCGGCATGTACGACGCGGGCAAGCCCAAGCCGTACAGCCAGCTGGCCGCCATTCAGGTGGGCTTCCTGCTCAAGGAAGGCGCCCTGGAGTGGAAGGCCGAGGAGACGGCGGTGAACGGCACCGACAAGGGCTGCTTCAGCCTCAAGCAGGACAAGATGGCCGCCGCCATCAAGAAGCTGGAGACCCAGGTCCTGCAGGTGAAGGCCAAGGGCGACAAGAAGGCCGCCGAGGCGCTGCGCACGGAGTTTGTAGACCAGGACGGGCCGTGGAAGACGCTGATGGGCACCATCACGGAGCGCTGGCTGCGCTCGCCCAAGGCGAGCTTTGTGTACTCCATCAAGTTGTGAACGGCGGGCGGCCCGCACGCGCAGCAGCCATCCGGCGGTGATTCTCGCACGGACCAAGCACCCAACGAGCCCGGGCTCGGCAGGAGCCTCGCCCTCCCGTCGTCGTCGTCGTCTCGTCGATGAAGCCCACAGGGCAGCGAGCCCCCTGAGCCTCGCCCGCCCAGCGCTGTCGTCGTCGATGAAGCCCACAGGGTCGCGAGCCCCCTGAGCCTCGCCCGCCCAGCCCTGTCGTCGTCGATGAAGCCCACAGGGTCGCGAGCTCCCTGAGCCTCGCCCGCCCAGCGTTGTCGTCGTCGTCGATGGAGCCCCCACGGGAGGGCGAGCCTCCTGGCGAGCCCGCGGCAGCGCTGTCGTCGTCGTCGATGGAGCCCCCACGGGAGGGCGAGCCTCCTGGCGAGCCCGCGGCAGCGCTGTCATCGTCGTCGATGGACCCCCCCACGGGAGGGCGAGCCTCCTGGCGAGCCCGCGGCAGCGCTGTCATCGTCGTCGATGGATCCCCCCACGGGAGGGCGAGCCTCCTGGCGAGCCCGCGGCAGCGCGTGGTCCGCACGCGCAGGAGTTACTCCGCGGCCAGTTCGTCCACGGTGAGCCAGTCCGGGGTCACCGGGTCCTCCGGTTGGTTCTCGCGCCCGGCGGCCACTGTCACCCATCCCAGCAGTGCCAGCGCCGCCGCATTCCCCGCCGCCAGCCCCAGCAACACCACCAGCTGCGTGGCCACAAACATCCCGTAGAACACCGCGGGACCGGCACGCCGCTGGGCGTAGTATTCGGCCTCCTGCTGGCCCCAGCCCCACCGGGTCATCAGGTAGTTGGTGAACCACCCGAACGACACGCACAGGCACACGCCGTTGGCCAGCGTGCCCGCCACCGACAGGAACGCGCCGACGGCGAGGCTGGCCACCGACGGAACGCCCACCGCGGCCAGCACCGGGACCAGCGGGATGCGGCGCCCGCCCCACTGCCGCGCCGCCAGGTAGGCCACCGGGCCGGCCACCAGCGCACCCGCCAGTTGCAGCGTGCCCAACAGCAGGCACTGCGCCGGCGCCAGCCCGCACAGCACCATGATGCAGGAGAACGGGCTGGCATCCAGCGCCACGGGCAACAGCGTCAGCAGCAGGCCCGCGCTGGTGCACGCCGTGGCCGTCAACCCCGTGACCTGGAGCACCGCCAGCGCCGCGGCCCCGCCGCCCACGGCGGCCACCACGCCGCGCGCCACGGACGGGGGCTCGTCCTCGTCCTGCTCCACCACTGGAGCGGGCGCCGGCAGGGTTGCGCCCTCGTGCGGGAGCGGCGCAGTGCCGGGCGCGGGCTCAGGCGGCAACGGCGCCGGCGCTTCCACGGCGTCCGGCGGCGGGACCAGGGGCGCGTCCGGGACGGGTGGTTCCTCCCCCGCCCAGAGCACCGCCAGCATCAGCCAGGCCGCCCACATGCGCCCGCTCCTCCGTCCGCGTCGTCGTCCTATGGACCACGCCCGGGGGGGGCGCCGCAAACGCCGCCGCGCGTCAACCGCCGGCAGGTGGGCCCATGTGGGGCCCGGCCGGGCGTTGCACGGGCGGATCCGGAGTTTCAGTATCTGCTGCGCAAGGTGTCCGTGTCTGCACGAGGCGAGGCATGTCCGCGCACACCGCGCGGTCTCCTGTAGCTGCTTGATGCGCCTCCACGGAAAGGAGAGGGCTCCGCATGACGAAAACCTGGGTTGGGCTGGGCGTGATGGTGTGGCTGGCGGGGTGCGCGGCTGAGTTTGAGACCGGCGGGAACATTGGGGGCGCCAACCGGAACGGCCGGTTCCCGGGCAACAAGCCCGGCGGCATTGCCGTCCGCAGCGGTGATATCGCCGTGTCACCGCTGGGGGACTATTTCCTCACGCTGCGGGGCAAGGCGCTGGTGCTGGGTGGGACGCAGTCCCAGGACGCGGCGGCCGTGGACGGCATGCCCACGCCGGAGCGCGTGGCGTTCTGGGGCGAGGGCGACGGCTTCTACGCCGTGTCCCGCGACGGCGGCCGCCAGATCCTGGTGAGCTACGACCGCGCCGCGGGCCGCGAGCGCTGGCGCAAGGACATGCCGGAGCGCAAGGACCAGCGCATTGATGTGACGCGCAACCGCGTGATCCTGGCTGGGAAGAACCTCCAGATCCTGGATGCGGCGGATGGTTCCGAGGTGGCAACCTACGCCCCCGCCAACTCCACCATCCGCGACGTGGACGTGCTGCACGGCGGTACGCACGTGCTGGTGACGCAGGAAACCAGCTGGGAGACCGGCTCGCCGCGCACCACCCTCAGCGTGCGCAACACGGACACCGGCGAGGAGGAATCCACCACGGACGCGGACAACTGCGCGGATGACGTGGTGGTCAGCGAGGACGAGACCGCGGCCTTCCTGGCGCCCACGTTGTGCCAGCAGGACCCGGTCACGGTGCTGTCCCTGGCCGGCAACCAGATCAGCGTCACGCGGCAGCTGCCCGGCTTTGGCCCCGTGGCCAAGTCACCCGCCGGCAACCTGCTGGTGGCCTTCCTGGACCGTGACGCGCAGGCCCCGGAGGGCACCTCCATCCCCGACGGTGTCAAGTCCAGCCAGCACCGCTATCACCTGATGTTCATCAACACGGGGACGCTGGAGTTTGAAACCCAGTCGGTGGGTGACCAGCTGCCGCGCTACATCTTCACGCCAGACGGAAAGCGCCTGCTGGTGGACACGCCCATGGACATCTTCTCGCACATCCGCGTGCTGGACATGACCACCCGCCGCTGGCACCAGACCTCCGGCGCTCCCGCCAAGCTCAACACCTTCACGCTGAGCCCTGACGGGCGGCGCGCGTTCATTGCGGACAAGCAGCTGTTCGTGCTGGACATTGGCGGAGCCGCGGTGCGCCCCGCCGGCCTGTCCCTGCCGCCGGATTCCGTGAACCTGACCAGTGACGGCCTCACGCTGCTGGTGACGCAGGTGACGGACCGCGTGCTGCTGTTCTTTGACGCGCTGCAGACGCGTGAGAAGGGCCGCGTCTACTACTGACGCCTTGTAGCTCTTACGCAACGCCCCGTTCGCCGCATCCGGCGCGCGGGGCGTTGTCGTCTCAGGCGCTCGCGCGGGCCTCCACCGGGGCGGCGGATGGAACGTGCCCTGCCGCGGGGCGCCGTGGTCCCTGCGCGCGTGCGTTGCTGGCGTGTGCGTCGCCGTGGCAAGGCCAGACGGCTGACCCATGAACCCAGTCCTCCCCATCGACGGCCACTTGGCCGAGATCGCCCGCTTGCTGCGCGCCAACCCGTGCCTGGTGCTGCAGGCGGAGCCGGGCGCCGGCAAGACCACGCGCGTGCCCCCGGCGCTGGTGGGGCTGCTTGGGCAGTCCCACCCGCAGGTGGTGGTGCTGGAGCCGCGCCGCCTGGCGGCGCGCATGGCGGCGGAGCGCGTGGCTGAGGAGGGGGGGCATGCACTGGGTGGCCACGTGGGTTTCCAGGTCCGGTTTGAGGGCGTGACGGGGCCCGGCACCCGCGTGCGTTTTGTGACGGAGGGGATTCTTGCGCGGCAGCTGTTGTCCGCGCCGGAGCTGCCGGGCGTGGGCGCGGTGGTCCTGGACGAATTCCACGAGCGCCACATCCACGGCGACCTGGCGCTGGCGCTGGTGCGGCGTCTGCAGCGGACGCAACGCCCGGACCTGTTCGTCGTGGTCATGAGCGCCACACTGGACGCACTGCCCGTGGCGAAGTTTCTCGGCGACTGCCCGGTGATGCGGGTGCCGGGCCGGGTGTTTCCCGTGGACGTGGAGTACGCGGATGCGCCAGAGCCCGCGCAGGGGGGGCGCCACCTGGACCGGCAGGTGGCGGATGCGTTCCGCCGCATGCTGAAGGCGGGACTGGATGGCGACGTGCTGGTGTTCCTCCCGGGCATGGCGGAGATCCGGCGCTGCGTGGAGGCCACGGCTGCCTTGTGCCACCAGCACGACGTGCTGTGCCTGCCGTTGCATGCGGACCTCACGCCGGACGAGCAGCGCCGCGCCGTGCGGCCCGCCCCCAAGCGCAAGCTCATCCTGTCCACCAACGTCGCGGAGACCTCCGTCACCATTGACGGCGTGGTTGCGGTGATTGACAGCGGACTGGCGCGCGTCCCGTCCCACGCGGCATGGTCCGGTTTGCCGGTTCTACGCGTTGCGCGCATCAGCCGCTCGTCCGCAACCCAACGGGCGGGCCGCGCAGGACGCACGCGGCCGGGGCGGTGCGTGCGCCTGTACACGCGCCATGACCATGACACGCGGCCCGAGCACACGCCGCCGGAGATACGGCGGCTGGACCTGGCCGAGACGGCGTTGACCTTGCACGGCGCGGGCGAAACCGACCTGGCGTCCTTCCCCTTCTACGAAGCACCGGAGCGCTCCGCGTTGGATGCGGCCGAGTCGCTGCTGCGCTTGCTGGGGGCGGTGACGACGGACGGCGCGCTCACTGAGCTGGGTGCACGGCTGGTCCGCTTCCCGCTGCACCCGCGGCAGGGCCGCGTGCTGCTGGAGGCCGCGCAGCGCGGTCTCCCGTCGGACGGGGCGCTCCTGGCGGCCATTCTTGGTGACGCGGCGGCGTTCATGCGCGGCACCGGCGCTGCGCACGCGCAGCACGCGCACCGGTGTGATGCGCTGGCGGCCATGGACCAGCTGGAGGCCGCCGCGTCGTCGGGGGGAGTTGCGCGCGGGGCGGAACGGATGGGGCTGGACGTGGGCGCGGTCCTGCGGATTGACCGCGTGCGGCGCCAGTTGCGCGGTCTGGTGGGCGGGCGGGACCGGGGGCTCCCCGGCCAGCAGCGTGACGAGGCGCTCCAACTTGCGCTCCTTACCGGGTACGCAGACCGCGTGGGGATGCGGCACGGCCGCGGCACGGATGCCGAGTACCTGTTGGCCACGGGCGGGACCGCGCGGCTGCTCGCCGGCAGTGCGGCGGCGGGCAGCGAGCTGCTCATTGCGCTTGACGTGGAGGAGCGGACCGGCGGACGGGACTCGGGCGTGCGGATTGCGTTTGCCAGCGGGATTGAACTGGACTGGTTGTTGGATGCGGTCCCGCACCTGCTGGAAGACGTGACCGAGGCGAGTTGGAACGCGCAGGCAGAACGCGTGGAAGCGTTCTCGCGCCTCAAGCTGATGCAACTGGTGCTGGAAGAGAAACGGCGCGACCGGTCCGACGATCCCGCGGTGGCAGCGCTGCTGGCGCGGATGGCGCTCAACCAGGGTCCGGCCGCGTTTGGGGACGCGGAGGAGCTGGCCATGGTGCGCGCGCGCGTGCGGCTGGTGGCGCAGCACCACCCGGACGCCGGTCTTCCGGACCTCACGGAGGACGCGGTGCGCGAGACGCTGCGGGCGATGTGCGAGGGGTGCGCGTCATTCCGGGAATTGCGCGAGGCGGGGCTGGTGCAGGCCGTCTGGGGTGCGTTGTCTCCCGCGCAACAGGCCCTGGTGGAGCGCGAGGCCCCCACGCACGTGCGCCTGCCGGGTGGCCGCCGCGCACCGGTGTCCTACGTGGAGGGACAGCCGCCCTGGGTGGCGTCACGCCTGCAGGACTTCTTTGGCCAGATGCAGACGCCGCGCATCATGGGCGGGCGCGTCCCGCTCAACGTGCACCTGCTGGCGCCCAACCAACGCGCCGTGCAGATCACCAACGACCTGGCTGGCTTCTGGGACCGGCACTACCCCGCCATCCGCCGCGAACTCATGCGCCGCTACCCCCGGCACAGCTGGCCCGACGACCCGCGGACCGCCGAGCCGCCCGCGCCCCGCAAGCGCTGAGTCCTTTGAAGGGGGCTGTCCGGCGCTGCGTCAGCGGCCGTTCTGGTCCCAGCCCAGCAGCGTCACGTTCTCCACGGCGCCGCCGGCCCCAATGGTTCCCACCTGCACCAGCGTGCCGTGGCCCTGGTAGGCGCCAATGTTCGGCGTCACGGTGCACGTCTCGTTGGACTCGCACAACCCGTTGTCGTTGCCGATTCCGTCCAGCAGGACCTCCATCGCGTGGTTGAGGAATGTTGATTCGCAGCGCGCATAGATGGTGTTCCACACGCCGCCCGGGCTGAACTGGGTGCACTGGGCGGCGGTCTGCGTGGTGCCAATGTTCCATTGCTTCACAATCACGTCGCTCGCCGTCGGCAGCGCCAGGACGTCGCGGAGTTTGTCGTCGCTGGCACTGAGGCTCCAATCCCAGATGCGGCACGACCCGGTGAGGCGGCAGTTCCCGTAGCCGGAGGTCATGGTGGCACCGGCCGCTTCCCAAACGCGGAACGTGTTGTCGAAGGAAGCCCAGTCCGTGATGGCGGCCCATGTGCCAACACCGTTGGTGTCCGACGCGTTCGCCACGTCATCCGTGGACACCGCACCGACGAAAGACCCCGCGGCCGAGCCGAACGTCACCGTGCCCGCAGCACCCGTGCAGGTTCCGGTGATTCCCGGTGAGATGGCGAGGCTGGAGACGTAACAACTCGTCGCCTGGTTGGTCAGCAGCAGAATGCCCTCGAATTGGTCGTTGGACGCGAACTGCGAGGCGTAGACGTCCTGCGTCTCAGAGTCTGTGATGGCCGTGTCAATGAACCGGTTGTCGTCTCCCTGCAGGTAGAGCCCGGTGGAAGATATTCCTCCCGATTCTCCGACGCCGTTGGCCACGATGGCGGTGGCCATGAAGACCATCCGGTCCATGAGTTGTTCCACGTCCACGCCGCCGCCCGTGTGGTGCGCAATTGTCGTCGCGATGAATACGCTCCCATCCGGGGCATGTACGCCGCGCTCGTCACCCGCACCTTCATAGTCCGACCCGGTCAGAACGCTGTCCAGGAACACCAGATTGTAGCCGTTCCGGTAGAGCGCCGCCCCGCCGTTGGAAGTGGAGCGCACCCGGTGGAACACGTTGGCGTAGACATAGCTGCCGAACGTGATCCCGGCGGCGGTGGACGGGGTCCGCACACCGCTGTCGGCGACCACCACGTCGTCAAAGACATTGTGCCGCATGTGGCTGATGGAGATCCCGTTGCCGCCCGCCTGCAGCACGCGAATGCGCCGGAAGACGTTCCGCTCCGCGCAGCAGGATGACGTCCCAACGTGGATTCCGTTGCCCTCGGTCCGCAGCACCCAGATGTCGGCGACATCGTTGTCGTCGAAATTCGCCCCGAGGTAGATGCCGGCGTCCCCGCCCGTCGAGCTGACCCCCGACTCGGTGACCGTGACGTTGCGGACCCGGCCGAAACTTCCGTCGAGCCAGAGCGAACCCTGGCGGGAGCCCGTGAGCGCTGCGTCCACGAACAGGCCGTTGTCCGTGGGGAAGTAGACCGTGTCGCCGGATTCGCCGCCAAGGGTGGTGAGCCCGCGGACCACGCTGAAAGACGTCATGGGCAGGCTGAGTGCCGCTTTGTCGCCGGTGGCGTCGATGTCCCCTTCGACCCACAGGAACGCGCGCGCCGCCGACGTGGTGGTCTCCACGCAGGGGTCCGTCGTGTCGCCCCGCCCCAGGAGCGTGAATCCCGGCGCGATGACCAGGCCGACCCGGTCGGCCGAAAGATTGAAGCTCGCTGCCAGGTCTTCGGTGACGACGTAGATGGTACCCGCCTGGGAGAGGTTCCCGCTGGCAAACTGGGCGACGACGGGGTTGGGCCACCACGCTGCCGGTGTGCTTGGGTACGCGTCCGCGCCACGCAGGGCGGTGACGCTGTTGGCCTTCCATCCGACGGGCGCCGTGAAGTTCAGCAGGTGCGACAGATACCGGCCGTCTTTGAGTCCCTTGGAGATGGCCCGGACGGTGCCGCCCGTGTCGTCACACGTCCAGGTGAACGCGTCCAGGGCGTCGGTGAGCATGACCCCAACGCAATCCGGCACGTCGCGCAGTTCCAGGGCGCGTATTTCGCCAGCGTGGAAACACGGATCCCACCCGGTCCCGGCAAGCGTGCGGGTGCATGCAGTCCCCGTCGCGCTCAGGGAATCGGCGCCATCGTTCACCAACCAGTCATTCCAGCCCTCACCGGACGCGTACAGGCCAAAGGAGGGGACGCAGGTGATCACAACGGCGGTCACGTCGGCGCCGCTGACGGCGCCGGAGCCACCCTGGAGCGTGCAGGCGACATTCGGCGGCCTGGCAACCACCGTGACGTCGTACGTTGCGCCGCTGGCAAGGTCCGTGGTGAACGCGAACGCACCTGCCGCTCCCAGCGTGAGTTGTTCGGAGCCGTTGAGCGCGATCACGACGCCAACGCCCGCATCGCCCACCAACTGGCCGCTGACGTGGTAGGGGCCGCCGGCACTCGAACTGGAGTTTGCGGACGATGAGCCGGTGCTCGTCATGGAGGACGACGCGGGCGACGGTCCGGTGCTCCCCGTGGAAGACAATGCGGACGACGAGGCGCCCAGCGCGGAACTGGAAGATGGACCATCGCTCGTGGCGGTCAACGAGGAGGATGACGCCGGCAGCGAGGCCGCAGAAGTCGCGGTGCCCGACGACGAGCCGCGGCTGCCGGAAGACGGCGCGCTGGCACTGGTGGCCATGGATGAAGTCATTGCCCGACTGGATGAGGCGGAAACGGAGCCGGAGGACGACGAGGAGGTGTTGCCCCCGCCGCCCGGGCCGCACGTCCCATCCACGCAGGCCTCGCCCGACCCCGGGCAGTCCGCGTCCGACGTGCACCGGTCCGGGCATCCCACCAAGGCCGGCGCGCTGGCCACAACGAGAACAAACAGGCGGAGGTGCATGTGTCATCCCCTTTCTGAAGCCACGCATCCTGCGCCCCGTTGTTCTCCGCAACAAGCACCGATAGCGCGAGATGTTTGCTGGTTGGGTGGGACGCGGCTTCGGAACGGAACATTTGTGGCTCACGGGAACAGGCGAAAGTCACGGATTTCACCCTGTTGCCCGGGTGCGAAGACAGCGAACGACGCGCGCGTTTCACTGCCTGGCGGTGCGTCCGGCGTAGGAGCAACACGCCCGGTGCTGACCCAGGGCACGGCGGCCCGCGCACAGGAGCCACCCGCACACGCCCGCGCTGAGTCCTTTGAAGACGCGGCACACGCGGGTCTACAACGTCTCCGTGCCGTACTTTCCCCTGCTGGTGGCGCTGGTTTGGGTGGGGCTCGCGTGGGTGACGCGCTCCGAACACCGCCGCATGCCGCGCCTGACGGGCCGGCTGCCCCGCCCCGTGGAGCGGGCGCGCGTCCTGGCCATTGTGCCCGCGCGCGACGAGGAGACGTGCATTGCCAGTTGCCTGCGCAGCCTGGTGGCGCAGCAGGGCGTGGACCTGCGGGTGGCCGTGTACGACGACCGCTCCCACGACGGTACCGCGGCGCGCGCGTTGGAGGTGGCAGAGCAGAGCGAGGGGCGCGTCACGCTGTACCGCGGCACCGCCGAACCGCCGCCGGGCTGGTGCGGCAAGCCGCACGCGCTGGTGCGGGCCATGGAAGCGGCGGGCTACAACGTGATGAGCGGCCGGATGGCGGACGACGTGGCTCCGCACGCGCTGCTGTTTGTGGACGCGGACGTGGTGTTGCGGCCGACGGCGGTGGCAGAGATGGCGGAGCTGGTGCAGGAGCAGGGACTGGGCCTGGCCAGCGCGCTGCCGCACCTGGTGTGCCGCAGTTTCTGGGAGCACGTGGCGGGCCCGTCCGTTGGCGGGTTGGTCACGGCGCGGCACCGCCCGTCACAGGTGAATGACCCGGACCACGCGGCAGTGCTGGCCAACGGGCAGTTCATGATGGTCACGCCGGAGGCGTACGCCGCCGTGGGCGGGCATGAAGCGGTGAAGTCACTGGTGCTGGAAGACGTGGCGCTGGCGGAACTGGTCAAGCGGCAGCGGCGGCGCGTGGCGCTGGCGGACGGGCAGGCGGTCTGCTCCACGCGCATGTACGAATCCCTGGGTGAGCTGTGGCAGGGCTGGTCCAAGAACGCCTATCGGCTCGTCGGTGGGACGCCGGGCAAGGTGACGGCGTATGCGTTGGCATCCCTGCTGTTGGGCGCATCACCCACGTTCTGCGGCGTGGTGGCGGCGTGGCTTGCGTGGTCCGGAACCGGCGCGCCGCTGCCGTGGGTGGCGGGATACGTGGTTCCACTGGCCATGCAGGCGTCCCTGCGGAGGTTGGGCGGGCAGCCGCCGGGCTACGCGCTGTTTGCGCCGTTGGGGGCGGCCGTGGTGTGCGCGTTGCTGCTCAAGTCCACCTGGACGGCGCTGCGGGGAGGCTCAGTGACGTGGAAGGGGCGCGCGTACCGGGACGGCACCGGCGTGTCCGGGCGGTGAGGCGCGGTTGCCCCGCGCGTGGAGCGGCGCTACCCACGACGCCATGCGTGCAACCCGGGCAGTCCTTGGCGGTCTGGCGCTCCTGGCGGCGGGCGGATGCCGCTTCTTCACGGCGGAGCACGGGCCCTACGTCCTCAACGAGCTGGCGCCCGCGCACCGTGACGGTTCTGGCACCGACGCGGACTGGGTGGAGGTCTGCAACCGCGGCACCGAGGACCGGCCGCTGAAGGGGTGGCGCCTGCGCCTGGAGGTCAATGGGCAGGAGACCACCCTCCACGAGTTTGGTGACGACGACGTGCTGTACCCCGGCCGGCACAACATCATTGGCCCGGGCAACACCGTTCCGGATGTGCACGCGGCGTTTGACGTCCCGGTCACGCCGGCCCGCGCCGTGCTCAAGCTGTATGACGCGGATCTGGTCCAGGTGGACGCGCTGGCCTTCACGCTGGGCGCTGCCACGCGCGCCGCCGTCACGCGCCGGTGTGACTGTGAGAGCCGCGGCGATGACGATGGCGACGTGCGCGTGGCGGACCTGACGGCGGCCACGCCGGGCGCGGAGAACTTCGGCGGCGGCTGCGTGCACGCTGTGCCACCGCCGGGCAGCGGTTCATCGTCTGCTTCGTCGTCGTCGGGCGGCGCGGTTCCAGACGCGGGTGCGCCGCAAGGATGCAGCGCAGCGGGATGCCACCCGATGTGGCCGGTGGACGCCGCGGGCCGCACGTGGACGTACACGCTCGCTTCCTCGTCGGGTTCCGGGACGCAGGTCATGGAGACGCTGGCCGCGTTGCGCGTGCGTACAAGCTCCAACGCGGACGGCAACACCGCCACCGTGACGCAGGACTACCAGTGCGCATCCAACGTCCTGTCGCAGGTGGCGCTGCAGATGGAGACCACCGCGAACGGCGTCACGACGACGAGTTCCATCACGCCGGCGTCGCCGGTGGATGTGCTGCGCGCCAACATGGCCACCGGAACGTCCTTCAACCAGAGCGTGCAGGCGCAGGTGCTGGCCCAGACGCCGTTGGGTCCCATCAACCGCACGGTGACGCTCCAGAGCACCGTCACGGTGGAGGCCGAGGAGGATGTGGTGGTGCCCGAAGGCACCGTGCGCGCGTTGCGCATCCGGCAGCACCTGGACGTTGGCGGGTCCGTCCAGGACAACGTGGGCTGGTACGTGTTGGGCCGCGGACCCGTGAAGCTGTCCACCCCGCCGCCGTGGGCGCAGCCGGGCAGCAACCCCGCGCCGCTGAACTGGCAGCTCACCGCGTGCGAGTTCTGATTCGCCTCAGCCCAGCTGCGTGATCCGGCCCATGAACAGGATGGCGCCGGTCTGCAGGTCGCGGATGAGGAAGATGAACGGGCGGTTCACCTCAAAGTCCAGCACGTCGGTTGGCACGCCGCTGCCCGCAAACACCACCGCGGTGGCCGCGGCGGCCTCCGTGCCCTTCTCATCCACGCCGATGAAGGACTTGTGGACCACGTCGGAGATGAACAGCTGCTCCTGCACGGTGATGCCCGTGAAATCCGCGGTGGAGGAATCAAACGCGTCCGTCATGCCCAGGGCCTTCAGCGTGTCCGCAAGGTTGGCGCTGTACTCCAGGCGGAACTTGGGGAGCTTGAGGTCCACGTCCTGGTGGGTCATGCCGGCGATGATGGCGGACAGGAAGGGCGCGTCCAGCGCCGCTTCCACGTCGTCAAAGCGCCCGGCGTCCGGCCGCAGCACCACCATGGAGAGTTCGCGGCCGTCATACGGGATTTCCACGCCCGTGAACCCGTTGCCGGTGCCCGCGTTCAGCGCGCGCCGCCCGACGACCATGTCCACGTTGGCGGTGGTGGCGTCTGCGTTCGTGAAGGGACGCTGCACGGTGTCCTCGGGGTCAAACGGTTCCGCCCACGCCGCGTGGAAGTAGATGGCGTTGGTGAGGACCAGGCGCGTGGACGTCGTGAGGAGGCCCGGCGCAATGAGCTCGGGGATCTTCTGCTCGGTCTGCTCGGAGACCCAGCCGTTGATGACCTGGCGTGAGCCGTCCGGATCCGTGGCGTAGTCCAGCACGCGCAGGCCGGCGCCATAGTTGGCGGCCATGACGTCAAGAAAAGCCGGCTCGAACGCGTAACCGGACTGGCCCCACGTGGCGTTGACCGCGCGCAGGCGGAACGGCACGCCTGCGTCGGATTGCGCGTTCTGGCCGCGGCTGGCCAGCGCCAGGTCCAGTTCATTGAACGCGTTGTGCAGGCCGGCCTGTCCCAGGCTGTAGTGCAGCGCGGTTTCCATCTGGCTGGCGGTGGTCCCGCGCGCACCGGCGTAGGCCATGGCCAGCGCCTCGGAGATGCTGTGCGGTGAGAAGAACACGTTGGCGCCGGAGGAGCGCAGGCGCTGGAACAGCGAGGTGGCAAACGCGCGGTTTCCCGCCGCGAGCGCGGTGCGGTCGTCCGCGCTGACGATGGGCGAGGTCACCCGCGGCAGGGACGAGCGGACTTCTGAGCCGGGAGCGGCGCCCCCGGAGCTGCTGCTGCCGCCACCGCCACCGCCTCCGCCGTCACCGCAGCCCGCCAGAAAGGCCAAGGCCGCCGCCGTCCACATGCCCGCCGTACCCATCGTCACACGCCGCATGACTGCCTCCACAGGGTGCGCAAAGCGCGCACGGCGGCCCGCATAGGCAAGCCCCGGGCCAGCAGAATCCTGTGGCGAATCAAGCCCCGCGCGCCGCTTTGCCCTCGGGAATCGCTCAAGCACCTCGGAAAGCTGAGGCCATGCGCTCCCGGTCAGGGCGGCGGCCACCGCTCTGCCTCTTGGCGTTCTTACGCTGTTGCCGCGGGGGGCGCGCACCCCCGTCCGTCTCGCTTCGAGACGACGGGAGAATGCGCTTCAGTCCGACGTGGACACCCGTGCGAACGTGTCCGTGGCGTCAGGTCCGTCACACAACGGGTCCGTCCACTCCACCACCAGCCATTCCTGCTGCTGCACTGCAAGGAGTGGGATGAGAGTCTGGGCAAAGTACACGCCCGCGGCCCGGGTTCCGTCCTCGTAGAGGCCATAGGCGGCAACCACCAGGCGCCCGTCGACGGGGTCGCGGAAGACCTCCAGCAGGAAGTAGTCATGGCACATGGTGACCGCGGCATCCTCCACCTGGAGCGCCACGTCTCCGGTGGCGGTCACGCGCAGGACGCGCAGCGTCGGGTCCGCGGCCCGGTCAAAGAACAGCGGCGCGACCCCACTGGCCTCGTAGGCGCCCACCACGGCGTTCACAAACGGACCACCCACGGTCACGATCAGGCGTTCATCACGCTTCACCGGGAGCCCGGTGTCCGGAGACACGAACGCGGGGTCCCGTGTGCCGCCTTCCAGCAGAGCCAGTGGCGCGGGATGGCACGCGCTCACCAGCGCTGCGCCCATGGCCCGCGCGGTCCCGTCGTCAGGGCGGTAACCGTCCAGCAGCAGCAACGCACTGCCGGTGACGCAGCTGTTGGCCAGGGTGGCTGCCACGCACGCGGTGTCCAGGCAGAACTCGCGCGCCTCGCACGGGGTGTCACACGCGCTGCAGTGGGCAAAGTGCGTGGCCAGGTTGGCGCACGTCCCGGTGCAGCAGGTCCCGGTGGTGCACGCGAGCGTCTCGCTGCACTCGGGTCCGCGGCTGGACGCTGCGCTGGACGACGACACCGTGGTGCCCGACGAGGGGTCCCCGGACGCCGCGCCGCCCGAACTGGCGGCGCTGCTGGTAGAACCCTCGCTGGTGGTGGCCCCCCCGCCGCCGGAGGAGGCCCCCGCCGCTCCTCCGTCGACCGCTGCGGTCCCTCCGTCGGCTACGCTCCCGCTCGTACACGCGTTCGCCACCGAAGCCACCACCACCAGCAAGGCGAGTCGTTGCATGACTGCCGCTCCCGTCCGGGTCTGTCCCGCCGTGTCGACGCTGCAGGGAGCGTGCCCGCTGTGGCGTGAACCGTCTTCCAAACGGCACGGCCGATGCGAAGCGGCCATGCATTGGTGGAGCGCAGCATGGAAACCCAGCTCATCGAGACGTTGCGGCACGCTCGTGACACGGCAGGCGACCTGTTGCGCGACGACGGATTCGTTTCGCACGTACACCGTGGTTTGATGGCCAGTGCACGCACACCCCTGTCCATCCACTACGTGGGGCGCGCGCGCTTCTCCAACGACTGCCGGATGTTCTTTGAGGATGCCGCGTCGGATGCGACAGACGGAGAGCCGCACCGCGTGTACGGGCTTGCGCGCTTCCTGCTGGACCGCCGGCACGTGCGCGGCCATCTCCACGGCGTGGACGTGGGCCTGGTGGACACGTTCCTGTCGCCCGGGACGGCGTGGCGGGAGCCTGTGCTGGCGCCGTTTGTTGAGGCCATGCTCCCGGTGCGGGCCAACATGGAGGAACAGCTTGCGCAGTACCGTTCCGTGGGCGCGCGCAAGAAGATGCAGCGCACGCTGCGCAAGGGCGTTCCGTGGCGCGTCTCAGCGGATCCCGCAGAGTTCCAATCCTTCTACACGGACATGTACCTGCCCACCGCCACCACGCGCTTTGGCCTGGAGGCCAGCGTCACATCCATGGACGTGATGGAGCAGCAGTTCCGCCGCAGCGGCCGCCTGCTCCTCACGGAGGAGGGCGAGGGTATTGCCGCCAGCGGAGCGCTGGTGTGCACGTTCCCGCACCGGCCGCGCGTGCTGCACTACTGGAAGGTGGGCGTGGAGCATTGCCAATCCCTGGCGCCGACGCAGCTGACCGAGCCCTACAATCGCCTTGAAGCCGCGCTGCTGACCTACGCCGTCCGGGAGGGATTTGCGGAGATTCACATGGGCTGGACCCGCGCGGTCCTCAATGACGGGGTGTTTGTCCACAAGCGGCGGTTCGGCTGCACCTTCCACCACTCGGCGGAGGCGGTGGACCTGGCCGTGTGCAGCAGCCCGGGGTTGCCGCCCGCGCTGTTTGCCTGCCGGCCGGTGGTGATGTGGCGCGGGGCGGAGCCCGTGGCGTGGCTGGGGCAGGATGGGGAGTTGGACGCGGACGCGGAGGCTGCGCTGCTGGAGCGCTTCCGCGCCGCGCAGTTCCCACCCCTGCGGTCCATCACGCTGTTCACGCGCGGCGTGGTGCGGACGCGGGACCGCCTGCTGGAGGTCCTCCGCCGGGCGCGCGCGGAGTACCCGTGCAGCGTGGCGCTGGTGGAAGACGCCTGAAAGCCGGCACGCGTTTACGGATTGAGCACCAGCGTGGTGATGCTGAGCGGGGGAAGCGTCAGCGCAACGGTGTCCTGCGAGACGACGGGGTCCGGCGTCACGGCCACCGGTCCCGTGCAACGCCCCACGGTGCCGGTCACGCGCCACGCCGCGGCGGCTTCCACGGCGGGCGCGTTGGCCAGCGTGACCTTTGCCGCCACATCCGCGGCTGACTTGTTGAGCGCCACCACCACCATGCGCCGGGGTTGGGCGGCATCCACACTGGCGTAGACGCTGGTGCGCTCCACGTCGGGATTCGTGGTGCCCAGCGAGATATCGCCGAACGCGGCCCCGTGCCCGTCATAGTCACGGAAGGCGCGGAACGCGGCAAACACGCACGCGTAGCTCTGTTCCAGGTTACCCTTGTATGCCCAGCGCGAACCCTGGGGCCACAACGTGGCCGCGAACACACCCTCCCGCCCGAAGATGCCCAGGGCGTCCGCCTGGGCCAGCGCGCCGGAGATGTCTCCGCCCCGGTGGTAGAAATACTCGGTAATCGCAATGCGCGTTCCCGGGTAATGCTGGGCAATCAGCTCGCGCAGCCGGGGGATCAGCCGGATGGGTCCCAACGTCACCCGGGTCACCCAGCTGCGCTCGCGGTAGCCGGGATCCCACAGGGAACGCGGCGCCTGCACGCGGGCCTGGATCATGTCCTCATCCTGCTCCGCCCATTCATTGGCCACTGACTGGGAGCGCGCGCTGACCGCCTCCGCGTACCAGTGCACGTCCAGCACATCCAGCAGGCGGCGCCCGGCGGCCTGTTCCGCCGCGCGCATCCGGTTCAGGTAGTACGCCAGGTAGAACTGCCGGCCGGCGGGGTCCGGCGTGTCGTTATGAAACAGGTTGGTGAACCCGTTCCAGTTGGTGAGCACGGGGCCAAACACCAGCGCGGCGGGCGCCACGCCCTTCACCGCGGATGCGTATTCAATGCCCAGGTCGGCCAGTTCGTCATAGCCCGTCAACACGCAACGCCCCGGACCCGCGCAATTGCCCCGAATTGCCTCGTGCGTGGAACCCCAGATATCCGGCTCGTTGTCCAGCGAGTACCACAGCGGCGTCTCCGCCCGACGTTCCGCCGCGGGAAAGGCCCGCTCCAGGAATGCCACGAATTCATCCTGGTGGACCAGACCGTCACGCACGTTGGGGACCGCCGCTGGGGGCGCGCCCTTGCGCGCGCGTGAGATGACGAACCGGTTGGCCCGGCGTGCCGTCACCGGCGTGGCCAGGCTCATGGCCCCCGCGCTGTCCCCCGCCACAAAGCCCAGCATGGGCACGGTGGCCAGGAACGCCGCGCCGTGGGACGCGGCCCATGCGGCGCGGCTGCGCACCGCCTCGCCGGGCACGGCGCCGCCGCCCAGGTAGCCGTCGTTGTTGAAGTTGGCGTTGCAGTCGTTGCCGCAGTTGGACGCGTTGGTCTCCCAGTTGTACGCGCTGAGACGGTTGCCACCCATCCTGCTCAAGGTGATGCCGCGCGGGACGTCTGCGCCCCAGGCAGAGCGGGATTCCGCAAAGTTGAGGCCATAGATGTAGCGCGAGATGGGCTCCCTGGCGCTCCCGTCCACGCGCCACTGGACGTCGGCGCGCCGCGGCGGGACCAGCGCCACGCCCGCGGCACCGGCACAGGCCACCAGCAGGGCAGTTGCGCGGAAAAAGGCGGACATGGAACCCCCAGGGTGTCCCGTCCATGACCTGCAAGCGCCGTGCGAACCTTTGTGCATACTTCGGGAGGTCTCTGCGCTATGACGACGGGCAACACCGGGTCATCCATCATGCGCACTTCCGCCACCTCCGTGGATTCCAGCCAGGGCTCCGTGCTCGTCGTGGACGATGACCCCGACATGCGCAACCTGCTGCGCGCCTACCTGACCGGCGCCGGGTTTGAGGTGCTGGAGGCGGGCACGCCGGACGCAGCCAGCGAGATTCTGGAGGAGGCGGAAGACGTGGTGGACGCCACGTTGCTGGACGTGATGCTGCCGCAGCGGGACGGCATTGAGCTGCTGCGGGCGTTGAAGCCCAAGCGGCCGCACATGTCGTTTGTGATGGTGACGGGCAGTTCGGACGTGCTGCATGCGGTGGCGGCCATGAAGGCCGGGGCCATGGACTACCTGCTCAAGCCGGTTGAGAAGACCGCGCTGCTGCAGGTGGCGGCGCGCGCGGTGGGGGCATCCCGCGCCGCGCGCGAGCTGGCCGCCCGGCGGGCGCTGGAGCCGGCGCCGCTGGGGGACGGGGACGCGGTGTTCTCCGGTGCGGCGGTGCAACGCGTGCTGTCGCTGGTGGAGCACGTCAAGGACACGTCCGTCCCCATCCTCATCCTGGGCGAGTCCGGGAGCGGCAAGGAGGTGCTGGCCCGCTTCATCCACCGGCGCAGCAAGCGGCGGGACCAGCCGTTTGTGACGGTGAACTGCGCCGCGCTGCCGCGGGAGCTGGTGGAGAGCGAACTGTTTGGGCACGAAAAGGGCGCATTCACCGGGGCGGGCACGCGGCACCGCGGGAGGTTTGAGGAAGCGGCGGACGGCACCATCCTGTTGGACGAGGTGGGCGAGCTGGACGCGGGGGTGCAGGCCAAGTTCCTGCGCGTGCTGCAGGAGCGCGAGCTCACGCGCGTGGGCGGTGGCTCCGTCAAGACCAACGCGCGGGTGCTGGTGGCCACCAACCGCAACCTGCTGGCGGAGGTGGAAGCGGGCCGGTTCCGCCTGGACCTCTACTACCGCCTGGAGGTCATCACCGTGACGCTGCCGCCGCTGCGGGAGCGTGCGGAGGAGATTGGCCCGTTGGCCGCGCACCTGCTGGAGCGCTTTGCCGCCACGGAAGGGGTGCCGCTCAAGACAATCTCCGCGGACGCGGTGGCGCTGCTGATGCGGCAGCCCTGGCCGGGCAACATCCGCGAGCTGGAGAACCTGCTCAAACGCTCCGCGCTCATGGCAACCGGCGCGGTGCTCCACGCGCGCGATCTGTTGCTCAGCCCGGCCACGGGGACGGCCGCGCCGGCAGTGCCGCCTACCGCGGCAACTGCTCCGGAACCCCGCGCGCCGCACGAGGACGAGCCGGTGCGCAAGCTGTCCGAATACGAACCGGACCTGATGATGCGCGCGTTGGCCGCCTCGCACGGCGACGTGGCGGAGGCGGCGCGGCGCCTGGGTATTGGCCGGGCCACGTTCTACCGGCGCGCCAAGCGGCACGGCATCCCGTTGTGACGGCTCTTCAGGCGTGCGCCGTGGGCGGCGTACCGGGATGTGTGGGCGGCGGCCGGCGCCGGGCCAGCACCACTTCCGCCGGCAGCACGCGCGCGCCCGGCGGGACGGAGCGCGTCACCACGCAGCCCGCCGCGATCTTGCTGCCTTCCCCGATGGTGATGGGCCCCAGCAGCGTGGCTCCGGGTCCCACGTGGACCCCTCGCTCCAGGTGCGGACTCCCGCGCGCCTGGGTGTCCGGGTGCAGGGCTTCGCCGAGCGTGACGTTGTGGAACAGGATGCATCCCGCGTCCACGCGCGCCTGGTGACCCAGGACCAGTCCCAGCCCGTGCACCACGCACACGCCCGGTTCCAGCACGGTGTCCCAGTGAATCTCCGCGCCGTACAGGTGCCGGATGAGGCGCGAACACACGCGCGCCCCCAGCGGCCACCCGGCGTTGCGCGCGAACTGCATCAGGCGCACGGCGGTCATCATCTGGAATCCAATCTGCTCCACCAGTGCGCGGCCAACGTCTGCCGGGCGCTTGGCATCCGCGTGGTAGCGGTCCCGGTAGAAACACGCCTGGGCAAAGTCCTGGTGCGTGGCGTCCAGGAAGTCCGCCGCCGCCTTGAGCCCCACCCCCGCGCGCTCGGTTGTGCCACGCCGCGCCGTCTCCGCGGCCAGCCCGCGCAACACCGGACCCAGTGACCCGGCCGCCTCGCCCGCGCCGCAAAAGTAGCCGGTGCCGTGGGCTACCGTGGCCAGCCATTCGGCCAGCGGGTGCAGCAGGGGCACGTCCGCCGCGGCGGCCGCGGCCAGCGTCCCGCGCGTGAGGGCGGCGCCGGCGTCCGGGCGCGCGGCGGCAAGCCACAACAGCGGCCGCACCCACCCGGCGGAGTCGCACGCCAGGCGCCACGGTGCCGTGTCGTCAGCGCCGGCCAGTTCCCGGTGCACCCGGAGATCGTCGGCACCCGCGCGCCGTGCGGCGTCCACCCAGGCCTCCGCATCCAGCGGGACCGGATCGCGGTACGCAGTGGCATCCTGGACAACAACCAGCGGCACGCCCTGTTGCTCCAGGCGGATACCCACGGCGCGCTCCAGGGCATCCCGCGGGGCCGCGTCCGGTTCGCCCAGGGCCAGGTAGTCGTCACGGCGCAGGGAGAAGTTGTCCGGGCACAGGTGCCCGCCATGCGCCTGCCGGCGGTTGCGGTGCGCCGTCACGCGCGCGCGTTCCACCAGCGGCAGGTTGCCTGCTCCCGGCTCAGCAACGACGACACCGGTCACCACGGCGCGAGGGCGCTGGTCATGCGCGCGCAGGTGGGCGGCCAGGAATCCGGGGCGCAGCCGCAGGTCATCATCCAGCAACAGGACTGTTTCCCCCTCCGCCGCCAGCACACCGCGCCGGCGCCCGGCCGCGCGGCCCGCGCGGGTCTGCGCCAGCACCTTCAGCCCGTAGGGCGGCGTCAGCCCTTCCAGCCGCGGGCGCACCGGCGGCACGGAACCGTCATCCACGATGACCACCTCAAACCCGGCCCCCGGCAGCTCCTGTTGCGCCAGGTCCGCCAGCAGCCGCTCCAGCGCCTGCCAACGGTCCCGCGTCACCACCACCACGCTCAGCGCGATTCCCATGGTTCCCGCTCCAGGTCGCCTTCGCGCACGACCAGACAGCCCACGAACTTTTCCGGTCCGATGAGGTCCCGCACCGCCCGCGCGTTGCTCAACGTGTCCCGGCCCAGCGACACGACCAGCAGCGCGGCGTCCACGTTGCGTGCCACCAGCGCCGACGCAGGTGCCAGCAGCGGGGAGGTCAGCGGTAGGATGGCGCGCCCCACCTCATCGGGAACGTTGCTGGGATCCTCAACGGAGAAGGCGGCCTGGCACATGGAACGGGCCGCATCCACCAGGCGTCCAGTGACCTCAGAGCCACGGGGCCACGGTCCCACGGGCACCACGGCCAGCGTGGCCCAGTGATGGTCCACCAGCGATACCCAGAGTGACTGCCAGTGCACCAGGTGGCCCGGCTCCGCGCGCACGAACGTGGTGGTGGCGGTTCGCACCGGGGGCCCCGGTTCAAGCCCGACCTGCAGGGGCTTCATCAGCATCGTGTCGTCGTTCATGCGGGCCTCCCGGCCGCCGCCGCGCCGGCCTGGCCCACCACGCGGGCGGGAACGCCCGCCACCACCTGGTCGGGCGGAACGTCTGACAGCACCACCGCGTTGGCGCCAATGACCGCGCGCGCGCCGATGTGCACCGGCCCCAGCACGCGCGCCCCACAGCCGATGCGGACGTCCTCGTCAATGACGGGGTAGCCGTTGTCCTTGGCCGTGCCCACGGTGTTGTCCCCGTAGAAGCGCACCCGCGCGCCCACGCGCGCGTCCCCGCCCACAATGATCCCCTGGGGGTGCACAAAGAACACGCCCGGTCCCAGCTGCACGTCCGCGCCCAGTTCCATGCCGTACACCATGGCCAGCATGCGGCGCGTGGCCCACCGCAACAGCGGGATGCGCCGCCCCAAGCGGGTGCGCGGGAGGCGGTGCAGCCAGAGAATGGGGATGGAGTCCGTGCGGGTCAGCACCGCCAGGCGCGTGGCGCGGCGCCCGGGTGATGATGCGGCCACGGCCAGTTCCTCCAGGTCACGCAACAACTCGGTGATCATGAGCGCTCTCCTGCCCGCGCCGTGCGGACCCACGGAAGCGCGGCGGGGCCGCGGTGGCGCAGGCGCAGCGCCAGTTTCCAAGCCACAAACAGCGGTGCCGCGCCCAGGTCCAGCCACGCGCGCCAGCCGCGCCCCGTGGCGTCCACTCCGCGCGCGACGTACAGCAGCAACAACAGCGCCGCGGCGGACCAGGTCTCCCAGGCCCCGGGGCCCCCACCGCGCAGCGCCACCGCGGAGGCCGCCAGCCAACCGGCCAGGATGATCAGCGCCAGCGACGACAGCGGCGGCATGGCAAGGTCCAGCGCCAGGTCCGCCAGCACCGCACTGCGCTCACGCCACGCCTGGGCCACCAGTGTGGCCAGCCAGCGCCGGCGCAGTTGTGCGCGCCCGCTCTCCCACCGCATGCGCTGCGTGCCCGCCGCGGCGGCCTGCCGCGGCATCTCGCCCAGCACGCGGGTTTCCAGGGCGTAGTGCACCGTCACGCCGGCCCGCCCCAGCAGGATCCCCTGCTCCACATCCTCCACAATGGAGGTGGACTGTGGCGGGAGCCGGTTCAGCGCCTCACGTGTGAAACACATGCCGTTGCCGCGCAGGCCGCTGCTGAGTCCCAGCACCTCCCGTCCGCACGAACGCACGTCGTGGAACAGCGCCAGCGCAATGTCCATCAGGCGCGCGCGCCAGCCCGCACCGGCGTTCAGCACGCCGTACCGCGCCTGCACCACCTGTTCGCCGGACTCCACGTGGGCCTGCATGGCAACCAGGAAGTCCGCGTCCACCGTGCTGTCCGCATCAATGACAATCACCGCGTCCGCAAACGGGTCCGCCAGGCAGTGGGCAAAGCCCGCCGCCAGGGCGTGCCCCTTGCCGCGCCGCCCGGCGTCAAACCGCTCCGTGACGGACGCGCCGGCACGGCGGGCAATGTCCGCCGTGCGGTCCGTGCAGTTGTCCGCAACGACGTGGACGCGGAACATGTTGTGCGGCCAGTTCACCGCAAACAGGCTCTCCAGCGTGCGCGCCAGGACCTTCTCCTCGTCATGCGCGGGCACCAGGAACGTGAACTGCAGCCGCGGAAAACCCGGGGGCAGTGCGCGGGCCTGCCGGGACGCGGCGGCCAGCACCGCCAGGTAGAGGGCCAGCAGGAGCACGGGCACTGCCAGAACAATGAGAGTCAGGTTGAGCGACACCATCATGTGCGCACCCATGTGGTCCGCCCCGCGCGCCGGTGCGGCGCACAAAGAACTAGCGAACGGCGGGCCAAGTCCGGCTCACGCCAACGGAGGAAGGTCCACGTTGCCCACCAGGCGCAGGCCCAGGAAGCGGTCCACCTGCCACGCCTGGAAGATGCGCCCGCTGAGGATGTCCCGCGCCAACGCGGAAAAGATGCCCAGCAGCAGCCCGCTGAAAAAGCCGCCCAGCAGCATGACGTAGGGCTGCAGCCGGTCGGGTCGGCGCGGCGGGTCGGGCTCCTGCAGCACGTAGTAGCGGAAGCGGAACGCGTCTTCCGCCACGCGCTGCTCAATCCGCGCCCCCAGCAGCCGCTCCTGCAGGTCCTGTGAGCGGTCCACCAGCATGCGCAGCTCCGTGCGCTTGTGGACCACGGCCTCATCCTCGTCCTCGCTGGCGCGGCCCAGCAGCGCGCCGGCCGCGGGGTCCTGCACGGACAGCGCCGCGGTGAGCATGGGCGGCGGCGGGGGCGGGATGGGGCGGGCGTTGGTCCGGTCGCTCCCCGTCTCATGCCCTCCCATCCTGGCAAACGCCTCCGCCAGCTCCTCCTCTTCGCGCTTGAGCACGGCCACCTCCGGAATGCCGGCCTGCAGCGTTTCCAGGTCGCGCTGAACGGCCTGGCGCTGCGGGTGCCGTTCGCCCAGGCGCGCCTCCAAGGACACCAGCTGCTTGCGCAGCTCCTGGGTCTGGCGCGTCCGTTCCCCCTCCAGCTCCGCGATGGAGCGCCGCTTGGCAATCAACTGGGATTGCAGGTTGGTGTATTGCTCGTATTGCACGCGGTGCGCTTCACGGGCGGCCTGTTCCTGGCGGAACAGGGCCAGCCGCTCTGCCTCCACCTCGGCGCGCAGGCGGCGGGCTTGGCGGCGGTTCTCGGCCCGGTCGGCCGCGTGCAGGATCCGCAGTTCCGCAAACGCCATGTCCACCGCCACGCCCGCTTTGCGGACCTCCTCGTCCAGCAGCTTCACCGCTTCCAGGATGGGCTCCACCTCCAGGCGCCGCCGCTCTTCCATGAACAACTGTTTGAGCGTGTCCACCAACTCGGCGGCGGTCACCGGGTCACGCCAGGTGCCGGTGATGGTGACAATCTCGTTGTTGGAGGACGCCTGCACGTTGCGCTCAATGGCGCCCATCAACGCCTTCTCAAGTTCCGCGTCCGTGGGCGGGCCCATCACCGCGTCCACCAGCCAGTCCTTGAACTGCAGGACCGGTGGCCGCCGCTCCCGGAAGGTGCGGGCCAGGTCAATGCGGCGAATCAACTCACGCAGGTGGTCATCCCGCAGGGTCATCTCCGGGGCGTGGTGCGCCGGGTTGTCCGCGTAGAACGGCATGGAACGGCGCGGATGTGCCAGCGCGGCCATGACCACTTCCCGGCGGGCGGTCACGCGCGCCGTGGTGGTGAAGGTGCGCGGCGTGTACAGCAGCGCGGGCACGCTCAGCGCGGTGGCCACCAGCGTAATGATCAGGATTTGCCGGCGGTGCCGGTACAGCGAGGCAGCGGCGTAGCCCAGCAGCTCCCGCGTCTGCCGCATGTCCAGCAGTGGCTGCGCCGGATCCTGCAGATCACCGGGGCTCATCACGGGCCTCCCGGCGCGGGGCCCAGGAACCGGGCCACCGTCCGCCGCACCAGTTCCAGCCGCATGGGCTTGTGGATGAACAGGTTGAATCCCGCGGCCATCACGTTGGCTTCATCCTCCGGCGAGTCACGCGTGGAGATGGCCACCAGCGGTGTGGCGGTCCCTTCTGCGCGCAGGCGGCGGCAGATCTCCAGCCCGGAAAGGTCCGGCAGCATCAGGTCCAGGAACGCCATGGCCGGACGCAGTTCATGAAACAGGCGCAATCCGCCCCGCGCATCCGCGGTGCACGCCGGGCGGAACCCGGCCAGCGTGATGGCCCGCGCCACCATGCGTTGCATGTCAAGGTCGTCGTCAATCACCAGCACCGTGCGGGACGCGTTGGTGGATGGGAGCGTGTTGTCATCCATGGTTCCCTCCGGTTCACAGCAGGCGCCAGTAGACAAAGCGCAGGCACAATCCGTACGCGACGGCAAACAGCGCCATCCGCAACAACGCCCGGCGGAGCGCGCCGCGCGCATCCGGCTCTCCCGCCGCCGAGTACGGGATGACAAAGCTGGCGATCAGGATGGACAACAGCAGGACCTTCGCCATGGTGCCGTCCGCGGTGGTTGCTGCTGGCTGACGCAGCAAGAAGCCGGCCGTCCCCCGTTGGACGCGCACCTGCGGTGCGGGGTCTCCCCGGTCTCAAGTTGAGACGGCTACTCCTCTTCCACCAGCACCACGTCACCAGGTTGGAACGCGAACCGGTGGCCCACGCCCTCGCCCCGGGTGAGCAGTGCCAGGGAGAAGCGCACGCGCTGCATCTGGGAACCGTTGGGGCGCAGCACAAAGATGCCCCCGTCATCCGCCAGCTCTGTGAGGCCGCCGGCCGACGCCAGGGCGTGCAGCACGCCCTGCGAGCCATCCAGGTCATACATGCCGGGCCGGGTCACGGCTCCCAGCACGGCCACCCGGACCGGCGCGCGCTCCTCCACGCCCACGGTGACGCGCGGCGAGACGACAAATCCCTCCAGCGCCGCCTGGATGCGGGCGGCCGCAGCGGGGGGCGTGAGGCCGGCCACCTCCACGTCGGTCAACAGGGGCATGGTGATGCGCCCGTCAGGCCGCACCCGCGCGGTGACCCCCAGCTGATCCTGCTGCGCCACAGTCACGCGCACCAGGTCACCGTGCCGGATCACCATCTCATCCACCCTGCGGTCCGGAACGCGGTCCGCCCAGACAAAGCTGCCACCGTGGGCGCACGCGCAGGCCAGCAACACGAGTGCGCCGCACCATCCGTGGATTGCACGCGTCATGAGGCCGTCCTCCGGCGGATAAGCAAACGCAAGACGTGGACCACCGACCCCAGGCCCAACGCGCCGGTCAGGCGCCCCACCGCCACATACGTGGCGGTCAACGCCAACAGCGCGGGCAAGCCCTGCAGGGGGAGCACGGCGTGCACCAGCACGGCCGCCGCGCACGGCACGCCGGTGGCCACCAGGGTCCGTCGCAGTTGCGCCGCCGCGGGAATCCGCGCACCCGCGCGCATCATCAGCACGACGATGAGGAACTCAGTCAGCAGCGAGGCCGCCCCGGCCCCCGCCCCGGCCCCGCCCGCGCCCAGGTGCGCATGACCCCACGCAATGGCCACCAGGCTCAGCGCCGGCTTCACCAGCAGCCCCGCTGCGGACGTGAGCGTGACGTACCAGGTCCGCTCCATCTGAATGAGATAGATGGCGCTCAGCGTGCTGGCATAGCCCAGCACCACCGTGGGAGCGCGCATGACCAGGGATTTCCAGGACGGCGCGTAGTCCGCACCAAACACCACCGCCACGACGTCCCGCGCACCCACCACCAGCAAGACGGCCAGGGGAATGCTGATGAGCAGCGCCACCCGCCAGGCCGCGCCCATCAGGCGGTCATGCTCCTCCAGCGACCGCGCCGCCGCGCGCGACCCGGCCGGCATGACGATGGCGGGCAGCAGCGGCATCAACATGAGGGTCAGCGCCGCAAGGTTGTTGGATGCGCCGTAGTATCCCGCCTCCACGCGGCCGGGGCCAAACGCAATCAGCGTCAGATCCAGCTCCCCGTAGATGCTGAAGAAGACGATGTTCAGATAGAACGGCAGCGACGCGATCACCACGCGTCCCGCCGCGCGCAGGTCCACGCGCCATTTCCCCGGAAAGGCCACGTCAACGCGCCGCCACAGCACCACGCAGCGCCAGGCCTCGCCGGCCAGCATGGACAGCGGCACCGCGTGCAGTCCCGCACCCAGCAGCAACGCGGTGGCCGCACCGCCCGCGTAGATGACCTTGGCCACCACGGCCAGCGGCGCCGTGCGGCGGGTCTCACCGCGCGCGTCCATCAGCGCGGCCAGCGACGTGTTGAGCGACAACAGCGCCTGCGCAAGGCCGGCCAGGACCACCAGGCTCACCGGCGCCGCATCACCACCCGCCAGCCGCAACGCGCCCACCATCAGCGCCACCAGCGTTCCGGTGGCAAGGCTGCGCAGCACCATGGCGCCGCCCATGAATTCGCCGGCTTTTGACGCATCAACGGAGACCACCTTGCGCACGTAGGTGTCCAGCCCCAGCGACGAGAACACCAGGAACGTGATGGCAAAGGAGTCCGCAAACGCCAGCTGGCCAAACCGCTCCGGGCCGAGCATCCGCGGCAACGCCAGGCGCAATGCCAGGGAAATCACCCAGCTCCCGCCGAGCGACAGCGCCAGCGCCGCAGCGTTCACGACGGCGCGCGCGGTCTCGGCCTGCTCGGTGGCGGGGGCTGCCGGGGTGGCGGCGGGGGTGGGGGCGGCGTGACTCACGCGGCGCCGTGCGGGGGACGGAACGGCGGATGACCTTCCGCCGGGGCTTTGTCGCTGCCAATGCGCCGCACCACGTGCGCAGGCACCCCGGCGACAATGCAATACGGGGGCACGTCCTTGGTCACCACCGCGTGCGCGCCCACCACCGACCCGCGCCCGATGTGCACGCCCTGGAGCACCGAGGCCTTGGTGCCAATCCACACGTCGTCGTCCAGCACCACCGGCTCACCCGGCGGGTGCAGGTCCCGGTTCTCCACGTCGTGGAAGTTGGAATCCATGACGTACACCAGGGAGGAGATGAACACGCGCTGCCCCAGCACAATGCTCTTGGTTGCTGCCAGCACGCAGCCAGAACCGAAGATGCAGCCGTCACCGATGCGGATCTCCGCATCCAGCGCCGTGTACAATTCCGCGCGCAGGGTGGCGGAGCGGAACATCACGTTGTTGCCCAGGATGATGCGGCCGTGGTTCTCAATCCGCGGCGGATGGCCCTGGATGCGCGCGCCGTGGCCGCGCTGGTCCACGTGGCGCAACCACCACGGCGCCACGGCCAGGTCATGGGCGTACGCGGCGGCCTTGGACAGCCGCAGATGCATGGGCAGGTCAGCGTCGCGGCGCCACTTGGCGGCGGCGGTGGAGACAAGGGCGGACAGGTTCACCATGATGGGACCCCTCAGCTTGCGCCGCGGCCGGAGAACACCGCAGGAATGGTTCGGGCAATCAGCTTGAGATCGGTGAAGAAGGACCACTGGTCGATGTAGCGCAGGTCCAGCAGCATCCACTGGTCAAAGGAGATGTTGTTCCGGCCACTCACCTGCCAATGGCACGTCAACCCGGGACGGACGGACAGGCGCCGCCGCTGCCACGGCTCATACTGCGCCACCTCCTTGGGCACCGGCGGGCGCGGCCCCACCACGGACATGTCGCCGCGCAGGATGTTGATGAGTTGCGGCAGTTCATCCACGGAATAGCGCCGCATGAAGCGGCCCACGGAGGTGATGCGCGGGTCATTGCGGATCTTGAAGACCGGTCCGTCCTGTTCATTGAGCGCGGCCAGCTTCTCCTGCTGGCCCTCCGCGTCCACCACCATGGAACGGAACTTCAGCATGGTGAACGGCCGGCCATGCATGCCCACCCGCTTCTGGCCAAAGAACACCGGGCCGGCGCTGGTCACCTTGATGAGGAACGCCACCAACAGCAGCAGGGGTGACAGCACCAGCAGCGCCACGGCGGAGGCCATGACGTCAAACAGGCGCTTCACCCCGCGCGCCATGGGCATGGGCTGCGCGGTGATGTGATGGACAAAGCCCAGGTCCTTGCGGTCCAGCGTCAACGCCTGCGCCCGCTCCACGCACAGCGCGTGCGCCGGCAGCGCAAACGGCATCCCCAGCTCCTCGCACACGGTGACGGCCTGCTGCATGGACGCCGTCTGCGTGACCGCGTTGCCCGCCACGTACACCTCGTCCACGGAGTGCTCAGACAGCGTGTGCGCCAGGCTGCCGGCGGGACCCAACACCCGCGGCGCCAGCGCGGGTGACGGCGTTTCTCCGTCCAGCGGAATGAACCCGGCCACGCGGCTCATGCCCCGCCCGCGGCCCAGCCGCCCGGCCAGGGACCACGCCAGCGGCCCCACGCCGACAATCAGCACCGTCTGTGAGGGGTGCCCGAACAGGTGCTCGGCCTCCACCAGGACCGTCCGTGTCAGCCCCAGGCCGGCGGCAACGAGAAACACCGTCTCGGAGGGAGGCATCGCCCCGTGCGCAAGCACGGACAGCAGCAACGCGCAGCCGCAGGCCACCACGGTCTGCATCGCCCAGACGCTGAACTGGTCGGACGCGTGGCGGTGGGCAGAGGCCTGGTAGGCGCGCAACGCGGCGGAGGCGGTGAGCCAGCCGAGCGACAGCAGAACCATCAGGGCCACTTCCAGGCCCGTGGAGATGCCCGTGGGCTCCAGGCTCCACGCCATACCTGCCAACATCACCAGGTCCGCAAAGAGGTGCACCAGCGAGAAAGGAGTGGGGGCCATGCGGTCAAATGCGGGGTTCATGTGAAACTCCGGGTTTCCGCGTCTTGCGGCGCAAGGTGCGTGCCGGAAACGACGGGACCGCGGGCGGGACCACCGGCTCAGGCCGCTGGCGCGCGCAGGAAGGGACGCACCAGACCGCCCGGGTGCCGCAACATCCGCGCCGTGTAGACCACGGCCGGCAGGACGTCCCGCGTGTCCAACACAATGTCCACCGCGGGCTCACGCCACGTTGTCAAATAGGCGGCCGCCTCCCGGACCCGGTGTGGTCCGCGCACCACGCGCGCCACGTGGTCCACGTGGAAGGGCAGGGCGTGGCGCCAATGCACATCGGGACGCGGCGCAGCTCGCGGAGACAATGTGTCGCCGCGGTACAGGCGGTACCACTCCCAGGGGAGGTCATTGCCGCGGGCCACGTCCAGGCTGATCTGTCCAAAGCCCCTGGGATTGAGGTCAATGGCAAGCAACGCCTGTCTCTCTGCGTCCCAGATGAACTCCAACTCAAAGATGCCCGTGCCCAGGACTGCCCGTGCAAGCTCCGCGCCCCTGGCCATGGCAGCAGCGTCCAGCCAGGGTTCAAACCGGGTGCCCACGCCGAGCGTGGGTGGCCATTGGGCGGTCTTGCGCGCACCGGCAACCGCCAGGACCTCCCCGGAGCACCCCAGCAGGCCGCTGACGCTGTAGAGGTTCTGCAGCGCGCCGGGAACGTACTCCTGGAGCATGGGCAGCCGCAGTGATGGGTAACGCGCAAGCACCATGGGGCTGCCGTCATGGCAGGCGGTGAAGTGGCGGCGCAACGCACGCTGGTCACGCACCACGGTCCCGCGGTCAAGCATGGCGCCAACATGCGCGCGCGGCTTGATCACGACCGGGAAACGCAGGGTTGTCGCCAGCTGCTCTGCTTCGTCCGGGGTGCGTGGCGCCGCGGTCCGGGGCGCGGGGAAAGACAGGGTTTGCAGGACGCCGTGAAAGCGGTCTTTGAACAGCGCGTTGCGGGCCGCGGCCGGTGCCGGGAGCACGCGCTGGAGGGCGGGAGGCAGCAGGTCATGGAGCTCCGCCAGGCAGAACGCGATGTTGTCCGACGTGGGCGCCACGCAGCCGATGCGCCCGGCGCGGAATTCGGCCTCCAGCCAGACAAGGAATCTCTCCGGCTGGTCCGGCGGCGGGCAGCGCGCAGTGGCCGCCGCAAAACGCGACGCGCCCGCCGCGCTGGTGCGGTGCGGTGAGTACACCGTGACCGGGACGCCACGCGCGCCCAGGGAGCGCGTGAACGCCACCGCGGGCGGCGCGTCCGCGTCAAACACGGCCACGCCGGGGAGGCGGTCACCGGTGGTCACGCTGCCTCCGGCGCCCGCGCAAGCAGCAACCGCCCCACAATCCAGAAAAACGCGGGATCCCGCACCAGGTAGCGGCGCCAGAGCCGCCGGGGCTCACGGCTGAGACGGTAGAGCCACTCCAGTCCGCTGCGGGACATCCACGCGGGTGCGCGCGGCACCGCGCCGGCCAGGAAATCAATGGACGCGCCAATGCCCAACGACACGGTCCCCGGCAGCAGGCACGAATACCGGTGAATCCACCGCTCCTGCTTGGGGCACCCCAGCCCCACCAGCAACAGGTCCGGGCTGGCCCTGACCACGCGGTCAAACGCCGCGCGTGAAGCGTCGTCATCCGCGGTGGCGTTGATGAACGGTGCGTCCACGCCGGCAATGCGCAGCGTGGGCCAGCGCTGCGCGATCCGACGCGCCGCTTCCGGGCCACTGCCGGCCCGGCCGCCCAACAGGTAAATACTGCAATGCTCCCGCGCCGCACGCTCCAGCAGCGGGACCACCAGGTCAGACCCGCTCACCTTCTCCGGCAACGGACGGCCCAGTGCGCGCGCCGCCCACAGGATGGGCATGCCGTCCGCAAGTGACAGAAATACGTCCCGGTAGGCTGCGGCCAGGCTGGCGTCCTGGCGGGCAAGCACCACGTGGTCCACGTTGGGCGTCAACACGTAGCCGGGGACGCCGGACGCGCGGCGATCCAGGATCAGGTCCAGCGCCTGGGCCATGGTCACGGCGTGAACAGGAACGGGGCCGAGTTGCAGGGTCTCAACAGACATGGAGCGCCCCTTGATGGTTGGCCCGGGACAGCCGGACGGCACCCGGAGGTGCAAGCTGGCTGCCAATTCAGCGGAATCGGTGTGGCACGTTGTCCTCGTCGCCATTGGCGTGGAGCGGTGCCCAATGGGCGGTTTTCGCCCCAGGCGGGACTCACCACTGCAGCAATACCGACGCTCCCGTCAGTCCGCGCGCCAGGCTTGGGTTGTGCCACTTGCCGTCCGCGCCCCGGGATTCCGACGTGGTCAACAGCAGGAGCAGGCTCTGTTGCGCGGAGAGGACCAGCCACGGGCGGACCACCCAACGCACGGACCCGTCCAACGTGCCGTGGAAGTCCTGGCGCCCCAGCCGGTCCACCGGTGACGGTGCGGCAAGTCCTGGCCAGGGCACTCGGCTGCGGAAGGTGGCTGGGTCCGCAGGAGCGCCGTATGAAAGCAGCGCCACCGACGAGGAGAGGCGCACCTGCCAGGCGCGGGCGGGAAGCCCTGTCAGACTCACGTCCAGCCGTTTGTCATCCACAAACGAATACAGCGCCGTGGAACGGCCATCCTTGACCAACCGAACGCTGAGCAGCCAGCGCCGCCCCAGCGCCTGTTCCAACTGCAGCAACGCCACCGGCTGCGGTGCCCACGCCGCCGCCGCGGCCCACGCGGTTGCTTCCGTCGCCTCCACGGATGGGTCCGTCCGCAACGGAAGGACACACGCCACCATGGCGGGGTTTGGACACAGTGAGTTGGGAAGCCAGGCCCCCGCTTCCAACCGGAGGGTGGTGTCCGGACGGAGGACGCTGGCCCAGCCCGCCACGGCCGCTACGGGGACCGCCAGCGACAGCAGCCGCGACGAACGGACAAACGCTGCGGTGGCGACCTGGCCGCGCGCATACAGCGCGTGGCGCGCGCTCAGCCGCCGCTCCACCGTCCCGTCCGCGGTGAGGCCCCCTCCCCCAAGCGAGATGGGCAGTGCCTGGTCACGCGAAGGCAGCTTCCACGTGGACAGGTCCAGCGCGATGTCATCCAGCGCCTCACCGCGGATACCCGCACGCAGCGTGGTGATCCATGTCCGGCGCGGGCTGACGCGCTGCCAGGCCTGCGTGAGCAGGAGCGTGGTGCGCCCCTGCACCAGTCCCAGTTGTTCGGGCGTGGGCAGGTTGGTGCGCACCAGCGCCACCGACGACGTCAACTGGCCGCGGTGCCGCGTCCGCCAGGTGAAACCGCCAACGATGCTCAGGTCCAGCGAGAAACGACCCTGCGGCCACACGTTTCCCGGCGGACGCGGGTGCGCGGTCCCGGCCAGCACCGCGGGAGTGACGGGCGCCAGGTACCCCGAACCCCACGCACGCGCGTTGGCCGCCAATGCCGCGGAATAGCGGCGGCGCTCCCGGCTCCACGCAATGGAACGCCCCAAGAACACCCCCAGGCCGGGCGAACTGGTCCGCAGTTCTCCGCGGAGCAGGCGCGCCTGGTTGGAAAGGGATGAATTGGTGGGATTGCTGTCCAGCAGGAGCCCGCCATCCAACTCAATCTTGAGCACGTTGCGGTGCGGCAGCCGTATGCCCGTCCGCTCCCTGGCGCGCGGCACGGGGGCCGCTTGCGCGCCAACCGCCAGCAACAGGAGGAAGAGGGCCCCATGCACATCGTCACCCCGGTTGGCCGGCTGCGGCCCGTCGCGCTTGTTGGGCGGTGCGGTTGCTGGGCGGAGCGTGGCACCACGGCCGTCTCACGCTGAGACGTCCCCGCCCCTGCCGGTCAGTCCCCGTGCCAGGGCCCGGTGTGCGGAAGGCTCTCCAGGATCCGGGAAAGCTCGTTGTTCAGGCGCAGAATCTCGTTCACATTGCCCTGCTTGGCCGCGGCGGACAAATCTCGTCCTATCTCGCTGATGGACGGGAATCCGTAGGAAACACCGCAGCCCTTCATGTTGTGACCCAGCCGCTGGACCTGCCCAAACGCCCCGGCGTGCGCCAGGTGGGGAATCGCCTCCGCGTCGCGCCGCCGGTTCTCAATGAAGTCAGGCACCAGCAGGACCACCTCCTCCTCCACGGCGCGGCGGTCACTACCGAGGCGCCGTTCAGGGTCATGGCCCAGGGATGGGAACTTTCTTCGGGGAATCGGGTCACGGTCGTGCTCTGTGCCCACGGCGGACTCCTGGCTGAGGCTCACCCGTCGGCCACCGCAAGCTCCGTGCCCCGGGTCGGGAAGTCGGTGTGCGCAACGGGATCCAGCGCCTCCAACAGGTCGCGCGTGCGGATGGGCTTGAGAAGGTAATCGGAGCAGCCGGCCTCACGGCACTTGCGCTCCTCGTTCGGCCCCTCGTTGCCGGTGAGCGCAATGATGAGCAACTGGTCCCCTTGCGGACGTGCGCGCAGGGCGGCAGCCGTGGCGTAGCCGTCCAGCAATGGCATCTCCATGTCCAGCAGCACGGCCGCAAAGCGCCGGCGTGCCGCCAGGTCCAGCGCCTCGCGCCCGTCGCGGGCCAGCATGACGCGGAAACGCCCGTCACGCGTGACAATGGAACGCAACAGGTGCCGGCTGTCCGCCGAGTCATCCGCCACCAGGACGAGCGGCCGGTTGTCGATCCATTTCTCCGCCAACTCCACCAGCCGCTGCCGTGTCACGGGCTTGGCGGCATAGTCATCCATGCCTGCGTCCAGGCACCGCTGGCGGAAGCCCTCCAGGGCGTGCGCGGTCACCGCCACAATGGGGACGCGCTCGGCGCTGCGCAGGGACTCGCGCTCGCGGATGCGCTGCGTGGCCTGGAAGCCGTCCATTTCCGGCATTTCCACGTCCATCAGGATGAGGTCATACGGGTAATCCGCGGAGCGCTCCACCGCGCGCTGTCCGTTGTCCACCACGTCCACCTGGTATCCCGCACGGGTGAGCGTGTGACTGGTCACCACCTGGTTGTCCGGGCAGTCCTCCGCCAGGAGAATCCGGTGGCACCGGGCCGGCGCCGTGTTGCGACGAGGTGAGACGGCGTGGTCCGCGCCCGGCACGGATTGCCGCCCCAGCACACGCTCCACCCCCGCCACCAGGCGCGGGCCGCCCAGCGGCTTGATGAGCCGCGCGTCAATCTGCTCGTCCACCGCCGCGCCACCGTAGCCCGCCAGCAACACCACGCGGCTGGTGGCGTTCTCGCTCCGGCTCCGGAGCGCGCGGATGACCGCGGATGCGCCGCCGTCCACCGTCTGGTCCACCAGCAGCACATTCACCCGGTCCGGCCCCTCCTGCAGGCGCCGCACCGCTTCCGCGGATTCCGCCACGGCCTCCACCAGGTAGCCCCGGTGTTCCAGCACGCGGCGCGCGGCCAGCACGGCGCTGGCGTTGGCCTCAACCATCAGCACCCGCGTGACGGTGCTGGGCGGTTGGGCCACCACGCACGGCGTTGCATCCGCAACCGCCAGCGGCAGCTGCACGCCAAAAGTGGTGCCGCACCCGGGCTCGCTCTCCAGCGTCATGGAACCGCCCATGGCCTGGACCAGTGACTGGGTGATGGTCAGCCCCAGCCCCGTGCCACCAAAGCGCCGCGTGGTTGACGCGTCCGCCTGGAAGAACTTGTCAAATACGCGTTTCTGGTCCTCCGGCCCAATGCCAATACCGGTGTCCACCACCAAGAAGTGCAACCGCACCGTCTCACCGTTCCACCCGTCAACAAACGCGCGCAGGCACACCTCGCCTGCGTCCGTGAATTTTACGGCGTTACCCACCAGGTTGACCAGGATCTGGCGCAGCCGGTTGGGGTCCACCAGCAGCCGCGCCGGCAGGTCCGGCGCAATGTCGCATACCATCTCCAGGTTCTTTGCGGACGCGCGCACGTGCAGTTCGTCCGTGACCTCTTCCACCAGCGCCGCCACGTCCACGGGTTCCGGGTGGAAGTCCAGCTGCTGCGCCTCAATCTTGGAGAGGTCCAACATGCCGTTGATGAGGTGCAGCAGCGCTTCGGCGTTGGCTTGCACGCGCTGGATGAAATCATGCTGTTCTGCCGGCGAGCGGGATACCAGCGCCAGCTCGGACATCCCAATGATCGCGTTCATGGGCGTCCGCATCTCGTGACTGACGGTGGCCAGGAAGTCCGTCTTGGCCTGGTTGGCGGATTCCGCGGCGGCCTTGGCGCGGCGCAACTGCTCCTCCACCTGCCGTTGCGCGGTCAGGTCGCGCAGCATGCCGGTGAAGAACCGCCCGCCCGCCACGTAGAACTCGCTCACGGCAACGTGCAGCGGGAATACGCTGCCGTCCTTGCGCTGCCCCTCCAGCTCGTGCGAGCCGCGGATGACGTCGCTCTCCACCATGGTGAGGAAGCGCGCCACGTCCGTGGGACGCCAGCCGCGGTGCGGCGGCGCCGCCAATTGGGAGACGCAGTGGCCCAGCATTTCACCCCGCGCAAACCCAAAGGTGCGCTCGGCGGCGGCATTCATGAACCCAATGGTCCCGGACTCGTCAATGGTGACAATCCCCTCAGCAGCGTCGTTCACAATCGCGCGGAAGCGCGCGTCGCTGTCCCACCCGGCGAGCAGCGAGGGCAGCCTGACTTCCACGTCTTCCGTGGTGCCCGCGCCGTCCGTGCCGTCCTCATAGAACGTGCCGTGCATGGCTTCCTCCATCCGGCCCCCCTGCCATCCCGCCGGGTGCTCACCCGGCCGGGCGGCCGCCCATCTCCAGGTCTCCGGCGTGCGCGCCAGCGCGCTGCTCCGGCCCCGCAGCCTGGTAGCTCACCCCGCAACCCTTCACGGCGGGGACCGCCCGGGACAACTCCGCCAACAGCTCCGCCCCGCCAGCCACGCGCACCGTGAGGCCCCGCAACCCGGGAAACACGCAGGCGTTGAGCCGCGCCCGCAGCTCCTCAACCGCGTCCGGCAGCGACGGTGCAAACGCCAGCACGCCCCGCACGCCGTCCGGTGCCAGGTGGAAAAACGGCGCCACGCGCAGAAAGCCGTCCACGTGCTGAGGTGCCAGCTGCATTCGGTAGCGCGGCAGCGCCGGAACCTGTTGCAGCCAGCACCCCCAGCGGCGCTTGTTGTCAAACACGCCGTCGTCCAGGAATGGCCGCGTCAGCGCCAGATTCACCCGCAGGCCCCGCCGGCTGGCCTCTTTGAACACCCACGCGCGCTTGAGTGCGTTCACTTCCGCGGTCAACGCCCGGTCCGCCAGCACCGTGGATGCCATCCCACAGTTCAGCATCCAAGCCTCCGACCGTTCCGGCGCAAACACCACGACGCTTCCGGCCAGCCACATACCATCCCGCTGGACCTTGAGCAGGATCCGGTCTTCGCCCGCGCCGCGTGCCAGGAACGTGCCCACGTCGGCCAGGAACACATCTTCTCCATAGCGGGCCAGCGCCGTCGGAAGGACCATCTCGTTGTAAAAACGCTCCAATTCGGACCCATCGCGGCTGGTGCTGAAGGTGCAGCCCAGCCGCTCAGCCCGGCGGAGGCACTTCGCTACCGTTTCGTTCACCCGCGACTTGACGTTGCGTTCCCAGTCAGGACCCGGGTCAGCGTGCGCATCCAACCACGCCTGCACCACATACGTACCCGCCGCGCTGTGTTCCCATGGCCACGCGTCCCACAGCAGCGCATGCACAGCGGGGTCCGCCTCCCTGGCAAGGCGCGGTCCAAGGTGGAAAGGAGACGCCGGTCCGATTTCACGTGTTTCCACTGCGCCGTGGAAGAGGAATTGGCGGACTTCCTGCAGCCGTGCCGCGCCGCCGCCAAACAGGATCTTGGCCGGCATCCGGCCGCGCAGCAGTCCCCTAAGCTCGAACATCGCGGTGTCCGAAGGTTGCAGCCGTCGTCGGGCCAGCGCCAACTCGCACCGGGCGCGGCGTCCCAGCGCCCCCGCTCGTGCTCTCCACGCCCAAGCGCGTTCACTGAGACCCATACGGCCTCCCACGGTCCGTCAGTGACGGTCGCCCACACCACGGACCGGACTGAGAATGATCACCCGCCATGGACCTGCAAGGTCAGTGCTCGGCGAAATCCCCGCCAAAGGGCGCGGATACTGCGGCCACCACCCCGGCCTCAGCCGGCAGCGTGTGTTGGCCACCGCAAGACGCCTTCTCCTTCCGGCCAAGCGGACGTCACCACCGCCAGGTGACCGGTGACGCCCAGCCACGCTGACAGCACCAGCGTCCCGGTCCAGCTCTGCAGACCCATGTCGCCGTAGGCCTGGCCGAAGTAACAGACCAGCGCCGCCAGCGTGGTCATGGCCGCCACCCGCTGCGTGCCGGACTCCGCGCAGCGGTAGGTGCGCGTGGCCAGGAACACGCCGACGAGAAACGGCGCCCAGAAGAGCAGGAACCCGACAATTCCCGCCTGGCTCCACAGCCACAGCACGCTGTTGTGCGCGATATAGCGGTATTGGGCGAACAGCGTGGAGATGTCGAAGGCCCGCACGCCCTCGATGTACTCGTGGCCAAACCCGCTCCCGACCAGCGGGTTCTGCAGGTAGGTGACGATGAGGTTGGTGTTCTCAATGTCCCGGGTCTGGTTGGAAGTGTTGCCGGGGTCCGCAGCACTCTTGATGCGGGCAATGGGCGCGAAGAATGCGGACGCGGAGTTCCAGCCGAGCACAATGTACCCGAGGAGCAGTGGCGCCCCGACGATCAGCGCGCGGGCGAGGGCGAGCCGCACGGAGCGCCGCAGCGAGAACGCCAGGGCGACCAGCGCCACCAGCAGGCTCACAAACGCGAGCCGGCGGTTGTTGAGCACCAACGCCAGGCCCACCGGCGGCAGCACCAGCAGCGACAGCCACACCGACGACGCGCCTGGCCGCTCAAGCAGACAGATCAGCGGAATGATGAACGCGATTCCGAAAAGCATGGAATCACCGTGCGTGGTGACAAAGTCCGGTGTGTAACCCTGCGGCCGGCAGATGGCGAAGTAGTAGTAGATTCCCACGCCGCCCCGGATGAGCGCCGCCAGGATCATGGCCGCGGACAGCCTCCACACGTCCGCGCGGGACCGGAACGCGCGCATGGCCAGGAACACCAGCACCGGCAGCCATCCCAGTTGCCGCACCTGCCAGAGGATCTGCACCCCGCTGCCACCGCGGACCAGGCCCCAGGCCGCAAACACCGCCAACGCGGCGGAATAGGTCACCAGGGCTTGCCCCAGCGGGCGCGCACCCGCGGCCCCCGCTGGGCCATCCTCCGTGGTGCCGCGGACCGCGCGGGCCGCCGCCACCGCGGCGAGAAACGCCAACAGCACCTCCAACAGCGAGAAGCGCAGCGCGGAGACTCCCGTGGTCACGTGCAGGTTCAGGTACAGCAGCGTTCCCGGGTCGTAGAGAAGGGATTGCCACCGGCCCTGCTGCGGCCGCTCGGACGGGTTGTCAACAACCAGCGCGACGAGCAGCAGCACGAGCAGCGTGTGGCGCATGGGCAGCCGCCACAGGGCCCAGGCGCCGGCAATGACCAGTGCGGGCAGCACTGCCAGCAGGACGTTGCCGCCCGTGGCCGCGTTGATCACCACCCCCAGCACCACCAACGTGCCAACGAGCGCAAAGTATCCCCACGAGACCTCCGCCGGCCCGTGCGCGGCGCGTGGGGGGGCAACAAGCGGAAGCGTTGTCACGGTTCCTCCGAGCCGCGCTCATCGCCGTTGCGCTGCAACCGCCGCGCCGCCCGTCAGAATGCGGTCCTGACGCCGTGGGCCGTGGCACAAACGCTGGGAAGCGGGTGAGACGGGGTGAGACGGAATCCGCGGTCAGGAGAAACGGGGCGCGGTGTGCGCGGCCACGGGCGCAGCCAGATTGAGGCTCATGCAGCGCGCGGGATTCCCCGCTGCCAGCGACCCGGGCAGGACGTCCCGCGTGACCACGCTCCCCGCTGAGACCACGGAGCCCGCACCAATGGTGACCCCGGGCTCAACGATGACACCGTGGGCGAGCCAGACGTCGTCCTCGATGGTGATGGGCCGGGGGCCGTCCCGCGCACCGTCACAGATGCGGACATACGAGGCCAGCATGCAGCGGCGTCCAATGGTGACCGCGCCGTGGCTCTCGACGGAAACGCCGTAATTGAACAGCGATTCCTCGCCGATGATGAGCGCGCCGCCCGGGTGGCAGATGAGTTCGGTGGGCGTCACGCCGCCCACAAACGTCACGCGGTCCCCAACGTGGATGCGCCCCGGGCCGACAACGCGCAGCGCACCGGAGGCGCAGACGCCCGTTCCCAGCGCACAGCCGAACAGGAACAGTTGCGCGCGCGTCACGTCCACGCTGCGGGTAATGGCCTTGAATGGATCATCACGAAGCGTGTTGAGCACGCGCTTGAGCCGGGCAAGGCGCGGACGCATGGCCTCACGCCTCCTTGGGCGCGCCGGGTGACCGGCGCACCACCGTGCCCGCATGAATGAATGTGCCGCGCCCGACGGTAACGCCCGGCAACACCACGGCGCGCCAGCCGAGCACCACGTCCGGCTCCAGCACCACCGGTTGTGACTCCGGCCTGGCGTGGCGGTCGCCGCGCACCGGGTGGAAGTGGTTGTCAACGATCTTGCAGAATCCGTCCAAGTGCGCCCGGTCACCGATGACGACGCGCGCCCGGGCCTCGATGGACGCGCCGCCGCGGATGCTGACGTCGTCACCGATGATGATTTCCGCGCCGGGCAGGGCATGGATCTCAATGGGCGCGGTGCGCGCGTCCATCCGCGCGCGCGCGCCCACGGTGACACGGCCGCCGCCGTGAACCCGCACAATCCCGCGCACCCATACGTCGCGCCCCACGCGCTGGCACCGCCACAGCCGCGCGCGGCCGCGCAGCGCGTGGAGCCGCCGGGTCCACCCAACAAGGACGGAGACCGTCCTCACGCCGCCGCCACCGCGCCGCCCTGCTTGCGCGCAATGAACGCAAGGATCCGCCCCAGCGTGCCCAGGTTCTCGGGCAGCGTCTCGCGGTCCTCCACGCGGATGCCAAACGCTCCCTCAATGAATGCGATCACCTCCAGCATGCCCGTGGAGTCGACGATCCCTGCGTCGATCAGCGGTGTGTCCAGCGCGAGTTCCTCCGCGTCGGGCACATAGAAGTTCTCGGTGATGAACCCTCGGAGACGTTGCTGGGTGTCCATTGAACCCTCCTCTGCATCAGGCAAGACCTGCTTTGGTGACCTTCCCGGTGTCGGTCTTCGGCAATTCGGGGACAAAGGTCACCAGCTTGGGAACCAGGAAGCGCTCCAGCCGCCGCTGGCACTCGCGAATGATGACGTGCTCGTCCAGGCGGGCGCCGCGCTCCAACACCACAAACGCCTTGACCGCCTGGCCGAGCACGTCATCCGGGATGCCAATGACGGCGGCCTCCCGCACACCCGAAATGTCCATGATGGCGTGCTCAACCTCCTTGGGCGCCACTTTCTCGCCGCAGGTCTTGATGATGTCGTCCATCCGCGCCACGAAGTAGAGGTAACCGTCGTCGTCCATCCGACACAGGTCCCCCGTGTAGAGCACCTGCTCGCCGGGAAGCGGACCGGGGCGCAGCTTGCGGGCAGTTTCCTCGGGTTTCTCCCAGTAGCCGCGCATCACCGTGGCCCCGCGAACAACCAGTTGGCCCACTTTGTTGGGCCCCAGTTTCCGGTCGTTCTCATCCACCAGCCACAGTTCTGTGTTCGGGATCGCCACGCCCACGCTCGTTGGCTTGCGGTTGATGTCGTCGGGCGGCAGGTACGTGCACCGTTTGCACTCCGTGAGGCCGTACATGGAGTAGATGCGGGCTTTGGGGAAGAGACCCTGCAGCATCCGGATGTGCTTCACGGGGAGCGCCGCGGCGGTGTTGGTCACGTAGCGGATGCGCGAGAAGTCGTACTCGCTCAGCGACGTCATTTCCGCCAGCATGGCAAAGATGGTGGGCACGCCCGGGAAGCCGGTCACGCCTTCCTGCACCACGCGGTTCAGTACCTGCGTAGGGAACGCAAAGGAGCGCTCCAGCACCAGACGCGCACCTTCCCGGAACGCCATGATCATCTGATAGAGGCCGTAGTCGAACGCGAGCGGCAGCACGCCGAGGATGACTTCGTCATGCGCCACCTCCAGGTAGCTGGAGATGGACGTTGCGGCGGTGAGCATGTTGCGGTGCGTGAGCATCACGCCCTTGGGCTCGCCGGTTGTGCCGGAGGTGTAGATGAGGCTGGCCAGGTCCACGTCCAGCGTCCGCCTTGTTGGGCACACCGCGCCGGAACTCCCGGCGAGGATGCTCTCCAACGCGGAGAATCCGGGCAGAGCCTTCATGGCTGGCGTGTGCACACCGCGTCCAAACGCCACCACCGCGCGCAAGGACGGGGCGCGTGCCGCCGCGTGGACAAACACGCGCCCCAGGTGAGCATCAGCAATCAGCGCGGTGGCGCGGCAGTCATTGAGCAGGTACGCCAGCTTGTCCGGGCGGGTGAGCGGATTGACGATGGAAACCACCGCATTCGCCTTCAGCACCGCCCAGAACGACAGCGCGGTTTCAGGAAGATTGTCACCAAAGATCACCACCCGGTCGCCGCGCGCCACGCCGCGTCCCACCAGCGCGCTGGCCAGAGCGTTGGCGCGCTGGTCCAGCTCGCCGTAGCGTACGCGTTGATCGCCGCACACCAGCGCCACCTTCTCGGGGTACCGCTGCGCGGCGTCTGCCAGGTAGTCATGCAGCAGGGGGATGGGATTCATCGGGAATCCTCCACGGCAACACGGTCAATGCGGGTCTTGAAGTGAACCGGTGGACCGGCGGCGGGAGTCCGGGCCACCAGCGAGTGATGCAGCAACTGCGTGGACAGCACCCCCACCAGCGCCATGTTGTCGGCGTTGGAGAACGGCTCACCCGCGTCGTGCGCCAGCACCTTCCGCCACAGGTGCGTGACCGCGCGCGGGTCAAACACACCGGCCGCGAACACGGCAGATTCGCTCAGCACCTGTCCCACCCAGTCCGGTGCTCCCGGCCCCACAAATGCCAGCGCATCCGGCGCGCGGTACGGCTGCTTGGGACGCCGGATGATCTCCGGCGGCACCAGGCCGTCGCTCACGCGCTTCAGGACGTGCTTTTCGTCCAGCACGTGCAGCTTGTGGGCGGGCGGCAACGCGTTGGCCAGGGCCACCACGCCGGGATCCAGGAACGGGAACCGGCCCTCCACCGAGTGGGCCATCAGCATGCGGTCACCCTGGGACGACAGCAGGTAGCCCGACAACAGCGTGCGCACCTCCAGGTACTGGTCCTGCGCCAGCGACGTCCACCGCGGGAACTCGGCGGGCAGGGAACGCAGCAGCCGGCCCACCACATCCGCCTCCCGCGCCGCGTGCCGCAGGCCGCCGGCAAACAGGCGCTGCAGGCTGGCGGCGCCCTGCCACCGCGGCTGGTGCGCGAATCCCGCGTCCTGCCAGCGCTCCCGGCCGCGGCCAAAGAACTCGCGCGCCATGGCCTGCTGCGAGACCGGCGAGCGCGCCAGGTACGGATAGAGCCGGTCCAGCAGGCGCGGCCGCAGCGACGAGCCAGGCTGGCGACCCCAGAAGCGCCGCACCTTGCCCTCGCGGAACAGGTCGTATCCCGCAAACATCTCGTCCGCGCCCTCACCGGTGAGAACCACCTTGATTCCCGCATCCCGGACCAGCCGCGACAGCAGGAACAGCGGTGCGGGTGCGGTACGAAGAAGGGGCCGTTCCGCGTGCTCCACGACGTCCGGGAAAATGTTCGCGATGTCTTCCCGCCGCACCAGCAATTCGCGGTGATCGCTTTGCATGCGCTTCACCATGGCGCGTTGGTAGGGCGTTTCGTCGTATTCGGCGTCAGCAAAACGCAGGGAAAAGGTTCGGAGCCGGTCACCGAGGTAGGTGCGGCCAAGCGCAGCGATAAGCGAACTGTCCAGGCCGCCGGAGAGGTAGCTGCCAACCGGGACGTCCGAGCGCAGCATGCGCAACCGCACCGCCTCCTGCAGGGCGGAGCGCACCTGCTCCACGGCGTCCGCCAGCGGCACGCGGAGTTCGCCACGCGCTTCCACGGGGAAGCGCGGCTGGTAGAAGCAGGTGTCCCGCACCGTTCCGCGCGCGTACGTCCGCGCGTGCCCGGGTTCCAGTTCCGTGACCCCGCGGAACACGGACTGCGGCGGCACCACCGTCCAGAACGTGAAGGTCTCCGCCAGTCCCGCCGGATCGAATTCGCGCGGAATGGACGGGTCGGCTGCAAAGATCGCCTTGAGCTCGCTGGCGAAGTACAGCCGCCCGGCGTGCTCGCACAGGTACACCGGGCGCACGCCCAGCGGGTCGCGCGCCAGCACCAGGGTCCCGTCCGACGCATGCCACAGGGCCAGCGCAAACTGGCCGTTGAAGCGCCGGAACGCATCCTCGCCCCAGGATTCAAATGCGTGGAGAATCACCTCGGTATCACAGCGGGTGCGGAACCGGTGGCCCAGGGCCTGAAGCTCCACACGGAGCTCAACGTGGTTGTAGATCTCGCCATTGAACACGACCCACAGCGTGCCGTCTTCATTGCACATGGGCTGCTGGCCGTTAGAAAGGTCAACAATGGAAAGCCGCGCGTGGCCAAGCGCTGCGCGGTGATCCCGGAACATGCCGAATTCGTCTGGACCGCGGTGCCGCAGCGCCGCGACCATGGCCGTGACCTCCGCAGTGTCCGGCACACGCCCTGATGGTCCCAGCGCGACAATTCCGGTGATTCCGCACACGGTCACACCTCCGGCGGCTCTTCAACCCGCAGCGGTGGCGCGTGCAGGTACGTGGCGTTGCGCCGCTTGGCCTGAATGTCGTGGTACACGCGCTCAACCTGGGACTGGTCCAGGCCCAGGTCCGCGGCGACGTCAGCCGCCGGCACCTGGTGGTCCACGCCCCACAGGCAGACGTCCATCTGGTCATACGGAAGCGCAAAGAAGAACTCCTGTTGCGTCTGGGGCAGCGAGTAGGTGTCCGTGCTGGGCGGACGGCTGCGCACCTCCTCCGGGATGCCCAGAAACGCGGCCAATTGATAGACCTGCGTCTTGTACAGGTGCGCAATGGGCTTGATGTCTGCGGCGCCGTCACCCTGCTTCACAAAGAAGCCCTGGTCGTACTCCAGGCGGTTGGGTGTGCCGGCCACGGCGTAAAGCAGCCTATCGGCGTGGTAGTATTCCATCAGTTTCCGCGTGCGCTGCTTGAAGTTGGTGGCCGCCACCAGCTGCAGGTACGCGGCAGGTGGCATGCGCGAGCTCTGCCGCTGCCCCGCGGGGTCCTCCACCGTCAGCTGGAAGATGTTGAGGCGCTCGCTGTCCAGGATGGACGGAAGCGTGATCTTGCACTTCCAACCGTCCCCGTAGTCCGGGAACACGGTGCGGATGGCCTCCGCCTGGCGGGAATAGCACCCAGCCGCTTCCAGCGTGGGTCCCACGTCTTCAACAATGGTCTTGATTCCCAGCGAATCCGCCACCCGGTGTCCGAGGCGCAGCGCGTCTGGCGACGAATCCCGCTCGGGCATCAGCAGGCCCACCACGCGGTTGGGACCCAGCGCGCGCGTACACAGGGCAGCCACCACGGAACTGTCCACGCCACCGCTCAGGCCAAGGACCGCCCCACGCCGACGTAGTGTTTCCTGGACCTGCTGCGCAACGGCACGCTGGATTCGCCCGGCAACTGCGCTGGCATCAATTCTCAGAACGTCGCGAGAGAACACGCACGCCTCCTGGTTCGGGTCGCAGTTGCCACCTGCGAATTGCGCGCCTTGGAACCGTGGCCGCGGACCAGACGTGTCTTGCGCTGGATAACCATGGAGAATTGCGCGGCCTCACCGGCGCGCGTTCTCGCGGGAACTGGAGGTTTCTCGGGTTGAGACAAGTTCAGCGGGCACGCTTCATGCTGTGCTGACGCACGCAACCGGCGTGGTGAGGAATCACCGGTTTTTGACGGGCCCGTCGTTCGGGCCGGAGCGCAAGCCATGGGAACGCGGCTCAGCGTGGTGGTGGCAACCTACAACCGCCCGGTGCTGATCACGGACCTGCTGCAGGCGCTGGCCACCCAGTCCCTACCGGCGGAGCAGTTTGAGGTGGTGGTGGTGGATGACGGGTCCACCCCGCCGGTGCGGCCCGCGCTGCAAGCGCTTGCGCTGCCGTATGCGCTGCGGGTGCTTGAGCAGGCCAACGCCGGCGCCGCCGCAGCGCGCCATGCGGGTGTGCTGGCGGCGCGCGGTGAGGTTGTGGTGGTCACGGACGATGACATGGTGGTCCCGCCGGATTTCCTGGAGGAGCACCTGCGTGCGCATGAGAACGGGTACTCGCTGGTGCTGGGCGCGATTGTGGAGGACCCGCGGACGACCGCAAGGCAGCCTGTGTTTCACCGCATGCACGCGGAACAACTCGCGCGGGAACGGGAGCGGGCCCACGCGCGCTGGGTGCCGGCGCGCGGATCGGCCGTGTGCACGGGGAACGTGTCCTTCCGCCGGTCGGATTACCTGCGGGTGGGCGGCTTTGACCGCACCCTGGCGCGCTCCGAGGACCGGGAACTGGGCATCCGCCTGGAAAAGGCGGGCGCGCGCGTCGCCTTTGCGCGGGACGCAAGGACCATCAACCACAATGACGTGGACCGGCGCGAAGTCTGGATTCAGCGCAATTTCCTGTACGGCATCTATGACCGGCGTATCGGGCAGCGCCACCCCGACGTGGAGAGCGCGGACCCCTGGCACTTCCTGTTTGAGGTGAACCCGGTGTCCGCCTCACTCATCCTGGTCACTGTGGTGGCGCCGGTGGTGGGCAAGGTGCTGGCGCGCGCAGCGCTGGCCGCGGCCGAGGCGCTGGACGGGTTGGGGTGGGAGCGGCCGGCGCTTGCCGGGGCGACGCTTTCCTACGGCCTGGAGTACTTCCGCGGCGTGCGCCACGAAGCCGGCTCCGCGTGGGGCGCGGTGCGGGACCTGGCCGCGTTCCTGGACAAGCACACGTGTCACAGCCGTGCCGCCGCCGCAGCGGTTTGACCTTCTTACGCGCCGCGGTGACACAGTCTGGCGTCATGGTGGCGCGGTGGGCGGAGGGAGCGCGGCGGTGCGGCGGACCGGGCGGCGCGCGCGGCGCGCCAGGACCCACCACGCCGCGGCGCCGCTGGCCAGGCCCATCACCAACACCAGCGTGCGCGGCAGCCAGGGCGGATCGTGCTCAAACCCCAGGCGCGGGAGCACCCACTCGCGGCCCTTGGCCGCCCGCAGTCCCCACGGCGTCTCCGCCCGCTCCTCGGCCAGCTCCGCAAACTCCACGTTGACCAGCGCGGAGTAGCCCCAGCGCAGCAGCATGGGGGCCGCCAGCACCTGTTGCGTGGTGGTGGCGGACCGGCCGCCCACCGGCGCCAACTGCCCGCTCAACAGGATCTGCGGCAGGATGAGCAGCGGTACCACCACGGCCGCCGCCATCTGGGTGCGCACCAGCGCGGAGACCAGCAGCCCCATCATCAGCGCCGCGGCGCCCAGCAGCATCACCACGCCGCCCAGCAGCAGGAACGGCGCCGTGAACTTCACAAACATCTGCTCCAGGCCCACCAGCAACGGCAGTTGCACCAGTATCAGCAGCAACTGCACCGCGGTGACGGCGGCCAGGTACGGCCCGGCGCGCACCACGCGGCGGGATTCGCGCGCGAAAATCGCACGGTCGCCCACCACCTCGCGCGCCACGTTGCTGGTGCCCAGCCACACCGCGGAGGCCGCGGCCACAACCAGCGCGGGTGTGACGTCGTCATCACCGCGGATGGGGACAAACCGGCCGCGGTGGAACAACAGCACGGTGACCGCGGCAATGAGCGGCGCCTGCAGCAACTGCAGCCCCAGGGCGGCGCGGTCCCGCCACTTCACCAGCGCGTACCGCCACGCCAGCGTCACAAATTGACGCCATGCCCGGGCGCGTTGCGGCGCGGGTGCGGCCAGCGCGGACGACCCCTCCAACGCGCCCTGGCGCTGCCGCGCCGCCACTTCCGAGAACTGCGCGCTGGCGCGGAACGTGTCCGCCCAGAACTCCGGCGGCCGGCGGCGCGCGCTGTCCTGCGGGTCCAGCACCTCCAATGCAAAGTCCGCCGCGTTGGCGGCGCCCGCCTCCGCGTTCTCCACGTGCGTTTCAAAGTAGTGGCGGATGCCGGCCGGCGGACCAAAGTAGGCCGGCCTCCCGCCCTGGGCCAGCAGCAGCACCTTGTCAAACAGGGCCAGCGCCTCTTCGCGCGGCTGGTGGATGGTCATCATCACCGTCCGCCCGGCGGTGGCCAGCCCGCGGCACTGCCGCACCAGTTGCAGTGCGCTGCGCCCGTCCAGGCCGGAGGTGGGCTCATCCAGCAACAACAGCGACGGCTCGTGCATCAGCTCCATGGCCACATTCACGCGCTTGCGCTCGCCGCCGCTCAGGCCGCGGACCACTTCGTCACCCACCCGCGCGTGCGCTGCGTGCTCCAGGTCCAGGCGCTTGAGCACCTGGACGGCGCGGGTGCGGATTTCCGCCGCCGTGGTGTCCGCCGGGAAGTTGAGGCGCCCGGTGAAGAACAACACCTCGCTGGGCGTGAGCATCCGGTGCATCACGTCCTCCTGCGGGACCAGCGCCACGGCGTGGCGGAAGATCGCGTCGTGCGCGTGCGCGTCCAGCCCGTCCAACAGCACCGCGCCGGAGGACGGCACGCCGTGGCCGGACAACAGCGTGAGCAGTGACGTCTTCCCCGCGCCGGACGGGCCCATGATGGCCACCATCTCTCCGGGCTCCACGCACACCGTGACGCGGTCCACCACCGTGGCGCCGCCGGCGGTCATGCTGGCCTCCTGCAACTCCACCCGCAGGCCGTGCACACACGCGCGCTCCGGCGCCTCCGCCCGCCCGGACCCGTCCAGCTTGAAGGGGTAGCCGCCCAGGTGGAACACCTGCCGCGGCCGCACCAGCGTCGGCGCGGTGATGCGCTCGCCGTTGACAAACGTCCCGTTGGTGCTCCGCAGGTCCGTGACCAGGAACCCGTCCGGTTTCTGTTCCACCAGCACGTGGCGCAATGACACGTGCGGGCTGTCCACCACGATGTCCGCCTCCGGCGAACGGCCCACCACCATGCGCGGCTTGGTGGCCGCGCGCGCCAGCGCGTCCTGCGGCGGCGGCGCCAGCTCATCCACCGCCACCATCACCGTGCCCTGGAACGGCGCCGCCTGGTGGCTGACCTCCCTGACCACCTGCAGCGGCGTGAGGCGCACCTCCGCCACGTGGAAGGCCTGCCGCCAGCCAATGCGCATCCGCCGCACCTTCTGACCATTGACCATCGTCCCGTTGGTGGACTGCAGGTCCTCCAGCACCCACCCTTCCTCGTCGGCGGTGAGCCGCGCGTGCCGCGTGGACACCCGCGCGTCATTCACCGCCAGCTGGCAGACGCTGCCGTCCCGCCCAATGACAATGGACTGCGCCAGGCGCGGCAGTTCGGACTCCAGCAGCACATCATCCGGGATGCGTGACGGCGGCAGCACCGCACCGGCCAGCTCAATGCGCGCGTCCAGCGCCACCACGGCGCGCTCCACCCGCTTGCCGTTGACCCACACGCCCCGTCCCAGGTCCTCCACCTCCAAGCGGTTGCCCGCCACGCGGCGGATGCGCGCATGCCGGCCGGCCGCGTCCTCCATGCGGATGTCCGCGTCCAGGGCGGACCCCACCGTGTGCCACGCACCGGTGAGCGCGTCGTGCCGCCAGGTGTCCGCGGTCTCCGCCGTGCCCTGGGGGCTCGCCTCGGCGCGCGCGTCGGTGGGCGGTGGGAGTGCTCCACCCGCCGGCAGCACCCGCATGGACGTCAGCGTCGGCCGCGGCTCCAGCGCCGCAGGATCGGGCGGCCGCGTTGGCAGCGTGGGACGGCTGGGCCGCGTGGGCGGCGGGGGGCCACCCGGCTTCTGCGGGGGAGCCATGGCTCGGCGTCCTCGCTCTAGCGGTACAGCATGGCCAGCGCGTACCAGGTGGGACGTCCCTCGCTGGGGGACTGCAGGCCCAGCTCCAGCACGTGGCCCCCGGCCCGCACCGCCTTCACCTCCAACAGCACGTTGGCCCCCTTGTCGCTGGGCTTGCCCAGCGGTTTGCCGGCGCTGTCGGTCACCGCCAGCGTGATGCCCGCGTCGTCGTCATCGGTGCAGGCCAGGAACAGGTAGCGGCTGCCCTTGTAGAAGCTCATCTCGTAACGAGTGGAATCCCCCGGCAACAGCGACTCGGTGTCCACGCCGCGCGAGCGCCAGCCCTGCGCCATGGCCCCCGCCAGCGCGCGGTCCAGGCACGCTGAACGCCCGGCCCCCGCGTGCGGCGCACCCACGGGGAGCAGCGTGAACAGGACCAGCCCCAGCACCAGCAAGCAGCTGCGCGTCGTCATGGCGCGCCTCCCTTGGCCTGGAACTGCGCCAGGATGGCCGCCGTGGCCTGCTGCACCGCCGGCACGTCCTCCGCCGTCAGCTCCGCCTTGGAGGCAATGCGCTTGAGCTCCTTGAGGTGCGGGAGGCTGGCTTCCAGCGCCGGGTTCTCCACCGTCTTGTCCGTGTTCTTCTTGAGGTAGTTGGTGAAGTAGTCCACCAGCGCAGGCTGCGCGAACAGGTGCGCACCCTCAGTCGCCTTGCCCACCTGCATGAGCAGCGTGGCGACGACGTTCACCGCGCGCACCCAGGCACCCGCCTGGATGCCCACCAGCGCATCCTGCGACGAATACTGCGATACGTCGTCCATCAGCCGGCCCTGCAGCACGTCCAACTCGCCGGCAAGTTCCTCCGGCGTGACCTTGCCGGTGGCCAGGCGCTTGCTGAGCTTGTCCACGTCGGCAAGCTGGGTCGGATTCATGCCCAGCTCCCGCAGCCCCTGCATGATGGTGTCCAGCCGCGCGGCCACCTCGCCACCCTTGCTGCCCTCCAGGGACAGCACCAGGTCCGCCACCAGCGCGCCGGTGTTGAACGCCACGCGCTGCCCGTCCAGGGGCGCAAAGTCCACCTTCACCACCGGGCACAACGCCGCCGTCTTGTCCGCCAGGCCCATGCCACGCATCACTTCCATGATCTCGGAGGGATGCGGGACCATCCAGAGGCGCTTCACCGTTGGCGGCTTGCCGGAAGCCGGCGGTTTGGCCGCGGACGCAGCGGGCGGGGGCCGGGCGGCGGGCGCGTCCGGCTTGCACGCGGAGGTGCCCAACAGGGCGGCCAGCAGGAACGTGGCGGGTCGGTGATGGGGCATGCAGGGCCTCAGCGCGGGAAGAGGCAGACGCATAGCGCACTGGCCGCGTTCGCGGCGAGGACCTGAAAAAGCGAAACGCGCACCGACGTCAGACGTGGGTGCGCGGTTGGTGGTTGGATGCGGGGGCAGGACTTGAACGCGTTCTTCCGCATCCACAAAGCTGAGCCGGGACGCGCGCTTACTGCATCGCCGCGCGGAGATAGCACCGGAAAGCGCGTCCCAACGGGACATGAGCGGCACTGGCGCGTCACGGGACTGCGCGACGGCGGTCCTGCCAGGCCCGCCCGGGTGGGCTAGGATGCGGTTCATGGCAGACCCCACCCAGGACATCACCAGCGCGGCCCTGGCCCTTCCTGAGGGCGAGCGATTGGCCCTGGCCACGCGCCTGCTGGACTCCTTGCAGGGGCCTGAAGATCCGGACGCGGATGCCGCGTGGCTGGCAGAAGCTGTCCGCCGCATCCGTGAGGTGAACGAGGGCCGCGTGGCTACACTCTCCACGGACGAAGTGCTGGGTGCCGCCCGCGCCGCCATCAAGCGCAAATGACGCCGCTCCGGTGGCATCCCGACACCAAGGAGGAAATCACGGAAGCGGCGGCTTGGTACGCGGCCAAGCGCGAGGGCCTTGGGGCCGCGTTCGTCGACGCCGTGCAGGCCGCCGCCCACGCCATCAGCGTCAACCCGCTGCGCTTCTCCCCGCTGGGCCACGCCCCACCGGATGCGCAGCCACGGCGCGCGCTGGTCAGCGGTTTCCCGTACTTGGTCATCTACGAGGTGCGCACTGACCACGTTCTCATCGTCGCGGTCGCGCATGAACGACGGCGCCCTGGATACTGGGCAAGGCGTCGCGTTTGATGTGCTGCACCGGCGGGACCGCCGCTGTGCTCACGCCATGAGGGCGTCCGCCACGGCAAGCGACACCGTGGCTGCTCGTCGGGTATGGACCCGAGCAGCGTAGTGACGTTGTGCTCCGCACGGGCGCAGGGCCCAGCCCACGCCGGATCTGCTCCGCCTCGGATTTGCGCTCACGTTCGTACGCCGCGGCGTCGGCGTGATTGTGCAAGACGGCACAGCCACGTCGTCCGTCAACGTAGAGCCAGCGTGCGCGCCACTTGGTTTCGGCAACATACGCCCGTCCCGAATAGGAACACCCCGCTTTGCGGCCTGGGCGCCCCTGTAAGGACGTTTCCGTGGTCCAATAGGGGTCAAGCCTGCCCCACAAGCAAAAACGCGCGCCGGGGAGCATTCCCAAGCGCGCGCTTTCACGACGTAAGTTGGATGCGGGGGCAGGACTTGAACCTGCGACCTTCGGGTTATGAGGCGCTCCGCGCGATGTAAATCCCGGCGAAACATGGTGATTCCGGCAGCATACGTGCCTTGCCAACCCTGTCAACCTTGCCGGGCTGGCCGGTTTTCGGCATCCTGTGGTCCAATGGTGGTCCAAAGAATGCCCGACGACGACGACGAGGTGGTCCGCGAAGCCACGGCGTTGGTGCAGTGGGCGGTGAAGGTCTTGTATCACGCGAAGGTGTACGCGTTTTGTCGTCGTCAGGACACGCCGCTACCGTCTGAGAGGCACGCCGCCTGGAAAGCGCAGGTCGACAGCATCCGAAACGCCAACGCTCTTGCGCAGCAAGTCGAGCGGGAACGGCCACTGGGGCGCGGCGAGGGCCGGTCGGTCCGGAAGGCCGGCGACCTGCGCATCGCAATGCAGTTGGACGTGGCGCGTGTTGCTTTCGACGCGGGAGGTGGCGCGGAGGCGGTGATACGTGCATGTGCCGACTGTTCGCTTCCTCTGACCGACGAGGAGGCTGCGCGGGCACGGGCCTTCCGCCCGTCCCCAAAGCGGGCTACCAAGAAGCACGCGCCTCCGACGGCTCGCGACGCGTTTCCCGACTTCGTATGGAACGTGTGGGGTCGGTCCGCGCGAACCATCTTCAACATTCAAGCGGCCATTCCAGACGGCACTCCGTCGCTGGTCCTTCGCTTGATGAACAACTGTGACGACGACGCAATTGTGCCAGGGACGCACCCATGGTTGCTTTTGGCCGCAACATGCGAGGCACTTGCGCTGGACTTTCGGTGGGGTGCGTCCTTCCTCGCAGACTGCTGCGCGAGACTAGGATACGCCCCCCGGTTGTTCGTTGACGTCAAGGCGGCCGCGTTGCAGTTGGCACAGGCGTTGGAGAATTCTCCCGAGCCGCCCCCTGAGGTCACGCACGCGAAGGCGGCCCGGTCTGAGGCCGCTTGCCAAGCGCTGGGGGTGCAGCCGCCCGATTGGCTTCGCGCCGCGTCGTCGTCGCCAGAGGTCGCCAGTTCGTCGCTGCGGCACGGGAAGGCAGTCTTGCTTAGTCCCTTGCAAGGAAGCGGGCGACGGAAGAGAAAGGGCCGGTGATCAACGTGTCCGTGCGCAGTCCGCACCCTTCGCCCTGTTCTCCTTGGTCGTGAGCCACTGCATGTTGCCCGGCGAGTCGGCGCCTCCGCAGGCCAGCGCCCTCCGGTGATCGACTTCGTAACCGGGGCACCTTCCACTTGTTCGTCCCGTCGAAGGGCAGGGGTTCTTCTCACGGAAGCGATGCTTCGCGGCCGCGCTCCGCTTGATTCTCCCGTTCTTGTCTCGTCGTGCGTCGTGGGTGGTGCGATCCTGCGCGGCCTTCGGCTCGTCCTTGCGCCGCTTCGCCTGCACTTGGACTTGTTTGCGTTCCTTGGTTTTCTTCGCTTGGACTTTGACGTGCGTGACGTCTCCACGAGGGCGCGCGTCCGCCGTTGGCGCGTCGGCGAACGCAGCGAGGCCAGCGCCAACAAGCAGTCCGGCCCGCAGGAGTCTCGCGACGGTGGAACGTGCCGCGACGACGGACGCGGCCATTGTTAGTTGCACCCCGCCGGATCGGTGAGGTGACACAGCCCTTGGGCGCACGTCGCCGGCCAAAGGCACTGGGGCCCATTCGTGACGTCGCAGGCGGCGCCATCGGCCGCGGCCGACACGCACAAGCCGTTGCGGCAAGTGCCCATGGCCGTGCACGTGGCACCGGCTGCGTACCCGCATTGACTCCCTGCGCCGACGACGTCGATGACTTGGCAGAGTCTCTGCGCGTTGCAGAACAGCGAAGCGCCGTAAGCGTCACACTGGCTCGCCTGCGGGTCGCAGGTGGCTCCGCCCGCAAGGGGGGTTCCGCACGTGCCAGACCGACAGGTGAGAAACGGGTTGCACGGGTGGTTCGCGTCGCAAGTGTCGCCGGCACTGCCGTATCGGGCGCACACCCCGTTGACGCACGTCAGGCCTCCGTCGCATTCATCCGTCGTGCACGTGTCTCCTGCCTGCGGCATCGCGGCACAAGTGCCGCACTGGCTGGCCGTCGTCGTGTTGCATGCACCGGACTGACATTGCATCGCCATGCCGCAGCCACTCCCGTTAGGGCGAGTCCCCGCCAGCTGGCAGGCCGTCGGCCACTTGGCGACGATGAGGTCTTGGCAGGTGGTCGACTGGAGCGCGGTCGCGCATGCCTCAAATTGCGTGGGGGTCGCCGTGGCTCCGTCAAGCGAGAACACGCCCGGGCAAGAAAACGCGAGCCTCGCCCGCGCAACGCACGCGGCGTGGTCTCCATACGCCGCCTTTAGCCAGTAGTTTGAGCATGCAGCGATTCGGGTGCACACGGCAGTGGCGACGTCGGTGCAAGCAGTGTCGCCGCTGATGCCTCCACTCGACGACGTTCCGCCGCCGCACTGACCGCACACCTCGTACCCGCTGCCGTCAGCCTTGCATGCCTGGACGCCCTGCGTTCCCCCTGCGCATGCGCACGCCTTCTGATCACCGGGAACGCAAGCACCGCCAGATGACGAGGACGACGGCGAGCCGCCACCTGTGCACGCTACCAGCGCCGTGAACACAGCGCCCGCGACGACAAACCGCATTGGCCACCTCCCGCTTGCTCGGTATGACGAGTCTTGTACGCAGACGCGCATTTCGCTGCAACGGCGCCTCCAGGGTGCCGTGCCGGCGCGTTGGTCGGGGGCTTGCGATCAACGGGTGAGCGCAGCAATGCTCACGGAGGCCCGGTTGGTGGCGCTCCAGCCGTGATGCTCACGATGTGACTTTCCGCGCCGCACACGGCGCAGGCGCGCAGAGGGGGCTCAATCGCCCGCCGCAGCCCTGCACGGATGACGTTGAGATGAAAGCGCATGGCGACGCCGTTCGACAAGAGGCCGTAGAAACTGCCTCCGCGCAGCGACGTCCACGCGCTCCAGCCCGGGAACGAGCGGGCAAAGTACCGCAGTGCGTGTCGGGCTTGGACGGTGGTTTTGGTATACCGATAGTTGACGACGACGCGGCCCGTGTCCTCCCCGACAAGTGCCGAAAGCTCCTGGCGGTACAGATCGCGTAGGCGCTTCAAGTCCGCCTCGGTCTTCCACCGCGGCACGACGACAGCGGCGCCATTGCCGTCCTGTCCAACGAGCGGCACGCCGACGTTTGCGTGCGGGTGGAAGCGGTCCCCATCGTCAAAGTCCAAGTCACGGCCGCAGCGGCAGCGCGCGCGCAGAGCACCAACGCCGTCGGTCGGCGGCGGGGCACCGCATGCGCAGGCGCGGGGCATGGACCCCACGGGATGCAGGAAGACCATGCCGCCGACGTCATAGCCCTTCTCTGCGTACCACCGGGCAACCGCCCGCCACGCAGTGCGCGCGAACGCGCGGGGCCCGGCGTCGGCAACGGCTTGTCGGCACGATGGCGGAACCGTGAGGACGTGCCAGCCATAGGACGACGCCAGTCGCCCCGTTGTCTCCCAGGCACGGTTGGCCCGCTGCCGGGTCACCTCGTCGCGGCAAACCTCGCAGTCCAGCGTCTTGCAGCCGCAGTAGGCGGAGCGCTCGTGGCCGTTGTCGCACTTCCACCGCATCCAAGTGCCGCTCTCGCAGCGCGTCGGATTGCGCCACCCGTACAGGTTGAGGCGGGTCAAGGGGTCGGGTGGCGGCGGCGGCCTTGCGCCGCCCTCGTTCTCCCAGCGCGCGAAGTCTGTGACGTCGTCGCTGTCCCTGGAAACTACTTGAGCCCTGTTCAAGTTAACGGGAAGGCCCGCCGTCGCCCCGTCCGCGGGCCGCGCAATTCGTGCCACCCTCAGCGCGCTCTGGCAGGCGTCCAGGGCAGCACGGAGCCGCTCCCTGCCCTCGGCATGGAGGCGATCGCGTTCGTCGCGCTGGCGCGCTCCTAGGCGAGCTATGCGAGCGTCCGCATCGGCCGCCTCCGCGTTGTCAGCCCCCTGCGCGCGGTTCGCGCCTTCACCGCGCAGCGATGATCGGAGCACCTCCCGCTCCTCGCGGTGTTTGACCGCGAGGGCGTCGCGCTGGGCGTTCTCCGCGAGAATGCAGTCGCCTCGCACACCCGCGAGCGCTTCCCGCTCGTCATCGTCGCGGGGCACGAAGGGCTCCGGTTGGCAGTATCCGATGCGGTGTGCGCCGAGATCATGCTCCAGGTCGTTCGCCGCCGGACCGGGGGCGCTGGACGCACGTTGCAGGCTCGCAGCGCATTGCGCCGGACTGAGGAGGCGCACCGGCGTGTAGCGGCCCAGCTCGCCGGGTTCGTCATCAAGCGTCCACGCGTGGACGTCGTCACCCGGCCGCAGCAATCCGGTTTCGAGTCGGTGGACAAGGTCAGCGTAGGCAACACGGGCAATGTCGTCAGGCCAGTTCGCCGGAACGGCCAGCACCGGGTCCGCGTCGGTCGGGCCGCTGAAATAGGCGTGCGGCTGCCGTGTGCGCGGCGCGGGCGCCGCACGTCGGGCGGCAGGCTCGGGCGCTTGCGCGAGGCACTCGACGGCGCTCCAACTGCGCTCTTGAGAGGTGACGGCTGCGGCGGTGTCAGCGTCGCGCTCACGGGGAGCCGCCCCCGGCGTCGCCGGGGCCCCCGCCGGCTCCCCTACACGGGTCGGTGGGCGCGCAAGCGCGCCGCCAGCGGCCGGCTGACGGCCGCTACTGCGCCCCAACGGGGCGCACGGCACCCCGTGCAACGGCTCCACGACACGCCCGCGCGCTACCGGCTTGGGGCCGTCGTCGTTGCGTCAGCATGGCCGCCGACTGGCGCATGCCCAAGGCCCGCGTACTCGCCCGACTGGCGAACCACGCCGGTGTCGATCCACTTGTCGAGGTGTTCGCGCTTGAAGCGCACGAAGCGCTTGCCCAGCCGCACGTGGGGGATACGCTTGCGGCACACGAGCGAGTACAGCGTCCCAAGCGGGACCGCGATGTACTGTGCCGCTTCCTTGTACGTCATGAGGTCTGACACATCGTCCTCCTTGCCGTGATGGCGTTGGAGGTCAGACCTTGGGCTTTCTTGCGATGACGTCGTCCCGCAAAAGGCACCCCTCCTTTTTCCGGAGGAGATTGCCGACGGAAAACACGGATTTGCGGTGCGCGGAGCGGACGGCGCCCGGGCGCATCCTGCCCGGTCTACGTCCGGGGGCGCGGGTTCCCTGTCACCCGTGGCCGCCGCTGACGGCGGGCCGTCTCGGGTCCCGCGAGGAACAGCGTCGCCACGTCGACGTCAAGCGTTGCGGCGAGGAGAACCAGCGAGCGAACGGTGAGGTTCTGCTTCCCTGCCTCAACCTGTTGCACCGTCGTCAGGCCAAGTCCCACGCGCGCCGCAAGCGTCCGCTGCGTCCAGCCAAGTGAGAGACGGAGTCGCGCGACGTTGTTACCCACGACGTGCAGCGCGACGTCCGGATCATCGACGCGCGTCGCCACCAACGTCGGCCGGCTGGGCGGGCGTTGGGCAGGCTCCTCGAACGCGGCGCTCATGGGTTCGCCGAGACCTGAGAGCACGCGTAGGGCCGTCGGAAGGGTCACATTCACGCGGCCCGTTTCGATCTTCTGCAGGTATTTCGGATCAAGGCCCATGTGTTCCGCCGCGTCGTCGAGGGTCCAGCCCTTGGTGAGTCGCAGGCGGCGGACGTACTCGCCAAAACGGGCGCTCTGACGTCGAGGGCGCTTGTTCTCCGTCGGGCGGGCGGCAAGGGACGGCTTCACCTGCCCCAGCCTGACCGGGTCTGCCGAGTATTGAACGCCACGCATGGCGTGGTAGGCCCGCCTTAGCGGTTACTCGCGCGAGATTGAAGACCTCGAAGGCGGAGGCGCCCCGCGCGCTGTGAGGGTGCACGCCGACAGTAGGCGTCCATGACGACGTTGCCTGCGGGCCGGGTGTGTGCGACTGACGCGATCCATGGCGTCCGGCGCACTGAAACGGTGGCAAGGTGAGGGGCAGCACGAACTGGACGAACTGGAAACTGCGCACAAGAGCGTCGGAGGCGCCGGTCGCGGACGTCGCTGGGCGACGCGGCAACTGAACTATGCCTATGCACTTCTCGTCGCTGCCCAGTTCCAGCGGTATTGCCGCGACCTTCACTCCGAGGCAGTGGACGCCTTGGCGGACGCTGCCGGCCCGTCGATGGGCGCAGTGCTGCGCGCCGCTCTCCTCAAGAACCGGCGGCTCGACAAAGGAAACGCCAGCCCGAGCGCCATCGGTGCAGACTTCGACTTCCTTGGCACATCCAAGATCTGGGACGCGGCGAAGTCCGTCGACGTGCGAACGAAAGGGCGGCAAGACGCCTTGGAAGAACTCAACTCCTACCGCAATGCAATTGCGCATCACGATTTTTCCAAGGTGAAGCCCGGACTTCGCCTTGCCAAGGTGGTCCGATGGCGGCGAGCTTGCGATGGCCTTGCGGCGACCCTCGACGTCGCGGTGAGCCAACAGGTCCAGGTGGTCACGAACAAGGCGCCCTGGTAGGATTGCACTATGAGCCGACGCCACCCGCCCGCGTTCTCCCTTGGCCAGGATGTCATGCTGGACATGGCGCCGTACATCGCCAAGGTGAAGATCATTGAAGACCGCGGTCCCATTGGCGTCGGCGGTCGTCGGCTGTGGCGCGTCCGCCTCGACCCCGGACCGGACTACGAGCCCATGGAGCTTGAGGTGCCTGAGATGAATCTGAAGCCGCTTGAGCAGTGGGAGGCGGCGACGCGGTAGGTGGCGCAGGGCGAGGTCGCGCGCATTCACGACGGCGGCTGCCATGCGTGCTCTCATCTCCACGCCCGCAACGGAATGACCGCCGCCGATTCCTCGACGACGACGCGCGGCATGCGCCCGTAGTCCGCCGTGAACGCGTCCGGTGCGAGGTGCGCGTAGCGCTGCACCATCGCGAACGACTTCCACCCACCGATGCGCTGAAGCTTGAAGATGTCGCCCCCGCTCATCATCCAGTGTGACGCGAACGTGTGCCGCAGGTCATGGAAAGTGACGTATGCGCACGGCTTCCCGCTGCGCGTGGCGTCGGGAAAGCCCGCGGTGCGCAGCACGCGCTGGAGGACGTCCTGGAAGATGCGCGCAGACGGCAAGAGCATGGTGCCCGTCTTGCTCGGGAACACGAGGTCGCCGGGGCACTGCAGCCGCCACGCCTGGAGGTGCGGGAGGAGCGCGTCGACGAGGGGCACGTAACGCACGTAGCCGGCCTTCGTCGGCCCGCCGAAGCTCCGCTGCACGGTCACGAGCCGCCGCGACAGGTCAATATCCTCCCAGCGCAGCCCGGCGAGCTCGCCGGCACGCATGCCGGTGTAGACGGCAGCCATGTAGAGCGTGAAGACGTCCGGCCCTTCGTTGCGGGCGGCCCGAAGGAAGCGCCCGATTTCCTCCGGCGTGCGCAGGTAGCGGAAGTCCGTCGCGTCCCGCACGATGCGGGGCTTGCGTATCGACGGGCAGCGGGCGATCCACCCGAGGTCCGTTGCGCAGCGGAGCATGGAAACGAGGAGCGTAGCGACGTTGTGCAGGGTCTTGGGTGTCGCCGCGAACGTCGACGCGAAGGCGTCGTAGCGCTCCACCCACGACGCATCCGCAACACGCAGTGCGCCAAACGTCGGCCGCAGGTGTCGTCGGATGATGCTCTCGTCGTCCTTGGCCGAGCGCTTTCGGGACGCCCTGTGCGTCAGCCAGTAGTCGCACAACTCGTCGAACGAGTGCTCGGGCACGGGCGCGGGGCGCAGCCCTCGTCGGATCTGCTCCGCCTCGGACTTGCGCTCCCGTTCGTACGCCGCGGCGTCGGCGTGGCTCAGGAAGACGGCGCAGCGACGTCGCCCCTCGACGTCGAGCCAGCGTGCGCGCCACTTGGTTCCGTGCCTGTCCGGCATGGTTGCTCCGTAGAGCCGGGCAACACACGCGCGTCCCGCAAAAGAACACCCCCGCTTTGCGGCCTGGGCGCCCCTGTAAGGACCGTTCCGTGGTCCAATAGGGGTCCAGCCTGCCCCACAAGCGAAAACGCGCGCCGGGGGCTTTCCCAAGCGCGCGCTTTCACGACGTAAGTTGGATGCGGGGGCAGGACTTGAACCTGCGACCTTCGGGTTATGAGCCCGATGAGCTACCAACTGCTCCACCCCGCGTCAGGGGAGGCGGCTTGTATCCGGGGCGGTCGGGCTCGTCAACCACTTTCTTCCGACGGGGCCGCTGCGCGGCGGGAAAAGCGGGCGGGGCCCCGGGGCGGGGTATCATGCGCGGCGTTTGACGTGGCGCGAGGAGCGCAATGGCATGCGTGGTTCATGGGCAGTCTGGGTGTTCGCCGGGTTGACGGCGGGTTGCGCGGGTGGCGGCGGATGGGACCGCGGAGACGCGGGCGGCGGCGGCGCGGGCGCCAGCTGCCTGCGGTCGCAGGACTGTGCCGGGGGGTTGTTGTGCGTGGCGCTGGTGTGCAGCGCGCCGGTGGTGGACGGCGGGACGGGTGACGCCGGAGCGTCCGGCGGGGAAGGGGACACCTGCCTGCGCAGCGCGGACTGCCGCACGCCGCTGCGCTGCGTGTCCATGGTCTGCACGCGGGTTGCGGACGGCGGGACGTCGTCGGGCGGTGCCTCCTCGGGCGCGGTGGCAACATCGTCGGCACCGTCCGGTTCCGGCGGCACGGCGTCGGCGGTCGCCTCATCGTCCAACGCGTCCCACACGCCGGGTTCCTCGTCCTGGAGCGGGGTGGCGTGGGACGCTGGCGCGGCGGACGCGGGTGCCGCGGACGCGGCGGGGGCGGACGGGGGCGCGGATGCGGGGCCGCTCCAACCGGGGTGTGCCGGCGCCGGCCCGGGGCCGCGCGGGACGGGCGGATGCTGCCGCGCGCCAGGCGAATGCGCCTCCGGCCTCTGCGTCGCGGGGATGTGTTCCGCGCCGTGCTCGGTGGATGAACACTGCCGCGTGGAAGAGACGGCCTCGCCGCTGCCCGCCGGTACGCGCCTGCGCTGTGGAGACTACCCGTCGCTGACCGGCCGCGCGTGCCTTCCCGGTTCGCTCACCTCCTGCGGGGGCGGCGCGGCCTGCACTGAGGGCGAGAGCTGCGTGCTGGGGTGGTCAGCGGCGGATGGAGGCCCGCTCCTTCCCGCGCTGCAGTGCACGGCGGACCGGTCCACCGGGGCGCCGGTGGACGGGCCGTGCCGGAGCCTCGCGGACTGCCGCCAGTTCGGTCCCCACCCCGCCCAGTGCTCGGACGGCGTGTGCCGTGCGGCGTGCGGTGACGGCGTGGCGTGCGGGGAGGGCCGCGTGTGCCTGGCCGCGGGCGCCGCCGCGGACGCAGCGGGCGTTTGCACGGGCGTGGTCTGCGGGGATGCGCCGGCGGGGCAGGATGACGTGTGCGGCGCGGGTGAGGTGTGCGCACCCTCGTCCGACGTCACGGTGCCGGGTGCTGCCTTCACGCCGCGGTGTCGCCCCGTCCTTCCGGGCTCGCTGCCCCCCGGAGACGCGTGCCCCGGTGGCGAGGGCGCCGCGTGTCGCCACGGCGTCTGCGCCGAGGGTGCGTGCTCCAAGCTGTGCCAGTGGGACGGTGATTGCCCCGCGGCGCTGCCGTTCTGCGCCGAGCGGCCCATCACCGGTCCCAGCGCCCCGGCGGTGGCCGCGGTGTGCGTCAGCGTGCCCACGGACCGCCAGCTGTGCCGCCGCGAGGCGGATTGCGGCATTGCGGGCTGCGCGTTCCTGGACCAGCGCTCTCTGTTCAGCGCCTGCACCGTGGAAGGGCGCAGCGCGCTGTCCGACCCGGCCTGTGGCCCCAGCCGCGCTTGCGCCGCCGGGCGCGTGTGCCTGCTGGATCCCGCGGGAACCTGGCGCTGCGCGCAGCGCGGCCGCGTGGGGGAGGCCTGTCGCTCGCCGGATGACTGCCTGTCCGGTGCGTGCGCGGCGGCGGGCGGACTGGTGCCGCATGGCGCGCTGGCGGCCGAGCCCGGCCGGTGCACCTCCCGGTGCGCCACCGCCGCGGACTGCGCCGCCGGCATGGACTGTCACGGCGTCCCCGCCGTCACCGTGGTGACGGCGGACAGCGCGTTCGTCGTGTGGCACCCGCTGTGCTGGCCGTGGAACAACTTCCACCCCTGCTCAGCGGCCGCTCCCTGCGCCGGTGGTGAGTGTGACGCTGACTCAGCCACCTGCCACCACCCGGCTGCTGGCGTGGGGGCGGCGTGCGGGGTGGCGTCCCCGTGCGCGCTGGGCCTGCGCTGCGGGGCGGACCACACGTGCGTGCGTGAGGGCTGCGTGCCGCGCACCAGCGGGAGCGGTTGCCAGGCGTCAGAGACCTGCGTGGCCACCGGCCCCATCACCGGCGAATGCCGCCGCGCGTGCACCACCACGGCGGATTGCGGCGCCGGCGCGGGGCTGGTGTGCGTGGACACAGACGCCGACCAGCAACCCGACGCGTGTTACCTCCGCTGACCGGGGGGCGCTGCAGGACCGGCCTTTCCGCGCGCGGCGCCTACAACCCCAAGCCGGCCCGCACCGGCGTGCGGTACGCCCGCGCGGAGGCCCGCACGGCGTCGTCAAACGCGCGGTCCGGTGCATCCGGCAGCACCACGCGCAGTTCCGCGTACAGGTCCCCGGACTCATCGCCGCGGTGGACACCCTTGCCGCGCAGGCGCAGCACGGTGCCCCCTGAACTTCGCGGCGGCACGCGCAGCTTCACCGCCCCGTCCACCGTGGGCACGTCAATGCTGGCCCCGTTCCAGGCCTCGTCCAGCGTGACGGGCAGCTTCAGGTGCAGGTCCAGACCGTCGCGGCGGAAGTGTGGGTGCGGGCGCACGCGCGTCTCAATCACCAGGTCTCCGCCCGCGGAGCCGTGCCCAGGCACCCGCAGCCGGGACCCGTCATCCGCACCCGGGGGGATGCGCACGCGGACGCGCTCGCGGCGCTCCACGGCGCCCCGCCCGCGGCACATTCCGCACGCCGGCCGCCGCGCCCCGGACCCGCCGCACTCGTCACACGCGGCGCTGACGCGGAACGGCCCGTCCCCAATGGTGGCCCGCCCCGTCCCGCGGCACCCGCGGCAGGAAGCAGCTTGCGCGCCGGGCTGCTCGCCGGAGCCGCCGCAGGCGCCGCACGCGCGCCACTGGGGCACCTCCACGTCCAGGTGCGTCCCGCGCAATGCCTGCCCCAGGTCCAGTTCCACCGCCAGCGCCACGTCGCGCGGCGCCGGCCCGCTGCGCGGCGTGCGCCGCACTCCACCACCAAACGCCTGCCCCAACAGGTCCGCCACGTCGTACCCGGCGCCTTCCGCCCACGGCGTCCCGCCGCCCGGCGGTGCCCGCCACGCCCGCGCCTGGTCCGCGTCAAACCCCTGCTGCAACGCCGCCGCACCAAACTCGTCGTACAGCGCGCGCCGCGCGGGGTCCTTGAGCGTCTCGTAGGCAACGTTGATCTCCTTGAACCGCGCCTCCTTCGCGTTGTCACCCGGGTTGACGTCGGGGTGGCACTCGAGCGCCAGCCGCCGATAGGCCCGCTTGAGATCCTCCTCTGAGCAGTCCCGTGCGACGCCCAGCACCCCGTACAGGTCACCCCGCTCCGCCATGTGCACACCGCTCCGGCCCGGTCCCCGGCCGCCTCCGACCGCGCAAGATGTGTTCCAGCGCGCCGCTGGCAAGGGCCCGCGCGCCCGCCCGGGCTTGGCGCTCCCGGGGGCCACGCGCTAAGGCCGCCCGCCGCCTGGAGTTTTCCCCGCGGGGCGGACGGAGTGGCCATGGAACTTGCGGACAGGGTTCTTGCCGGGGACGTGCGCGCGGTGGCCCGCCTCATGCGGGACCTGGATGATGACATCCCGGGTTCCCGCGAGGAGCTTGCCCGGCTGCACGCCCGCACCGGGCACGCGCGCGTGGTGGGCGTGACGGGCAACCCCGGCAGCGGCAAGAGCACGCTCACCAATGAGCTCATCCGCGCGCACCGTGCGGCGGGCCGCACCGTGGGCGTGGTGGCGGTGGACCCCTCCAGCCCGTTCTCCGGTGGCGCCATCCTGGGTGACCGCATCCGCATGATGGAGCACGCCACGGACGAGGGCGTGTTCATCCGCAGCCTGGCCACCCGCGGCGCGCTGGGCGGCCTGTCCCGCTCGACTTCCGACGTGGTGGCGGTGCTGGACGCCATGGGCAAGGACGTCATCATCGTGGAGACGGTGGGCGTGGGCCAGGATGAGGTGGACATCATCCGCCTGGCGGACACCGTGGTGGTGGTGTGCGTGCCGGGCCTGGGTGACGAGGTGCAGGCCATCAAGGCGGGCATCATGGAGATTGCGGACGTGTTTGTGGTGAACAAGGCGGACCGTGAGGGCGCGGACCGCACCGTGCGCGAGCTGGAGATGATGCTGCACCTGCGCGACCAGGCCGTGGCGCGCGCCCAGGCCGAGCGGATGGCCCACGGCCACCACGCCGCCGGCATGGACCTGGCGCCCGCGGCGGCGTCGCTGGACTGGGAGCCGCCCATCATCAAGACGGTGGCGCAGCGGGGGGAGGGGGTGGCGGCTCTGCTCACGCAGGTGGACCGGCACCACGCGCACATGGAGGCCACCGGTGGGCTGTTGGCCCGGCGCCAGGCGCGCGCCCGGCGGGGGCTGCTGGCGCTGCTGCAGCATGAGCTGATGCGCGCCGCCCTTCACGCGGCCGGCGGTGACGCCGGTGTGACGGCCATGGTGGGCCGCGTGCTGCACCGCCAGAGCGACCCGCAGTCCGAAGTGGCCGCCTGGCTTGGCCGCCTGCTGCGCCCGTGACCGGGCGCACAAGCTTCCGCCCCTTGAACACCCGGCCGGGCCGCCTACACTGCTCCGGACAAGGGTGTGGACGGCCCGTGACGGGTCGGGGAGCGAACCATGATGCGAAGGCTGGGAATGCTGGCAGGCGCGGCGATCGTCGCGGCCGGGTGCGGGACCGACATCGAGGGCGAGATCAACCGGATCCTCGGCAGCGACTATGACATCACCGTGTCCCAGGAGAGCCCGGACATCACGGTCAACGTCTCCGAGCAGGTCACCAAGCTGGAAGACAAGATCAACAGCGACGGCGGTTCCAACCGGCAGATCCTGGTGACGCTGTGCAAGGCGGACCCCGCCGCCACCACCTGCGACACCGACCCCCGCTTCCCCGTCCGCATCCCGCGGTACATCTGGCCGGCCGGCTACATCAACCGCAGCACCAACCCGCCCACCCTGGTGCCTGCCGCCAATCACACCACGTCTTCCACCTGTGACCCCACGGACCCCGCGCTGGTGGCCAGCGGCACGGTCAGCACCACCAGCCTGCCGCCCGGGAACGGCTGCGTGGATGTGAGCGCGTGGCTGATGGAGGTGGACGGCGTTGAGGAACTGACCAAGATTGCCCAGGCGGTGAAGTTTGACCTGAGCGAAAAGGGCTCTCTCAAGGACGTCAGCCAGGTCCGCAAGGTCACCGTCCAGCGCGTGACCTTCAAGTTCAAGGAGAACTCGTTCCCGTACGCGGTGCCCACCACGGAGATGTTTGTGGGCAAGCCGGTGAGTGACGAGGAGGTCCGTGTGGCCAAGCAGCTCATTGCCGATCAGAAGGTCACGCTGTTTGGCACCCTCAGCAACGTCACCGCCATGTTCACCGGCAACCGCAACATGCAGCTGGAAGCCGCCGGCAAGGCCGTCCTGTCGGACGCCATCCGTGGTTTCAAGGCCACGCTGGCCGCACAGGCCCAGCCGGACATCCCCCCGGAGACGGACGCCGCCCGCGAAGACAACTGCAAGATGCCCGGCCACCTGGTGACGGAACGAGACGACTACTGCGAGAGCTTTGCCAAGCCGGGCGGCACCGTGAAGTTCTCCGTGGAAATGGAAGTCACATTCACGGTCCGTCCCAGCGGTTGAGCACCACCCCGCTCCGTGCGGTCGCGTTCTTTGACCTGGACCGCACGCTGCTGCCCCACCACACCAGCCTGCTCTACCTGCGGATGCTCCGGCGGGACGGCGTCATCCCGCTGTTTACGCTGATGCGCGCCGGCTTCCTGTTGCTGCTGTATTTCCTCAACCTGGTGGATACGCAGCGCGTGGTGGCGGCGGTGATTGGCCGGGTGGCCGGCGGCCTGGATGCGGACCACCGCGCCCGCGGTGAGCGGTGCGCGCGCGAACTGATCATCCCGCGCCTGAGCGCGCCCGCGCTGGCCCGCCTGGAGGAGCACCGCGCCCGCGGCGATGACGTGGTCATCCTGAGCGCGTCACCGGACTACGTGGTGGAGCCGCTGGGGCGCCACCTGCGGATGGCGGTGCGCTGCTCGCGCTTTGAGGTGCGGGAGGGGCGGCTGACGGGCGCGCTGGCGGGTCCCATGTGCTTTGGTGCCCACAAGGTGGAGGCCGCCCGGCTCTACGCGGAGGCCCGCGGCGTCCCGCTGTCCGCCTGCAGCTTCTACACGGACAGCGCGTCGGACACGCCGCTGCTGCGGGAGGTGGGGACCCCCGTGGCGGTGAACCCGGACCCGCGCCTGCGGCGGCTGGCCCGCGCACACGGCTGGCCGCGGCTGCGCTGGTGACGCGCTCATCGCGGCCGGCGCAGCAGCACCACCAGGCCGGCCAGCACCAGCAGCGCGCCCAGCGCCGTCGGCAGCCATCCCCAGCCCGGGCCTGCACCGCCCGGCTGGTTGGCCACCGCCAGCGCCTCCGCGCGCGCCAGCACGTCCGCCACGCGCGCGTCCACGTTGCTCCCGTCGGTGATGGCCCCGCGCAGCGACCGCACCGCGCCCAGCAGCGCGTCCGTCCCCGCCGCGTCACGGAGCCGCAGGTCCTGCGCCACCTCCCGCAGGCTGCCGGCCACCACCTCGTCCATCAAGTTGTCCGCGCGCGGCCGCTCCCCGGCGGCCACCAGTGCGGCGGCTTCGCGGGCGGCGGTGGTCACGGCGTGCAACGCCTGCTCCGGGGTGGGCCGCGGCGGTGGTGCGCGGCGCGCTGCGTCCGCCAGCACCAGTCCCGCGGCCAGGTCCGGCGCCCGCCGCTGCGTGACCAGGTCCTCCGCCAGCTGCCGGTTGGTGCGGGACGCCAGCCGCGCCAGCGGAAGGGCAGGCGCGGGCGGCGCGTCCGGCGCCGGGGTGCGCAGGGTGAGCACCAGGAACGCCAGCGCCCAGCGGGTCTGTTCGTCCAGCTGCGGGGCGTAGCCCATCATGCCGGTGCCGCGGATGCCCAGCGTGATGGTGTTGTACAGCTGGAAGGGCGCGCGCTCGTCCGCCCACGCGGGCACGGCCATGGTGGCCGGCGGTGGGACCAGCGGCTTGCCCAACGGCCCATCCCCCATGCCGGTGGCGCCATGGCAGTTGGCGCACACCGTGGCGAACACCGCCCGCGCCCTGTCCAGCGGCGGCCAGGCCGCCGGTGCCGCGGGCAGGGTGAGCTCGTCAGCCAGCGGTGGCGCCAGCGCGCGCGCGCGCGCCGCCAGCTCCGGCGCCGGGACCCTGCGCGCGTGCGCGTCCCGCAGCGCTTCCAGCGCCGCCGCATGCCGGCCGGCCGGCACCCGCTGCGCGTACAGCGCCACCGCGTCACGGAGAAACGCCGTCTGCTCGTCGTATTCAAACGCGTTGATGACGGTCCCGTCCCGCACCGCCAGCGGGTAGTCCGTGCCCACGTACTGCACCGCAAGCACCACGCGCCGCGCGTCCGCCGTGGGGTCAGCGGTGCCGCCGACGGAGGCGCAGGCCAGCAGGAGCACGGCGACCACGGACATGGGGGCGCGGCAATACCCAGCGCCGGACGGCGTGTCATGCGCGCCGGGCGGCGCTACAAGCTCCCGTGATGCGCGCGTTGCTGCTGGCCGCCTGCCTGCTTGCCCCCGGGGTGGCCGCCGCCGCCGGCGGGACCGTCCATGACGTGCTGTTCAAGACGCTGGACGGGCGGTCCACCACGCTGCGGCCGCACAAGGGCCGCGTGGTGGTGGTGCACGTGTTCACCACGTGGGACGTGCCCGGGCTGCGGCAGGTGGCGGACCTGCGCGCGCTGGCCCAACAGCGGAACAAGGAAGTCTCGGTCGTCGGGATCGGGCTGGACCTGGAAGGTGCCCTCGCGCTCACGTCGTTTGAGCGCACCCTCAAGCCGGGCTACCCGCTGTGGATGCCGGATGGGACCTTCCTGGAGGGGCGCACGCCCTTCGGCCGGCCGCAGGAAGTGCCGCGCGTGTACGTGGTGGGACGGGACGGGACGGTCCGCCAGGGCTTTGTGGGCTACGTGCCGTACGCGGACCTGCTCCGGATGGTTGACGAGGAGCTGCGCCGCTGACGGGCTGGACACGACGGGGCGCCTCCCATAACACTGGCTGCCATGCGCAGGCTGTTGTGTCCGGCGGTTTGGCTTGGTGCCCTGGCGCTGGCGTGCGCGGCGTGCACCCCGCCCACCGAACAGGAGAACAACCCGGACCTGCCGCTGCTCACCGCCCTCACGCTGGACGGGCAGGCGGCTGACAACGAACGCGTGCTGCTGTTCAGCGTGGACTTCCGCGACGCGGACCGCGACCTGGCGGCCGGGGACTTTGCGCCGCTCATCAACGGCGCGCCCGCGGTGCAGAACGCCCTCCCGTTGGCCCCCGTGTTCCTGCGCAGCGGGCTGGCGGCGGACGCGCGCGCCGGCCGCATGCAGTTTGAGCTGGAGATTGCCATCCCGGATGATGACCCGCCGCGCGCCGGCTCCACCTTCACGGTGGGGATCCTGGCGCATGACGGCGCCGGCCACGCGAGCAACCAGCCCCAGGTGACCCTGGAGATTTCCTACTGAGCAGCCGTTCCGGAGGTTCCCCGTGGCGCGTAACGACGAGGACGACGTGCAGGATGACCCGCAGGAGTCCGGTGGGGTGGCGGACGCGCTCAGGCGCCTGCTCATCAGCGGCGTGGGCACGTTCCTGACCACGGAGGAGGGCGTCCGCACGCTGCTCAAGGAGATCAAACTGCCCAAGGAGGTGGCCACCTACCTTCTGCACCAGGCGGAGAACACCAAGGAGGAAGTGGTCAGCGTGCTGGGGCGTGAGATGCGCGCCTTTTTGGAGACGCTGGACACCCAGCGGCTGTTTGAGCGCGCCATCCAGCACCTGGTCCTGGACGTCCACGCTGAGATCCGCTTCAAGCTGGATTCCCGCGGAAAGATCCAGCCGGTGGTCCGCAATCTGTCCCCGCAGGCGCGCCGCCGGCCGCGCCCCCGCCGGGCCAAGGGCTGACCGTGCTCCCGCCGCGCCCGGTGCCGCGGCGCCCGTTGCTGGCGCTGGGCGTTGCGCTTGCCTTGGGGGCGGGCGGGTGGACCTGGCTGCGCCCCGCGCTGGGCCGCCAGGAGGTCCTGGTGGGCCTGCTGCTGCCCCCCGCCGCCACCGGGCGCAGCGTGGACCTGGAGTTGCGCCGCGGCGGCCAGGTGGTCCGGACCGCCAACGTGGCCGTCCCCGCCGGCGCGCGCCAAGTCTCCCACCGCCTGACCCTGCACGCGGGGCGCTATCACGCGCGTGCACTGTGCAGCCGGGACGGTAGAACGCTGCAAGCGAGCGCCGAGTTTGACGTGCCCGGTGGGGCGCCCGTCATCAACCTGGCCCAGGAGGGAGGGACGCCGTGAAGGACAGCGCCATCAACGACCAGGCCCGCGAGGTCCTGCAGGGCTACATGGCCCGCAACGGCCTGAAGTCCACCGCCCAGCGCGACACCATCATGGAGGCCTTCTTCGGTTCGCACGAGCACGTGGCCATTGGGGACCTGCACCGCATGGTGCTGCGCAAGAACCCGCGCATCGGGTACGCCACCGTCTACCGTACGCTGAAGATGCTGACGGAGTGCGGGCTGGCGGTGGAGCGGCACTTTGGTGACGGGCAGGCGCGCTATGAGCCGCAGCGCCGCGGCGAGCACCACGACCACCTCATCTGCCGCGCGTGCGGGCTGATCGTGGAATTCGAGAACGAGGAGATTGAGCGCCTGCAGCGCGAGGTGGCCGCGCAGCACGGGTTCCGCGTGGAGAGCCACCGCCACGAGATGCACGGCCTGTGTCCCCGCTGTCAGAAGGCTCCGCCGCGCCGCCGGTAGGCCGGCGTCACCCCCCCGCTGCCGACTCGTGCCGCCGCACCGGTAGGGGCGGCGTCCCCGCCTGCCGCCGACCCATCCCGCACCCACCCGCAACTCTCCTCATGCCTGGGGCGGCCGCTGCAGGGCTACCCCGCCGCGCGTTCTTCGGTGCGGGGGAGGCGGTGCGCCAGCTCGTCGCGCAGCTTCTCCGCCAGGCGGATGAGCTCGTCGTCCAGGCCGTCCACCTCAGACAGCACTTCCAGGGTGCGTGCCACGTGGGAGAGGGCCACCCGCAGCGCACGCGCGCTGTCCCGCGCCGGCCGCGGCTTGGGCGCCTCGGGCACGGCCTCTTTGAGGCGGGTGCGCAGCTCCGTCACCGTGGCCCCATCCCGGAACGCGGCGTCGCGCAGCTTCTTGTAGACGGGCTCCGGCACGCGCTCGTCCTTGCGGGCACGGGCCAGGAACGCCACCTGGGCCACGTCCGGGACCTCCGGCCGCTCGCGCGGGTCGTCCGCGCCGCGGTTGACCGCCTCGGGCTCGTGCTCGTTGAGGAACTGGTAGCTCTTGAGCAGCTTCTGCGCGGTGCGCGGGCTGATGCGCAGCTCCATTTCGCAGTACTCGTCAAAGCTGTGGAAGCCCCACTCCAGGTGCTTCTCCAGCTCCTGCACCTGGTGCAGCGCCTCCGCCATCCGCACCCAGGACGCCTTGAAATCCCGCGCCGCCAGCAGCGCGCGGTAGCGCTCGCTGCGCGGGTCCAGCTCGGCCAGCTTGCGGTCAAGACTGTCCCGGCTCATCCAGCCGTCCCACCTGCCGGCGGCGCGCCGCCGCCGCCTTCGCCACCACCACCGCCGCCGCCGCCCTCGTGGGGCGCCTGGCCCTCGCCGCCGTGACCGCGTCCCCGGCCGCCGCGGCGCCGGCGCCGGC
>JACRCW010000118.1 GCA_016218805.1 Deltaproteobacteria bacterium | reverse complement strand
CTTCATCACCCGCATCATCCACCCGCCCGCCGCGTCCTCCATGCACCGGTGCGTCTCCAGCGCGAACACCACCACACCGTCCTGTCCGCACTGGGTTGCCACCACCGTGCCGGCGTCGTTGGTGACGGTGAAACACCGCCCCGCTGCCGCGTACGCCACGTGCAGCGCGGACTCCGCACCGGACGGCCGCGTGAACCGGAAGGTCCAGCTATCCCCGTCCACCGCGCCCGCCAGGCCGTACTCCACGCCCACCGCCGTCTCCTCCAGGTTTTGCGCTGCCGCCCGCGCCCATCAACCCGACGCCGCGTCAGTGGCGGCTGTCGCGGCCGCCGCGGTGACCCTTCCTCTCTTCATTCTTGCGCCCGCCCCGCTCGTCATCCCGGTCATCATCCTCGTCATCGTCGTCGCCGTCCTCCTGCTCGCCGCAGGGACGCGGGGCCACGCCGAGCCGCTCAAGCTCTTTCAACGCAGTCTTCTTGACGGCGATGGCCTGCTCGCACGCGAGGGACTGCAGCGTGCGCACCGCGCGGTTCCGCTTGGCGGAGCCGGCCGGGTGAACGCTGGCCCAGACTCCCAGTCCCCGCGTGCACTCCCAGCGAATCCAGATGCGCTGGTCCCCCCCGCTGCGGTCACGCGCCTGCTTGCGGAGGAACCTGAACGCCTTGTCCCCCCCGGTCACGCCCAGCGCGGTGGCGGCCTCGTCTGGGCTCTTTGGGAAATACCGGATGAGGAAGGCTTCGTTCTGTGCACCAAAGGAGCCCAGCGCCTCCAGCGTCACCGACTGCAGGCGGTGGTCCCCGTCAAGCAGTCGCTGGTTGGCCAGGACCGCTTCAATCGCTGTGCGCGTTTCCTCGCTATGGTCGAACTTGGTGAGGGTCGCCACGTACTCCATGATGATGAACGCGCGCGCCGGATCTTGCTGGACGATGATGCGCCGCATGTGCGCGCCAATCACCTCCCTTTCCGATGGGACCATTTCTGCAATCCCTACCAGCACCACGGCGGCGCCGACGACGACGCGGTCGGAAGGACTCCCTTCTGCTGCTCCAACAAGAAGAGCAACCAACTCCGCTCGTTGCGAAGGGGCGTGGGTGCGGGCACGCCGGTTCAACTCAAGAGCGACGTCCTCGTCCCAGAGGTCCCCGTTCGCCAGCAGGGCGATCAGGTCGCTATCGGACACCTGTTCAAAAGACGAGGCCGCCGGCAGGGACGGGGCGGCGAGTGCAAGCGCGGAGAAAACGAGACTGAGCATGGGGGCACCTCGGGACTCAGAAGTTCTGTTCGATGGAGACACCGCAGCGCGGGTTGTAGCCATGGAGCGCTCTCCAGAAGGAGGCGCGCCGCGGATTGCACGGGCCAGGAGCGCACGCATGAACTGTCGGAGGGGGCCAGTTGCCTCCCACGAATGCGTGGCCAGCCTTCCGTCGGAGCTTTTCTTCCCGGCCGTTCAGCGCTGCGATGAGGGTTGCCTGCAACCCCGATGTCCCCGTCTCGTCAACCAGCTTCTCGACGAGTTCCCGCGGGTCGCCGGTCCTCAGCTCCTTGGTCAGTTCGCCGAAGTGGCCGGTGGAACTGGGCCCCCAGGCGCCGTCCACTTCGTGCCCAATGACGGCCTGGACAAACTCCGCGGGGAAGCACCCAGTGACGGCCTCGCACGCTTGGTGGTTCTCCTGCCAGAAGTTGGGCAGGGGCGTGCAGGGGAGGTTTCCAGTGCAAGGCGGGGGGGCCAGCGGCAACGGCCCATTTTCCAAGAGGTACTGGTTGATGCGTGCCCGCATCTCCACCCGGAGGGCGGTCTCCGCGACATACGCCCAGCCATGGTTGGGTCCGCCGGGATCATTCACCGGGGCAATCCGGGCAGCATCCGCCCAGCCGTTCTCCTGCGGCTCGAGGGCCCTCCGGAGCTTCTCCGTGCTAGCCAACTCGTTCTCGAGTTCGCCGGCCACCACCTTCGCCGCGTAGTAACCCGGCTCCGGCTCCACCACTTCAGGAAGCCTGCCCCATGTCAGGTCCACATCCGGGAGTATCAACACGGGCCGCAACGTCCACTCCGGCCCGGTGCGCGCGTTCACCGTCAGCGACGCCTGCCCGGAGCACTGCGTGGCGCCCTGCGCGTCAACCGCCTCCACGTTGACCGCGTAGGCTCTCCGGCTGTCCACCATGGTCACTGGGGTCGTATTCGCCGTCGTGGTGCGCTTGCAGGTGTCCCCTCCCGTGCAGCGCGGTCCGCCGTTGAACTGCCAGCGGTACTGCGTCACCCGCGGGAAGTCCGGCATGCACCCGCCAATGACCGCGGCCGTGAGCGTTCCCGGTTGCGCGCGCGTCAACGTGGTCCCTGACACCTCCACCTGGCAGCGTGCCG
>JACRCW010000116.1 GCA_016218805.1 Deltaproteobacteria bacterium | reverse complement strand
GCGGCCGCGGCCGGGGGCGGGGGCGCGGCGCGCGCTGGCGTGGGGGCCGGCGCGGGTGGCCGCGGGGCCTCGGCGCGCGCCTTGTTGCCGCTGCCGCCGGTCCGCGCCAGCACTTCCGCGGACACGTTGAGCGGCGCGGGGCCCTCCAGGTGGTGCGCGCCCTCGGTGTTCAGCGCGTTGTCAAACTTCCCGTTGATGAGGGACCGCAGCATCGCCTTGTGCTGCTCCTCCATCAGCTTGCGGATCTTCTCCGGCTGCTTGTCCGGCGGCTCGTTGAGCAGGTGGGCGTAGTCCGCCTTCTTGGTGGCAATGATGTTGCCGCCCACAAAAAGGTGCGTGATGACGTGCGGATTGCGCAGTCCGCTGTCTTCGGTCTGCACGTGGTAGATGCAGTCCTTGTACTTGATGTTGTGGTTGAAGCCCGTGATCATCTGGTCAGAAGCTCCAAGCCAATTGCGCGGGCGACGCGTCCCACCCGCGCTGACTCTAGGGTTGCCGAAGGCGCAGGGGCAAGTGTCAGCCCAGCCGGGAGGGGCGCCACAACGCCGCCCACGCATCCTTGGCCCGCCCGCCCACACCGCGCGCACGGTCCGTCGGGAAGACGCCGTCCATCATGGCGTCAAACAGGCGCGCCAGCACCCGCCCCTCGGGGGAGGTGTTGCCCGCCAGGGCGCGGTAGTCAGCCAGGATCTGGGCAAAGCGCCGCGCCCCGTCCTCCAGCAGCGCGCGGGGGTCCGCCCCCACGCGGCGCAGGTCCTCTTCCACGTTCTTGACGGACAGCAGCATGGCGGACAGCACCTTGCCCTCAAACGCCAGCAGGCGCGCCCGTTCCAGCGCGGATGCCTGCGCCATCAGCACCGGCGCCGCCTGCACGCCGAACCCGACATGGCGCGCCTCGTCACGCTCATAGAACGTCAGCAGGTGGCTGAGCGCGGGGTCCACGTCCACCTCGCGCACCATCTTGAAGATGGTGAGCGCAATGGTCTCCACCAGCAGCTGCATGCCCACCACTTTCTGCAACGGCAGCGGCGCCGCCAGGCACGCGTTGAGGAAGGTGCGCGTGAAGGCGTCCAGCGGCGGCACCTCAACGGCCAGGTCGCGCAGGTAGTCATGCAGCACGTAGTAGTGGCGGGCCTCGTCGTGTGTCTGGCCCGTCGCCGCCAGGCGCATGGCGGGATCCTCCAGCAGCTCCACCAGCTGGGCACTCACGCGCCACGCGGCCAGTTCGCCCCACATCAGCACGGAGAACACGCCGGCCAGCGCGCGCTTTTCCGCGTCACCCAGGCGCGCCCCGTCACGCGGGTAGAGCGCATAGGCGTCCTGGAGCACCTGCCGCCCGTCCCACGCCTTGGCCTGACCCGCGTGGTAGACGCTCTCAATGCGGCGCGCCCGCAGCGCTTCCGCTTCGGCGAGTTCCCGCAGGTGCAGGGTGGGTGTGCCGGCCTCAAACAGCTTCACGCGGGCCACCCTAGCAGCCGTGCGGCCCCAACGGGAAAGCCCAGCAACCCCAAGAGCATGCGGGGAGGGTGGGGCGCGCGCCCAAGGTGTCCCGGCGCTTGCGGGGACCCGCAATGGCGCGCACGTCTGCGGGTGTGTCCCGCTTGGTCAACTCCGTGAGCCCCCCACCCCATCCCTCCCCCCGTCGCCACTGACGCCATCCATCCATCGCTTGCGACGACGGGGGGAGGGGGTCCCGCCGTGCTCCCTCCCCCCGCCTGGGTGACGTCGACCAGCGCGGGCGGGGGGAGGGCTGGGGTGGGGGGGCCGCCGTTGACGGTGTGGGACACACCCGCGCAATGAGCGCGGCGATTGGGTCCCCTTCAGCGCCAGGGCACGGACGCCGGCTACACCACGGGTTTGCCCTTTGACGGGAGCCTGCCGCTCACCTGGCCGGAGGGGGACGCGGCCGTACCGCAGCAGCATGAACCGGACGCCGCGGAATGCCCCACCCGGACGGCGGCACCGGCACCTGCGAATGAGCCGCTTGATGCCCTTGCCGGCCTGCACCTCGCAACCATCCGCGCGAGACGCAGCGCTTTGACTGTCTGTATCTGATCGGATACATCCCCCGTGTGTACGACGTGACCACGAGAGCGTCGGTGACCGCGTGTTCCGAACTCCGACGTGCCTACGGTCCGGGCTACCGCCTGTACTTCACCATGCGAAAGCGGGTCGTCGTCGTCCTGCTTGCCGGCGGCGACAAGCAACCCCAAGCGCGGGACATCCTGCGCGCAAAGACCCTGGCGAAGAACCTGAATGAGGAGGACCAGCCATGACCACTCGCAAGCGCTCTCCGAAGAAGACCAAGCTGGCCCCGTTCGATCCGGCCAAATACCTCACGTCCAACACTGCCATTGCGGAGTACATCAGCGCCGCACTCGAAGACGGTGATCCCGATCTTCTCATTGCTGCCTTGAACCATGTGGCTCGTGCCCGCGGCATGGCCCAGCTTGCAAAGCGCTCTGGACTCGGGCGCGAGAGCCTCTACAAGGCGCTGACCCCTGGGGCGAAGACGCGCTTCGATACGATTCTTCGCGTGGTCGAAGCGCTCGGCATGCACCTTCGCGCGACGACGCATCCCAGGGCCGCAGCCTGATAGCGATCAACGCCCCAGCCGGGCGGGTCCGGCTCCACGTCCACGGCACCACCGTGCCCGCGTGAGGCGCGGTCACCGACGGGCTGCGGTGAGGGACGGGCGCTCCGCGCGCCACCACGGGTCAGCGCAGCTTCACCGCACGCACCGGAACCCCACCGCGCGCAGCGTCTCCTCGTACGTGGAGGCCTCGTCGTCCACGCCGGCGCGGGCATAGGTGCGCACAAACCGCACGCCGGAACGGAACGAACCCCCCCGCACCGAGAACAGGTGCCCGCCATCCGGGTTCACGTAGGGCGGCGCCTGGGTCTGCAGCCATTCGTGCAGGTCCCGCGTGTAGTGGTCCGCGGTCCACTCCGCCACGTTGCCCGCCAGGTCCACCAGGCCATTGTTCTGCGCGGCGCGCACCAGGTCGCCCTGCGGGGTGATGACGGCCGCCGCGTCCTGCCGGGAGCTGCCATCACACGGGATGGGCAGGTCCCCCGAATACAGCGTGAACACGCCCAGCGCGCAGTCGTTGTGCCCATCCACCAGGTCCGGGGTGAAGAAGCCCCACGGGTAGGGCGTGTCCGGGCCCTGTGCGCCGGCCAGGTCCACCCGCGCGGCGCGCTCCCATTCCACCTCCGTGGGCAGGCGCGCACCGCGGGCGGCGCAGAAGCGCGCGGCCTGCTCCTGGCTGACGCCCACCACCGGATGCCGCGCGAACGCCGGGCTCACCAGCCGCGGCTCCGCGTTCTCGTAGACCATCAGCTTGGGGGCGGCGCACGCCCAGCCCACGCCGCCGTCCACCGCGGGGCCGGGCAGGCCCATGCACACGCGGTACTGCCGGTTGGTGACCTCGGTCTCGTCCACCACCAGCTCGCCCACCGCCAGCGTGCGTGCCGGACCTTCGCTGGCAAAGGCGCCCGCGTCCGGACCCGGGTCCATGCCAAAGGGCGCATTCACCGCGGCCAGGCGCCGCTCGCGGGGTTCCGGCGGGTCCCCCTTGACCAGTTGCAGCGAGTCCGGCTGGGTGGGGCGCAGGGCCAGTTGCAGTTCGCGCAGGTTGGGAATGCCATCATGGTCAGCATCAAACAGCGCGGGGTCCGCGTCCGCGCCGCCGCCCTGCAGACTGCCCAGCGTCACGCAGTCTGAGCCGTAGGGGCGCAGGCGGAACGGCTGCACGCTGTCCTGGTGGCCCACGCGCAGCCCGTCAAACGCGGCGCGCTTCCACGCGGACCAATGCCCCGTGTCCTGTTCGGGGCCGGCGGCGGTGTAGACCACGCGGGCGCAGTACTCGGCGCGCGGACCCAGCGGCGGGCGCATGACCTCCCTGAACGGGACGGCCACAGAAAACTCCACCACGCCGCCCTGCACGTCCACGCCGTCGGTGGACACCGGGTCCGCACTGTCCTCGGCCCCCGGCGCGGGGCAGCCCCCGCGGAAGACATAGAAGGTGGCGCGCAGCTGCACCTGCGCGTCAATGGGGAGGACGTCATTGAGCGCGTCCGGCAGCGGCGTGACGTCGCACGGCTGCAGCGGTCCGCTGTCCCGGGGCGCACACGCCGCCAGCGCCAGCAGCGCACCGCCGCACACCCACCGCACCAGCGCCGTGGCCCGCACCTCAGCTCCCTCCCACCGGCGGCGCCGCGCTGCGGGACCGCACGCTGGCTCCACCCGTGTTCCACACCACCAGCACCAGCGGCACCCCGCCCACCACCACGGCGGCCAGCGTGGCCACCGCGCCCACGCCCACCGCGGACAGCCCCCAGAACCACGGGCGCCGGAACACCGGGATGCTGGCCAGCCGCCCGTTGAGCGTCACCTTCTTCCCGCTCAGGACCACAAATGGGATCTCGCGGTCCTCGTGCCCGTCCGCCGCCACGCGCGCGGTGTGCACGCCCACCTCCAGCGCGTCCACGGTCAGACCCGGCACGGGTTTCTCATCAATGGACAGCGTGGCGCCGCCCGGGGCGCCCTCCACCTTGAGCTTCCCGGGGCTGCGGTGCTCCGCCGGCAGCGCCAGCAGCTGGCTGGCCGCGCGCGTGACGTCCGGCAGGTCCTCCTGTGGCCCCTTCCACAGCACGCTCACCCGGTTCATCACGTTCGCGTAGCGGTGGTTGATGAGCTGCAGGGTCAGCAGCGTGCCCTCGCCCAGCCGGGCCGCCTCGCCGGTGACCAGCCACTCCGCGTTGAGCGCGCCGGCCAGCTCGCTCAGGCAGCTGGACGAATCACACCCGGAAAGCTGCTTGCGGGACTCCTCGGTGAGGATGGCCTGGATGTCCTTGCGGCTGAGCACCTTGAGGCCGGGCACCTTGGCCACTTCTTCGCTGACCACGTCCAGCAGCGCGTCCGCCGCGCGGTCACTCAGGCCGCGCGCGCGCAGCTCAAAGATGGCCACCGTGATGTCCTTGCCCGTGCCCGCCGTCTCCCCGGCGGCCAGGACGTTCAGGAGCAGGAGCAGCGTGGCGGACGGCATGCCTTGGGCGGGGTTATAGTCCCTCCACCGTGCGGGCTCCCACTTTCGCGCTGCTGGTGCTGCTGCTCTCCGGAGCCGCCGGTGACGGGTCCGGCTGCGGTACGGCCGGAGAGGCGGCGGGGACGGGTGACCAGGGAGGTGCCCGCGAAGCCGACCCGTGCCGGGCCCTGGTGACCAAGACCTGCGGTGACGGCGTGACCACCGCGTGTACGGGCCCCGCGTGCGACAGCGCGCGCCTCAACGCGGCCCACCGCCGGGAGCGCTGCGCCGCACTGGCCGCGGACGACCTCCAGTACCCGGCATGTGCCGCCTACCCCATGCAGATGGATGGGGACGGCGGGGTGGCCGCGCCGTCCGTGGTTCCCCCGTCCTGCACGGCGCTGGTCAGCAAGGTGTGCGGCACCGCGGGGGACGGCGGCTGCGCGGAAGCACCCGTGTGCGCGGACGCGGTGGACATCCGCGATTCCCGCGTGGCCGAGTCGTGCCGCCAGGCGCTGGATGACGACACGTCATTCCCGCGCTGCCCCTGATCCGGGACAAGCCGTCGGGGCCGGGCTAGCTTGGCGCGTCATGGTCCTCCGCCTGGTGGTGCTGCTGGGGGTGTTGTTGGGTGCGGTGCGGTGCGCCTCTGGCCTGGGCGGTGCGGACGGGGGTCAGGACCCGTGTGCCACGCTGGTTGCCCGCGTGTGCGGGGCTCCGGACGCCGGGCCCAGTTGTGAGGGCACGGCAGCGTGCGACAGCGCGCGCCTGACGGCGACGTACGAACCCGCCCGCTGCCCGGAACACCTGGCCAACGCCAGCTACGAGGACTGCGCCACCGCGCGTGCGGCGCCTCCGGGCTCGGGCGGCGCGCAGAACGCGGCCCTGGACCTGCCGGATGACTGCGACACGCTGCGGGCGAAGGTGTGCGGACCGGATGATAACCGCTGGTGCGCGGGCAGCGAGGCATGCGCCGCCGCGGAGGACGTGGTGCAGGTGGGTGACGTGTCCGCCTGCCGGCAGGCGCTGGGTGATGACACCTCCTTCCCGCGCTGCCAGCCGTCCTGAGTACGTGTTCCCGCCGCTGGGTTTCGCGCGTTTGGGCGGCGCCTTTGGCGGACGCCACCTGGGAGCCTGGTCCTCGCCCAAGGCGAGGCGGCGTCACAGCGCGCAAGCTCGCCGCCCCCCCCGGGAACCTGTCCTGAGCCGCCGCCGCCCCTCCACCATGCTAGCGTGACGACGTGGCCCCGCCCGTTCCGCCCACCACCGTCCGGACCGCCTGGCTGTACAAGGGGCAGATCCTTGTTGCCGTCCTGCGCGCGGAACCAGGCGAAGTCACCCCAACGGTTGAAGGCACCGACGACGCCGTTCCCTGCGCGTACGCCGCCGGCCAGTGCCTGTCCACGGAGTGGGAGCCGGATGTGCGCAAGGGGCTGGCGGACTGCCACAGCTTTGACGAACTGCTCAAACGCATGAAGTACTTCAAGTACCGCGTGGACACGGCGGGCCCGCAGTTCCGGCGCCGCCGCTTCTACCGGCTGTGAGCGCCCAGCTTGGGGTCAGAGACCGGTTGGAAGGGCGCGGGGGAACTCCGGAAGAGCGCGGGGGGACTCCGGAAGAGCGCGGGGGACTCCAGAATCGCGCGGGGGAACTCCGGAAGAGCGCGGGGGGCTCCGGAACCGCGCGGGGGAACTCCAGAATCGCGCGGGGGAACTCCAGAATCGCGCGGGGGCCGGCCCCCGCCCCGCACCCCGTGGCTCCACCCTGCCGTCTGGCGGCCGCCCCCTTTCTTTGGGGTCTTGCACGCGGGGCCCGGGCGGCGGCAGTGTCCCCACCCACACACGCGCACCCCACATGGACCCATCCACCGGCGGACTCCGCTTCCCATCGCCCGACTGGCAGGCGCCGCTGGACCTGGACGCGCAGGTGGCCGCGGTGCCGCCGAGTCACACGGTGCGCGGGATGTCCATCAACGGGGTGCTGGACGCCATGGCCGCCATGGGCCGCCCGCTGCGGGACCAGCCGCGCCGGGTGGCGTTCAAGGACCACCCGCAGGCGGAGATGGTGGCGGTGCTGGTGCAGGCGGCGCGCGCCCTGCCGGACCTGCCCCCGCGCGAAGCCCTGCGCCGCGTGGGTCAGGCGCACCTGGAGAAGCTGCAGGAGAACATGGTGATGCGGGTGATGTTTGCCGGGCTGGGGCAGAGCCTGGGCGTGCAGGCGGCCGCCGCGCTGTTGCCGCGCGCGTACCGCGCCGCCAGCAGCCATGAGCAGGTGGAGGTGCTCGCCAACGAACCGCGCCGGCTCATGCTGCGCTACCGGGACTGTTATTCGTTTGCCGACTGCTTCCAGGTGGGCGTGCTGGAGGGCGGGCTGCGCAACTTCAAGGTCACCCCACGGCTGGGCGTGCGGGTGGTGTCCCGCGCGGAGACGGAACTGGAGCTGGCCTGGTGAGCGCGCGGGATCCGGCGGCCGTGCTGTTTGATATGGACGGGCTGCTGGTGGACAGCGAGCCGCTGTGGCGCGAAGCGGAACTGGAGGTCCTGCGCGCGCTGGGCGTCCCGCTGCGCGCGGCGGACTGCGCGGCCACGCAGGGCTGGCGCGTGGACGCGGTGGTGCGCCACTGGCGCGCCCGCCACCCGTGGGAGGGCCCGTCCGACCAGGAGGTGGCCCAGCGCATCGGCGCGGCGGTGGTGGCGCGCGTGCGCGCGCGGGCGGAGCCCAAGCGCGGCGTAGCGCACGCGCTGGCGGTGGTGGGCGCGCTCGGGGTCCCGGCCGCCGTGGTGTCGTCATCCGCGCCCGCCATCATCCGCGCGGTGGTGGAACGCCTGGGGATTGCGCCGCGGTTTGCTGCGCTGGTCTCGGCCGACGGGCTGCCGCAGGGCAAGCCGCATCCCGCCGTGTACCTGCACGCTGCGCGCGTGCTCGGCGTGGAGCCGGCGGGGTGTGTGGCGCTGGAGGACTCGCCCAGCGGGGTGCGCAGCGCCCGCGCCGCCGGCATGCGCTGCCTGGCCGTGCCGGACCAGGGAATCCTCCCGCGGGAGGTGGCGGAGGCTGACCGGGTGTTGGGTTCGCTGGAGGAACTGACGGCGGAGCTGCTGCGGGGGGGCCCGGCCCGGTAAACGCGGTTGCGCGTCACCACCCACCTCTGGGACGCTGCGGACCCGGGGAGCAAGGGTGCAATGCAGGTTCTCCTTGTTGACCATGAGCGCGCGCGCCGCCTGCTGTGGCAGGGACTGCTGGCCCGGCAGGACGTCCGGTACTTTGAGGCCATCCACAGCATGGACGCGCTGGCCGCGCTGGGACGCGCGGATTTTGACACGCTGCTGGTGGCCGAAGAGAAGCGCCTGCTGTCCCTGCGGGGTCTCATCCAGCTGGCGGGCAAGCGGCATCCCGGGATCCGGGTGCTGGTGCTGGCGGCGCCGGGCACGGACGCCGGCGCGCTGGCCGCGGCGCTGGGCGGCGGGCTGGAGGTGGTGCCGGCAGGCGAACCGCTGGAGGTGACCTGGGCGCGCCTGGCCGCCCCGGCGCCGGCGCCGCCCTCCCGTGTTTCGCCGCGACCGCCCGACGTCACGGCGGCCCCGCCCCTGCCGGTGGTGGTGCCGGCGCGGGTGGCCGCACCCAAGCCGCCGGCCCCGGCGCCCGCACCGGTGGACCTCCCCGCCGGGCCGCTCCAGATTGAAGGCCAGCTGGAGGACGCCGCGGGGGCGGCGCTGCTGATGGGGCTGTTTGCGCAGGAGCTCACCGGGCGGCTGACGCTGCCGGAAGGGCCGGCCGCCGGGACGCTGTACCTGCTGCGCGGCGAGCCGGTGTACGCCACGCTGCCCGACGGAGATGCGGGGTTGTTCCGCCGCCTGCGCGAGCTGGGGGTGGTGCCGCCGGGAACCCCCGCGCCGGCGGTGGCCGAAGGGACGCTGCTGGCGGCGCTGTCGGCGGTGGCGGACGCGGAGAAGCTGCAGGCGGCGCTGCGCGCGCTGGTGCGCGAACGCGTGCTGGCGCTGCTGGGACAGCGCGCGGGCGCCTACCAGTTCCGCGAGGATCACGCGTTTGTGGACGTGGTGCCGCTGATGAAGGTCAACCCGCTGGGCCTGCTGGTGGAGACACGCCGCCGTGAAATGACCCCGGACGCGCTGCTGGCGCGCTCCAACGAAATGCAGAAGCTCTTCCTCCATCCCGGCCCGGGCCTGGCCGCCGCCGCCAAGCGCCTCACGCCCTTCATGCGCGGCGCGGACATCATGCAGGTGGTCCGCGGCACCACCACCATGGAGGCGTTCTGCCTGCAGTCCGGCCTGGGGCAGTTGATGGGGACGGTGCTGGCGCTGGTGCTGACGGAGGCGCGCCTGGCCACGCTGCAGGAGGCGCCGTTTGCGGTGAATTCGTCATCCATTGTGCTGCGGGACAAGGTGCGCCGCTCCGCGGAGGAGCCCGCGCCGCCGCAGGTGCAGGTCCCGGACGCGGACGCCCCCGCGGATGAGGAGACCCCCGAGTTCCGCGCGCTGCAGAAGGAGATCTTTTCACTGTACACGCGCATCAAGCCCATCACCGTGCCCCGTGTGGTGCTGGGCGTGACGCCCTACGCCAACCGCGCGGACATTGACCGCGCCTATGCCGCGCTGGCCGCGCAGGCGGACCCGCGCCGCATCCCGGACAGCCCCGGCCGCCCCGTGCTGGAGGCCCGCATGGAGGAGATCCGCCACAAGCTGGATGCCTGCTACCAGGCGCTGGCCGCCTCCCTGGTGGATGACGACCCCGACAACCCGTTCTGAGCGGGGTCCCCCTCCACAAAGGTCCAGCCGTTTTCCGCTGCCATTCCACGCAGGATCTCCGCGTCCCGGCTGTCAGCGCGCCGTGGGGTCATCCCCGGGCATGGGCGGCATATCAAACGCCGCGCGAATGGCCTGCACCTCCGCGGTGCGGCGGTGGTCCGCGGTGCGCGCCAGCAGCGGCCGCACCGCAACCGGGTCCGGTGGTGACGTTTGACGGAACACCATCACATGCAGCAGCGGCGGTTTGCCGGGGAGCGGTACCAGCTCCACGTGTTCCCACGCGTGCAGCCCCACGCGCCGCGCCGCGTCCAAGGTGCGCCCCGGGCGGCGGCCGTCCCCGCACAGCACCAGGGTGCCGCCCTCCGCCAGGTGCGCGGCGCCCGTCTCCAGGTACGCCTCCACCCCGCCGCGCAGCTCCAGCCGCGCCGCTGCGCGTTGGGGATCGCGCGGGGCGGTGGCGGTGCCCACCGGCAGGTAGGGCGGCGTACCCGTCACCAAATCAAATGCCTCATCCGGGCGCAGCGCCCCGGGGACGCGGAAGTCACGGTGGCGCACCTCCACCCGGTCCAGCAGCCCATTGTGCGTGAGCGACGCGCCACACAGCCGCCAGCTCTCCTCCTGGGCCTCCACGCCCACGTGGCGCGCCTGCCGCAGGCGGTAGGCCACCAGCATCAGCACGCTGCCAATGCCGCATCCCAGGTCCAGGTGCGTGCGGGCCGACGGCGCCGCGGTGCACGCCCATTGGGCCGTGAGCAGGTCATCCACGGACCAGCGGTGGCCGCGGGCGCGCTGGTGGATGCGCCAGCAACCCGCCAGCGCGTCCAGCGTGGTGTCCGGCGGCAGGCTGGAGCGGGTCACGGCGTGGTGGGGGCGGCGCCGTGGCCCACGGCGTCCAGGTAGAGCGCTTCATAGCGTTCCGCGCCCTCCGCGGCGGTGAACGGCGTGGCGGCCCCCGCCAGCTGGACGGTCTGGTAGCGCGCGCGGTCCTTCCACAGCTCCACCGCGCGGCGCACCGCGCCCATCAGCGGCACCACGCCGTCCCCCACCCAGCCAATGCCCGTGGCCGCCGGCCCGCCCGCCTCCAGGTCCAGCACGGTGTCCCGTAGCCCACCGGTCCGGCGCACCAGCGGCACCGCGCCGTAACGCAGCGCCGCCACCTGCACCACGTGGCACGGCTCCACGCGTGAGGGCACCATGAGGAAGTCACTGCCGGACAGCAGCTGCCGCACCAGCGCGTCCCCGGGGCCCTGCGCCAGCAGCGCCACCCGCTCCGGGTAGCGCAGCGCGTGCGCCTGCGCGCGCCCGTACAGCGCGTCGTGGTCCGGCACCAGCATGGCCACCAGCCCGCCGGCGGCCACCATTTCATCAATGGCCATCAGCAGCGTGTCCCCGCCGCGGTCATTGGACAGCGCGCCCACAAACGCAAACAGCGGCATCTCATTGTCCGGCAGCTGCGCCAGCGCGCGGAAGGCCTGCGCAGCCATGCGCCGCTCCGGTGACGCGGCCGAACTGTACCGGTGCGTCAGCGCCGCGTCGGAAGCCGGGTCGTAGCGGGTGGGGTCAATGCCGCCCAGGATCCCGCTGAACGCCGTGCCGCGCGCGCGCAGGATGCCCTCCAGGCCCATGCCGCCTTCAGGGGAGAGGACTTCACGGGCGTAGGAGACGGACACCGTGGTCACCCGGTCCGCCGCCACCAGGCCCGCCTTGAGGAAGGACACCGAGCCAAAGAACTCCAGCCGCTCCGCGGTGAAGTGCTCACTGCCCAGTCCCAGGATGGCCAGGTCCAGCGCCCAGAAGCGCCCCTGGTAGGCCAGGTTGTGCACGGTGAACACCGTGGCGCGCGCCACGTGCCCGCCGGCCGCGCGCGTTTCACGCGCCAGGTAGGGCACCGGTCCCACCGGCCAGTCATGCGCGTGGATGACGTCATACTTCTGCTTGAGCGCGTGTCCCGCCAGCAGCGCCGCGCGGGACAGCGCGGTGAAGCGGCTGCAGTTGTCCGCCCAGCTCTCATTGGCGGAGGGGCCGTACAGCCCGGGACGGTCAAAGTACTGCGGGATGTTCAGCAGCACCGGTCGCAGCGGCCCGTCCGCACGCGGCGTCATCAGCCGCGCGGGCACCAGCCGCGCCCCCACCGGGATGTCAAACGCCGCCGCCTCCACCAACTCCGGCCCGCCCCGCGCCCATGCGGCCGGCGCGTACGGCAGCAGCAGGTCCACCCGGTGCCCGCGGTCCGTCAGCGCCCGCGCCAGCGCGCCCACCGCTTCACCCAGGCCGCCCGCCGTGATGAACGGGTGCGCCTCCGTGGCGGTCATCAGGATCTTCAGCCGCCTGGTCATGCCCGCCGCCGGGTGTCAGCCCTTCTGCTTCTTCTCTTCCAGGTACCGCGCCACCGCCTTGCCCACCGCCTCCTGGTTGGGCTTGATGAGCGCCACGGCAAACGCCTCCACCGCCTTGCCAATGGACCCCGCCAGCAGCCGGGGGACCGGTATCCCCACCTTGGTGGCGTCCACCTGCAGGTCCCCGGCAATGACCATGCGCGTGCCGGTCCCATCCGGGTGGAACCGCGTCTGCCCGCGGCAGGTCACCGCCTCCTTGAATGCGGTGATTTCCAGGTCCCACTCACACACCTTGGTGGCGTCATTCCAGGCGGCGCGGTCCATCCAGCCCAGCTTCTCTTCCGTGATGATGCTCTTGAGCGGCCCAGGCACCTCCGCCGACGCGCGCCAGTGGTTGACCAGCTTCACCACGCCGGCATCCTCCTTGCGCTCCCTGACCTCAATGGTCTTCACGTTGGGGATATACTTGGCAATGATGGGCAGCTCGTCGCGGTAGCAGCGGAACACGTCATCCAGCGTGAAGGGGATCCGGGTTTCAACGGTGAAGTTGGACATGCCGCGAGCTCCTGGTTGGCCGGGTCCCACGCCCGACGCCACGCGGGGTCATCCCACCCGTGGGGGGCGGGCGCAAGCGGGTTCCCCGCGCGTTCCTGGACTCTGCTCTCCATGCGCAGGCGGGGCGGGGTGTTCAAACACCCTGGGAAGCGGGAACCCGCGCTTGGGAACCGGGCGGGGGACAAGCCGGACAAGCCCCCGCCCTACGACGTGGGGACCTGCGTCAGCGGATGATCTCCGCCAGCGTGAGCAGGGCCGCGTCAAAGTCCGCGCCTTCGGCCCGGCAGACCGGCAGGTTCACCACCACGCGCGGCCGGTTGTCCTTCTCCACCAGCCCAAAGCCCAGCCCCGCCGCCACGTACGGCTGCTGGCCGGTGGCGGACGGGATCCGGCGCTGCCGCGTCACCCCCGCCACGTCCGCCAGGTGCGGCCCCATCCCCACGCACACGTACAGCACCGCCGGCTTGTGCGTGTCCAGCGCCTTGCCCAGCGCCGCGGCGTCCGTGAACACCGCGCGCGCCACGTGGACCGGGCGCCCCGCCACGGTGACCTTCCCGCCCAACTGCGTCAGCGCCGTCTCAAACTGCGCGCACTCCGCGCGGGACGCGCTGTCCCCCGCCGCCTCCAGCAGCAGGATGGGGATGCCCGGGCCGGTGGCGCGGGCGGGCAGCCCCCGGTCATACGCCAGCACCCGCAGCAGCAGGACGCTGCGCACCTCCGCGCTCAGCTCGCCGGCCCCGGCGGGCAGCGCGCTCAGCAGCCCGGCCATCAGGCACACCCACGCAGCGGCACGCACCTCAGAACCCCGTGGCTACCTGCGCGCGGATGGCCAACTCGGTCCGCTCGCCGTGCAGTGTGGTCACCAGCGCCTCCGCCTTCACCAGCGTCCGCGGCACCTGGATGGGCAGCGGCCGCACCGCCACCCCAATGATGGACCGCACCACCGCGCCCTCCAGCACCTGGGTGAACCACTCGCCCGCGTCCTGCGTGGTGGTGTCCACGCGCGTCACAAAGTCCCATTGCGCATACGGCTCCAGCCGCGGCGTCAGGGCATACGCAAACAGCACGTACGCGCCCGGCCGGAATACCGAGTTGAGCAGCGGCCCCTTGTCCACCAGCGCGCCGGAAATCTCCTGCTGCACCAGCACCGCTTCGCCCCGCAGCGTCACCTGGCTGAACTCCAGCCCCACGTCCGCGTCCAGCACCAGGATGCGCCGCCGCCCATCCACCGTGTAGTGCCCCGTGTACCCGGACAGCCCCAGCTCCACGCCCCGGGCTGCCACCAGGCTGGCGCGCCCGCCAAACGCCTTGTCCGCCACCTTGGTGAATGTGTACTCGCCCTCAAAATCCGCCGGGTCACCGCCCTCCAGCGGGCCGGACCCCGCCACGGCTTCGCCACCTTCGCCCGCTTCCGCACCCTCCGCGGCCTCCCCCGCGTTGGCCGGCAACACCTGGCTCAGCCCGCCGTTGACCACGTACGCCGCGTAGCTGAAGGACCGCTCCCCACCCAGCGGCACCCGGCCGCGCACCTGCACGCCCACTTCGCTCCAGGGCTGCAGCTCGCCGGGGATGAGGTGGATGTTGGTCAGCGGCAGGCTGGCCGTGGGCCGAAGGAAGTCCGCCCAGTGGTACTCATTCACCGCGCCCAGCGGCACGGGGATGTACCCGGCGCGCAGCACCAGCCAGTCCATCACCCGGAAGTCCACAAAGGCCCACGGGACCTCCAGCTCCTCCAGGTCATTGTCGCCCGTGTGGTTGAAGCTGAACGCCAGCTCCGGAAACACGCGGTCCGCAATCCCACCACGCGCCACCAGCCCCGCCTGCCCCAGGTCAAAGTACGTGGCCCCAACCAGCGTGTTCCCCAGGTCGCGCGCAGGTGTCCGCCGCACGCGGTCCGGCGCCAGGTTGGCCAGGTCACCCCAGCGTTCATTGAAGTCCAGGGTGAGAAAACCGTGGAACTCCACGGTGGCCTTCTGCCCGCCCAGGCTCATGCCAAATGAACCCAGGTCCCCCGCGCGCAGCCCCGTGCCCAGCAGCTGCCCCAGGTCCAGCGCGCCAATGTCGGCCGCGGGTGCGGGGACGTCTGTCACGTTGGCGGGTGCGGGAAGCGGCGCCGCTTCGGCAACCGGCGCGGGTGCCGGTGCGGGTGTGGTGACATCCCCATCCGCCGCCAGGAGCAACCCAGGCGCAAGTCCCAGGGAAAGCATCCGCCTGCCGTTCTCCCCCGTGCAGTGAAGTGGATTCGCACCAATCCCGAATGGAATGTATGTGCGTATGGCTCTTACGCGTCGGCAACCATGCAGGCAACGCGGATCTCACGCCGGCCCCTGCGCCACAGCAGCCGCGGAGACCCACACCGGAGGCAAGGGTACCCCGCCGCGGCGCCGCGGAGACCCACACCGGAGACCCCGGTGACCGCCGCGGGCGCCGCGGAGACCCACCGGGGAGCCCCGCCAGCCGCCCGCGGCGCCGCGGACGCGCACACCGGCCGCCCCAGCAGCCCTCCCGCACCCGCGGGATACCCACGCCGGCCCCCGGCGTGCCCCTCCCGCACGCGCCGAATGCTTGGCAACGCCGCGGCGGCTGTCCTACAGGGCGAAACAACCCAATCCCAAGGAGGACCGCGTGTCCCACCAAGTGCCGGAGGATGCGTCGCTGGAGTTGCTGATTGACTACTGTTCGGGTGCGCGGGCGGCCGCCATGGCGGCGGACCTGCCGGAGGTGGCCGCTTCGCTGGGCACCTTCCGCACGGAGCTCAAGGCCAGCCGGGACGCCCGGGACGCGGCGCGCGAATACACCCTGGAGACCTCCGCCGTGGTGCGCGTGCGCGATACCAATTGGGATGCCGTGGTGACCGGCGTGTCCGGCGCGGCGTTCCTGGCGGCGGGGAAGAAGCCGGACCAGGACCCCTACCAGCTGCTGTTTGGCACGGTGAAGGCGGATGAGGCCACCGGGTTGGGGCCGGAGAAGGCGTACGCATTTGGGGACACGCTGCTGACGCGGGCGCGGGCGCAGAACCACGCCGCGGTGGTGCCGCTGCTGCCGGGCGTGGTGGCGGCCAATGACGCGCTCAAGGCGGCCGGGGACGCGCGCGCGGCGGCCAGCCTGGCGGAGTTGCCCCATGAGGTGGAGCGCCGCAAGCGTGTGGCCGCCCTGGAGCGGGTCATTGCGGTGGCCGAAGTGGCCATCCTCACCAAGCACCCCGGCCGCGCGGACCTGGTCCGCGCCGTGTTGGCCTGGCCGCGGGCGCCCAAGCGCAAGAAGACCACGCAGGAGTGAGTCCCGCGGCGCCGGCCCTACCGGATGGGGCGCCCCGCGTTCAGCTTCTGCAGGAACGCGTTCACGGCGGCGGTGTCATTGGGGTCCACGCCGGCTTGGTGCATCATTTGGAGCACGCGCTTGGCGGGGCCCCAGTTGGCGGGGTCGCTGGCCCGGGCCACCGCCTCCCGGCACCACCCCGGCAGCGCCGCGCGCACCGCCGCGGCCGCGCTGGCGGTCAGCAGGTCCTCGTCCTCCAGCCACATCACCAGCTCCTGCAGCTGCGCTTCCATGACCCCCAGGTTTTCCGCCTGCAGCGCAACTTCCTCGGGGACCACCTCCCGCAGGAAGGTGGCAAACATCCCGGCGTCCCACGCGTGCCCGCCGTGGCCCCGCCGATCCACCATCGCCCCGATCATGAAGGCGCCCAGGTGGGCGGGTGATCCCTTGCGCGCGGGCCGGCGTTCCGCCTGCCAGTCGGCGAAGTCCTCCTGCATCTCCTCCGCCACCTCCGTGTTGCGGTCCTGGTCCGGTTCGTCGTCCTCCGGGGGCCACTCCAGCGCGGGATGGGGGGCAACCAGCCGCGCCTGCAGCGGTTCGGGGCCGGTCTCATATTGGATTGTGATGGTGGCGGAGGTGGTGCGGCCGGTGGGATGGCGGAACTCCGCGGCAAACGTCGGGATGAACCCGGCCACCGCTTCCGACAACGCGATGGCCACGCGGTATTCGCGGGGATTGGGATGGACCGGGCGGCCGTCCCGGAACGCCATGATGAGCGGGACCCCCTGCCGCGAATGCCCGCGCAGCTTCTTGGCCTGCTTCTGGAGGCGGTTGGGAAGGTCCCGCATGTCTTCAAAGGTGACGGACAGCCAGTACATGGCTTCCGGCGGCATGTCCTCACCGGCGGCCGCCACCTCCTCGCCCACGGCGGTGAACTGGCGGAACGCCCCGGGGGTCTCCCACAGCACCCAGCCGAACTGCTCGCCCGCGGCACCCATCACGGACACGACGTGGTCCTGGATGCCCAGCGCGGGGATGGACAGTGCGAGGGTCTGCATGTCCCCCTGGACGTACCGCCAGGGCGCGGCCTTCCACAGCAGGTCAGCGGCCTGGAAGAAGGTCTTCACCATGGCGGGGGTGACCGCGGGGTCCCCCAGGTAGTCCGGTTGGAGGGTGGGGCCGCCCAGCGCGCGCAGCATGGCGTTGAACGGTTCATCCAGCCCGGGGCAGGGCCCGGCGGTGACGGGCACGCCCACGTTCCCCAGCCGCGCGGCCAGCGCGGCGTCGTCGGTGCGGATGGCGGCGGGCGCGCCCACCCGGCGCAGCGTGTCCCGCAGCCACGCCGCCACCGAGTCATCCAGGTCCGGTCCCGTGCTCAGCCAGTGGCCCACCACCAGGCCGGAGGGGTCCAAGAGCAGGCCCACCCAGGGGGAGAACGGCCGGGGTTGTTCCACGGTGAAGGTGGCTTTGCGGCAGCCGAACAGCCAGGTGGCGTTGGAGGGCATGGCTGCACGCAAGCACCACCCTGCGGGCGCGGACAAGTCCCCGCGTGACGGGCTCCCTTTTCCCCCGGGCCTCGGACTAGAGTGGCCGGCGCTGGGTGAGCCCCCGTTCCAAGGAAGGAAGACATCCATGTCCATGTGCGGTCGGATCGGCCGTGTGCTGCCGGTGGTCGCGTTGCTCGCGGCGGGTTGTGCCAAGGAGGAGGTGGTGCACCAGCTCACCGAGTTTGAGGCGAACGAGATTGTCTACGTGCTGGAAGCCGGCGGTGTGAAGGCGCACAAGGAACGCGAAGAGGGCGGCCGCACCATCACGTACAAGGTCACCGTGGGCGGTGCGGATGCGCAGGACGCGCGCCGGGTGCTGGTGGACAACCAGCTGCCGCGCCCCCGGGAGATGACGCTGGACCGCGTGTATGACCCGGCCAACAAGGGCCTCATCCCCACCGCCACGGAGGAGGAAGCCGGCTTCATCATGGCCATCCAGGGCGAGATTGCGCGGAAGATCAAGACCATCCCCGGCGTGGTGGAGGCGCACGTCACCATCGTCAAGCCCAAGAAGGACCTGCTCAAGGACCTCAACGAAAAGCCCACGCCCGCCACCGCCGCCGTCACCATCACCTTCAACCAGGTGGGCGGCAAAGCGCCGTTCAAGGTGGAGGACATCCAGCGGTTGGTGGCCGCCTCCGTGGAGGGGCTGGACCCGCAGTACGTCACCGTCATGGCCAACCTGAACCGGCCGGCCACGGAGAAGATGCTGGGCACCTTTGGCACGGAGGATGAGGCGGGCGGGCAGGACCTGGCGCGCGCGCCCAAGTTCGGCGGCATTGCCGTGGTGAATGAACAGGAACGCAAGAAGCTGCAGACCATCCTGATGGGCGGTGGCGCGGCGCTGGGGGTGGCGCTGATAGGGCTCATTGCGCTGCTGGTGTCCTTTGTGACCACCTCCAGCAAGCTCAAGCAGGCCAACACGCAGCTCACCGCGCTGGCCAAGCGCAACGCACCGGCTCCGCCGCCGCCGCCGGGCTGATAGGCCATGCTGGCCCCGCTGCTGCACCCGCTGGACCGCGAGCAGAGCGCGCTGCTGCTGGCCACCCTCACGTTTGGCGGCAAGGACGGCATGGCGCTGCTGGACCTGCTGCCGGACGAGATTTCCGCGCCCATGAAGGCCAAGAGCCAGAAGCTGCTGGAGATCCCCAAGGAGAAGCGCATCCCGCTGATGCTGCGGGAGCTCAAGCAGTACATGCAGTACCGGCACACGCGCGGCATTGAGGGCGTGGACCCCTCCTGGCTGGCGGCCGGTTTCCGCGGCGAGCGCCCGCGCGTGGTGGCCGCCGCGCTGATGCACATGCCCGCCAGCCTGGCGCGGCAGATTGTGGAGCGCCTGCCGCCGGAGCTGAAGCGGGATCTGCCGCCCCGCAGCGAGTTCCAGAACGTCCCGCTGGCCATCCTGAAGCTGGTGCGCGCCCGGTACGACGAGAAGTTTGCCTCCATGCCGGTGGTGGACACGGACATCCAGTCATTGGGGTTCCGTGACCTGGTGCTGCTGGAGGGCAAGGAGCTGGTGAGCGTGTGCCGCGCGGTGGGCATTGATGAGCTGGCGTGTGCGTTTGCCGCGGTGGGCAAGCGCGCGCTGGCGGAGCTGCTGGCGCGCCTGCCCAAGGGCAACGCCGAGGAGCTCATTGCGGCGGTGCGGCGGGTGGCCAGCCAGGACGTGGAGGAGGTCAAGGTGGCGCAGCGGTTCCTGTCCCGCGTGCTGGACGGGTTCACGCACACCGAGGAGCTGTTCCAGAAAGCCGGCCTGTACCGGCTGGCCAAGTCACTGGCCTACGAGGACCCCGAGCTGGTGCGCCAGATGTGCCAGCGCTTCCCGCGCGCGCACGGCAAGCTGTTGATGGAGTACATCACCAAGGCCAAGGAATCGCGGGATTCGCTGACGCAGGACCGCAGCTACCGCACGCAGGACGTGGTGCTGGACCAGGTCAAGGAGCTGGCGGGGCGCGGGAAGATTGCCAGCAAGTACCTGGCGGCGGAGTTCCGTTTCCGCACGCGGTGAGATGGGAGGAAGCCATGCGAGCCGTTGGAAGGGCCCTTGCCGCGCTGGTGCTGACCGCGCTCGGGTCATGCAGCAGCAGCAGCGACGAGGTGGACTGCGTGGATACGTCCTCCGGGCCGGACTGCAAGGAGCTGTGCGACAAGTACTGCGCCAAGCGGCGCGAGTGCGGCGTCAACGCCACCTCCACCTGCGAGGAGGACTGCCGGACGGTCACCGAGGCCGGCGCCTCCACGGAGAGCTACCAGTGCGTCATCCGCAACGCGTGTTCGGAGATTTCCAATTGCGGCATTTGATTCCCGCGCTGCTGCTGGCGGCGGCGCCCGCGGCCGCCGCGGAAGGAGCGCCACCGCGCGTGCTGGTGGTGCCCTACCGCGTGGACCCGGCCATCCCGGTGGAGTCCGCCACGGCGGACGCCATCCTCACCGCGCGGCTCACCAAGGTGAAGACGCTGTCCATCATCAGCCAGGATGAGCTCAACCGGTTGGGCAACTACCAGGCCATGCTGCAGGGGCTGGGGCAGGATGACGTGGAAGGACTGCGCCGCCTGGGCGAGGCCGCGGAGGCGCAGCTGCTGGTGGCCGGCACACTGGGGGACGTGGGGGGCACCACCACGGCGAGCCTGGTGTTGCTGGACGTGCGCACCGGAGAGGTCACGCAGCGGTTTGCCGGCACCGCGCGCGGCGGGCGTGACCTGGTCATCCCGCTCATCACCGGGCAGGCGGACGGCATGCTGGCGCACCTGCTGCGCACCTATGCGCCCGCCCGGCTGCGCTCGCGTGCGCCCGCGCCGCGCGACGCGGGCACGCGCCCGGCCCGGGCGGTCTCCGTCCCGTCCGTGGCGTCCATGGCGCTGCTGGGCGCCGGCGCGCTGGTGGCCGGCATTGGGTTGGGGGGGGCGGCGGCGTCCGCGGCGGCGGGCACGGCCGGGCTGGTGCTGTACACGCGGCGCGAGCCTCCCCCGGGCGGGGGGCGCACACCCAACCCGCTGGACCCGGCGGGCGGTGAGCTGGGTTTTCTGACACTGGGCGGAGTGGCGGTGGCCGCGGTGCTGGTGGGCATGGTGGTGGCGCTTTGTGGCGCGGCCATGGCCGCCGGCGGCGTGGCGGTGCGCGCCGTGGTGGATCCCTGAAGGGCGGGCCTACGGCTGGCAGGCGCCGCGGCCGGTGAGGCGCACGGCGGACACGGCGGACACCACCGGCGCGGCCGCCCAGTCCACCGTGGCGGCCTCCCACAGCACTTTGCACGGGGACAGCTGCCGGACGGCGTCCAGCGCCAGCTCACCGCGCACAAACACCCGCACCCGGGCGCGCACCAGCGGGTCCCGTTGGCCGTGCGCGTCATAGAAATGGACCGCCACGCTGTAGCGCCCGGCGTCCGGAGCGGCGATGAACACGTGCTCCGGGCCCAGGCCGCGCGTGTCGTCCAGGTTGAGGCGCGGGTTGGCGGCGGGGTGGTCGGTCCAGGGCAGGCCCCCACCGGTGTCGCAGTTGTCAAAGTTGCAGTCCAGCGTTGAGGAGAACGCGTTGTCAAAGCCGCCCTTGATCAGGTGCAGGTCCAGGTCCACGTCCGGGTCTTCCCAGGTCAGTTGGATGTGCAGCGCCGCGGCCGGCACCGCGTCCAGCACCAGCTCCGCGGGTGCGGCGGCCGGGAGGCCTTCGCTGTCGGTCACCTGCAGGCGGACCACGTAGCGGCCCGCCACGTCCATGCCCGGCCGCTCCATGGAGGACGAATCAAACCGCAACCAGGTCCGCGTGGCGGTGGCGGACGCCAGCGTGGCGCCGCTCACGTCCGGCCGCGCAGCCAGCTCCCAGGCGTACGCGGTGACGGTGCGCCCCGCGCGCCCCGCCGTGCTGTCCGCAGCGTCCAGCAGCACGTCATCCAACGGGGCCAGCGCCTGGCCGGGGCTCCATGGCGCGCCGTTGACCGCCACCACGCGGATGCGGGGCACGGGCGGCAGGTCCACCACATCCGCATCCAGCGCGACGTCCAGCTGGGGACGCAACGGGTCATTGGAAAAGACCTGCAGCGCTCCCCGCTGCGGGCCGGCGTGGTCCACGGACATCAAGATGGTCACGGTGGCGGCGGCACCCGGCGCCAGCTGCAGGGGGAGGACGGCATCCGGCAGGGTCCAGCCCGCCGTGGAGCCGGTGGCCAGTTGCAGGCGGTCAACCTGGAGCCCGGTGTTGCCGGTGTTGCGCAGCGTGACCGGGCATGGGGCGGTGGACTCCACGGGTACCGCAGCCAGGCGGCAGCGCACCGGCTCAGCCCGCAGGCGGGGGAACACCTCGCCGTCCACCGTGCCTTCCAGCACCACCACCAGTCCGTCCAGGCCAAGCGCCCGCCGGCTGTCCCGCAGGCGCAGCTCCTCCTGGACGCGACCGGGTTGGCCCGGGCGCGGCGTGAAGGTCACCTCAAAGCGCGCCGCCTGCCATGGGGCCAGCGCCACCTCCCCCTCCGGGTCCACGCGGAAGCTGGTGCCGGGCACGGTGGAGGCCGTGACGTCCAGCGCCACCGTACCCGTGTTGGTGACCACCACGCCCGCCGAGGTCTCCCCCTCCGCCGGCGCCACGCCCACGTCCAGCAGGCAATCCAGCAGGCCGTCGGTGGCGCACGCGCCCACTTCCACGCGGGGTACGCCCGTTGGAACCACGCCGCAGGACGGGTAGTCCGGCTTCACGCTCACCGTGACGCGCGCCACGGACGCGGCGCCTTCCCGGTCCGCCACGGTGAGTTCCGCCTCGTAGTCACCCGGCTCGCGGTAGATGTGCACCGCGCGGTCAGCGCGGCTGATGAGCGCGGGCGTGCCGTCACCAAAGTCAAACCGGTAGGTCTCAATGGGGAGGCGTCCGGGCCGGCTGGCGGTGGCGTCCAGCGGTGCCCCGGTCCCGGCCACCGCGCAGAAGGGTCCCGTCAGCGCTGCCACCGGTGGGCGCGTGCAGCCCGCCGCGCCGGCGGCTGCCAGCAGCAGCACGGTGGAGGCGGCGGCGTGGAGCGGGGAAGTCATGGGCCGGGTAAGCGTAGGAGGGCCCGGCCGGAGTGTCACGTCGGGAAACCGGTGGCCCGCGGCGGGCCGTTCTGCACCCCGCCGCGGGCCCCATCCCCCATGTTTCACCTCCTCGGGCTTGCCACCTTCTGGGCAAGCGTGGTTGGCCCCTGCACACGCAGGTACGGCTTGCAGCGCTTGTAGATTCCACGGCCAATTCCCTTGATCTCGACGAGCTCCTCCGGCCGTGCGAACCGCTTCTTCTCCCGGCGTGCGACAATGGCCTCCGCCTTGCGCGGCCCCACGCCGGGGAGCCGCGCCAGTTCCTCCACGGAGGCGCTGTTGAGGTTCACCACGCCGGCCGCCGCGGCGGGGTCCGCCTTGCCGGCTGACGGCGCGGCGGCGGCCGGCGCGGGTGCGCCGTCCTCCTCCGCGCGGGCGGGAACGCTGCCGCACAGCAGCAGACCCGCCATGGTGCTGGCCACCGCAGAGCGCAGCAGCCCGGATGCAAACGTGTGTTTCATCGCATCCCCCTCAGAACGGCGCGCCCGCGGAGCGGTCCCGCCGCGGCTCGCGGTCGTCCTCGCGCACCTGCAGCGTGCCGGACAGCGGCAGGGCGTCCAGCTTGATGGTCACCGACCCGTCGCGGTTGTCGAACGCGGCGCCCACCCGCGTCCAGAACGACCGCGGCCCATCCGCCGTCGTCTTCTCCGTGATCACAAACACCGCGCGGCGGTGTCCCGGTGTCCCCGGCGCCGCCAGCGGCGTCATTCCATGGTTGCTGTTCAACGTGCTCATTGCGTTTGTCGTCGTCATTGCCATGTTCCATTCCGGCGCGGGAGCCCCCGCGCGTACCCTTGTGGTCTTGGTGGACGCCCACCACGGGAGTCCCCCCCGTGCCGCGGACCGCCCCTCCCGGGGCGTGACTCGCCGGCACGGCGGCCCCTTCTCCACGCGGCATGCCAGCGGTGCCGGCCACGCGTTTCCCCTTGTTTCCACGGTGAGAATCGGTCGGTCGGGCCGCTAGCGGGCGGTGCCGGGGGTGTCCTGGGAACAGACAGCGACGTCCGGATTCCGGTCGGTCTTGCCGAGCGGGGGGAGGCGTTGTAAGAGCCGCCGCCCAACGCGGACCGCGCCCTCGACGGGCGAAGGTCAGCCAGACTTGAAGGGAGAAGGCCCCATGTCCACCAAGATCACGGAAGAGTGCATCAACTGCGGTGCCTGCGAGCCCGAGTGCCCCAACGAGGCGATCAGCGAGGGCGACGACATCTACGTGATCAATCCGGACCTGTGCACGGAGTGCGTGGGCTTCCATGACGAGGAGGCCTGCGCGGCCGTGTGCCCGGTGGATTGCTGCGTGCCGGACCCGGAACGCCCGGAGACCGAGGACGCGCTGCTGGCCCGCGCCAAGAAGATCCACCCGGACAAGGACTTTGGCGCCAGCTTCCCCAGCCGCTTTAAGAAGGCGGGCTGAGCATCCTCCCTCTGGCGCCCGCGCCGGGTCCGCCGCCCCCTCCCGTTGACCTGCGGGGCCTTGCCTGGCGCTACGCCCAGATGGTGTCCCTGGCGGACGAACGCGACCGCGCCAGGGCCCAAGGGCTGAAGGCGTTCCCTCCTGAGTTGGCCAAGGCGCGCCGCGCGCGCATGCGGGAACTGGGCACCCGGTGCCCAGGCGCGCTGCGCGAGTTGCAATCCACCTCCGCAACCCGCCTGGCGGAGCGCCTGGCCCGCGTCCACGCCCTGGTCAGCGGAAACGCTGAAGCCCACGTCCTGGCGGGCTACACCCTGTGGGCGAACGCCGTACACCTCTACCAGCACTTCCTGCAGGTCGCCCTGGGCAAGAGGTCTCTTGGGCAGACACCAGCGCCGGGACTGCGGGTGTGGGCCGTGGAGAGGGTGGCGTGTGAACTGAGAACCACAAGCGAGGCCGTGGTGCAGCTCCTAGACGGGTGAAATAACCAGGGTTTCAAAAAACACGGGCACAAGTGCCCATGTTTTGCGTAATTGATTGTAAATATGAAGTCTTTTCCGATCATCCGCAAATATAGGGTGCATATGCCCTTGTATGTCGGAGATCACGTCACAGGGGCGGTCGCGGAGTTGCCTCAAAGAAAACGGGGTTCTCGGCGGGATCCGCACAACCGCTTGCATTTGGCATGGTGCGTGTACACAATTGACTCGCACGGAGCGGCAGGGCAACGAACTTCCCCCCCCGGTTCTAGCCTAGTCGGCCGTGCACTAAACGTGGTTCCCTTCGGGAGCCGGCTGCTTCGGGTACCCCCCCACCTGGACAGTCGGCTCCCGTTTTTTTTCCTCACAAGCCGGGTGACAGCGCTGGAGCAGCGGTGGCAGGTTGGCTGTCCATGCGACTGCTTGCGGCCGTTCTTGCGTTGCTGGCGTTGGCGGCGTGCCCCCGGCGGTCCGGCGGCGGGAGCCTGCCCAGGCCTGACCGGACAGCACCCGTGACGGCTGGAGGCCCGGTGGTCTGGCTGGACTGCCGCGCGGATTCGGACTGCGCTGCGCGTGACGGCGTGGTCTGCCATGTGGACGTCATGGGCGGCACCTGCGCGCCGCCCTGCGAGAACGACGCCCCCTGCCAGGGGATACAGCCCGGCCTGTCCTGCACGGCGGGGCGGTGCACCGCGGCGCGTCCGGGCGATTAGGATGCCCGCATGGTGAGTGCCGCGGCGGTCCCGCGCGCGCCGTCCGGGTCCGGCTTCCTGGTCAGCGCGCGGTTTGACATCACGTGGTTCTTTGCGTCCATGGCCATCTCCTACGGGATGATGGCCATCTACCTGGTGGCGGGCCCCGGACCGCAGAAGAGCGTTGTGGTGGGGCTGTACCTGGCGTTCCAGCTGCTGTTCAACATGCCCCACAATGCGCAGACCTGGACGCTGACCGTGTTGGAGCCGGCCGAGCTTGCCGCGCACCGCGCGCGTTACCTGGGCAGTCTCGTCGTCACGCTGGTGCTGCTGGGCGGCACCATGGCGGCCAGTCCAGCCGTCGGTTGGCCGCTGCTCAACAGCGCCGTCATCTATTGGGGCTATTGGCACCTCATCAAGCAGCACTTCGGGTTTGTGCGCATGTACGAGATGCGCCGCGGTGTCCGCGACCGCGTGGACCAGGCGCTGTCACGCGCGGCGCTGTACGCCGGCGGTCTGGCGCCGCTGGTGCACCGTATTGCACATGGCCCGGTGATGTTGGACGCGGGGCGCGGCCGGCCCATGGAGATTGCGCACCCGGAGCTGCCCAGCTGGGTGGCGACGGGGGCGTGGGTGGTGGCCGGCACGCTGGTGGGCGTGTACGTGCTGCGCCAGCTCCAGCAGCGCGCGCGCGGCAACGCGGTGGCGCCGCTGGCGGTGGCGACGTTGTTGTGCGCGGTGGCGAACTTTGTGGTGGCGATGGCCCTGGTGGATGACCTCATTGTCAGCGTGGCCATCATGACCACGTGGCACGACCTGCAATACCTGGGGCTGGTGTGGTTCATGAGCCGCAACCGTGCGGCGTGGCAGCAGGGCGGGCGGCACCTGGTGAAGCTGGCAGGGCAGGGGCGGTGGCGAGCGTACGCCGGGTGGCTTGCCCTGTATGCCGTGGTCATCCTGGGGTTCCGCGTGGTGCTGCCGGACCCGTGGGGCGCGTTTCCCATCACGTTGGTGGTGGCGCTGCATTATTTCCACGACAGCTTCATCTGGAAGATTGGCAGCAACCCGCACCTGCGTGAGGAGCTGGGCCTGGCCCCGCCGCGCACGAGTCCCGCATGAGAACGCCGCTGCCGTCCCTGAAGCTGGGCCGCCGCACGGCGCGGTTGCCCATTGTGCAGGGTGGGATGGGGGTGGGGATTTCGCGCTGGCGGCTGGCCGGGACGGTGGCGCGCGAAGGCGGCATGGGCACCCTGGCCGCGCAGGGGCTGGGGCAGGTGACTGACCTGGTGCCCCGCAGCGACCCGCGCAGCGACCCGCACGGCCTGGAGGCGCTGCGCGCGGAGATCAAGGCGGCGCGGGAACTGGCGGCGGGCCAGGGGATTGTGGCGGTCAACATCATGATGGCCATCAGCCACTACGACCCTCTGGTGGAGACCGCGGTGGACGCGGGGGTGGACGCCATTGTGACGGGCGCGGGCCTGCCCATGGACCTCCCCGACAAGGTGAGGGGTGATGTGGCGCTGGTGCCCATTGTCTCCAGCGCGCGGGCGGCGCGGACCATCACGCGCTACTGGGCGGACCAGTACGGGCGCGTGCCGGAGGCGGTGGTGGTGGAGGGACCGCGCGCGGGCGGGCACCTGGGCTTCACGCGCGAGCAGCTCACCGCGCCGGAATGCCAGCTGGAGGCGCTGGTGCCCGCCGTGGCCGAGGTGCTGCGCGAGTACGGTGACATCCCGGTGATTGCCGCGGGCGGCATCTACCAGCGCGAGGACATTGACGCGGCGCTGGCCGTGGGCGCGCGCGCGGTGCAGCTGGGGACGCGCTTTGTGGCCACGGAGGAGTGCGACGCCGCGGAACACTTCAAGCGCCTGGTGGTGGCGTCCACGGCCGGGGACATCACCGTTGTACGGACCAGCGTGGGCCTGCTGGGGCGCGTGCTGCGGACCGAACTCATTGAGCGCTTTGAGCAGCAGCAGTTCCCGGGCTTCAAGTGCCAGTACCAGTGCCTGAAGAGCTGCGTGGCGCACCAAGTCCACTACTGCCTGGCGGATCACCTGCGGGACGCGGCGGAGGGTCGCCCGGAGGGGTTCTACTTCGTCGGGGACAATGCGTGGCGCGTGCGCGAGGTGCTGCCGGTGCGGGAACTCATGCGCCGGCTGGTGGAGGGCGAGCCCCCGGCTTGAGGCCCGCTCACATGCCCTTGAGGAGGTCCCGGGCGGCGGCCAGCGTCGGGTCGCCGGCGGCCTTGCCCAGCGCCACCACCTCCTGCAGGTGTTTCTTGCACTCGGCGCGGCTGCCGCCCTCCCGGTGGGCCACCGCCAGCAGGAACTGCCAGTGCGCGCGGTCTGCACCGGGAGGTGCGCCGGCGACCAGCTGCTCCAGCGCGGTGATGCGTTCCTTGTCGGCCTTCTCAATCTCGGAGGGCTTGGCCTTCATGTCCCGCAGTACCTGGCACAGCAGCACCAGCGCGGTGGCGGCGGCGGGCGTGGGTGCGCCGGGTGGGATCACCTTGCGCAGCTCAAACACCGCCTGCTGGTGCTTGCCCTTGGCGTGCATGGTGAGCGCCCACGACGTGCGCGCCAGCGGGCTCCACTCCGCCTGCTTCTTCTCCACCGCGCGTTTGAACAGCTCCATGGCGCCGTCCAGGTCCTTGCCGGCCAGCAGCGTGGTCACGCCCAGGCGGTAGAGCGCTTCCGCCACGGCGGCATGGGCCTCCGGGGAGGGGTCCGCGTCCAGCGCGTCCACCAGCCGGCGCCGCGCGGTTGCCGCGGCAGCCGGATTGTCGGCCGCGCGGGTGATGTCATTCTGCAGGGACCGCAGGTCCGCCATGGTCTCCTCCGTCAGCGGCCGGTCCGGGCATCGCGCCTGGCCAGCGCTTCCGGGACCAGCTTCATGAGCGTGCGCACCAGTTCCATTTCACGCAGCGGCTTGAGCATGTAGGCGCTGGCGCCCAGCGCCAGGCCGCGGGCGCGGTGCCGCTCCTGGCCCAGCGCCGTCAGCATCACAATGGGGCGGTCCCGGTATTCCGGCGTGTGCCGCAACGAGTCCAGCACCGTCAGCCCGTTCATATAGGGCATGTTGATGTCCAGGAACACCAGGTCAAACACCTGGGCGGTGGCGCACTTGAGCGCCGTGGGACCGTCGTTGGCCTCCACCACGTCCGCGTGCACCACGCGGTTGAGCATGGTGCGCAGCAGCATCCGCATGACGCGGGCGTCATCAGCCACCAGCACCTGCAGGCGCGGCACGTCGTTCATGTCACCCCCGCCCCCCGGCGAGTTTCTCAGCACGGGCGCGGTCCTCTTCGCCGCGCGGCAGGCGGCAGGCCGCCTCGCGGCCCAGGCGCGCGGCCTCGCCCTTGCTGCCCGCCACGCGCGCGGCCTCCGCCTTGCCCAGCAGCTCACGCCCCTTGTTGGCCAGGCGGTTGAGCTTGTCCACCACCTTGGTGTCACCGGGGCGCTCAGACAGCGCGCGGTCAAACGCGGCGCGCGCGTCACAGTCCCGGTTCTTCTGCAACAGGTCCACGCCGGCCAGGTAGTGCGCGTCACCCAGCGCGCGGGCAATGTCCTGGGACAGCGGCGTCTTCCCGCCGCCCAGCTCTGCCTCCAGCGCCTTGGCCCGGGACAAGGGCTCCACCGCGCGCGCGTCCTTGCGGGACAGCTTCTCCCGCCCCGCCTTCCATTCCGCCTGCAGGGACTTGAGCCGCCCCAGGAAGGACTGGGCCAGCGCCCGGTCCGGCGTGTCCAGCGCCCGCTCCACAATGAGGATGGCGCCCGAGAAATCCGACACCTCCAGCGATTGGAGCGCTTTGTGCCGCGTGGCCTGCCAGGCGCCGCTGCCCTGCGCCTCGCGCGCCAGCTGGCTGCGGACAGCGTGGGCCCGCAGTGCGGCAACCTCCGCGTCACCCGGGTAGATGAGCAGGTGCTGGTCGCAGCGTTCGGCCACCTCTTCATAGCGGCCCAGTTCCAACAGCTTGCGGATGCCCGCCACCGACGCGGTGCGGCCCACTTCATTGACGCGCTCCAGCAGCTGGTCCCGGTCCGCGCGGTACACGCTGCCGTCCGGGATGAGCCGCAGCGCGCTGCGCGCCGCGTCCTGGTTCCCGTTGGAATAGTTCATCCGCCCCAGCGCCAGGTTGCGCTCCGCCTGCTGCTCGGCGCGTGCCTCCTCGGCCAGGCGCGCACCGTCCCCACGGTCCGCGGCCAGCGCGTCCACCGCCAGCGCGGTGTCGGCCAGGTCAGGCCACCGGCGGCTCTCACGGTACTGCCGCGCCTGCTTGAGCAGCGTCTGGTAGGCGCCCGCGGGGTCGTTGAGGGACGCCTCGCGGCGCGCGCGCTGCCACGCCTGGAAGCCAAACACCCCGCCCACGAGCAACGCCAACACCACGACGACCAGCACGCCGAGCAGGCGCTTGAACACGCGTGCGTTCTCGCGCGCGCGCACCAGCGCCGCGCGGGTCCGCTCCACGATGCCCGGCCCCTGGTCCAGCTGCATCACCAGGCTGGGCTCGCGCGGCTTGGGTGTCTCGCGCGGGATGGGGGCCGGGCCGTCCTGGCGGATGAAGCGCAGCGTGGTCTCGCCCGTCTCCAGCACGTCACCGTCATCCAGCACGCGCTCCCCGGCGGCCTCCTCGCCGTTGATGTGCGGGCACGGCTCCACGGTCACGGGCTTGTAGCGGTAGGCCAGTTCCCCGGCGTCAAACCGGATTTCAAACGCCACCCGGCTCACGCCCGGGTCGGTCAGCTTGAGGTGCGCCTCGGCGCCGCGGCCGATGACCATGACGTCATGCGTGAGGTCAAACGTCTTGCCGACGTCCTTGCCCTCCAGGCAGATGAGCCGGCCGGACAGCGGGAGGGGGCCCTCGTGGATGGGCCGGACCGCCGTCTGTTCCAGCGGGTCCTGCTTCATGGCCTGCTTGGCTGCCTGCCCCACGTTGGTGAGGGAGGTCATGGACGTCTTGGACTTGCGGTCGTCCGGGCCGCGCGTGGCGGTGCCGCCACCGTCGTCAAAACCGCTGGGGTCCGGGCCGGGCACCTGGCGGCCGGGCATGGTGCTCTCGGCCAGCAGGCTCTCGCCTTCGTCATCCGATTCGCGTTCGCGGCGACGATCTGCCGCCCGGCGACCCTTCACCGTTCCGCCCGACATGGCCAACAGGCTACGGCGCCGCGAGGGGCCGCGCCAAGGGGCGCGTGCGGGGTGTGGCCCCCGGGCCGCCTCAGCGCGGGGCGCCGCCGGAGGCCCAGGCGCGGACCAGGTCCACGTCCGCCGGGGGAGGTGGCGGGCTGGCGTAGCCGCCGTCCTCCCAGCGCGCGGGCATGAGGCTGTCCTGGAGGACGGCGTCAATGCGCAGCCGCCGGCTGAAGGCGCCGGGGACGCCGGCGTCATTGGTGCCCCAATGGTCCAGCAGGAAGGTGTCCGGCACGCCGGGGATGGTCACCGTGGGCGTGGGCGAATGGCACGGAATGCAATACGTGTCGAACACGCGCCGGACGTTCTTCTGGGCATCCGCGGCGGACTCATAGCGCAGGTCCGTGCCGAGGCGCGGCCCGCCGTCAGCCCGCGGGTTGGCAATGGCGAACACGGCGCCGATGGCGGCCGCCGGTGAGCCGAACCCGGTGCCGGCGGCGTTGCGTTGCCGGACGGAGACGCGCACCTGGTAGTCCGGCGCGTCCCACAGCTCCCCGGTGTCCGTGCGCAGGTCAAACCGGTTGCACGGCAGGCCATTGCATCCCTCACCGATGACGACGCCGGGCATGTCCACTGGGCTGACCGCGCGCAGTCCGCCGCCGTAGACCAGCTGCACGGAAGCCACCACCTCCTGCGGGAGATCCGTGACGACGTCATACAGCACGGCGAGCGTCCCGCCGACGGGCCCGGTCACCTCGGCGAGGCCCCCATCCACGCCGACGCGGCGCACCTCCAGGCTGCGCACGGCCAGGCGGCTGTACTGCGGGAATCCCTCGGCGACCCAGGCGGACAAGACCTGCACCTGCTCCGCGGAGGGCTGCGTGTCCGGGAATTCCCGGGATTGCGGCGGCATGGTGTGGTCGCGGATGCGCGCCAGCGCGGCCTGCCACAGGTGCATGGGTTCGGTGCCTCCGTCCGCCAGGCTGCCCACGTATGCGGGATGCCGCACGCGGGGGACCACGCCCCCGTCGTCCGAATGGAAACGGAAGTCCGGCACCAGCGGGTTGGACCCGTTGTGGCACTTCAGGCAGCCCGTCTCCAGGCTGGCGCCCCCGTCCTGCCCGGCGCCGGGCGGCTCACCCAGCTCGGCAAGCAGCGGGAGGATGCGCCCCTCAAACCCGGTGGCTCCCGGTTGGGTGCGGGGGCGCACCAGCGGTTCGCGCGCGCGCGGTGGGAGGTCCTGCTGCGCCTGGCCGCACGCACCGGCCTCCACCCAGGTGCGGAACACGGTGACCTCGTCCTCCGGGACCGCGTCCCATTCCAGCTCCGGGGGCATGCGCAGCCGGCTGCCGGGAAGCGCAGCCATGCGCTCCAGCGCCTCCGCATGCAGTGGGCGGCCGGGATTGCGCAGCGTGTCCACGTGCAGGTCACCCCAGCGCGTCAGCGGCGCGGTGGCCCCAAAGCGCGGCGTGACGTCGTGACAGCCGCCGCAGCGCAGCAGCAGCACGTCACGGGCGCTGGCGGCCAGCACCGGGTCCGGCGTCTCAAACAGCGTGGTGGCGGTGGCGCACTGCGGGTCCTCCGGGAAGGTGGTGGGCGTGAAGGGCGTGCCGGCATCCGGGGAGGTGACGTCGGTGGTGCAGGCGGCCACTTCCCCCAGCGTGATGCGCATCTTGAGCTGCATGCGCGCGTCCACGCAGTCACTGAACGCACCGGAAGGGTCGGGGATGGAATGGGGCCGGCCGTCCAGTTCGGCATCACCGGTGAACACCAGGCGGCTGCCGTCCACCACCGCGTTGCCCTGCAGCGTCACGGTGCTCACCGCGCCCTTGAGGTTGACGGTGACGGGGACGGTGCCCGTGCCCGCCAGCGTGGGCAGGCCGGTGACGGTGAAGGTCATCTGCGGGAAATGCTCCGCGTCCACCTCGGAGGCCACGCTGCCGCGGATCTGGCCGCGCTCGCTGTCCGTCATGGAGCGTGATGCGGTCTCCGGGAACTGCGCGCGGTACGCGTCGCGGTCGGGGTCCAGCCCGGCGGCAAACACCGTGGCGGTCAACGTGGAGGTGGCCGGGTTGTCCCGGTCCAGCGCGTAGTCGTACCGCGTGGCCAGTGATTTCACGGCGTGCGGGTGGAAGAAGCCGCACCCGGTGCGGTTGAGCACGCGCACCAGCAGCAACAGCTCCGTGCTTTCCGGCACCACGGCGTATTGCTTCTGGCCGCCACCCGACGTCACCGGCCCGCAGCCCTCCGTCTTCACCAGCGCCGGACCCGGGTCTCCACCCCGCCGGCAATTCGCCGCCACCAGTCCCAGGCACATGCCGGCGACCACCGCCGCCCGGCGCAGACCAAAGCGCATCGCGTTTCCTCGTGTGGAATTCGCGGCCCCGGCCGCGCGGACCAACCTAACAAACCCCGGCCCCCCCGGCAGGAGCGGCCTTCCGTCGACCCCGGCGCACCGGTATGGGGGCGCCATGGCAGCTTCCACGCGCATGCGCGGCAGGATCACGGTCCACGGCCGCGGTTTCGGCTTCCTCAACCCGCTCACCCCGTCCGCGGACGCAGTGGCCGCGTTCATCACGCCGCCGGACCTCAACCGGTTCCTGGCGGATGACGTGGTGGAGGCGGACGTCACCACCGCGGCGGACGGGCGCCGTTCCGCCGCCAACCTGGCGCTGGTGCAGCGCGGGCGCGCGCAGGTGACCGGAAGCGTGGTCATGCGCGGCGGCAAGAGCTTCCTGCACCCGGAAGCGGACGTGGCCAACACGGACCTGCCGCTGGACACCGCGGGGACCGCCGTGCGGCCCAGTGACGTGGTGGTGGCGGACGTGCTGCCCACGGGACTGCGCCTGGCGCGCGTGCTGCCCGCGGATGCGGACGTGCCGCTGGAGCGCGTGATCGTGCGGCACGGAATCCGGTCACGGTTTCCGGATTCTGCTCAGCGGGAGACGGACACGCTGCTGCGCGCGGGGCACGAGCTGCGCGCGCGCCGCGACCTGCGCGCGGTGCCCACCGTGACGGTGGATGCGCCCACCACGCGCGACATTGACGACGCGGTGAGCGTGCTGCCCGCGGATCCCACCGGCGGCCTGCGCCTGCTGGTGTCCATTGCGGACGCCTCCGAGTGGGTGCGGGAGGGCACCGCGCTGGACGAGGAAGCGCGTGCGCGCGCCACCAGCGTGTACCTGGCGGGGCGCGTGCTTCCCATGCTGCCGCCCGCGTTGTCCGAGGACCACGCCAGCCTGCACCCCGGCATGGACCGCCTGGCGCTCACCGCGGAGCTGCGCGTGGACCCGGACGGGAATGTGACGTCGGTGGACGTGTTTGAGAGCCTCATCCGCAGCCACGCGCGCCTGAACTACGAGGAGGTGGCCGCGTTTCTGGACCACGGTGAGGTGTCCGAGGCGATGGCGCCCATCCGCGATCACCTGCGCTGGTTCCGCGCCGCGGACGCGCGGCTGGGCGTGGCGCGGGGACGGCGGGGTGGCGCGGTGTTTGCGCGGGACGAGGCGCGCCTGAGCGTGAACCCGCAGACGCAGGAAGTGGTGATCCTGGGAGACGACCGCGCGCACAGCGCGCACGGGATGATTGAGCGCTTCATGGTGGCGGCCAATGAGGCGGTGGGCCGCTGGCTGAATGACCGCGGTGTGCCGGCCCCGTGGCGCGTGCACGACCCGCCGGAGAGCGACGCGGTGGTGGACCTGGAAGCGTTCATGGACCACTTTGGATTTGGCGCGGGTTTGGGCGGGCGGCTGACGCCCGGCGCATTGGCCGGCATCTACGCGCAGGTGCACGGGGCCCCGTGTGAGCCGGCGGTGCGCTCCGTCATGCTGCGCACGCTGGGACCCGCGCGGTATGACGCGCGGCCGGTTGGGCACTTTGGTCTGGCGGCGCCGTTGTACCTGCACTTCACCTCGCCGCTGCGGCGGTATGCGGACCTGGTGGTGCACCGGACGGTGAAAGCGTACCTGCGCGGGCAACGTGATTTCAGCCCATTGGCACAGCAGCTGCCCGCCCTCACTGAGCACATCAACGAACGCGC
>JACRCW010000112.1 GCA_016218805.1 Deltaproteobacteria bacterium | reverse complement strand
CGGCGACGTCAGTCGCCGGGGGTGGGGGGCCCGCCAACGGGATGGTCCCACACGGGGAAGACGCTGGTAGCGGCCCCCCCCTTGCCTGACTTCACGCACACCACCCCACCGAAACGATCCTTATTGCCCCACGCGCTTGTCCGCCCCTCACCCGCCGCGTTCCACCGGCAACCCCCGCTGCAGCCAACCCACCGTCCCGCCGTTCATGCTGTGGACGCGCTCATACCCCAGCGCGCGCAGCATCATGAGCCCGGTGACAGACATCTGCCCCACGTTGCACACCGTGACAATGGGCGTTTTACGGTCCTCCGGCAGCGCGGTGCCGCGCTCCGCCAGCCGCTCCAGCGGCACGTTCACCGCGCCCTGCACGTGCGCGGACGCAAACACCTCCGGCGCGCGCACATCCACCAGCACCGGCCGTTCCGCGCTGCCCAGCATCCGCGTGACGTCGTCAATCTCCACCGTGTTGTGCCGGTTGGCCGCGTGGCCCAGCAGCTGCGCCAGGAACTGTTCATCTTCGCTGGGGCCGCGCTCCGCGCCCGCGTCCTCCGGGTCCCGCGGGAACATGTCCGGGAAATGCCGCATCATGGAAGACGCGTATTTGAACATGTTGTCCGGGAAGATGATCACAACCACGTTGCCCGGCGCGTCCTCCACCTTCTTGAGCGCGCCGCACAACGCCAGCGCGGAGCTGGGGCCAGCCATGACGGATTCCTCGCGGTTGAGGCGGATGGCCATCCGGTAGGCTTCCTCGTCGTGTACTTCCACCATTCCGTCGTATTCCTCGGGATGGAACAGCTTGGTCTGCGCCAGCTGGCGGATGCTGCGGACGCCGGGAATGTCATGTCCCTCCGCGGGGTGGACGCCCCACACGCGCACGTCCTTGTTGCGGGATTTGAGGTACCGCCCGGTGCCCGTGATGGTCCCGCACGTCCCCATGCCGGCAAAGAAATGCGTGACTTTCCCTCCCGTCTGCCGCCACACCTCGGGGCCGGTGGTGCGGAAGTGCGCGTCGGGGTTGGCCTCGTTCTCATACTGGTTGAGCATGTGGAAACCGGGTTCCCGCTCCGCGGTGGCCTTGGCCAGCGCAATGGCGCCTTCCGGCGCGCCCGGCGCGGGGCACAGGTTGTCATCCAGCTCCACCACCTCGCAGCCGAACACCCGCAACACGGCCCGTTTCTCCACGGGGATCTTCCGGGACAGCGGGGTGCGCACGGTGTACCCGCGCGTGTTGGCAATCATTGCCAGGCCCAGGCCGGTATTCCCGGACGTGGGCTCCACCAGGTGCTTGCCGGGCCCCAATAGGCCCTTTTCCTCGGCGTCACGCACCAGGTTGGCGGCCACGCGGTCCTTCACGGCGCCAAACGGGTTGTACCACTCAAGCTTGGCGTACACCTGCGTGTGCTTGAAGGGCACCACGCGGTGCAGGCGCACCAGCGGCGTCGGGTTCTCCTCGCTGGACAGCAGTCCCAGGATGGAATCGTAGACCCGCAACAAGTGATCGTTTCCCGGTGTTTCCTTGCGTTCCATGTCTGCTCCCCGGCCCCCGGGAGCAGACATGACGACCGGGCGGCGCCGCTGCAAGTGCGGCGCCGGGACCGGTGGGTGGTTGGGAGGGGTGCGCCCCGGGGGCGCGTACGCTCACTTGGCCGGCGGGGTGGCGGCGGCGGCCGCGGGGGGCGGCATCTTCAGTGTGGAGGCAATGAACGGCTGGTAGCACGTCACGCGCTCGGCGCAGGGCTTGTCCATGCAGGCGGGCAGGCCCTTGAACAGGGCAATCATCGCCTCGGGGACCTGCGCGGGCATGCCGGCGGACACCGCCTTGCACTTGTCGGTGCGTGCGGCCAGCGTGGCGTCCCCGCCGCCGCCGTCCTCTTCCAGCTCCTTGAGGCCCAGCGTGCGCATCTCCGTCTTCTTGGCGGCATCTGCCAGGGCGGCGGCCATCTCCGGGTTTACCTTCGCGCGCTCAGCCATCAGCAGGTCAATTGCCTCCTCCTTGCAGCCGAACATCTGCTCGCGCATCTTCACGCACGACGCCACCATCTCATCCTGGGTGGGCGCGGCCACCAGGGTCTCCGCCGCCTTGGGCTCCGGCTTCTTCTCCTCCTTGCTGCTGCCGCACGCCACCAGGGAACCGGCCAACACCACCATTGAGAAACAGAACACGCGCTGCATCATGGGGAACCTCCATGGGACCAGGCCGCAGCCCGTCCCAAAATCGGGTTGATTCAGAATCACGTCAAATCTGTAGGGCCAGGGCCCGGGGGACGCTTGTCACTTGCGGGGGGGTGCCTTCAAGCGCTCACCCATGCGGTCCCGACGTGGGCGTGGACGCAAGGTTGACGGGTGGTGCCCCCCGCGGTGGGTGCCCCCGGGGTGGCGGGCGGGGAGTCTCCCACCCGGCCGGGGGGGCTGGGTGCTCAACCCCGTTGTCGTCCTGCGCGTGAGCCATTATCGTCACGTCCCATGTCCCGGACGGCGCCGCGGTTGCTCACCACGTTGAGGCTGCAACTGCAGTTCGGCGGCAGCGAAGTGGAAACGGCAACGGACACGGTGGCCGCTGGAGGTTTCTCCGCACTGTGCCTGCCTGCGCCGGCGGTGGATTCCCAGTGCAGTTTTGTGCTGCACCTGCCGGACGGCCATGCATTGCGCGGCACCGCGAGGTGCACGCGCACCACGTCGGACGGCGTGTCCGGCTTTGCGGCCACATTCCAGGACGCGGACGCGGCGGGTTGGCAGTCCTTCCTGTCCGCGGAGGACGCCACCGCCGGGGTGTGGCGCATGATCGGGCGGTACGCCACCTCGCAGGGGCAGGACAAGGAGGCGGCTCGCAGCGCGCTGGAGAAGGGTCCGTTGGGGGTGCTGTTCAAGCGCGTTGGCGGCACCGCGGAGCCGGCCGCCACGGTGGCGCCGGTGACAGACGCGCACGGCGGGGTGTTGCGCCTGCACGTGGTGGGTGAAAACGGCGAGGCCTACCGCGTGGCGTTTGAGAAACATGTGGGGGCAATCCCGGAGGATTGTGACCTGGCCACCCTGCCCGGTTTCCTGGAGTTGGCTGCACGCACGGTGGCGCGCGTACTGCCGCGGGACCTGCTGTTGCGGCGGTCACCCACGGCGCGCGTGACGTCGGTTCGGGTGGTGGAGTTGCTGCGGGGCGGATACGCCATGGTGGCCAACGCGCCGCCGGCACCGCTGGGGCTGGTGGGCCTGCACGGGCATGAAATGATTGCGGTGGAAAGGGACGGAAAGGCGGTGTTTCCGTTCTTTGACGCGGATGACCTGGAGCGCATTGCGGCGGACACGCTGCGCCGGGAGTCCCGTCCCGTCCCGCGCGAAATGACGCCGCGTTCCGTGCGTCCGGAGCGTTTTGCGGCGCACTACACGCACCTGGACCCGGGCCGCGCGCGTGCGTTGGATGCACTGCGCCGGGCGCTGACGGAGGCCAGTCACGTGGAGCGGCGCACCTACGGGACCCGGAGCGTACAGCTGTACCCGGGCGTGTGGTTGCAGGTGCAGCGTGACGCTACTGACCAGGTCCTGGGCTTTGCCATGACGGACGGCGAGGACCTGTGCGTGTTTGTGATGGAGGGCCCCGGCGCGCCACGCGTGATGAAGCTGCGGCCGGATGACGTGGTCTCCGTGATGCGCGCCAGCGCCGCGGGCTGACGGCCGCCCTGCCTGCGGCGCATTCAATCAATAGCCACCCGAAGAGCTTGAATGAGGGGCATTTGGCTTGCCGCAGGCAAGCCATCTACGCCGCCCCCCTTGCGGGGGCGGCCCCTCGTCGACGGAGCGCCAGCGACGTCGGCGAGGGGGGGTGGGGGGTCCGTGATTGGGTGTCCGCCCACCGGGCGCGCCTCCGTAACTATAACGCCTCTCCTGTCGATTGGGTGGTGCACGTCGTCAGCTCGTCGTGGCGGCAGCGAAGTGACGACCCGTCTAGTGGAGCATCCGGCGCTTGGCCGGTGCATGTCGCCGCTGGTGGGGTGAGCTTGAGAAGGGCATGGGAT
>JACRCW010000115.1 GCA_016218805.1 Deltaproteobacteria bacterium | reverse complement strand
TCACTTCCGACGACCTGGCCTGACTACTCGATCTCCGGACCTGGCCGAAGACCCTTCACCATCGGTCTTGCCGCGGTGAACATCTCCCGTGCCCGCACGCGTTCCGCACCATTCCCACGCGGTTTCTGACCACCGTCAACATTTGTGGCCAGTGCGTCCGCCATGACGGGCGCGAGCGCCGTGCACGCGTACGGCCCGGCGACCGGGACGACCTCGCTGGGCTCCGAAGCGGCACGTGACTGAAGGAACGGCAGCATGGCGATGCCGTGACGTTCAACGGCGCGCGTCATGGTGGGCGCGCTGTTCCAACCCAGGTCCGTGACCTTGGCGAGGGCGCTGTTGAGAAGCTCCGGCGGGCAGCTGACGACCTCTACGAACGGCACCTTGGAGGCGACGGCGATGTGCTTCTTCCAGTCCTCCACCTTCCAGGATGCACGATCACGGACCTGGTAGTCCCAGAACGGAACCGCCGCCCATTGTTCCTTTTCGCCCGGATTCCATTTCACCTCGTCGGGGAGCCGCGGCGCCTCGACCGTCAGGGAGACGGCGCGCGGGCGTGGCCGATCCAGCCACGGAGCGCGCTGGAGGAACGCCGGGACGTTCTCCGGTGACGCCTCGTTTCCCTCGTCCGCCGATGCGGACGCGATGGCCGACAACACACGCTGGCCGTCGGCTTCCAGTGTGGGAAACACCTCGGCAGCGAGCCCGGGATACTGCCGCAGCACCGCGCCGAGGACGCCCTGCACCGTGTCTGCGACCTTGCCGCGTTGTGCGGCCCGCGGCGCGAGCAAACGGATCACGCGGCGAGGTTGGCGCCGCGCAGCGTCCATCAGCGCTGCCTGGGCTTCGCGCTGCTCCACGTCGAGGACCAGCGCAGCCACTGCTTCGTCGCACCCCAGGGCCGCGAGCACCGCGGCGCGGTCGCGTGCCGCTTCCGTGGTCGCGTACTGCGGGACCGCCGCCACCACGAATGGCGCGACTGCGATTCCCGCGTGCTCCAGGATCGTGGCTGCAAGGGTGTACCGCTCGAGGTCGGCACCACCCCACTGGCTGAACAGGTTGCCGGCGAGAAGCGGCGCCAGGGCGGCGAAGTCCTCGCGACGCGTGACGGCGGCAAGCGTAACGATGTGCCCATTGCCGGCGATCAGCGCAGCGACGTCATCGCCGACCCAGGGAGCATCCGGAAAGAGGAACGAACTGGCACTGCGCGCCATGCGTCCGCGTTTGCGCTGGCCTTCCGCCGCGTTCTGGGCTGCCTCAAAGGCCGGTTCATCCGCGGAGAAGAGGAGTTCCCGGAGGCGCACCAGCGCGTCAAGCTTGGTGTGGTGCGCGCTCATGTGATGGCCCTTGAGGTCGCCGGGCGGTCCATCCTCGAGCGCTCGAAGGAGGACCTCCGCCGCGTGATGCACGCCCACGGTTGACGTGAGGAGGTCCATGTACTCCGCGCCAGCAGAGGGAGAATCCCAACGCGGTCGCCATTCCAGGACTCCCAGCAGGAAGGCGTCCTTCTCGGCGCCACCCGACGCGAACATTTCCTGCGCCAGGGAAAGCGCGATGGGCTTCCGGAGGTCCTGCTGAACCTCGCCAATGGCGGCGTGGCGCTCGGAGAGGACTTCCTTCACGCGCCCCCAGGACTTGCGCGCAGGCTTCAACGCCGGTGGCGGACGGCAGTGCGCGCTGCCACGCCGTGGCACCACGTCCTTCTCGAGCGCTTCCGTCCAGAGAACACCGTCCTCGCTTGCGGCGTCGGGGGCAGCGTGGGTGCTCGCAGCGGGCGGCGGCGCGGGAGGCGTCGGGGCCGCGGCAGGGGTCTCGGGCGGGGCAGCCTCGGCCTTCTTGGTGGGCGGCTTGGGCGCCTTCGGGGCGGCAACGGGAGCAGGAGTCGTTCCACCGCCAACCTCCGAGTAGCCCTTCTTCACCTTCTCAGCGACGAGCTTGTCGTGCTCGGCGCGCGCCTTCTCCGGCGTGGCGAACGTCTTGGACTGCGACTGTCCCGCCGTGCCGATACGGCCAAACGTCACCGTGAAGGAGGTACCTTGGAGGTCGATGCACCAGAACTTGCTCGACGTGCCTTCAACGAATTCGAAGCGCCGCATGGACAGGCCCCCGGTGGGAGGGCGGGAGACTACTGGCAAGAGCGGGACTCGCCCAAGGCGTCGCCGGCGCTTCCCGGGCGGGCCATGGCAACCAGGCCGGCGAGCGCAGGAGGTCTGGCGGGGCGCAAGCCGCCATCACAGATGACGTAAGCGACCCCCTTTTCGATCAAGGCGACGACCTGGCGTCAGTGCTGTCGCCAGCAGCCCGGCAAGCCCGAAGTCCCCCGCCCGCCGACGAGAACGCGCGTGACCACCGCAAAGTCGCTCGCGGGCCGGCCCGTAGATGGCGCTGTTTCCTTGCGCCTTCAAGGCGCTCCTTGCGCCGCTGGCGCTCCCTCAGCAGCGGCGCCCGCGGCCGGGGAAGCGGATTCAAGACGCTGCTTCAACGCGCCCCAAATCCGCTCTTCCTGCCGTGACCCCATGATCCCAACCACCGGGCCGAGCAGAACCAACCACCCCTACGGCTTCAACTCCCAATCCCACGCGAGCCGGGTACCGCCCTGGTCGGGTGTGCATGTCAGCGTGCCGGCGATATCCATGGACTCGGTGGTGGTGCGCGACCCGAGGCGGTGAGGTCGTTGGAACTCCGTGTACTCGACGGTCATGGGTATCAGGTCGCCCCGCGAGCGCACCTGCACCTTGAATCTCGAACCGGCGCCCGGGGGTTCCGGGGTCAGGAGTTCAACTTGCTCCATCTCCGGATTGTATTGGGGCTCATTCCGCTGGTCGGCGACGGTGTCGAACACCTCCTCCGGCGTTCGGGCGATGTGGGTTGAGCCCTGCACGTGAGCCGTGGCACAGGCAGTGCCACCGACGCAGCAGAGTAATGCAAGCATTCTCATGGCAGCCCCCTTGAGTGCCCGCCAACGTTTCATCGACGTGGAACGACGTCAACGTCGAGGTCAAACGGGGCCCGGATCGTGGGCGGTCCGTCGCCGCACCGGCGCGCTGGGCCGCTGGCGGCGTGTTCCAGGCCTGCACTTCACGGAGCATGACGCGACACGGCCGTGCGCCGCCTGCGGCCCGCGCCGCTTCGGAATGCGCGGTGGTTCACAGGCCAACGACTCCGGATGGCGCTCCTCAACCGTTCAGCCGGCTGATCACCATGGGCACCTACCGGCCAGGCCTCCGTGCTGGTGAACCCGCTGCGCCGCTGCACGGCCAAAGCGGGGACTGAAGAAGAACGTCACCGCACACACCATGCGGCGTACGTTCAACAACCTGGTGAGGCAGGCCGCGGGAGACATTGCAGCTCGGGCCATGGTGGGCCACGCCACCGCGCAGATGACCGAGCACTACAGCGACGTCACCGTGCAGGAGAAGCGTGAAGCGCAACAAGCTGCGTTCGGAGACCTTGCGCAGCAACTTGGTGGATCTTCCCGGTGGATCAAGGCCGAAAATGGTGGATCATCGATGTCAACGAGGTGACCCACCAACAAAAAAGCCCCCGTTTCCGGGGGCTTCCACTGGGCGAGTGACGGGAATCGAACCCGCGACACGAGGAGTCACAATCCTCTGCTCTACCATCTGAGCTACACCCGCCGCACGGTGGGACGCTGCTCTTGCCATGACGGCGGGACGTCCGCAAGCGGTCGGCTCCGCCCCGTCCCCATGGACGTCCGTCCTCGTCGCCAAGGGGCGCTCTCCCGCCTCTCACGGGTGCCGGCGTTCCCGCCTCCAGCCCTTCCGCCGCGCGGGTGCCACGCCGCGCGGCGGAAGGGGTCTTCCTGGGGCGGCGCTAACGCCGCACGCCGGTGACAACGCCTGCTCCAACCGTCCTCCCGCCTTCACGCAGGGCAAACCGCATTCCCACTTCAAACCCCACGGCGCGCCGCAGGGAGAAGCGGACGTGCGCGCGGCTGCCCGGCTCCACGCGCGCGCTGCCATCCGCCGCCGGGGGGACTTCCAGCACGCCGGTGACATCCGTGGCGCCAAAGAAGAACGCCTCTCCTGTCGATTGGGTGGTGCACGTCGTCAGCTCGTCGTGGCGGCAGCGAAGTGACGACCCGTCTAGTGGAGCATCCGGCGCTTGGCCGGTGCATGTCGCCGCTGGTGGGGTGAGCTTGAGAAGGGCATGGGAT
>JACRCW010000114.1 GCA_016218805.1 Deltaproteobacteria bacterium | reverse complement strand
GATGCAGGCGCCGTCTGGGTTGATGCAGGCGCCGTCTGGGTTGATGCAGGCGCCGTCTGGGTTGATGCAGGCGCCGTCTGGGTTGATGCAGGCGCCGTCTGGGTTGATGCAGGCGCCGTCTGGGTTGATGCAGGCGCCCTCTGGGTTGATGCAGGCGCTGTCTGGGTTGATGCAGGCGCCGTCTGGTCAGCGCGGTCGCCGCGGGCGCTGCTAATAACCCGGGAGGCGGCGTCAGGGCCCCATGGAATCCGGCGGGCCTTGGACGGGGGCCACTGTGAAGACCAGCCTCTCCGCCAGCGCGCGCGCGCGCGTGTCGTCGGGGCGTGAGCCGTCCAGCCAGTACACCATGTCATCCGGTTCCCACGCGTAGGGATTCCCGTCCAGCACCACGCGGCCCTCCTCCACGGCGCGCGTGGCCTCCAGCAGCGGCAGCGGCCGCAGCGCGCGCAGCAGCGCCAAGAAGCGCGCCTGCCGCTCCGGCATGGTGAACACAAACCGGTGCCGCGCCCCATACGCCACGTGGAAGTGCGCGGGCTTGAAGCACAACCCCTTGAGCCCCAGGCGGCGCGCCATCTGTCCCAGCATCTCCGCGGCTTCGCGGGCCAGCCCCGGCCCGGGGACGTTCTGCCCCGGCAGCCGCGGGCGCGAATCCGAAAACTGCGCCCGCGGGTGCCGCAACTCCAGCCAGTGGATGAACAGCACCGGTTGCTCCCCCGCCACCATGCGCCGCGCCAGCACAATGTCCATCAGCGTGTCGCGCTTGCCGTCCCATTCGCCGGTGACGCGCAGGCGGTCGCCTTCGGATTCGTTGTGCACCTCAATGGTCAGCGCCGTGTAACCCAGGCGGTGGATGTGCGTGAGGATGCCGTACCGGAACAGGCCGTACTCCAGCCCCTCCGCGGTGTAGTAGCCCAGCAGACGCCGGGCGCCCGCGCCGGGCGCGCCCAGCTCCGCGTCCACGTCCTCCTGGGAAATCCAGGACTCGCCGCCGCCCTGCAGGCGCGTGGTGTCCATCTGCCCCGCCACGTGCGCGAACCGCGCCCCCATGGGGTCCGCATCCACCGGGGCGTGCACGGTGTGCGTGGTCAGCAGCTCCGCCGTCTGCGCCAGCACCTTCCACGCGTCGCCCGTGTAGCCGCCGCCGGGCAGCCACACGGACGCACGCCCGCGCAGGAAGCGCAGCACCAGGGCGTCACGCTCCAGGGTGCCGCGCAGCGTCAGCCCCAGCTGCCCCAACGGGTCCTGGGCCAGCACGTCCCCTCCTGCCACCACAAACGCCAGGTCCGGCCGCGGCATGCGCTCCAGCAGCGCGCGCAGCGCGGCCAGGTAGGGGCGGTCCGGGCAGCGCAGCGGCAGCACCGTCTCGTCGGAGCGGGGCAGGGGCCCCCAGTCGCTGCCGGACAGCGAGCCCACCCACGTGCCGTCATCATGCGCCAGGCAGTCCGCCGTGCCGTCCGGCGGGTGCGCATCCAGGTCAATGACGGCCACCTTCCCCGTCCACCCGCCCGCGCGCAGCGCCGCCACCGCCACGGCCATGTCATTGACCGGGCAGAACCCGCCGGCGCGGTCCTTCCCGGCGTGGTGAAAGCCGCCCAGCAGGTTGAGCATGGGCCGCTGGGTGCTCAGCGCTTCGTAGGCGGCCTGCACGGTCCCGCCCACCGCGTGCCGCACCATGGCCAGCAGGCTGTCCACCGGCACTTCCGCGGGGTCCACGCTGAACACGCGCGCCAGCCCGTCCGCGGACGAGATGTCCTCAATGAGCCGGTGGGTGTGGACGCGCTCCAGTTCCTCCCAGCTGCACGCCGGGGGCACGCGGAAGTTGTCCGCCGTGGCAAACCCGCTCTGCAGCGCGTACCAGCGCACCAGGTCCGCACGCCGCGGCTCCACCGAGCGTGCACCGTCCAGCGTCCCCAGCGGCAGCCGGTAGGCGGGGTGGTGCCAGATGCGCACGTGCCGTCCAACGACGGCGCGCCGCAGGATGCGGGAGAGCAGTGCCTTGACCACGCCACCTCCACCGCGGCCATCTCATGCCGCGGGGAGGGTGCGTGCAAGCACGCTGCTGGCAGGCGCCCAGCGTGTTGTTGTTGGTGAACATGGTGCAGTTGACGCCCCCGGCGCACGGGTGCGCCGCGTCGCAGATGGCCATCCTTGGCCGGCCGGCGGTATCGTCATGGGTGCAACACGGAGGCGGCATGACCTTCCAGGAACGCATTGTGAGGGACCCATCCATCTGCGGAGGCCAACCGGTGATCCGCGGGACACGCGTCCTCGTGCGCACCGTGCTCGGCTGCCTTGCCCATGGTGATAGCGCCGAGGTCATTGTGCGGGAGTACCCCAGCCTCACCGTGGAGGACGTCCGCTCCGTCATTGCTTTTGCCGCCGCGGCTGCGAGCGAAGACCTGCCGGCCCCGGCCCCCATTCCTCCTGAGGTCAAGGTCGCGTGAAGATCAAGCTCGACGAGAACATTCCCACGTCGGCCGCCAGGCGCCTCCTCGCGCGGGGTCTTGATGTCCATACCGTCCACGATGAAGGGCTCCGCGGACATCCCGACGGGGATATCTGGGCGCAAGCGCAAGCCCAGGAGCGGTTTCTTGTCACGCAGGACCTGGATTTCTCTGACGTCCGCAAGTTCGCACCCGGTAACCACCACGGGATCTTGCTGGTGCTGTTGCCAGACGCTGAGCAATGGCGCGTGGCCGACTACGTGGTGGGATGGTTGACCTCGCCAGATGCAGTCACATTCCGGCGGTGTTTTGTCGTCGCCACCGCCAACAGGCTGCGGATCACTCGGCCGCCAGCCGCCCCCGACGATTCATGACGAAGTCAGGCCGATGGTGCGATCCGGCGCGCCGCAGGATGCGGGAGAGCAGACCTTGACCACGCCCACCTCCACCGCGGCCATCTCATGCCGCGGGGAGGGTGCGTGCAAGCACGCTACTGGCAGGCGCCCAGCGTGTTGTTGTTGGTGAACATGGTGCAGTTGACGCCCCCGGCGCACGGGTGCGCCGCGTCGCAGATGGCCTTGCACCCGGCGGACGTGCAGAACAGGCCCTTGCCGCAGTCATTGCCCGTCTTGCACGGGTCACCATCCTTGGCCGCGCCGGACGCCACGCACACGGACTGGCCCTGCGCAAAGGTGCACGCCTGGCCCTCCGCGCAGTCCTGCTTGAACAGATCGCACGGCTTGGGCGCTTCCGCTGCCGCGGCGGCGGGGGCGCCGGTCTCAGTCTTCTCTTCCGGCTTCTGTTCGGCCTTGCTGGACCCGCAGGCCAGGCCGGCCAGGAATCCGGTAACCACCACGCCACACACAGCTGCCAACGTCTTGCTCATGGTCTTCCTCCTGTTGTCAGTGAACTCGGAAATCCGTCGTCACGGCGGCAGCTGCAGCCGCCGCAGGGAACGGAATGGGGTTTGACATCATCACGCACCGCGGCGGGTACAGGCCCCGCCGCAGCGACCAGCGGGACGGCGGTTCCACACCGCTTCACTTCTTCTTGCCAAACATGCCGCCGCCCATCTTCATGACGTCCTTGGCCGCCTTCTCCAGGCAGCCGATGCCCTTGCACCCGCCGCCGCCGCCCTTCTTGGCGGCAGCCTTCTTGAACTCGGCGGCGGAGGGCAGCGGCTTGGACAACACCGCCTCCACCAGCTCAAACACCGCGTCTTCGCTGGGCGGCGGCTTCTTGCGGTAGGTCTTGATGCGCTTGTTGTACGTGGCATCCCAGCGGTCGCACTTCTTCATCTTGCCAATGGGCTCGGTGTGCCAGCTCTCATAGGCAATCTCGCCGCAGTGGCCGGTGGTCCACCCGTGCTTGCGCCAGATGTCCATGGTGGCGTCCGTCATGCCCCACACGCCCGCGTTGAGGTCCTCCTCCGCCGTCTTCACCCACGCGTCCACCACCTTGTCCGCGCGCTTCTGGTTCTTGCCGGCCTTCTTCAGTTCGTCCGCCTCAATGCGCTTGATGACCTCCTTGAAGCGCGCCAGCCCCTCCGGCGTCTTGAGGTCCTCCAGCATGATGATCTTCCCGTCCGTCCCCAGTGTCAGCACGTTCTTCCCGGTGGCCTCCGCGCGTGAAATGTCCGCCGCGTTCACAAAGTGGTTGGACGTCCCCGGCAGCGCGGCCAGCTTGGGATTGGCCGTGCGCAGCGCGTGCTGCACCGCGTTGGTGCGCCACAGGAAGTTGGCGCGGACCTTGAGGCCAAAGGTCGCCTCAATCTCCTTGGCAATCTCATTGACCGCGTTGGCGGTGGCAAACCGGCCCAGCACGCGCTGCACGCGGCCCTTGCGGTCCACGCCGCCCATCTTGAGGAACACAATGGGCGCGTCCCAGTCCTCCGCCTTGCCGGAAACCTTGGGGCTCACGCGGTTGAAGCCAATGAGCGTGAAGTTGTCCGGCAGGGAGGCGTTGACGGCGTCATTCAACTCGCGTTCGGGCTCCGGCATCAGGTAGGGCTCCAGGTCCCCGCCCTTGCGGGCCAGCTCCATGGCCGCCATCACGTACGGCTCCGAAGCGCCGGCGCTGAGGTGGTAGTTGCGGATGCGCTCGTTGTACGCGCCGGAAAAGCGCGTGCAGTCCTTCATGGTCCGAACCGGCTCCGCGTGCCAGGACCGCGCCTGGACCTCGCCGCAATGGCCAATGGCCCAGCCGTTCTTCTGCCACACCTCCATGGTGGCGTCGTGCACGCCCCACACGCCGTTGTGGAAGTCCTGCTCCACTGAGTCCACCCAGGCCTGCACCACCGCCTTCTTCTTCTTGGGCGCCTCCTTGATGGCGTCCGCCTCAATCTTCTCAATGACGGCCTCAAAGCGCGGCAGGCCGGACTTGTCCTGGACCTCCTCCAGGAAGATGACCTTGCCGTCCGTCCCCAGCGTGAGCGCCTTCTTGCCCGCGCCGTCCGTGTTGGAGATGTCCACCGCGTCAGCAAAGTGGGCGTCCCCCCCGGGGACCGCCGCCAGCGTGGGCGCGGCATCCTGCAGCGCCTTGAACTCCGCGGCGGAGTTCCACGCGTGCAGCAGGCGCACCTTGAGGCCCAGGGTGCCCTCCACCTCCGTGCTGATCTTGTGCAGCGCCTGCGCGGTGGGCAGCCGCGCCGTCAACGGGTGCGGCGGCTTGGGGTCCGCGCCCTCCTGCCCAAACTTCAACGTCACCACCGGCGCCTCCGGTTCCAATGCGCGCTTGGCCAACTCGGCGGCCACCTTGTTGCCCGCCAGCAGCACCGCATCCGCGGCAGCGGCCGTGTTGGCCTTCTCAATGGCCGCCTTCCCGTCCGCGCCGGGATCCCAGCGCTCCCACGGTCCCTCGGGAATGGCCGGTGGCGCCGGCGCTGCGGGAGCCGCGGCGGCGGCCTCCGCCTTGAGGCGCTCGGCCTCCTCCTCCTGCATCTGCTTGTACTTCATGGCGCCAAAGGCGGCGCCGCCAATGATGAACACGGCAACGACGCCGGCCACCATGTAGGTCTTCCAACCCGCGCCGGTGGCGGCGGGAGGCGGCTCGTCCGCACCGCCGGGCAGGTCAGGGACTTCGGGGGGAGTGCCGGGTTCAGGGGGGGCGGGAGATTCGGCCATGCGCGGCTCCGGGGTGGGGGGCCTGCGCACGCTACAGGTCGTCCCAGTCCCGGTTCAAGATACCGTCAGGCCTTCACGGTCACCTTGTCCTTGTACTTCTCCCACGCGGCGCAGGCCTTGTTGCGCGCGTCGCTCTTGGCCGTCTCCACAATGAACTTGGCCACGTGCTCCACGGTCCACGGGAAATGCGCGTCCCGCAGGCTGTTGTGGTCCATGTCGCACGCGTGGTTGGTGATGTCTATGGCGTACAGCGTGTCACCGCGCACCGCGAACTCCATGGCGTTGGTGTCGTAGCCGATGGCCTCATTGAACAGGACGGAGAACTCCTCCGCCTTGGCGGCGTGCTTCTTGTTGAGGACGGAGAGGTCCTGCACGTATTCGCCGCGGGCAAACGGCCGCGGGATGTAGCGGATGGGCCGCGTGTACTTCCGCCCAATGACCAGGCAGCGGATGTAGTCATCCCACTGGATGAACTCCTGCAGCATCATGGTGAGCTGGCCGGACTCGTTGTACTTCTGGATGCACTCATCCAGGTTGTGGATCTTGTGCACGTTCTTCCACCCGCCGCCAAAGGCGGGCTTCATGATGCACGGCAGGCCCACTTCCTTGAGCCGCGCTTCAAAGTCCACCGGCCACTGGTTGCGCAGGCTCTCCGGTGAGATGTCCGCAATGTGCTGCCGGTTGGGCAGCACCACCGTCTTGGGAACGGGGATGCCCAGGCGCTGCGCCAGGCTGTAGCCGAAGAACTTGTCATCCTGGTGCACCCAGAACGGGTTGTTGATGACGTAGGTGCCCTGCATGGACGCCTGCTTGAGATACACTTGGTAGTACGGCACCTCGTGCGAGATGCGGTCCAGGATGACGCGGTAGGGGTTGGGCTCCCCCATGGACGTACCGCCCATCATGTTGAACTCGGCGGTGATGCCGCCCTTCATCCCGTTGATCTTCTCGATGAGGGCGTTGGGGAAGCTGTTCTCCCGGCCCCGCATGATTCCGACGCGCATCGTTGTGGCCTCCTGGCAGGTGGGCCGGGAAGGTGGCGTTCTCCCGGCTGCGGCGCGCCGTACCACGCGGGGTGACCCGTCTGCCAAGCGCGTGCAAGCCGCCCCGCTTTTGGGCACCCTGCTGCCCCATGCCCGCCCCCATGAGCTGCCCGCGTTGCGGCGCCCCCGCCGCCCCCGGCCAGACGCAGTGTGACCGCTGCGTGGCCGTGTTTGCGGCGGATGACGCACAGGTCCCCACGGAGAGCCTGGGGCGCCGCGTGCTGGACGCGCTGCTGTACGTCCCCCCGCACGTCAACCGGATGAACTGGGCCGGCCGCGCCGCGGTGCTGGCGCTGCTGGTGCCGTGGGGCGCGTGGTTCATCAGCCGCGGCGTGGACTTTGAAGTGCTCAACGGATCTTTCCTGCACCGCGTGGACCTGGCCTTCCACGAGTTCGGGCACCTGGTCTTCACGCCACTGGGCCGCTTCATGATGTTCCTGGGCGGGAGCCTGTTCCAGTTGCTGGTGCCCGGCGTCCTCGCCGTCGCGTTTGTGTTCGGGCAGCGCAACCCGTTTGGCGCGGCCGTGTGCACGTGGTGGCTGGGGCAGTCCCTGCTGGACCTGGCGCCGTACGTGGATGACGCGCGTTCGCTGGCCATGCCGCTCATTGGCGAGTGGAGTGACGAAGCGCTGGAGGCGCGTGCCGCGCGCCATGACTGGCACAACATCCTGTCCACGCTGGGTTGGCTGCGGCGGGATCATTCGCTGGCAAAGGTGGTGTTCGCGGCCGGATGCGCGCTGATGGTGGTGGGTTGCGCGTGGGGTGGGTGGATTCTCTACCGGCAGTGGTCACGCCGATCCGACGCGTTGCTGGAAGAGCCGGACCTGCACCGTTAAAGCGCCGGCTGGCGCGTTGGGTTGACGCCCGGGCGCCCGGCACCGCACTGTGACTTGGACGCAAGGGCGCTGCGGGGGCGGCGCGAGTGACCACGGAGGAGACGCAGAGATGCTCGACGGACAGTTCACGCTGGGCGTGGAGGAGGAATACCAGATTGTGGATCCCGAGACGCGGGAGCTGCGGTCCTACGTCAGCCGGCTGCTGGAGGACGGCAAGAGCGTACTGCGCGAGCGCGTCCGCCCGGAGATGCACCAATCCATGGTGGAGGTGGGCACCAGCGTCTGCTCCGACGTGAAGGCGGTCCGCCAGGAGCTGGTGGAGATGCGCAGCGAGCTGGACAAGCTGGCGCGCCGCGGCGGCCTGCGCATCATTGCCGCGTCCACGCATCCTTTCAGTGACTGGAAGACCCAGGACATCACCGACCGCGAGCGCTACCACAACATTGTGCACGACCTGCAGGACGTGGCGCGCGGCAACCTCATCTTTGGGCTGCATGTGCACGTGGGCATCAAGGAGAAGGAGACGGCGGTGCACCTGGCCAACCAGGTCCGCTATTTCCTCCCGCACCTGCTGGCGTTGACCACGTCGTCACCGTTCTGGCTGGGGCGGCGCACGGGCCTGATGAGCAACCGCTGCAACATCTTCAAGCGGTTCCCGCGCACCGGCATCCCGGACGAATTTGACAGCCATGAGCACCTGGTGGCGTTTGTGAAGCTGCTCATCCAGACCAAGTGCATTGATTCGGCCAAGAGCATCTGGTGGGACGTGCGGCCGCACTACCTGTACGACACCGTGGAAGTGCGCATCTGCGACATGCCCACCAACATGAACCACACGGTGGCCGTGGTGGCGCTCATCCAGGCGCTGATGGCGCAGTTGTATCTGCTGTACCGCGGGAACCGGCAGTGGCGTTCCTACGGGCGCGGGCTGATTGAAGAGAACAAGTGGCGCGCGCTGCGGTACGGGACGGATGCCAAGCTCATTGACTTCGGGCGCAAGGAAGAGCGGCCGTTTGTGGAGCTGGCGCCGGAACTGTGTGAGTTTGTCCGCCCCGCGGCGCAGGTGCTGGGCACGGAGAGCCACCTGGACTTCATCCAGAAGATCGCGCGGGAGGGCACCAGCGCACACCGCCAGATTGAGGTGGCGGAGAAGAACAACGGGGACCTCAAGAAGGTTGTGGACTACCTGATTGAGGAGACCATGCGCGGATTGTGAACCGGGCGGCCGGATGGGTGCCGCACGGGGCGTTGGACAACCCAGTGGTTCGTGGATGGTCCTGCGCGTGGTTCGTGATGGTGCCACGCGTGGTTTGCGGATGGTCCCGCGCGTGGTTCGCGGATGGCGCCGCGCGTGGTTCGCGATGTCCCGCGGGCAGATCGTCGTAGGGCGGGGGCTCGTCCCCCGCCCGATAGAGATAGAGGGCCGTTCAGACGAAATGGCCCCTCCGCCACGTCGGCCGACGCGCGCTCGCGTACGAGTGACCCGGGCGGGGGACGAGCCTACCGCCCTACAAGGTGGCTCGGGCGGATCCGTTTCAGATTGAAGTGGCGGAGAAGAACAACGGGGACCTCAAGAAGGTTGTGGATTACCTGATTGAGGAGACCATGCGCGGATTGTGAACCGGGCGCTGGGCCGGTGACCTTCGCACCTCCGACGTGTGCGCCAACCTGCCGAGGTCCGGCACTCCAGCCTGAACCACGATGTCGATGTCGTTGGTTGCGCGCGGCTCACCCTGCAATGAACTCGCGAGACTGCCCCCGACGAAATAGGCGATCCCCGCGCGGTCCAGCGCTTCACCCACCCGTACCGCCACGTCGATGGAGTCCATGGGCTCAGCGCGCGTCCGGGGGAACGCGGCCGAGCACGCGTTGCACCACATCGCGACCGTAGAGGCGCATTGCGACCCGTACCGCGACCTCTTCGTCCGTTGCGGCGGGGAACGCCTCGCGGATGCCCGCCTCCGCCATGCGGCGCACGCCCGCCGACAACGCGCCGACCACGCGGGCCCGCTGTGCGGTGGATGCTTTGCGGACGAGGTCCATGTAGACGGCATCCTGCTCTGCGGTGGTGTCCATCGGTGGGCAGGATAACGCGCCGCCGGTCTCCGCGGCGAGTCAACGCGCGGGCAGCCGTCCCGCTGGACCTGCTCCCGGTAGTTGGCCGGGCACCCCACACCCGTTTCTGGCGCGGCCCGCCATGACCGCGCGGGTGGGCCGCCCGCCCTTCCCGTACCCCCCCTGCTCGCGGCAGAGTCCCCGACGGAAACGATTCATCGGAGGAGTCATGACGCGCTGGGCCGGTGAGATGGAGTTCGATTTCGTCGAGGGTGGCGAGTCGTCCGGGCAGTTTGTCACGACGGGCAAGGTGGTGCAGTTCATCCGCACGCACCTGGCGCGCAAGGAAGTGGAGCACGCCGCCCGCCTGTATGAGCAGAGCGGCGGCGCGGTGGCCGCGCAGCTGCTGGAGGACGCCAAGAGTTCCTCGGTGGATTCGCAGAAGGCGCTGGGGGACATGTTTGTGATGGCGCGGGACTTTGCCACCGCGGCCAAGTGCTACGAGATGGGACGCCGCTGGGCGGACGCCGCACGCACCTACGAACAGGCGGCCGACTTTGCGTCCGCTGCGCGCATGTTTGAGAAGGACGGCGACAAGATGCGCGCGGCGCAGGCGCTGGAGCGCGCGGGGCACGGCGCGCAGGCGCTGGTGCTGTACGAGGCGGCCGGCGCCCACGAGGTCATGGCGGAGTGCCTGGCGCGGCAGGGGCGGCTGTTTGAGGCGGCGTCCTACTACCAGCGCCTGGGCAACGTCCGCGGCGAAGTGGAATGCCTGCGCCTGGTCCCCGTGGCTGACCCCGGGCGCGTGGCGGCGGTGAAGCGGCTGGCCGCGCTGATGGCGCAATACGGCCACGCGCAGCAGGCCGGTCAGCTCATTGTGGAAACGCTGCGCCAGATCCCGGCGGCCCAACAGGACCGCGAACTGCAGGAAGGCCTGGCGCGCATCCTGGAAGGGCTGGGACGGACGGACCAGGCGCAGCAGATCCGCGCGATGCTGGCGGGTCCGCAGGCCGCGCCACCGCCGCCCGCACCCGCGGCTCCCACCTCCGTGCCGTTCACGCGGCCGGCCCCGGCGGCGGCGCCCAAGGATCCGTTCGCCACGTTGTCGGACCCGTTTGGCGGGGGAGGTGGCGGCGGGGGCGGGGGCGCAGCACCGCAGGTGGAAGCGGGTCCCGCGCCGGCGTCGTCGTCGGATGCGTACGGGTTCCTCAAGTCCATTCCCATCTTTGGGGAGCTCAACCTGCAGGACATGAAGGACCTCTACCGGCTGTGCGAAGAGCGCGACTTCCCGCCGGGCACGATCATCATCGAGCAGGGTGTGCGCGGGAACGGGCTCACCATCATCCTGGGCGGGCAGGTGGGCGTGCTGCGCGTGGACCAGGGTGGTGCCACCACGCCGCTGGCCACGTTGGGCACCGGCAAGTACGTGGGCGAGATCAGCCTGGTGGACGACGCACCGACGAGCGCACGCGTGGTGGCGTCCGGCCCCGTGCGCGCGCTGTTCCTCCCGCGCGAGCGGTTTGAGCACTTCCTGTACAGCCGCGAAACGGCGGCGCTGCGCATCTACCGCCTGTTCACCCGCACGCTGGCCGAGCGGTTGCGCCAGGCCAACCTGCGCCGCTGAGCGCCTTTCCCGACGAGGTCAACCCCGATGGCTCAGCCCGCACCCGCACCCGTTGCCGCGCCGGTGGTCCCCGCCGGTGAGAGCATCCTGGACCAGGTGGAGTTCTTCCGGCCGCTGCCGGAGCAGCTCAAACGCCAACTGGAATCCCGGCTGGTGAAGAAGACCCTCAAGACCGGCGAGATCCTCTTCAACCAGGGTGACCCCGGTGACGCCATGTACATGGTGTGGAGCGGCCAGCTGGCCGTGTTCCTCACCGACAACGCGCTGGGCCTGTGCGTGGACCTCGCCAAGCTGGGTCCGGGGCAGTCCATTGGCGAAATGGCGCTGGTCACCGGGCAGCCGCGCTCCGCCAGCGTGCGCGCCATGGAGGAGAGCCAGCTGTTGGGCGTCAGCCGGGACATTTTCTACGCGCTGGTGCAGGCCGCTCCGCAGGTGGGCATCATGGTGGCCGGCGTGCTGGCCAAGCGCCTGGACACCGTCAACAAGCAGCAGGGGATCGAATTCGGCACGCTCAAAGGACGCACGCCGGACCCCGCGCTGCTGGAAACGGTGCCCTCCCAGCTCATCAAGCGGCACAAGATGGTGCCGGTGTCGTCTCAGGGAGGCGTGGTGCTCATTGCCACGCCGGACCCGGCCAACCGCCTGGGCCTGGATGACATCAAGCGCATGCTGGGTGACCAGCCCGTGCAGCTGATGGCCGTGAGCGAACAGGACTACAGCGCGTTTGTTGCCACCCACCTGGGCGCGCCCACGGCGTCCGGGCCCAAGGTGCCCATCACCCGCACGCTCAGCGGGCCGCCCAAGCCGGTCACCTACCTGGGGCTGGTGGACAAGGACGACGAGAAACTGGCGCAACAGGCCGCGGCCAGTTCTGACATCGTCAACCTCGTCTCTGCGGTGCTGGCCGAGGGCATTGAGCGCGGCGCGTCCGACATCCACATGGAGCCCGAGCGCAAGACGTTCACCGTGCGCTACCGCATCGACGGGCGCATGGTGGTGCGCGACGGCGTCATCCCCATGACGCTGCACCTGCCCATCGTGTCGCGCCTCAAGGTGCTGGCGCAGGTCAACATCGCCGAGAAGCGCCTCCCGCAGGACGGGCGCATCAGCCTGGAATACGTGGGCAAGCCGTATGATCTCCGCCTCGCCACGGTGAACACCAAGAACGGCGAGAAGATCACCATGCGCATCCTGGATGCGTCCAAGCTGGACCAGAACCTGGGATCGATCATCGTCGCGGAGAAGGTGTCCTCCGTGATCCGCAAGTTGTTCTACCGGCCCAACGGCCTGGTGCTGGTGACCGGCCCCACCGGCAGCGGCAAGACCACCACGCTGTACGCGTCACTGCGCGAACGCATGAACAAGGAGATCTCCATCTGCACGGTGGAGGACCCCATTGAGTACGACCTGGCCGGCGTCACGCAGGTGCAGGTCAATGAGGGCATTGGGCTGGGGTTTGCCGAGGTGCTGCGCACGTTCATGCGGCAGGACCCTGACATCATCCTGGTGGGGGAGACGCGCGACGGCACCACCGCGCGCCTGGCGTGCAACGCCGCGCTCACCGGTCACCTGGTGCTCAGCTCCTTCCACACCAATGATGCGCCGTCCGCCGTCATCCGTCTGCGCAGCATGGAGGTGGAGCCGTATCTCATTGCGTCGTCATTGCTGGGCGTGGTGAACCAGCGGCTGGTGCGGCGCATCTGCCCCGCGTGCCGGGTGGAGCAACCGGCCACGGAGCTGGTCATCAAGAACCTGCAGGCGGCGGGCGTGCTGGTGGACGGGACCACCAAGTTCTTCAAGGGTACCGGTTGCGACAAGTGCAACAACGAGGGGTTCAAGGGCCGCGTGGGCGTGTACGAACTGCTGTTGAGCGGACCCAAGGTGCGGGATGCCATCTCGCAGAAGGAATGCTCCATGGCGGACATCCGCAACGCCGCGGCGGACGGGTCCTACGTGAGCCTGGCGCGGTTCTCCACGCACCTGCTCAGCCAGGGCTACACGGTTCCCTCTGAAATCATCCGCATCCTTCCGCGCGAGGACGGTTCGTGAATCACTCCCCGGGCAGGAAGCGCTCCGGCAGGTCATGCACGTCAATGCCCATGTCCTCCGCCAGCGCGCGGTTGGCGCGGGCCACGGCGGTCTCATAGGCGTGCCGCGGGGCGCGCCGCAGCGTGGCCAGGTACAGCGCGGCGTTGACCATGCCCGCGCCCAACAACCCCGTGGGGACGCCCAGCACCACCCCGGGCCCAATGCCACAGCACACGCCGTAACAGGCCCCACCGCACAGGGCGCCCAACGCGGCCTCCGGCAGGGCCCGGACGTTGGTCTGCCCCAGCCCGGAGGCGAACAACCCGATCCATACGACGACAAACACCGCCACCGTCCCGGCAATAAGCACCGCCGGAAGGAACACAAACGAGGACAGCGCCGTGGCCCGCGCATGCGGCAGCCACGCCGGCGTCGTCACGCGCGGTACCACCGGGTCCACGTACGCCAGCTCCAGGTCCTCCAGTTCCTCGTCGGAAATGGGCTTGCCGGCGCGCTCCACCACGTACTCCGGCTGGCCTGACGCCGTGTCCGCGGCCGGCACCACGCGCAGGGTCAGCGCCCGCCGCCGGAAGTCCTGCCAGCGGTCCTCGGCGTACGCCTCGTCGTCGTTGTCGCCGGTGGCGTCACGCTCGTCGGTCTCGTCCTCGTCCTCGTACCCGCCCAGAACGGGGGTGCTCCCGGTGCACAGCGCGGCGATGAGGAGCGCGGGGCCCATTCCCTCATGCCCACCCGGTCAGAACAGGCCCACCGTTCCGCCCACCCACGTCAGCCCCTTGTTGTGATCCACGCCGATCATCTTGCCGCGAGACAGCCGCACCAGCGGGAGAATGGGCGTGAACGCGGTGTCCTTGGGCGGGCGCGCCAGCATCACGCGCACCTCCGCCTTGACGCCCGTACCGTCCGGCATGGGCAGCGCGTGCGCGTAGGTCACCTTCTCCTGCAGCACCCAGCCGTCACGCTGGTCTGCCGGGATGTTGTCGATGTCCTTGCGCGTGACGTCGATGATCACGCCGGTGCCCGCGAACGAGAACAGCGGCTTGAGGACGTACCCGGACAGGTCCGCGGGAATCTCCCGGAGCTTGGACACGTACGTCGTGCGCGGGACGGAGGCGTGCTGCAGGTGCGGCAGCACGAACTTGGACCACGTCCAGTACCAGTTGGGATGGCTGCACCAGGTGACGTCCAACTCTTCGCGCCAGTCCCACGGCGCCTTCTCTTTCTTGGCCTCCAACTCGTCAAACACCAGCCGGTTGTAGATGCGCTTGATGGGGATGCGCTTGCCGTCCTTCTCGCGGAACAGGCGCTTGCCCTCGCGTTGGATCTTGGTGACGCATACCGCGTCCACGCCGTACAGGCGCCGCGTGGCCTCAAAGTCCGGGATGGTCTTCTGCTCCTCCGGGTGGATGTCCATCAGCACCACGTGCTGCGGGTCCTCGCCGGCCACAATCATCTCTCCCACCTTGGCGCGCGCCTTGGCGGTGTCACGGTTGAAGAAACACGTGAGGTCCCGGCCAATGCCCGGCACCTTGCGCAGCACCGTGTTCCACGCCACGCACTTCTGGTCCATCAGCGCGTACAGCGACGGGAACGCCTGCATTTCAATGAGCTTGCCTTCCAGGCGGCCGTCCTTGCCCGGGCACAGCGCAAAGTCCACCTGCACGCAGTTGGGCAGCGCGTCCATCCCGGGATGGTCGTAGTGCGCGGGGATGGCCTTCTTCAGCGTGCTCAGCAGCGACGGCTGGGAGAGCTGCGCCAGGATCTCCAACGCGTTCTTCTGCAGGTGCTCGCACAGCGGCGCGTCCAGGAACAGCGGTGTCTCAGCCAGCGCGTAGGGGATGGGACCGGCCAGCGCTTCCAGCGCGCGGCGGTATTCCAGGAAGAGGTCCTGGGACCAGGCTTTGTTGAAGGGCTGGCGGAGCGTCTTGTCCATGGCGCCCCGACGGTAGACGGGCCGTCCATGGACCTGCAAACGCTCACTGCACGGTCATGATGGGCAGGCGCGTCACGTCAAAGAACAGCCCGCTGTTGGAGCCCGCGCCGTTGATGTCGCAGTAGGTCCAGCTCAGCCCCGCATCCAGGCTGAAGCGGAACGTGAACAGGTAGGCGCCGGCGGTCGCGGGGGCGGTGAAGCCGGGGGCGGCCCCGGCGGGGGCGCCGTACTCGTCGTCGTTGCCGGACTGCGTATTGAAGGGCGCGTTGACCCACGTCCAGCCCGTCTCCCATTCGGGGTTGGCCAGCAACGGGCCGTAACCCCACTGCGCGGTGACCGCCGGGTTGGCGCCGGCCGCCTCGGTGACGGTGACCTCGTAGATGCGCCCATACAGCCCGCCAACGGTGGGTGTGGTTGTGGTGCCGTCAATGACCGCACCCGGGGCGACGGAGAAGTCGGCTTGAGGGAACTGCAGCACGCAGTAGTCGGCTTCGAGCAGGTTGCCCCGCTCGGTGGTTTCGCCGGTCTCGTTGGCGGTGCAGGCGCACGGGAAGGTGGGCGAGGCAGTGTTGCGCGGGTTGGGCGCCGCCAGGACAAACTCGGTGGAGTTGTCGTTGGCGTCGGAGCATTGCACCGTGCGGGACACCGCCGTCGCCGCCGTGGTGGTCGGAGCGGCCGCCGTCTCAAAGCAGGTCACGGGCGAGCCACCGCTGGTTGTGCCCCAGCCAAGCACGTCAACGATGGCCGTACTTGTGGGGCACGTGCCGTTGAGAATGGTCGTGTTGTTGACCAGGGCTACCTTGCCGCCGGCGCCCCCAAGCACCGTCGAGGTAGATGCCGCGTCCGGGCTGGGAACCGCCGCCCCGTTGGTGCCGCTGGCAAGGCCGATCATGTAATACCCGTTGGCAGCGATGGAACCGCTCAACGTGATGAGCGTCCAGTTCCCGGTTGTGGTGGCCGATGCAACCTGCAGGGACCAGCCCGACAAGGGCACCGCGGACGACGTTGGATTGAACAGCACCACGAAGTCACGGTTCCACGCAGCGCCGCTGTTGCCGCCCCCGCCGAATGCTTCAACGATGAGCGGGTGTGTGGCCGTGCTGCACACGGGCGCGAGGGGCGTGGTGAACGTCCACGGGTACGCCGTGGCAAGCGTGGATCCGCGCACGGCAGCAACGCCAGTACCCACGCGAGCCTGGTAAGACGCGCCAAAAGACATTCCAGGCTCCACCGTGAAGGCCACCTGATGATTGAACGCATCCCACGCCGCGCCGGTGAGACCCAGGCAGGTCTGGAAGCCGTCAGAGGACAGCTGGATTTCACCCGTGCACGCGCCGGCGGTCGGCTGGAACGTTGCGGTGCTCACGTTCACGGGCTGGTTGAACTCAACGGTCAGCGTGGAGGTCACCGCGGCGTTGACGGCGGCATCCGCCGGCTGGGTGGCAAGCACGGCCAGGTTGGGGCAGCTGTTCACGATGATGTCCGCGGTCTGCCAGGCGGCCACCTGCGCCTCCAGCGAGAAACGCCACATGGGGGTTCCACTCACCGTGACGTCGCAACCGGGCGCAAGCCCAAGCGAGACAAAGACACTGGTGGGTGCGCGCAGGAACAGCTGACTCGGTGCCGGCGAGCCCGCGGTATCCAGGCGGAACTTGTGGAAGCCCGTCCCCGCGGAAACCGGGGAAACACCCATCACCCCGCGCACCGTCACCCGCTCTGCGTCCAGTTCCCAGCCGCCAGCCGGCGCGGGCGTGGGGATGGGCGCCAGGAACCGCGCATCCGACGACAGGTCCTGTGCTGCGGGCAGCGTGGCGCCGGTCCCAGTGCGTGCGCCGGAGGAGAGCTGGTCCACCACGTAGATGGAGTTGTCCGCTGAGCATCCGCTGCACGACAACCACGCGCCGCGCGTGGCGTGGAGGTCCACGACGTCACCCGGGGCCAGGTCTGCCGCGATGGTGACCGGGTCCACGGCAAAGAACAGCGCCGGGCCGGTGGCACCGTTCTGGATGAAGAAGCCGGGTCCGTCAGCCGCGCCCACCGCGGCACCGCCAAACGCAGGCTTCACGTACGTCACCACGCCGCCATTGAGCGGATGGTCAACGGTGGCACCCGCGCCAATGGCCACGCGGATGGCAGCCAGCTGGGCCACGGGATCCGGCCGGGTGTGCACAAGCAACACGTTGGAGAGCGCGGACGTGTTGGGGACCTCGTCAGACGTTGTCAGTGCAAAGCAGTAATCCGTGTCCGCGGTGAGCCCGGTGACGTCGACGGACTCAGTGGTCCCCGGAGCTGCCGGCGCGGGCGCGGTGGTGACCGCCGTGGCGGAGCCGAAGTTGGCGTCGGTGATGGGGCAGGCCACGCCGGCCAGGAAGCGCAGGTCATACGCGGCGGCGGTGCCGGTGGTGTTGTTGTCGCCGGGAGCGGTCCAGGACAGCGTCACGCGCGTCACCCCCGTGGCGCTGGCCGCCAGGTCCGTCACGGCGGCGGGAGCCACGGTATCCAGCGTCCGCGCGGAGATCGTGTTGGAGTAGGACGCGTTGGCCGCGTCATCGTCCGCGCGGAGGCGGAAGCAGTATTGCTGGTCCCCCGCGAGCGTGATCACCTGCGACATGGCGGTGCCCGCCGCCACGCCGCCCGTCACGGCCACCTGCGTGGACGACGGGAAATCAAACGCCGTGCAGTCACCAACGGCCCAGCCGATCAGATAACCCGCGGCGGCACCGCTGCCGGCGTTGTCACCCACCGCGGACCAGGTGAGCTCCACGCTGCTGCCGGTGATGGCGCCGGCCGCCAGCACGGGATTGTCCGGGAACAGGACGTCCGGCGTGGTCACCGTGACGCTGTTGGACACGGAGCTGTTGCCCGCCTCGTCCGAGACCACGAGCGCAAAGCAATACGTCTGGTCAGAAACCAGTGTGCTGTCCGTGGCGCCGGACGTGCTGCCGGGTGCGGAGGGCGTGCCGGTGCCCACTTCCGCGCCGCCGGTGGCCGTGGTGATGGGGCAGGACGCGCCCTGCGCGCGTCGCAGGAACCAGGTTGCCGCGGTGCCCGTGGTTCCGTCGTCACCCACGTCCGTCCATGACAGCGTCACGGAGGTTGGCGTTGCGGTGCCCGCGCTCAGCACGGCCGCCGCGGGGGCCGTGACATCCGGTGGGGTGCCCGTGGTGGCGGTCACCACATTGGAGATGGCGGACAGGCTGACATCATCAAACACCTGCAGGGCAAAGCAGTAGGTCACCGACGGCGTCAGGCTGGGGACGACGTACTGCTCCGGGCTGCCGGCGGGCAGCGGCGCGCTCAGGTCCACCAGGACGTCCGCTCCGGTGATGGATGAGGAGGTGATGGGACAGTTGCCGGACACCACCACGGCCCACCCCAGTCGCTGTGAGGCGGCGGTGCCAGTAGTGCCGTCATCACCCACGGCCACCCAGGACAGCGTGATGCTGGTGGTGGTGGCCGCCGTGGCGGCAAGCGTGGGCGCGGCGGGGGGCGTGGTGTCCGCGGGCGGTCCGCTGCTGGAGGGGGCCGCGGAGGACGACGGCGCAGCGGCGGACGACGATGGGGCCACCGCGGACGAGGACGGCGCGGTTGCCGACGAGGAAGCGGTGGCTGCGGACGAGGATGGCGCGACGGCGGAGGAGGACGGCTCCGCGGAGGACGAGGCGGTCACGGCGGAGGTGGCGCCCGCAGCGGACGAGGACGGACCGGCCGCGCTGGACGAGGGGGCCGGTGCCGAGGTGGCCGGCGCTGACGATGAGCTGACCCCGGTGCCGGACGTGGCCGCACCCGAGCTGCCGCCGCCCGACGAGGGGGCGGCGCCGGAGGAATCCACGCCGCTGGAGGCGGTGGCGGAGGTGGCGGCAAGCGAGGTGGCGCCGCCCGACGAGCTGCCCTGACCGCTGGAGCCACCGGTGGCGGACGAGGACCCCGCCCGCGACGAGGAGGAGACCACGCCGCTGGATGACGACGACGCGCCGCCGGAAGACGAGCTGGTGTCGTCATCATCTCCGCCCGGGGTGGGGCACCCGGCAAGGCCGGTGATCACAAACCCGAGGACCAGTGCACTGCGACGCCATGTCTGCATTGTCGACCTCCAAGCCCGGGTGCGGGCGGCGCGGACCATAGGGGAATGCGGTGGGCGTTTCACCCGCCCGGCCTCACGGTGGCCAGGCGCGGTCGGCGCGTGCGTCCTCGGGGAGGGGACCCGGAGGCAGCGCGGCCAGCAGCCCCTCAACAAGAGCCACCGCCGGCGCCGCCGCCCCCATCCCGGCAAACTGCGTCAGCGCCTCCACGCCTTTGCCGTACCGCGCGGCAGGCAGCAGGTATCCGGCGTATTCACCGGAGAAGCTGGCAATGGCCAGCGAGTAGCCGCGGTGGCGGGCGGCCGCGCGCAGCGGTCCGCTCACCTCGCCGCTGAGCTCGCCCGGGAAGGAAACCAGCAGCAGCGGCCCGGCCAGCAGCGCGCTGACGTTGAACTCCGCGGGCGGGTCCAGCAGGAACGCGCTGGCGGCCTCCGTGAGCGCCCAGTCCCCGCCGGCCGGCACGCGCAGCGGCGGCAGCGGCATCGGCGCCCGCCCGCAGGCCAGGCGCAGTTCCGCCGCGGACACGTCTTCGCTGCGCGCGCGGGGGCGGATGGAGGACATCACCGTGGTGGCCATCAGCGTGCCAATGTTGTCCGGGTTGCGCGGCGCCATGGGTGTGGTGACGCCCATGCTGCCCATGGCGCCCGCGGCAAAGGACACAAACGCACCCGCATAGGCGCTCACGCGTTCGCGCATGGGACCGGGGTAGTCCGGGCTCATCCAGTCCCGCCGCGGTTCCGACGTGGTGTGCGCTCCGTAGAGCACCATCACGGCGGGCTCGTCGCCGCGGATGTCCAGCTGTACCACGTCCATGGTGGCGTCCACCGCGCCCGCCTTGTCCAACCGGTTCACAATGAACGCCGGCGCATCCGCCTGCGCGGCGCGCAGCACGGCGGGCCGCATGGAACGCAGCGTGTTCCACGCCGTGGGCGCCCAGCGCCACGCGATCTCATGCACGCCCGGAATGGTGGAGCCCACAAAGAACCCCTCCGCCAGCGTGCGCCCGTAGTTCCCAATGGAGGAGTGCGTGTGTGACGCGGTGAACACAATGCGCTCGCGCGGGATGTCCGCCAGCGCCAGCACCTCGGTGGCCACCTCATCCGCCAGTTCCGGCGTCACCATCAGCAGGTCCGCGCCCATCACCGCGCACGCGGGGCCGGAGCCCGCGCGCAGCACCCACGCCCACGCGCGCAGGTCACCGTCTGCTCCCGTGCTGCGGCGCACCTCGGGCGGGTAGCCGCCCAGCCGCACGTAGTTGGGCGGGTTGGGGCGGATGGACCAGGTGCCCACCGCCGCGTGCAGCGGTCCCGGCGTCGGCGCGCCCAGCTCGCGGCCCAGCCGCGCGCCGTTGGCCCGCGCCTGCTCCACGTACTGCGGCGAATCCGCGCGCGTGGCGGGCCGCGGCCCCGCCACGACGAGAAACGCCAGCACGAGCACCGCCAGCAGGATCCCCAGGCGCGGCAGCAACCACCGCAGCTTGCGCGCCAGGATCACGCGCGCGCCTTCAATCGCCCGCGCGTCCTTCTCGGGGGCGGTGTCGTAGAACGCGTCCTCCAGCGGGGCGCCTGGTTGCTCGTCCTCGGGGTGGCCGTTTCCCGGTGTGCCCGTCATGTTCCGCTCCACGCGCCGGGCGTTGAGTACCTGATGCCGGTCGGCAGCGGTAGCCGCCGGCAGGGGTCCACGTTGAGGGCGCCCGTCGCGCCCGGTAGGGTCCCCCGCGCTGCGCTGTTCACCTCGGGAAGTGGGGAGTGACCATGGGGATCTTTGACAGGATGGCGGCCAAGGACCACGAGCAGGTGATCTTCTGCCATGACCAGGCTGCGGGCCTGCGGGCGATCATTGCCATCCACAACACCACGCTGGGGCCCGCCATTGGCGGCACGCGCATGTGGACGTTCTCGTCGGAGGATGAGGCCCTGGAGGACGTGCTGCGCCTGTCGCGCGGGATGACCTACAAGGCGGCCGCGGCGGGGCTGAACCTGGGCGGTGGCAAGGCGGTCATCATCGGTGACCCCAAGAAGGACAAGTCGGAGGTGCTGTTCCGGTCGTTCGGGCGGTTTGTGCACGGGCTGGGTGGGCGGTACCTCACCGCGGAGGATGTGGGGACCAACGTGCATGACATGGAACTGGTCCGCATGGAGACCAGCCACGTCACCGGCGTGAGCCGCGCGCTGGGCGGCAGTGGTGACCCCGGTCCGGTGACCGCGCTGGGCATCTATGAGGGCATGAAGGCGTGCGTGTCCCGCGTGATGGGGCGCCAGGGCCTGGAAGGGCTCACCGTGGCGGTCCAGGGCGTGGGCCAGGTGGGCTACCACGTCTGCCAGCACCTGCACCGCGAAGGCGCGCGCATCATCGTTGCGGACCTGGACCCGGACGCGGTGCAGCGCGTGGAGGAGGACTTTGAGGTGCAGGTGGTGAGCCCGCCGGAGATCTACGCGGCGCCGTGTGACATCTTTGCCCCGTGTGCGCTGGGCGGCGTGCTCAATGATGAGACCATTCCCCGCCTGCAGTGCGCGATGATTGCCGGTGCCGCCAACAACGTGCTGCTGGACGAAGAGCGCCACGCGGGACTGCTGGCCAAGCGCGGCATCCTGTACGCCCCGGACTACGTCATCAACGCCGGCGGGCTCATCAACGTGGCCAATGAACTGGACGGTTACAACCGCGAGCGCGCCATCCAGCAGGCGGCGGGCATTGGCGAGATCCTCACGCGCATCTTTGACCTGGCGGAGAAGGAGCGGGTGACGACGCTGCAGGCGGCCAACACCCTGGCGGAGCGCCGCATTGAGCAGATTGGGCGCATCAAGAACTACTTTGCCGGCGGGGATGCCGTGCGCCGCTGGAAGTGAGCGCAGGGAGGTGCGGATGCTGACGCGCGCGTGGTGGAGCCTGGTGCTGGTGGCCGCGTGCAGCGGCGGTGGGGATGGTGGCGGCGCGTCCGCACAGGGTGACGCCAGCATCCACGTCACGTCCAATGAGGGCGCGGACCTGCAGGTGGCGTTTGCTGACGGAAAGGCGCGCATCCAGGTCACGCCGCCGTCCGGGCGGGTGTTCACGGTGTCGCTCATCAATGATGAGCCCGCGTTCTCCCTGCAGGTGCTGGTGGACGGCAACGTGCTGCGCGAGGGTGACCGCGTGGACTTCCCGCTGGTGTCGTCGGTGACCAACAGTGACCTCCGGCTCACCGCCGTCTCCGGGGGCCGCACGTTCTCGTCAGACCGCTCCGGCACGGAGGGGACCCTGACGCTGGAGATCCTCACCGTGGATGAGCTGAACGTGGATTTCCGCGCGCGCTTCCTGGTGACGCTCGCGTCGGACACCGCCACCAGGCTGACACTGGACGGCTACCTGGAGGCGCACCAGGCGCCCGTGGACACCGGCGGCGGCACCGGCATCTGAGCCCCGCCGGCGTTGCCATGCGGCTGGGGAGGTTGCCACGTTCCCGCGTGCTGCGCGGGCAGGTGTGCGCGCATGGTGTCGGCGTAGCGGATGCGCCTGCGGCCGGCCTCCTCTGCGTGACGAGCCATTGTTCGTGATACACAGGCGGCGTGGGAGACTGCCCCTCGTGGCTCAACGCCGGGGCAGTGGGAGTGTTCCATGGAACCATCGGAGGTTGAGGACGTCCTGGCCGCTGATGAGTCCTATCGCGTTGAGTTGACGGTCTCAGTCACAGATACCGGGAAGTTCTCGGAGGCCATCTGCGCGTTTGCCAATGACCTGCCGGCCACGGGCAAGCCAGGTTTCCTCGTCATCGGCGTGGATCCCCAGACACGTCGGCCCACGGGAATCGCTGTGACAGACCAGCTCATGGTCAACCTCGCGGATGTCCGGAGCAACGGCACCATTCTCCCGCCGCCCATCATGTCGGTTCACAGGGTGCCACTTTCGGATGGCGAGGTCTTGGTGGTGAAGGTGGAGCCATCGGAGCGCCCACCCGTCCGGTACCGGGGGGTCACCCACGTTCGGATCGGCCCCCGGCGGGGACGAGCGACGGTGGAGGAAGAGCGGCGGCTGAGCGAACGGGCCACTGACAACAGCAAGACCTGGGACATGAGAGCTGCCTCTGGGGCGCGGCTGGAGGACCTGGCCCTGGGCATTTTTGAGAACGAGATCCTGCCGCGCGCGGTGGCCAAGCCGGTCCTGGATGCCAACGGCAGGACCGTTGAAGAGAGGCTTGCGGCGCTCAGAATGTACGACTTGCGGCGACGAGCACCAACCAACGCCGCTGTCCTGGCTCTTGGCAAGGACCCACTGGCCCATGTACCTGGCGCCTATGTTCAATACGTCAATTACGACGGTGAGGACATGACGGCCGCGGTCCTACAGGAGCGGCGCATCCACGGAGACCTGCTTACCGTGATGCGGGACCTGGACAGCTTGGCCCGCGAGTTGGCAGTAGCGCGCCCGGTGAGGTCGCCAGACCTGTCAGAGGTGACCCACTACGCATGGCCTCCCGTGGCGTTGCACGAACTGTTCATGAACGCCGTCATCCACCGCAATTATGATGGCTCAACCACACCCATCAGCATCAACGTGTTCTCAGATCGCCTGGAGATCTCAAACCCAGGTGGCCTCTACGGAGACCTGTCCCAAGGTGACCCCAGACATGGGACGGCGTACCGCAATCCGGTTGTCGCAGAGGTCGCCAAGGTGCTGGGCTTTGTGAACCGGTTTGGGCGCGGGCTGGCCATTGTGGATGCGGAACTGCAGAAGAATGCCAATGCCCCTCTGCTGCTGGAACCCACGGCTTCCTTCTTCCACGCGCGGGCAAGGAGACGCACGTGAGCTTCAAGACCATTGCGTTCTTCAACAACAAGGGCGGCGTGGGTAAGACCAGCCTGCTGTATCACCTGGCCTGGATGTTCCGGGAACTGGGCGTGAAGGTCCTGGCGGTTGACTTGGACCCCCAGTCCAACCTCTCCGCCGCATTCATGCAGGATGAAGAACTGGAGGAATTCTGGCCGGAGGGACCGCACCCACGCACCATCCTCGGTGCGGTTTCCCCGCTCATGGAGCACGAAGGCGACATTGCGCCGGTGGAGGCCGTCCGGATTGCGGACAACCTGTCCCTTGTGGTGGGAGACCTGGGATTGGGGGAGTTTGAAGAGCGGTTGTCCAAGGGCTGGGCAGATTGCCTGACCGATGACAGGCCGGTTGCACGGGACGGGTTCCGGGTCATCAGCGCATTCCATCGCATCATTGCGGCGGCGCGTGACCGCGGGGGCTTCGAAGTTGCCCTGGTGGACGTGGGACCGAGCGTGGGAGCATTGAACCGCGCAGCGCTGGTGGCGTCCGACCACGTCGTCATCCCGTTGGCCGCAGACCTGTTTTCACTGCAGGGGCTGCGCAACCTTGGCCGCACGCTGAGGAAGTGGCGGGAGGGGTGGAATGAACGCCGCGTCCGCCGGACAGTTCCTCCCGGGTTGGAACTGCCGCTGGGCTCCATGGCACCGCTGGGCTACGTGTTGATGAGCCCGTCCATGCGACAGAACCGCCCTGTGCAGGCGTACGCGAGGTGGGGAGCCCGCATCCCGGCTGTCTATGCGCACTCCATCCTTGGGAGCGACGCTGTCCTGCCCAGCGCCTGCCTGGCCGAGGTGAAACACTTCAAGAGCCTGATGCCCATGGCGCAGGACGCGCGCCGGCCGGTGTTCATGCTCACCGGTGCGGACGGCGCGATTGGCGGTCACGCCGCCGCGGTCAGGGATACCTACGCACTGTTTGAAGCACTGGCACAACGCGTAGTTTCCGACGCGGGAATCCGTTCCGAGCCAATCCACAGGGCGTGAGGGCCCCTGGAGGCGCGCCGCCCGGCCGTCCCGTCAGGCCAGCGGTCCCGCGCCCAGCCGGCGCAGCACGCCCACCAGCCCCAACAGCGGCAACCCCAGCACCGTGAAGTGGTCGCCCTGCAGCGTGTCCACCAGGTGCACGCCGCGGGACTCCATCCGGTAGCTGCCCGCGTTGCCACGCCATTCGTCCCAGTCCAGCACGCGCTCCAGCTCAGCGTCAGACAGCGCGCGCAGCGTGAGGTCCACGCGGTCCACCACCAGTTCCTCCGCGCCGTCCGCCACCACCGCCGCCGCGCTCACCAGCGCGTGGCGGCGCCCGGCCAGCGCGCGCAGCTGGGCCCGCGCCGCCGCCCGGTCCCACGGTTTGCCCGCGGCGGTGCCGTCCGGCAGCAGCAGCACCTGGTCCGCTCCCACCACGACGGCGCCGGGGCGCTGCGCCGCCACCGCGTGCGCCTTGGCGAGCGCGAGCGCCGCCGCCAGCTCCGCGGGAGGAACGTTGTGCGGCTGCGGTTCGGCGATGTCCGCAGGGAGCACCTCAAACGCGTAACCCGCCTGCGCCAGCAGGGCGCGGCGGATGGGGCTGCCGCTTGCCAGCACCAGCGGACGGCTCACCGGGGCGCCCCCAGCTGACACAGCGCCACCGCCAGGCGCGCGCCCAGCCGCGCGTTGTTCTCCGCCAGCGCAATGTTCACCCGCACGCTCTCCCCGCCGGTGGCCTGCTCCATGGCCGCCAGCAGCCGCGGCGTCAGCGCCTTCCCGTGGATGCCGTGCGCCTTGGCATCCGCCAGGACCTTGCCCAGTGCGGCGTCCAGCAGGGCGTCGTCCATTTCATGCTCCGCGGGGACCGGGTTGCAGATGAGGATGCCGCCCTGCCGCAGCGTGTGCAGCCGCGCGTGGACCACGCGTGCCAGCGCGGCCACGTCCGCCACGACGTGCTCCAGCGGGATGCCGGAGGTGCGCGTGTAGAACGCGGGGAACTCCGGCGTCCCAAATCCCACCACCGCCACCCCCAGTGTCTCCAGCCGCTCCACGGTGCGCCGCAGGTCCAGGATGGCCTTGGCGCCCGCGCTCACCACCGCCACCGGGTGGGTGGCCAGTGCGCGCAGGTCCTGGCTCTCATCAAACGTCTCTTCCGCGTCGCGGTGCACGCCGCCCACCCCGCCGGTGGCAAACACGTCAATCCCCGCGCGGTGCGCCACCCACATCGTGGATGACACGGTGGTGGCGTGGTGGCCGCCCGTCGCGACGGCGAAGCTGAGGTCGCGTTCGGCCGTCTTGTGGACGGTGGGGGCCAGGCACAACTGCTCCAGCGCGGCGTCATCCAGCCCCACGCGGATGCGGCCGTCCACCACGGCAATCACCGCGGGGACCGCGCCCTCCGCCCGCACCGCCGCGTTGAGCTGCGCGGCCACCTCCATCCGGCGGTGGGCCGGCATGCCGTGGGCCAACAGCGTACTCTCCAGCGCCACCACGGCCCGGTGCTCGCTCTTTGCCTGTGCCACTTCGTCGTGCAGGACCAGGATGTCTTGCATGGAAACCTCACAAGCGGCGGACTGCCAGCAGGTCCTGCACGTCCAGCAGACCCACCGGCCGCCCGGCGTCATCCACCACGGGCACCTGGTCCACCTTGAAATCCGCCAGCACGCGCAGCGCTTCCTCCACCAACTGGCCGGGTTGCACCGTCCGCGGGGCGTGCGCCATCAGCCGGTCCACCGGCAGGGACAGGTCCGGGCGCCCGCGCGTCTGCCGCAGCAGGTAACGCCGCAGGTCCCCGTCCGTGAGCAGGCCCAGCAGCCGCCCATCCGCATCCACCACGTGCGTGGCGCCCGGGCGCCCGGGGGTCTCCGTCATCACGCGCACCGCCTCGCGCAGCGGGCTGCCGGCGGGGATGCACGGGTTCTCTTCGCCCCGGCGCATGACCTCACCCACGCGCATCAACTGGCGCCCCAGCTTCCCGCCAGGGTGGAACCGCGCAAACTCGTCCCGGCTGAGCTGGCGCGCCGCGCTCACCGTCATGGCCAACGCATCCCCCAGCACCAGCATGGCCGTGGAGGATGCAGTGGGCGCCAGCCCCAGCGGACACGCCTCCAGCACCGGTCCCAGCGGCAGCACCAGGTCGCTGTGGCGGGCCAGCGGACTGTCCGCGTCCCCGGTGATGGCCACCAGCTTCACGCCCAGCGCGCGCAGCGGCCCCAGGATGCGCACCACCTCCTCGGTACGGCCGCTGTTGGACAGCACCAGCACCAGGTCACGCCGGGATACGCGGCCCAGGTCACCGTGCACGGCTTCAGACGGATGCAGGAAGAACGACGGCACGCCAATGGACGCAAACGTGGCGCTCACCTTCTGCGCCACAAAAGACGGTTTGCCCACGCCGCACAGCACCACGTGGCCCTTGCAGCGCAGCACCCACTGCACCGCGGTGGCAAACGGCGCCTCCAACTGCTCCTCCAGCAGCGCCAGCGCCGCGCGCTCTGAGCGGATCACGTCCCGGCCGTAGGCCACCAGCTCGCGCACCGACCGGGGCTGCCGCTCGGCCAGGGCGGGCACCTCCACCGCGGGGCGGCGTCGCTTGGGAGCCATCACGCCACGGCCACGGCGCGGGCCCACTTCTTCATCAACGCTTCACGCTCCGGGTCCTTCATGCGCGGTTGGAACACGCGGTCCTCCTTCCACGCGTTCTTCACCGCCGCCAGGTCCGTGAACATCCCGGCGCCCAGCCCGGCCAGGCAGGCGGCGCCCACCGCGGTGGTCTCAATGACCTTGGGCCGCACGCACGGGATGCGCAGCACGTCCGCCTGCAGCTGCATGAGCAGGTTGTTGGCGGCGGCACCGCCGTCCACCTTGGTGGACTTCAGGTGCGCCACCAGGGTGGCGTCCTTGTCCATGGCCAGCAGGATCTCCGCGTTCTGCAGGGCAATGCCCTCCAGGCAGGCGCGGGCAATGTGACCCGCGTTGCTGTCCCGCGTGAGCCCCATCAGCGCGCCGCGCGCGTCAGGCCGCCAGTGCGGGGCGCCCAGCCCCGTCAGCGCGGGGACAAACACCACGCTGCCGGAGTTCTCCACCGTCTCCGCCAGCGCTTCCACCTGCCCCGCGGTGTGGATGAGCTTGAGCCCGTCACGCAGCCACTGCACCGCCGCCCCGGCAATGAACGCGCTGCCCTCCAGCGCGTAGTTCACCTGCCCCGCCACCTGCCAGGCCACCGTGGTGATGAGGTTGTTCTTGCTGTGGACAATCTCCTTGCCCGTGTTCATCAGCATGAACGCGCCGGTGCCAAAGGTGATCTTGGCGTCCCCCGGCTCAAAACACGCCTGGCCAAACAGCGCGGCCTGCTGGTCACCGGCCATGCCGCACAGCGGGATGCCGTCCGGGAGGATGCCGGACAGCCCGCGCGTCTTGCCGTACACCTCGGCGGAGGAGACCACGCGCGGCAGGCACGCCTCCGGAATGCCCAGCACCTTGAGCAGCTCCGGCTCCCACTTGAGCCCCTGCAGCCCGAACATCAGCGTGCGCGACGCATTGCTGACGTCGGTCACGTGCACGCCGCCTTCAGCGCCGCCGGTGAGGCGCCACACCAGGTAGGAATCAATGGTCCCAAACAGCGCCTTGCCCGCCTCCGCATCCGTGCGCGCGCCGTTCACCTCGCGCAGCATCCACGCCAGCTTGGTGCCGGAGAAGTACGGGTCCAGCACCAGGCCGGTCTTCTCGCGAAACAGGGATTCGTGACCCTGCTCCTTGAGCTTGTGGCAGTCCTCCGCTGTACGGCGGTCCTGCCACACCATGGCGTTCATGCACGGGCGCCCGGTGGCCTTGTGCCACAGCACCGTCGTCTCGCGCTGGTTGGTGATGCCAATGGCGCCCAGCTCCTGCGGCCGCAGGGACGCGCCCTTGAGCGCCTGCGTGATGGCCTTGGTGACGCTCAGCCAGATGTCCTCGGGGTCATGCTCCACCCAGCCGGGCTTGGGATAGATCTGCTTGTATTCCACGGTGGCCCGGCCCTTCACCCGCAGCTGCGGGTCCACCACCAGAACGGTGGTGCCCGTGGTGCCCTGATCAATGGCAAGGATGTGTGAGCCTGACATGCGCGCCTCCTGCAGGATGACGACGACAACCGCGAACGGACGGCGGACTCTAGTGCAGGACCCCGGGCCCGGCGAGGCCGGTGGCGCGGCACCGCGCGTTGCCGCCTGACGGTCTCCTCTGGTAGCCGGCCGCGAGGACAAAACCCGCATGGACCTCGACGCCTCATTGGCTGAGCGCCTGACCCAGGCCGACGCGTGGATCGTGGGCGGCTGGGGCGCGGGCCTGGGGTTTGTTGTCTGGGCGCTGCTGCAGGTTGTGTTGCCCGCGAACCGCCGCACGGACCTCCGCTTCCCGCTGACCTGCCTGACCGCCAACGCGCTGCTGTGCGTGCTGCACGCGGTGTTCCGCCCGCAGGGCACGCTGCTGTGGGGCGTGGCGCTGCTGGCGGTGCTGCTGGCGGCGGGCCGGCTGGGGTTCCTGCTGGTGGTGGACCTGCGCCTGCGGCCCAGCGCCGGGCGGCCCATGCCCGCCATCTTCCGGGACATCCTGCAGGGGTTTGTCTACGCCGCCGTGGTGTTCATCAGCCTGCGCAGCGCGGGCATGGAGCCGGGCAGTCTGCTGACCACCTCCGCGCTGCTCACCGCCGTCATCGGCCTGGCGCTGCAGGAGACGCTGGGCAACGTGGTGGCGGGCCTGGCCATCCAGGGGCAGCGGCCGTTTGAGGAGGGTGACTGGATCCAATTCGACAACGACCCGCGGCACGTGGGGCAGGTGCTGGAGATCAACTGGCGCGCCACCAAGCTGTTCACCGAAGACCGCGTGGAGGTGGTGGTCCCCAACGGCCCGCTGGCCAAGAGCTCCATCATCAACTTCTCCAAGCCCACGCCGCTGATGCGGCGCACGCTGGATTTTTCCCTCCCGCTGCCGGTGCCGCCACGGCGGGCGCGTGACGCTGCGCTGCGCGCCGTGCGTTCCGTGGACGGAGTGCTGGCGGAGCCGCCACCGCAGGTGCTGGTGACCGGGTACAAGGACGCGTTCGTCGTCTACCAGGCGCGTTACTTTGTGGACCGCTTTGAGCAGCGCGAGACCATTGACGGCGCCGTCAACGAACGCGTCTGGTACGCGCTGGAGCGGGCGGGGGCCATTGCGCGGCCGGCCATGACCGACGAGGAAGTGGCCAGCGTGACCAAGCGGCTGCAGGGGATAGACTTCCTCAAGGCGCTGTCTGAGGAGCAGCTGGCGCTGCTGGCGCGGTCCATCCAACGCCGCACGTACATCCCGGGTGACGCCATCATCACGGAAGGCGAGGAGGGGGACGAGCTGTTCATCATCCACAGCGGCCAGGTGAAGATCCTGGTGCGGGGCTCCGCGGTGGCGCACCTGGAGGCGGGCGCGTTCTTTGGTGAGATGTCCCTGCTGACGGGTGAGCGGCGGTCCGCCACCGTGGTGGCGGTGGACGAGGTGCAGGCGTACGTGGTGGGCCACCCCGGGTTCACCGACGTGCTCAACCGCAACCCCGGCGTGGTGGACGTGATGAGCCGGGCCGTGGCGGAGCGCCAGATGGCGCTGCTCAAGGCGCGCGCCGCGGCGGATGCGCAGGTGCCGCCCATTGAGGAGCACAGCAGCCAGCTGCTGGCGCGCATCAAGAGCTTCTTCTCCATCCGGTGAAGACGTGTGACGCACGCCCCGCGCCGCTCCGTGGACGCCCCGCGCCGCTCCGCTCGTAGCGGCGGGGCCTGTACCCGCCGCAGTGCGTGACAGCGTGCGCGTTCAGCGCGCCCGGTGCGCGCGCCACTCACCCGCGGCGAACAGCGCCAGCGCGGCCAGCTCAAGCACCACGGCGAGGTTGAACGCCGCAGCGCCGCGCCCCGCGTCATACGCAACGCCGGCCAGCGCCGTGCCCAGCGTGCCACCACCGCCAAACACCACCGCCGTGAACAGTCCCTGCCCGGTGGAACGCGCTTCGTCCGGGACGCGCGCGCGCACCCAGGTGACGCCCAGGACATACGCCAGCCCAAACGACACCCCGTGCAGCGCCTGCGCCCCCACAATGAGCCACGCCGCCGTGGCCCACGACGACACCCACCACCGCAGGATGGCCACCAGTATGGCCGCCACCAGCAGCACGCGCGTGGAGAACCGCTGCATCAACCGCGGCGCCGCGAACAGCACCACCGTCTCCACCCCCACCGCAGCGACGAGACTCACCGACACCACGTGCGGCCCCAGGCCCAGGTCCGCCACGTGCACGCCAAAGAACACCGTGTACGTGGCGTGCGCGGCCCAGTGCAGCGCGTTGACCAGCAGAAACAGCCACAGCGGCCGGATGAGGGCGGTCACCTTCGCCCCGCGCTCCCGCGGCTGCGGCGGCACCTCCGGCAGCAGCAGCGACGTGGCCACGCACGCAGCCATGGCGGCGAGGATGGCGGGAACGCTCCATTCGCCGGCCTGCTCCATGGATCCCCCGGTGGGCCCCAGCAGCACGGAGAAACCCAGCACGCCCACGCCAAAGGACACCGTGCCGGCCACGCGCACGCGCCCAAAGCCCCCCGGGTTCTTGTGCAGCGTGGCCAGCGTCATGCCGTCCGTCAGCGGCACCAGCCCGGCGCCAAACGCCGTCTGCAGCAGCAGCAGCGCGGAGACCACCGCCGCATCGCGCGAGAACAGCAACGGTACAAACGCCAACAGCGATCCCACCGTGGCCAGCCGCAGCGGGAAGCGCGCGTCGCCGCGGTGGTCCGCCCACATGCCCCACAACGTGGGCGTGACCACCTGCACCGCGGGCCGCAAGGCGAACACCGCGCCCATGGCCGTGGCGGAGAACCCCAGCGTGCGCAGGTGCAGCGGCAGGAAGGACATCATGATGCCCACGCCCAGGAAGATCCCGGCGTACATGAGCATCAGGCGCGCGGGGGCGGACACGTTGCGCGCGGCTTACAGCGCACCGGCCGCGCGCGCCACTTCGCGCGGGCGCGGCCCTCCGGTAGAAGGCGCCCCATGACGGACATGGATCCCGCGCTGCGTGCGCTGGCGGCCGAGGCGGCGGTGGCCCTGCGCGGACACCTGGAGTTCCTGGGCGCTCTGGGCGTGGACGGCCTGCCCGCGCCGCGCGTTCGCCGTGCCGCCGCCCCCGCGCGTGAGACGCCGGCCGCACCGCCCACCCGCCCCGCCGCGCCTGCTGCCCCCCCGCCGCCCGCGGCGGCGGCCCGCCCGGCCCGCTCCTCAGGCGAGGCCAT